>NZ_KQ948357.1:153425-575699 GCF_001514055.1 Streptomyces corchorusii | reverse complement strand
CCGTTTCGCGATCCGATTCCCAGTCGGTGGGGTGTCTCGGGGTTTTCGACTTTCGCCGTTCGCCCTTTCGACATTCACTACGTTAGCCGATTCCCTCGGGAACTCATAATCGAGTCTCGCGAGTTCGAATTCGGGCACACGGGTGCGCCGGAAACGACCCCGCTGAGGGGTTGAAGCTAGGTAGTGGGTTGGCCGCTCCGGCTGCAGGCGATCGCCGTACCCGGTTCAGCGGCTTGGGCCACATTACGCATCTCGGCGGCCCGCGTCAACTTCGGCGGCGCCGCGGCACGTGGGCCCGATAGGGGCTCACGGTCGGGTCGTTGGCGACCCAGAAGCGCCACGGGTGGAGGTCGCCGTCTCCTCCCTCGCCGGCGACGCCGGTACGCGGACCGTTGCGTACCTGGTCGGAGGGGACCGGTGTCCCCGCGAGCATCTTCAGAGGGGTCTCGCCGGAGGCGCACGCGTCCGCGCCGTCCAGGGCCCGGTCGACCTCCAGGGCCGTGGCCAGCCGGGCCGGTCCCTTGGCGAGCTCCTTGTCGTTCCGGGCCGATACGCGTCGCTTGCGGGCCAGCTCGGCGCCCTCCACCACTTCGCCCGCGCGGAGCAGGACCGCGCTGGCCCGGCCCTCGGGTCCGCAGACCAGGTTCATGCAGTGCCACATGCCGTAGGTGAAGTAGACGTACACGTGTCCGGGCGGGCCGAACATCACCGCGTTGCGGGCGGTGGGGCCACGGAAGGCGTGCGAGCCGGGGTCGTTCGGGCCGTCGTACGCCTCCACCTCCGTGAGGCGGAGGGCGATCGGGCCGTCGGGTGTCGTCCGGACCAGAATGCGGCCCAGGAGGTCGGGGGCGACCTCCAGTACCGGGCGGTCGAAGAAGGCTCGGGGCAGTGGCGTACGGTCCGGGGGCGCGATCATGCCCTCCGAGGGTAGTCCAGACGGGGCACGGCGCCGGCGGAACCGGGCGCGGGCGGATCGCGTTTGTACGGGTCGAGGGTCCATTCGTAAAGGGAGAGTCATGGCGTTCAAGAAGCTGCTCGCGAGCCTGGGGGCCGGCGGGGCGTCGGTCGAGACGGTGCTCACCGAGGTGAATGTCGTACCGGGTGGTGTCGTCCAGGGTGAGGTGCGGATCCAGGGTGGGTCCGTGAACCAGGCCGTCGAGGGGCTGTCCGTCGGGCTCCAGGCCAAGGTCGAGGTGGAGAGCGGCGACCAGGAGTACAAGCAGGACATCGAGTTCACCAAGGTGCGGCTCGGCGGTGCCTTCGAGTTGCAGGCGGGGGCCGTGCACGCGGTGCCGTTCGGGCTGGAGATCCCCTGGGAGACGCCGATCACCATGATCGACGGACAGGCGCTGCGGGGGATGAACATCGGTGTGACCACCGAACTGGCGATCGCGCGTGCCGTGGACTCCGGCGATCTGGACCCGATCAACGTGCACCCGCTGCCGGCGCAGAAGGCGATCCTGGACGCCTTCATCCAGCTGGGCTTCCGCTTCAAGAACGCGGACATGGAGCGCGGGCACATCCGGGGCACGCGGCAGAAGCTGCCGTTTTACCAGGAGATCGAGTTCTTCCCGCCGTCGCAGTACCGGGGTCTGAACCAGGTCGAGCTGAGCTTCGTCGCCGACGAGCACGCGATGGACGTCGTGCTGGAGATGGACAAGAAGGCGGGTCTGTTCAGCGAGGGCTCGGACACCTTCCGGTCCTTCCAGGTGGGTCTGAACGACTGGCAGGGGACCGACTGGGCGGCTTACCTCAACCAGTGGCTGTCCGAGGTCGGCAGCAAGCGCAACTGGTTCTAGGCTCGGGAACTGCTGGTTCCAGATCATCGATCAGGAGGTACCGAGGTGACCGAGCTCAAGCGGCGGCCGCTCCCCCATGACTTCCATCCGCCCGTGCCGTCGTTCACGGTGACGAGCGAGGACATCGAGGAGGGTGCGACGCTCAAGAGCGCCCAGGTCCATGCGGAGGGCAACACGTCACCGCAGCTGCGCTGGGAGGGCTTCCCGGCCGAGACCAAGAGCTTCGCCGTGACCTGCTACGACCCCGACGCGCCGACCGGCAGCGGGTTCTGGCACTGGGTCCTGTTCGACATCCCGGCCTCCGTGACGGAGCTGCCGGCGGGTGCGGGCAGCGGCAAGTTCGAGGGGCTGCCCGCGGGCGCCGTGCACGTGCGCAACGACTACGGGACGAAGGACTTCGGCGGTGCCGCTCCGCCGCCCGGGGACGGCCCGCACCGGTACGTCTTCACGGTGTACGCGGTGGACCAGGAGAAGCTGGGTCCGGACGCGGACGTCTCTCCGGCCGTCGTCGGTTTCAACCTGCGGTTCCACACGCTCGCGCGCGCCCAGCTCATCGGTGAGTACGAGAACCCCGCGCGGGGCTGACGCGAGCGCAAGGTTTCAGCCAAGGGTTCATGGAACGTTTGCCCGCCTCCGGTCTTGGAAGTGATCGGAGGCGGGCATTTTTTATTGCGTTGTCCATCTCGGCGCGCCCGTCCAGAGTTGATCCGAGCCCGCCGGGGGGTGGGCAGGTGCACACGGGAGGTGGGCTGGATGCGTGACACGCTGGTGCTGAACGCGAGTTTCGAGCCGCTGTCGACGGTGACGCTGAACCGTGCGGTCGTTCTGGTGCTCCAGGACAAGGCCGTCGTCGAGCAGGCCCATCCCGAACTGCGTATGCGGGGTGCCGATGTCGACATACCGGCGCCTCGGGTGATCCGGTTGTGCCGGTATGTACGGGTGCCGTTCCGAAGACAAGCTCCGTGGTCACGGCGGGGGGTGCTGGTCAGGGACCGGCACCGGTGCGCGTACTGCGGGCGGCGGGCGACGACGGTGGACCATGTGGTGCCGCGGTCCCAGGGCGGGCAGGACACGTGGCTGAATACGGTCGCCGCGTGCGCCGAGGACAACCATCGCAAAGCGAACCGGACTCCGGAGGAGGCCGGGATGGCGCTGCTCCGGGAGCCGTTCGAGCCGACGCCGGCGGATGCGATGCTCCTGGCTTTGGGCGCCGAGGACTTCGAGGCTCTTCCTGAGTGGCTCGCTCGGGATGCGGCCTGATCGTCTGCCGGGTTCGCTGTCGGCGGCTCCCGGGTTGTTCGTGGTTGACCGCGCGGTTCCCCGCGCCCCCGGAGGGCGCGGGTCGCACCGGTGCCGTGAAGGCCCCTCAGTCGATCGACGGCTTCTCTCGGCGCTCGGTACCGGCGGAGCCGCCGTTGCCCGATGAGCCGTTGTTGCCGTTGTTGCCCGAACCTCCGCCGAGGGGACCGAAGTTGCCCATCGCTCCGGAGAGGCCCTTGAGGGCGTCGCCGATTTCGCTGGGGACGATCCAGAGCTTGTTGGCGTCGCCCTCGGCGATCTTGGGGAGCATCTGGAGGTACTGGTAGGACAGCAGCTTCTGGTCCGGGTCGCCGGCGTGGATGGCCTCGAAGACCGTGCGGACGGCCTGGGCCTCGCCCTCGGCGCGCAGGGCCGCCGCCTTGGCCTCACCTTCGGCGCGCAGGATCTGCGACTGCTTCTCGCCCTCGGCGGTGAGGATGGCGGCCTGGCGCGTGCCTTCCGCGGTGAGGATGGCGGCGCGCTTGTCACGGTCGGCGCGCATCTGCTTCTCCATCGAGTCCTGGATGGAGGTCGGGGGCTCGATGGCCTTCAGCTCCACGCGGTTGACGCGGATGCCCCACTTGCCGGTGGCCTCGTCCAGGACGCCGCGCAGGGCCGCGTTGATCTCCTCGCGGGAGGTCAGGGTCCGTTCCAGGTCCATGCCACCGATGATGTTGCGCAGGGTGGTGACGGTGAGCTGCTCGATCGCCTGGATGTAGCTGGCGACCTCGTAGGTGGCGGCCCGGGCGTCGGTGACCTGGTAGTAGATGACCGTGTCGATGTTCACGACCAGGTTGTCCTGGGTGATCACCGGCTGCGGCGGGAACGGTACGACCTGTTCACGCAGGTCGATGCGGTTGCGGATGGTGTCGATGAACGGGACCACGATGTTGAGGCCCGCGTTCAGCGTCCGCGTGTAGCGGCCGAAGCGCTCGACGATGGCGGCGCTGGCCTGTGGGATGACTTGGATCGTCTTGATCAGGGCGATGAAGACCAACACCACCAGGATGATCAGGACGATGATGACCGGTTCCATCGTCGTTCCCCGTACCCTTCTCCGCCTCGGCTCTTTCGGCAGATCTCATGACTGTTGAAGATCTTGCTGGTCGAGTCTGACAGACCGTCGCGCAACTCGTGAGTCGTTCTCGGTCAGTTGGCCCTCAGATGACGATCGCGGTGGCCCCTTCGATGTCCACGACGTCCACCTCCTGGCCCACTTCGTAGGCACGGCCGGTGTCCAGGGCGCGGGCCGACCAGACTTCCCCGGCGAGTTTGATGCGGCCTCCGGACCCGTCGACCCGCTCCAGGACGACGGCCTGCCTGCCCTTCAACGCCTCCACGCCGGTGGCGAGTCGGGGGCTCTGCCGGCCGTGCCGGGCGGCGATGGGCCGGACGACGGCGATGAGGGCGACGGAGACGACGACGAACGTCAGGACCTGGATGACCGCGTCGAAACCGAGGGCGGAGACGGCCGCCGCCGCCACGGCGCCCACCGCGAGCATGCCGAACTCCGGCATCGCGGTGACCACGAGCGGGATTCCGAGCGCCGCCGCGCCGACGAGCCACCACACCCATGCGTCGATGTCGTTCACATGGTCATGGTAGGGCCGCGGTCGGGCGGCGGACAGGGCGCGCAGGGGAGAGCAGAGGGGTCAGGACAGGGGCAGACCCTGGGCGGTCCAGCGGTCGCCGACCTGCTCCACGACGAGCGGGAGGCCGAAGCAGAGGGAGAGGTTGCGGGAGGTGAGTTCGAGCTCGATCGGGCCGGCGGCGAGCACCTTGCCCTGGCGGATCATGAGGACGTGGGTGAAGCCGGGGGCGATTTCCTCGACGTGGTGCGTGACCATGATCATCGAGGGGGCGATGGGGTCGCGGGCGAGCCGGCCGAGGCGGCGTACCAGGTCCTCGCGACCGCCGAGGTCGAGACCGGCGGCGGGTTCGTCCAGCAGGAGCAGTTCGGGGTCGGTCATCAGGGCGCGGGCGATCAGGGTGCGCTTGCGCTCGCCCTCGGAGAGGGTGCCGAACTTCCTCTCCAGGTAGTCGCTCATGCCGAGGCGGTCGAGGAAGGCGCGGGCGCGCCGCTCGTCGACCTCGTCGTACTCCTCCTGCCAGTGGGCGGTCATGCCGTAGGCGGCCGTCAGGACGGTCTCCAGCACGGTCTGGCGCTTGGGGAGCTTGTCGGCCATGGCCATGCCGGCCATGCCGATGCGGGGGCGCAGTTCGAAGACGTCGGTGCCGGGCTTGCCGAGGGTCTCCCCGAGGATGGTGGCGGTGCCCTTGCTGGGGTAGAGGTAGCTGGAGGCGACGTTCAGGAGGGTGGTCTTGCCGGCGCCGTTGGGACCGAGGATGACCCAGCGCTCGCCCTCCTTGACCGACCAGGAGACCTGGTCCACCAGAGCCCGGCCCTCACGGACCACGGATACGTCCTGAAGCTCCAGAACATCGCTCATGAGCGCGTTGTCTCCCCTTGCAGTGTGGCCGGTCTCGGCTGTCGCGTACGCCTGTGGCTCGGGTCCGCCGCGCCGGTGGGCGCAGCCCTTATGAAATCTACGCCACGAGTGCCCCGCTCCATTCCATCGGTCCGGTCCTTAGGGTGGAGGCATGCTCTCGGAACCGCGTTCAGGACGCCTTGCCGCTTGGGGAAATGCCCTTTTGGCCGGACTTGTCTCTCCGGATGACGCCGTACTCGCCGTCGTGGGCGAGGACGCCGTGCACCGGGTGGAGGGGCTGCCCGGTGAGTCCGCGCCGGTCGGGCTGACCCTCGCACTGGGGCGGCTGCGCACGCTGGGGGTGACCGGACTGCGGGTGGCGCTGCCCGCGCCGGGGCATCCGCTGGGGCTGAGCGGCCCGCCCGAGTTCAACGCGCGGGCGCTGGAGGCCGAGGAGGCGGTGGTCTGTCACGGGTCCGCGCTCGGGCTGGTGCCCGAGGTGTACGAGGCCGGGCCCGCGGGCGATGTGCACGCCGAGGTGGTCTGGCACGTGCTGCCGGTGCGGGAGGCGCCGCCCGCCGATGTGCCGTCGCTGGGCGAGGCCGAGCGGGAGCTGGCGGAGGCGCTGCGGGAGGCGACCGAGGTGCTGTCGAAGCTGGACGTCGCCGGGTCGGGGCCGGTGGCGGAGGCGGCGATCGACGCGTACCGGGCGCGGGCCGAGCGTGGCCGGGAGGTGCTGGCTCCGGGGTATCCGCCGCGTGCGGTGCGGGTGTTGGAGCTGGCGCAGCGGGTGGGGCTGCTGGTGTCACTGGCGTACGGCAACGGTCACGGGGGCGCGGTGAGCGCCTCGGAGATGGCAGCACGCGGAGCGGCACTGCGGCCGGTGGAGCGGACGGCCCGGCGGGCGCAGGTGGCGGCGTACAACTCGTTCGTGGAGCAGCGGGAGCGGGGGATGCGGTGAGGTGTGGGGGCGGGGGCGGGGCAGATGCCTGACGGCTGGAGAGCGGAGCGGACGCCCGGGGGCCGGGGACCGGGGCGGATGCCTGGCGGCCGAGAGCCGGTACGGGGGCTGATGGCCGGGGGGCCGGTACCGGGGGGGGCTGAGCGCTCGGCGCGGGCACGGAAGGCTGAAGGGCCGGGTCGGCACACCTTAGGGGCCGGGCTCGTACCCATGCCGGGAGGCGCAGGGCCGATGCGGAGGGCCGGGGGTCCCGCGCAGGCTCCGGAAGGCTGAGCTGCCGGGCGGGCGTGGGTGCCCGGGGGCCGGGGTCGACGTGGATGCCCGCCGGTCCGGCGCGGGCTCCGGAAGCTGAGGAGCCGGGCTCGCGGAAGGCTGAGGGGTCGCCGCTGGGAAGAGCCCCCCCCCCGGAGCCCTATGCCGCTCGCGGGAGCGTGGCGGCCGGAGGCTGGGAGAGGTCCCGCGTTGGTGCGTGAGCCCGACGCTCGGTGCGGGCGCGTGAACCTGGGTGCCCGGGGCCGGTACGGAAGGCTGAGGGGCCGGCCCCAGGGGCGTCGTTACCGGGTGACGCTCGTGTTGCCGAAGGCCGGGTTCAGGGCGCCGACCAGGTTGGCGGTCAGGCCGTCCACCTGGACCGGGACGTCGACCGGGATCTGGGCAGTGAGGCCGGAGGCGACGCCCGGGGACCGTACGGCGGCGGCGTGGGCGTCCGCGTCGGCGACCGCCGAACCGGCGGACGCGCCGGCGGCGAGGCCGGCGGCGGTCACGGCGAGCGCGGCCTTCTTGACGATGTTCATGGGGACGGGTTCCTCCTGCGTGTGCTGCTCCGACCCGACCGTGGGTCGTGCGCTGATCAACGCGGGAGCCCCCGGCGGGGTACGGGAACGCCGGTCCCGGCGCCCGTTCGGGCCAGTCGGACGACAACCCGACAGGCCCCCCGGTGCGCCCGGGAGGCCTGACGTCGTCGCCGGCCGGAGCCTCAGCCGTTGAGGCCGAGGTTGCCGAAGGCCGGGTTCAGCACGCCGATGACGTTCACGCTGTTGCCGACCGCGTTCACCGGCACGTGCACCGGGACCTGGGCGACGTTGCCCGAGCCGACGCCCGGGGAGCCGACGGCCTCGCCGGCCGCGTGGGCGCCGCCGTGGGCCGAGGCCAGACCGGCACCGGCCGCCACCAGACCCCCGGCCACCATCGTCACGGCCGCCGCCTTCTTCAGGTTCTTCACTGTCAACCCCTCCTGGTCGTTCACCGCGGCGATCTCCGCGGCACGCACTGGAGAACGGCGGAGATCACCGGAGGGTGCGCCATCCGGGTGGCATTCCCACGACAGTATGAATCTCGGTCCGGACCGTAACCCTCCGTGTTGCCGCGGGCCAGGCGTGGGGCAGGGCGTATCAGCCGGTCACGCCATGGCGTACGGCCCACAGCGCGGCCTGGGTGCGGTCGGCGAGGTCGAGTTTCATCAGGATGTTGGAGACGTGCGTCTTGACGGTCTTCTCGGACAGGACGAGCGCGCGGGCTATCTCGCGGTTGGAGCGGCCGTCCGCGATCAGGCCGAGCACCTCTCGCTCCCGCTCGGTGAGCGAGCCGCCCCTGCCCTGCCCGGTGCCGGCCTCGTCCTGGGAGAGCAGGGCACCGGCGACCTCGGGCTGGAGCAGGATGTGCCCGGCGTGCACGGAGCGGATGGCGCCGGCCAGGGCGTCGGGATCGACGTCCTTGTAGACGTACCCGGCGGCGCCCGCGCGCAGGGCCGGGACGACCGTGCGCTGCTCGGTGAAGCTGGTGACGATGAGCACGCGCGCGGGGTTGTCGAGTTCGCGCAGTCTGCGCAGGGCGTCGATGCCGTCCATGCCCGGCATCTTCACGTCCATGAGGACGACGTCGGGCCGCAGTTCCTCGGCGCGGGCGACTCCCTCGGCGCCGTCGGCGGCCTCGCCGACGACCTCGATGTCGTCCTGGACCTCCAGGAAGGTGCGCAGGCCCCGGCGGACGACCTGGTGGTCGTCGACCAGCAGGACCTTGATCGGTTCACCCACCGGGGACCTCCATCTCGATCGTGGTGCCCTTGCCGGGCGCGGATTCCACGGTCAGCGTGCCGCCGACCCCGCTCGCCCGGTCCCGCATCGAGACGAGGCCGAGGTGGCGTCCGGCGCGGCGGACCGCCGTGGGGTCGAAGCCGCCGCCGTCGTCCGTGACGCGCAGGACGGCTCCGTTGCCGCGCCGGTCCACGGTCACGTCGACCCGGTCGGCGCCGGAGTGGCGCAGGGCGTTGTGCAGGGCCTCCTGGGCGACCCGGAGCAGGGCCTCCTCCTGGGCGGCGGGCAGGGCGCGGAAGCCGTTGCTGGTGAAGGTCACGCGCGCGGTGTGGGCGCGGTCGAGGACCCGTGTCTGGGTGCGCAGGGTGGCGATCAGGCCGTCCTCGTCCAGTGCGGCGGGCCGCAACTCCACGACGGCGGCGCGCAGTTCGTCGACGGCCTCGGCGGCGAGGGAGGCCACCTGGTGCAGTTCGCCCTTGGCGCGGGCGGGGTCGCGGTCGACCAGGGCGGCTGCCGCCTGGGCGGTCAGGCGCAGGGAGAACAGCTTCTGGCTGACCGCGTCGTGCAGTTCGTGGGCGAGGCGGGAGCGTTCCTCGGCGATGGTCAGTTCGCGGCTGCGCTCGTAGAGGCGGGCATTGGTGAGGGCGATGGCGGCGTGCTGGGCGAGGATGGAGAGCAGTTCCTCGTCCTCCTGGGTGAAGCCGCAACTCCCCTGGGGTTTGGGGCAGTTCTTGTTCGCGAGGAACAGGGCGCCGATGACCTCGTCGCCGTCGCGGATGGGCAGGCCCAGGAAGTCGACGAGGTCGGGGTGGGCGGACGGCCAGCCCTCGAAGCGGGGGTCCTTGCGCACGTCGGCGAGGCGCTCGGCCTTCGCCTCGTGCAGCATCGCGGCGAGGATGCCGTGCTGGCGCGGGAGCGGGCCGATGGCACGCCACTGCGCGTCGCTGACGCCGTCCACGACGAACTGGGCGAAACCGCCGTGGTCGTCGGGGACGCCGAGCGCGGCGTACTGCGCGTCGAGCAGCTCGCGCGCGGAGGCGACGATCGTCTTGAGGACGTCGCGCATCTCCAGGTGCCTGCTCATGGCCAGCAGCGCGGAACTCACCGCGGCGAGGCCGGACCGGGGGCCTTGACTCATGTTCCTCACGGTACCGGCGGGGTCCGACAGCGCGGATCGGACCGGTGACGGCGGGACCCGGTCCGCTGGGCCTAGATGAGTAAGTCCGAAGGGGCCGGGTGCATGAAGCGAGGGTCTCGTTGATCCGTTTGTGACGACAGACCTCGAAACCCTCGCGACAGCACTGTACGTGAAGATCGATGACTCTCTGGCGGGAACGCGGCGATGGGGACGCCCGCCCAGGCTGACGGATGCCGAACTGTTGACGCTGGCGGTGATGCAGGCCCTGCTCGGCTTCGTCTCCGAGGCCCGCTGGCTGCGCTTCGCCCGCGCCCATCTGTCCGCCGAGTTCCCCTACCTGCCCGGACAGTCCGGCTACAACAAACGCCTGCGGGCCGCGAACACGCTGATCAGCAAGTTCATCCGCACCCTCGCCCGTGACACCGACCTGTGGCACGACGACGTCTGGACCGTGGACTCCACCCCCGTGGAGTGCACCCGCTCACGGCCCACCGTCAAGCGCTCCGACCTGGCCGGCTGGGCCGGCTACGGCTACTGCCCCTCCCACTCCCGGTTCTTCTGGGGCCTGCGCCTGCACCTGATCTGCACCCCCGGCGGCCTGCCGATCACCTGGGCCCTGGCCCACCCCAAGACCGACGAACGCGAGGTCCTGGCCGACATGCTCACGGGTGACCAGGACCTGCTGGCCACACACCCGGGGCAGACGATCGTCGGCGACAAGGGCTACGTGTCCAAGCACCTCGACGCGTTCATGGCCGAGGCCTGACCCTGCTGCGGCCGACCTACCGCACCCTCACCGCCCGGCCCGGCGAGCACCTGCTCAAGCCCATCCGTCAGCTCATCGAGTCGGTCAACGACACCCTCAAGGGCCAACTCGACCTCGAACGCCACGGAGCCAGGACCCCGGCCGGGGTCCTCGCCCGTGTCGGACAAAGGATCCTGGCGATGACGGCCGCCATCTGGCACAACCGCAACACGGGCCAAGCCATCACCCGCTCACTGACCGCCTACGACCACTGACCAAGCCTTCGGACTTACTCATCTAGGCCTGGTGGCGTAGGCCGCCGGTTCCGGGGGCGGGGTGTGGGCCGCGGGTCCTGGGACGCCGGGCGTAGGCCGCCGGTACCGGGGCGCCGGGCGTACGCCGGAGGGCCTGCGACGTCGGGCGTACGCCGAAGGGCCCCGGTGCCTTGCGGCCCGCGTCCGAGGCGGTCCGAGGGGTGCCGTTCCTAGGTTGAGGTCACCGCCCGAGGGGGCGGTGAGCGACGAGGGGACGGTAGTCATGCCGGTAGCGATCATCACGGGGGCCTCGAAGGGCCTGGGGCGGGCGCTCGCCGAGGCGCTGGGCGCACGCGGCTGGGATCTGGTGCTCGACGCCCGGGGCGCCGACGCCCTCAAGGAGGCCGCGGAGGCGGTCGCGGGGCACGGTACGCGGGTGGTGGCGCTGCCCGGGGACGTCACGGACGGCGGGCACCGGGCGGAGCTGGTGGCCGCCGCGTGGCGGTTGGGCGGGGCCGACCTGCTGGTGAGCAACGCGAGCGCGCTGGGCGCCAAGCCGCTGGTCCGGCTGGCGGAGCTGCCGCCGGAGGGGCTGCGGCGGGCGCTGGAGGTGAACGTGGTGGCGGCGCTCGGGCTGGTCCAGGAGGCACTGCCGCTGCTGCACGCGTCGCCGGCGGGCACGGTGATCGCGGTCTCCTCGGACGCGGCGGCGGAGGCGTACGGGACGTGGGGCGGCTATGGCGCCTCCAAAGCGGCCCTGGACCAGCTCGCCGCGGTGCTCGGGGTGGAGGAGCCGGGACTGCGGGTGTGGGCGGTGGATCCCGGGGACATGGCGACGGACCTGTACGCGGCGGCCGTACCGGACGACGACGCTCCGCGTCCGGCGCCCGCCGATGTCGTACCGGCGTTCCTGCGGCTGCTGGACGAGCGGCCGGCCAGCGGGCGGTACGCGGCGCCGGCCCTGCTGGAGGCGCGGTGACCGTGTCCACGGGAGTCTGCCCGCTCGGGCCCCGGAAGCGGGGGGAGGTCCCCGCGGAGCTGTCCGCGCGCGTGCCCGCCGAGCAGCGGGGGCCGGGGCTGGGGCGGGACGCCGTACGGCTGATGGTGTCGCGCGGGACGGAGGTGGCGCACCACGCGTTCAGCGAGTTGCCGGGGCTGCTGCGGGCCGGGGATCTGCTGGTGGTGAACACCTCCCCGACGCTGGCCGCGGCGGTCGACGGCCGGATCGGGCACGCGCGCGTGGTGGTGCATTTCTCCACGCGCGGGGACGACGGGCGGTGGGCGGTCGAGCTGCGGGAACCGGACGGGCGCGGTACTACGCGCGCGCGTGCGGGCTCGCCCGCGGGGACAGAGGTGTCGCTGCCGGGCGGGGGGCGGCTGCTGCTGGAGGAGCCGCTGAGCGCGCGGGGTGAGCGGCTGTGGTGGGCGCGGGTCGCCGGGGCGGACGTACGGGAGGTGCTCGGCGGACACGGGCGGCCCATTCGCTACTCCTACACGGAGCGGGACCAGCCGCTGTCCGCGTACCAGACGGTGTTCGCGCTGCCGTCGCCGGACGGGGCGGGCAGTGCCGAGATGCCGAGCGCGGCCCGGCCCTTCACCGCGCGGCTGGTGGCGGAGCTGGTGAGCCGGGGGGTGTGGTTCGCGCCGGTGACGCTGCACACAGGGGTCTCGTCGGCGGAAGCGCACGAGCCGCCGTATCCGGAGCGGTTCTCGGTGCCGGAGGCGTCGGCGCGGCTGATCAACCAGGTCCGGACGCGTCGGGAAGGGCTCCATGCGCCTCCTCGGGCGGAGGGCGGCCGGGTGATCGCGGTGGGGACGACGGCGGTGCGGGCCGTGGAGTCGGCCGCGGGGCCGGACGGTGTGGTGCGGGCGGCCGAAGGGTGGACGGATCTGGTGGTGACCCCCGAGCGCGGGGTACGGGCGGTGGACGGGTTGCTGACCGGGCTGCACGAGCCGGAGGCGTCCCACCTGCTGATGCTGGAGGCGGTCGCCGGGCGGGCGGCGGTCGACCGTGCCTACGAGGAGGCGCTGCGGGCGCTCTACCTGTGGCACGAGTTCGGCGACGTCCATCTCATCCTTCCGGTGGAGAACCCTCACCCAGAGCATTGCGATGGCAACAAGAAGTGAGATGGCATGGCGCTCCATGTGAGCCCGCGCATAGGGCGTGCATCACGTACGAAAGGACATAGGAGATAAACGCCCCCGCATGAACGGGACAGACGGTCCTGTCTGTCCCGTTTTGCCCTTCCCTGATCCACTATCGGGCTTCGTACGTCACACCTTTGCCTGGGCATTTTGCGCCCGCTAAGAATTGCTTCCGTCGCTCAGCGCCGCGGGCTATCCGGCCCCGCGGCGTTCGTGTGGGAGGAGCCGATTCCCCCGGCGGACGCAGGAGCGACCTCCGCGCTATCGAAGAGGTCCATCAGCCATGCCCAAGAACATCCTCAACCGTGCTCACAGTCCTCAGCTGACCAAGCACCGCAATATCGCCGTCGCCGGTGTCGCCGCACTCGGCACCGCCGCCCTCGCCTTCTCGGCCGCTCCGAGCAACGCCGACACGGTCACCACCGGCGCCCCCGCCGCGACCGCGCAGGTCGCCGCCACCGGCACCGTCCTGAAGAACGTCAAGGGCACGGTCACGGACCAGCTCGCCGCCAAGAACATCAAGCTCGACACCCTCGCGGCGCAGAAGAAGGCCGCCGACGCCGCCGTCGCGAAGAAGGCCGCCGTCGACGCCGCCGTCAAGAAGGCCGCACAGGAGCGCGCCGTCACGGCCGCCGCCGGCCGCTCCACCCAGCGCCTGCAGATGGAGCCGGTCGCCGCGAAGACGTACGCCAACAACCTGGACGGCTGGATCCGCCAGTCCCTGGACATCATGAAGGCCAAGGGCATCCCGGGCAGCTACAACGGCCTGCACCGCAACATCATGCGGGAGTCCTCCGGCAACCCCAGCGCCATCAACAACTGGGACATCAACGCCGTCAACGGCATCCCGTCCAAGGGCCTGCTCCAGGTGATCCCGCCCACCTTCCAGGCGTACCACGTCCCCGGCACCTCCTGGAACATCTACGACCCGGTCGCCAACATCACCGCCGCCGCCAACTACGCGGCCCACCGGTACGGCTCGATCGACAACGTCAACAGCGCGTACTGAGGCCCTGGCGCGGGACCTCGACGACGTACGGCCGAAGGGCGGCACCCCCGCACAGGGGGTGCCGCCCTTCGGCGTCGTACGAGCGGGTGCCGCGGGGGCGCGCGGCTACTTGCGCATGACCTCCGGCTCGTGGCGGCGCAGGAAGCGGGCCACGAAGAAGCCGCAGAGCGCACCGAGCGCGATCAGCGCGATCATGTCCATGCTCCACGCGCCGACCGTGTGGTTCCACAGCGGGTCGTTGTCGCCGGCGGTCTCCGGCGGGCTGATCCGGTTGAAGTCCAGCGTGGCGCCGGCCGCGGCGACCGCCCAGCGGGACGGCATCAGGTACGAGAACTCGTTCACACCGACGGTGCCGTGCAGGGCGAACAGGCAGCCGGTGAAGACGACCTGGATGATCGCGAACATCACCAGCAGCGGCATGGTCTTCTCGGCCGTCTTCACCAGCGAGGAGATGATCAGGCCGAACATCATCGCGGCGAAGCCGAGCCCCATGATCGGCAGGGACAGCTCCAGCAGCGTGGCGTGCCCGAGGATGAGGCCCCGGTCCGGGATCTCGCGCCGGCCGAAGCCGATGACGCCGACCAGCAGCCCCTGGAACCCGGTGATCACGCCGAGCACGAACACCTTCGACATCAGGTACGCCGACCGGGACAGGCCGGTGGCGCGCTCCCGCTCGTAGATCACTCGTTCCTTGATCAGCTCGCGGACGGAGTTGGCGGCTCCGGCGAAGCAGGCGCCGACGGCCAGGATCAGCAGCACGGTGGTGGCGGTGCCGTTGGGCGCGATCTGGCCGGTCCGCGCGTTGGGGCCGTTGGGCAGCAGACCGTGGTCCGGGTGGATCAGCAGGCTGACCGAGCCGATGACGGCCGGCAGGAGCACCATCAGGGCCAGGAAGCCGCGGTCGGAGGCGATGACCGACACATAGCGCCGCACCAGGGTGACGAACTGGGAGAGCCAGCTCTGCGGCTTGGGCGGCCTGATCGCCTGCATCGGCTGCGTCTGGACCGCCTGCGGGGCGACCGAGTCGACGTCCGCGGCGTACATCTGGTAGTGCTGCGATCCCTTCCAGCGGCCCGCCCAGTCGTAGTCGCGGTAGTTCTCGAAGGCGGAGAAGACGTCGGCCCAGCTGTCGTAGCCGAAGAAGTTCAGCGCCTCCCCCGGCGGGCCGAAGTAGGCGACCGCGCCGCCCGGCGCCATCACCAGCAGCTTGTCGCACAGCGCCAGCTCGGCCACCGAGTGGGTGACGACGAGCACGGTACGGCCGTCGTCGGCGAGGCCGCGCAGCAGCTGCATGACGTCGCGGTCCATGCCCGGGTCGAGGCCGGAGGTCGGCTCGTCCAGGAAGATCAGCGACGGCTTGGTCAGCAGCTCAAGGGCCACCGACACGCGCTTGCGCTGGCCGCCGGAGAGCGAGGTGACCTTCTTGTCCTTGTGGATGTCGAGCTTCAGCTCGCGCAGCACCTCGTCGATGCGGGCGTCGCGCTCCTGGGCCGTGGTGTCGGCGGGGAAGCGCAGCTTGGCCGCGTACTTCAGGGCCTTCTTGACGGTCAGCTCCTTGTGCAGGATGTCGTCCTGCGGGACCAGACCGATGCGCTGACGGAGCTCGGCGAACTGCTTGTACAGGTTCCGGTTGTCGTACAGCACCTCGCCCTGGTTGGCGGGCCGGTAGCCGGTGAGCGCCTTGAGCAGGGTCGACTTGCCGGAACCGGAGGGGCCGATCACCGCGATCAGCGACTTCTCGGGTACGCCGAAGGAGACGTCCTTGAGGATCTGCTTGCCGCCGTCGACCGTGACGGTCAGATGGCGGGCCGAGAAGGAGACCTCACCGGTGTCGACGAACTCTTCGAGGCGGTCGCCGACGATCCGGAAGGTGGAGTGGCCGACGCCGACGATGTCGGTCGGGCCGAGCAGCTGCGCGCTGCCCTTCGGGATCGGCTGGCCGTTGACGAAGGTGCCGTTGTGCGAACCGAGGTCGCGGATCTCGAAGCGGCCGTCGGGCGTGGCGTGGAACTCGGCGTGGTTCCGGGAGACCTGGAGGTCGGAGACGACCAGGTCGTTCTCCAGGGCACGGCCGATGCGCATCACGCGGTCGAGCGCGAACTGGTGGAACGTGGTCGGGCTGCGGTCGCCGTGGACCGGCGGCGCCCCCTCGCCACCACCGGGCGTCTTCTGCGCGTACTGCTCGGCGGGGCCGGCCTGCTGGTGCGGGAACGCGGGCGGCTGCTGCCAGCCGGCCTGGGGGGCGGGGTGCTGCGCGGGCGCCTGGTGGGGTACGGCCTGCTGCGGGGCGGGCTGCTGGTGCGCGGGCGCCTGCTGCCAGCCGGGGGCGCCGGCGCCCTGGGCCGCGTACGGCGCCGCTGCCTGCGGCTGCTGGGCCGGGCCGCCGACCGGTGCCGTGGACGCCGACAGGTTCAGCCGCGGTCCGTCGGTCGCGTTGCCGAGGTGCAGCGACGAGCCGGGGCCGATCTCCATGTGCTGGATCCGCTGGCCCTGCGCGTACGTGCCGTTGGTGCTGCCGTGGTCCTCGATGACCCAGCTGCGGCCGTTGAAGCTGACCGTGGCGTGCCGCCAGGAGACCCTGGCGTCGTCGAAGACGATGTCCCCCTGCGGATCACGTCCGAGGCTGTATGCCCTGGATGGATCGAGCATCCAGGTATGTCCATTTGTTTCGAGTACGAGTTCCGGCACTCCATGCCCCACTGAGTTGTCCCCCGAGTTACCCCCGTCGCAGGGAGTCTAGGGATGTCGAACATCGTGGGGAACTATTTCAGGCTCGGCCCCAGGACCGAAACTCGGGCCTTGGCAAGGGGTTCGAGGGGGGTTGGAGCGCTGGGGGCGGGTGGTTCGTTCTTTACTGCGTCCCCCTGCGTCGGTTCTACGTGCTTGCGTGTGAAGGGAGTTGTCACGGCGTCGGCCGAACTTCTCGTACGGGCGCGGTGGTCAGTGGATCGGTTTGTGATGTCCGGTGGTGGCGGTACCGCTGACGCTGCCGGCCGGAGAGCCGGCAGGGACGCGCGTTCTGGTGGCAGGGGCTGCCCGCCGCGCTCGGCTGCACCGACGGGTGCACGGTGGCCGGGTCGTAGACAGCGCCGTCGGCTTCCTCGGCCCCGCAAGCCGTGGCGGGGGCTGCCGACGGCTTCACACCACCCCGAGAGGCGGCCCGGACCACCGGCGCGCCGTCCCCGGACGCCGCTCCGGTGGCCGCGCCCGCCGTCGTCTCCGTCTGCCGTTCAGCCCGAGGCGTGGGACCCTCGTGATGGAGCCGGGCGGTATCGCTCGCGCGGCAGGGGTGCCGTCTTCCGGTGGCAAGATCCTCGACACCGGGTCGACACCCATTGTTCCGTGTCCGTCAGGCGGACCTCGGCGGCGAGAGGCACTGGGTGCCGGATACGGTGGTGACACCATGAGCGCTTCGCAGACCTCCGCTTCGCAGACCCCCGAGGTCCCCACCCTCCTCGTCAAGATCTTCGGCAAGGACCGGCCGGGCATCACGGCCGGCCTCTTCGACACCCTCGGCGCCTACCTCGTCGACGTGGTCGACATCGAGCAGGTCGTCACCCGGGGCCGCCTGGTGCTGTGCGTGCTGGTGACCCAGCCGCCGGCCGGCCTGGAGGGCGACCTGCGGGCCACCGTGCACAGCTGGGCCGAGTCGATGAAGATGCAGGCGGAGATCATTTCCGGGCACGGCGACAACCGGCCGCGCGGCCTCGGGCGCTCCCTGGTGACCGTCCTCGGCCACCCGCTCACCGCCGAGTCGACCGCCGCGATCGCCGACCGGATCGCGAAGGCCGGCGGCAACATCGACCGTATCTTCCGGCTGGCCAAGTATCCGGTGACGGCGGTGGAGTTCGCGGTGTCCGGCGTGGAGACCGAACCGCTGCGCACCGCCCTGGCCTCCGACGCGGCGGCACTGGGTGTCGACATCGCGGTGGTCTCGGCGGGTCTGCACCGGCGCGCCCAGCGGCTGGTGGTCATGGATGTGGACTCGACCCTGATCCAGGACGAGGTCATCGAGCTGTTCGCCGCGCACGCCGGCTGTGAGGACCAGGTCGCCGAGGTGACGGCGGCGGCGATGCGCGGGGAGCTGGACTTCGAGCAGTCGCTGCACGCGCGCGTGGCGCTGCTGAAGGGGCTGGACGCGTCGGTGGTGGAGAAGGTGCGCGAGGAGGTCCGGCTGACGCCGGGCGCGCGCACGCTGATCCGCACCCTGAAGCGGCTCGGCTACCAGGTGGGAGTCGTCTCCGGTGGGTTCACCCAGGTGACCGACGACCTGAGGGAGCGGCTGGGGCTGGACTTCGCGCAGGCCAACACGCTGGAGATCGTCGACGGGAAGCTGACCGGCCGGGTCACCGGCGAGATCGTGGACCGGGCGGGCAAGGCGCGGCTGCTGCGCCGCTTCGCGGCGGAGGCCGGGGTGCCGCTGTCGCAGACGGTGGCGATCGGTGACGGCGCGAACGACCTGGACATGCTGAACGCGGCGGGCCTGGGCGTGGCCTTCAACGCCAAGCCGGTGGTCCGGGAGGCGGCGCACACGGCGGTGAACTTCCCCTTCCTCGACACGGTCCTCTACCTCCTCGGCATCACCCGGGAAGAGGTCGAGGCCGCCGACATGCACGACGACGAGGACTGAGCGGCGAGGACTGAGCGGGGGCCCGCCCGCGCCCGCCCGCCGGGAGGGCGCCCGTGCCCGGGCCAGCGGGAGGGCCCGGCACCCTGTGCGGTGCCGGGCCCTTCGCCGTCCGGAGCGCCGCGCCGGCGCCGGGTCACTCGGAGGGCGCCCAGTAGTCCACGAGTGTGGCCACACCGGGCTCGACGCCCTTCCAGGGGCCGTCGAAGGACAGCAGGGCGAAGGCGGCTGCGGGGAAGCCACGCCGGTCCATCCGCTCACGGGCGTCGTCGTCGGCCGCGCCGGCCAGGATGTCGGCCAGACCGTGCACGCCGGGGTTGTGGCCGATCAGGATCACGTTCCGCACCTCGTCCGGGACCTCGTTGAGCACGGCGATCAGCTCGCCGGGCGAGGCCTCGTAGACCCGCTCCTCGTAGACGGTCTTCGGCCGGTGCGACAGCTCGTGCACCGCGAGCTTCCACGTCTCGCGGGTGCGGGTCGCCGTGGAGCACAGGGCCAGGTCGATGGTGATGCCGGTGTCGGCCAGCTTGCGTCCGGCGACGGCGGCGTCCGTACGGCCCCGCTCGGCGAGCGGGCGCTCGTGGTCGGGGACCTGGGGCCAGTCGGCCTTCGCGTGCCGGAAGAGGACGATCCTGCGGGGTTCTGCGACGCTCATGGGTCCCAGCTTCGCATGAAACAGGCGGCCCGGCTCAGGGAGTTGACATGCGGATTCACCGCGTGAGGGGGCTTGTCCTCAGCGCGCGAGGAGCTGCTGGGCGCGCTCCAGGAGCCGCGTGATCGCCGGGTCGCCGGTCGCCGCGTGGGCATCCGACGGGTTCAGTATCAGCGCGAGCAGCACGAGGAACGCGAGGGCGGGCAGGGCGAGCGCCCACCAGGGCAGCCTGATGTCGACGCCGCCGGTGGTCGCCGAGTGGGGCCGGGAGTGGGTGCGGGCCGCCATGGTCGCCTCCGAGAGTCCTCAAGCTGGTCCGTGACCGCCCGGTGCGGTCACCTCTCGAAGGTACGGAAGCCGGGGCCGCCAACCCATCCGGAGTTCCACCCAGTTGACCCTGACCCTTGCCCCCTAGGGGATGGTGGGGTCAGCCCCACCATCCGTCCGGCAGCCCCGGCAGCCCCGGAAGACCGGGAGAGACCGGAGAGCCCGGGGAGCAGGGAAAAGCGGGCGAACCGGGCGAAACACCCCAGGTCAAGCCGGAAACGCCTCAGGTCAAGCCAGCAACGTCTCAGGTGAAGCCGCCAGCGCCTCAGGTGCCGCCGTCACGGGGACGCGAGGGTCGCCACGACGGCGATGATCACGAAGATGGCGAGGAACGCGCCGAAGACGAGCAGCATCTTCTTCTGGCCGTTCTTCGGGTTCGGGTCGAGCACAGGCTGCATGCGCCCAGTCTCGCACCTCGCCCCCGCTTCACGGCGCCGGGGGCACCCGGTCGGGTCAGCGCGCCGCCTCGTCCTCCACCGTCCGGTCGCGGCCCGCCAGGAAGCCCACCACCATCTGCGGCACCATGAGGGCCGCCATGAGGGCGAGGGGCAGTCCCCAGCCGCCGCTCTGCTGGTAGAGCACGCCGACCAGCAGGGGGCCGGGGATGGAGATCAGATAGCCGGTGCTCTGGGCGAACGCGGACAGCTGGGCCACGCCCGGACCGCTGTGGGCCCGCATGCCGACCATCGTCAGCGCGAGCGGGAAGGCGCAGTTGGAGACCCCGAGCAGCAGGGCCCAGGCCCAGGCGCCGGCGGCCGGGGCGAGGTACAGCCCGGCGTACCCGGCGAGGCCGCAGGCGCCCAGGACCAGCACGATCGGGCCCTGGTGGGGCAGCCGGGTGGCGACCCTCGGGATGACGAAGGCCAGCGGCACACCCATCACCATGGTGACGGCGAGCAGCACGCCCGCGGTGCCCGCGGACACACCGGCGTCCCGGAAGATCTGCGGCATCCAGCCCATGGTGATGTAGGCGGCGGTGGCCTGGAGACCGAAGAAGACGGCGAGCGCCCAGGCGGTGCGGCTGCGGGTGATCCGCAGGGGAGCCTGCTGCCGCTCCGCCCCGCGCGCGGGCTCCCGCCGCTCGGCGGCGGTGCTTCGGTCGCGGACGAGCGGCAGCCAGGGCAGGACGGCGGCGGCGGCGAGGGCCGCCCACACGGCGAGGCCGGACTGCCAGCCGCCGCCCAGGGCGTCGGTCAGCGGGACGGTCACCGCGGCGGCGGCGGAGGTGCCGAGGGCGAGGGCCATCGAGTACAGGCCGGTCATGGAGCCGACCCGGTCGGGGAACCAGCGCTTGACGATGACCGGCATCAGGACGTTGCTGACGGCGATACCCATGAGGGCGAGCGCGCTGGCGGCCAGGAATCCGGCGGTGTTGCCGACGAACGGCCGTATGAGCAGCCCGGCGGTGATGGCGGCCATGCCGGCGCACACCACGGCGGCCGGTCCGAAGCGGCGGGCCAGGCGGGGCGCGGTGACACCGAAGACGGCGAAGCACAGCGGGGGCACGGAGGTGAGCAGTCCGGCCACGCCGCCGCTCATGCCGAGCCCGTCGCGGACCTCCTCCAGGAGGGCGCCGAGGCTGGTGATGGCCGGGCGGAGGTTGAGCGCGGAGAGCACGATGCCGAGGACGACCAGCCGGGCCGTCCACGCGCGCGTGCCGCCCGCGCCGGGCGTCGTCTCCTGGATGCGCGTCGCGGCCGTACCGCGTTCGGTCGGTGACATCGCGGTACGGGTCTCCCCTGTCCGGGTTTCCTCACTAGCCATGAGGTCATCATAGAATCATGGGATGATTGGTTGTCCAACCCCGCACTACCCGTGGCCCGCGCGCCCCGGCCCCTCGTGCGAAGGTGTGCCATGCCTTTGAGCCACCCGCGCCGTTCGGCGCTCTCCGAGCAGGTCATCGCCGCGCTGCGCCACCAGATCACGTCCGGCGAGTGGCCGGTCGGGTCGCGCATCCCGACGGAGCCGGAACTGGTCGAGCAGCTCGGTGTCGCCCGCAACACGGTCCGTGAGGCCGTCCGCGCGCTCGCCCACAACGGTCTGCTGGACATCCGCCAGGGCTCGGGGACGTACGTGGTGGCCACAAGCGAGCTGGCCGGGGTGATGCACCGCCGTTTCGCCGGCGCCGACCCGCGGCACATCGCCGAGCTGCGGTCCACGCTGGAGTCGGCCGCGGCGAAGCTGGCCGCCGAGCGGCGCACCGAGAAAGACCTCAAGCAGCTCGACGCGCTGCTGGCCCGGCGCGAGGAGATCTGGGAGAGCGGCGACACGGAGGCCTTCGTGACCGCCGACGCCACCTTCCATCTGGCCGTGGTGGCCGCGTCCCACAACGACGTGATGACCGCGATGTACGCCGACCTGGGCGAGGTGATGCGGGACTGGCTGCGCGCGGACGTCGGGGCGGGGCTGACCCCGGAGGCGTACATGGACCACACGCGCCTGGTGGACGCGATCCGCGCGGGCGACGCGGAGGCGGCGGCGACGGAGGCCGCGAGCTATCCGTTCCTGTGCAACCCGGGGCGGTTCACCGCACCTTCTGGTGACTGATCCACACCGAGCGGACCTCCTTCCAGCACCGGCCGCTCAGCCGTACGGTCATCGCGGCCCCGGCGTCCACCGGGGCGCTGTCGGTGTCGATGTCCCACCAGCGGTCGCACTCGATGTGCAGCCGCACACGGTCGGTGTCGACATAGGGGTTGTGGCAGTACGTCACCACGTGGGAACCCCGGACGGCCGTGCGGCACGAGGCGCCGAACCGGTTCGGTGCGGGCGGCTTGCCGTCGCTCACGCGCGCGTGCGGCAGCGCGTCGTACGGCAGGGACAGGACGAGGGCGAGGGCCACGGTCACCGGGGCCAGGCTGCGGGACAGGCGCACCAGGGGACCTCCTCGGCCGGGCGGCGCGGGGACGAGCGAGGGAAGGCGTAATCCAGGGTGCGCCGTCCGCGCGGCGGCGGCCCGGCCGGTGAGCCGAATGGGTGGCGGCTCCCCCCGCCGAACGGGCGACGCCCCGCCCCCCGCCGGTGGCGGGGAACGGGGCGTCGGTGCGGTCCCGCGGCGATCAGGCGCCGATGGCGTGCAGACCGCCGTCGACGTGGATGATCTCGCCGGTGGTCTTCGGGAACCAGTCGCTCAGCAGGGCGACGACGCCGCGGCCGGCCGGCTCCGGGTCCTTCAGGTCCCACTCCAGCGGGGAGCGGGTGTCCCACACGGAGGCCAGCTCGCCGAAGCCCGGGATGGACTTGGCGGCCATGGAGCCGAGCGGGCCCGCCGAGATGAGGTTGCAGCGGATGTTCTGCTTGCCCAGGTCGCGGGCGATGTAGCGGCTGGTCGCCTCCAGGGCGGCCTTGGCCGGGCCCATCCAGTCGTACTGCGGCCAGGCGAACTGCGCGTCGAAGGTGAGGCCGACGACCGAGCCGCCGTTCTGCATCAGCGGCAGGCAGGCCATCGTGAGCGCCTTCAGGGAGTACGCCGAGACGTGCATGGCGGTGGCGACCGACTCGAACGGCGTGTTCAGGAAGTTGCCGCCGAGGGCGTCCTGCGGGGCGAAACCGATGGAGTGGACGACGCCGTCGAGGCCGCCCAGCTCCTCGCCGACCACGTCGGCCAGGCGGGCGAGGTGCTCGTCGTTGGTGACGTCCAGCTCGATGACCTTGGTGGGCTTCGGCAGCTTCTTGGCGATGCGCTCGGTCAGGGTGGGCCGCGGGAACGCGGTCAGGATGATCTCGGCGCCCTGCTCCTGGGCCAGCTTGGCAGTGTGGAAGGCGATGGAGGACTCCGTCAGCACGCCCGTGATGAGGATGCGCTTGCCGTCGAGGATTCCGCTCATGGTGATCAGTGACCCATTCCCAGTCCGCCGTCAACCGGGATGACGGCTCCAGTGATGTACGAGGCGTCGTCCGAGGCGAGGAACCGCACCGTCGCGGCGATCTCCTCGGGCTGCGCGTAACGGCCGAGCGGCACCTGAGAGACGATGTTCTGGCGCTGCTCGTCGGTGAGCACCTTGGTCATGTCGGTGTCGACGAAACCGGGCGCAACGACGTTGAAGGTGATGTTGCGCGAGCCCAGCTCCCGGGCGAGGGAACGCGCGAAGCCGACCAGGGCGGCCTTGGATGCGGCGTAGTTCGCCTGGCCCGCCGAGCCGAGCAGGCCGACCACGGACGAGATCAGGACGACGCGGCCCTTCTTGGCGCGCAGCATGCCGCGGTTGGCACGCTTGACGACACGGAAGGTGCCCGTGAGGTTGGTGTCGATGACCGAGGTGAAGTCCTCCTCGGACATGCGCATGAGGAGCTGGTCCTTGGTGATGCCCGCGTTGGCGATCAGGACCTCGACCGGACCGTGCTGCTCCTCGATCTCCTTGTAGGCCTGCTCCACCTGCTCGGGGTCGGTGATGTCGCACTTGACGGCCAGGCAGCCCAACTCCGTCAAGGCGGCCGGCGGCTCACCCGAGCGGTACGTGATCGCGACCTTGTCGCCGGCGTCGGCGAATACGCGGGCGATGGCGAGGCCGATGCCCCGGTTGCCTCCGGTGACGAGAACCGAGCGGCTCAACGGATCACCCTTTCGATAGCGGTTGCACACATCCGCCCGAACACTCGGATGACAGGCGGCTTCAGCGAAAACCTATCGGTAACGGCACGCGCAGGGGCGAGCGGGCACCGACAGTGGCGCGGGGGTGTCACTGTCGGGTCTCTACAGAACGCGTCGTTCCGGAACCGAAAGGTGTGGTCCGCCGGGCCGGTCCCGCGACATGATCGGAACCGACAGGCCACGACAGCAGGGAGACCTCCGTGCCTCATTCCATCGACGAAGCCTTCACGGCGCTTCCCCTACGGGCCCTCGCCGACGCCGCGCTCGCACGCGCGCGTGCGCTGGGGGCCGAGCACGCGGACTTCCGGTTCGAGCGGGTGCGCAGCGCGTCCTGGCGGCTGCGGGACGCGCGGCCCTCCGGATCGTCGGACACCACCGACCTGGGGTACGCGGTCCGGGTGGTGCACGGCGGCACGTGGGGCTTCGCCTCCGGGGTGGATCTGACCATGGACGCCGCCGCCCGGGTCGCCTCGCAGGCGGTGGCCATGGCCAAGCTGTCCGCGCAGGTGATCAAGGCCGCCGGGTCCGACGAGAGGGTCGAGCTGGCCGACGAGCCGGTGCACGCCGACCGGACGTGGGTCTCGTCGTACGAGATCGACCCGTTCTCGGTGCCGGACGAGGAGAAGTCCGCGCTGCTCGCGGAGTGGAGCGCGCGGCTGCTGGCCGCGCCGGGCGTCGACCATGTGGACGCCTCGCTGCTCACCGTGCACGAGAACAAGTTCTACGCCGACACCGCCGGCACCGTGACCACCCAGCAGCGGGTGCGGCTCAATCCGCAGCTGACGGCCGTGTCGGTGGACGAGTCGAGCGGGGAGTTCGACTCCATGCGCACCATCGCGCCGCCGGTGGGTCGCGGCTGGGAGTATCTGACCGGCACCGGCTGGGACTGGGACGGCGAACTGGAGCGGATCCCGGAGCTGCTCGCCGAGAAGATGCGGGCGCCGAGCGTGGAGCCGGGCCCGTACGACCTGGTGATCGACCCCTCCAACCTGTGGCTGACCATCCACGAGTCCATCGGGCACGCCACCGAGCTGGACCGCGCCCTCGGCTACGAGGCCGCCTACGCCGGCACCTCCTTCGCCACCTTCGACCAGCTGGGCAAGCTGAAGTACGGCTCCGAGCTGATGAACGTCACCGGCGACCGCACCGCCGAGCACGGCCTCGCGACCATCGGCTACGACGACGAGGGCGTGGCGGCGCAGTCCTGGGACCTGGTGAAGGACGGCACACTGGTCGGCTACCAGCTCGACCGGCGGATCGCGCGGCTGACCGGGTTCGAGCGGTCCAACGGGTGCGCGTTCGCCGACTCGCCGGCGCACGTGCCGGTGCAGCGCATGGCCAACGTGTCCCTCCAGCCGGACCCGGCCGGGCTGTCCACCGAGGACCTGATCGGCGGTGTCGACCGGGGCATCTACGTCGTCGGCGACCGGTCCTGGTCGATCGACATGCAGCGCTACAACTTCCAGTTCACCGGCCAGCGCTTCTTCAAGATCGAGAACGGGCGGATCACCGGGCAGCTCAAGGACGTCGCCTACCAGGCCACGACCACGGAGTTCTGGGGCTCCATGGCCGCCGTCGGCGGGCCGCAGACCTATGTCCTCGGCGGTGCCTTCAACTGCGGCAAGGCCCAGCCGGGCCAGGTGGCGGCCGTGTCCCACGGGTGCCCGTCCGCCCTGTTCAAGGGCGTCAACATTCTGAACACCACGCAGGAGGCCGGTCGATGAGCGCCCGTACCCACAAGCCGCACGAGGTCGTCGAGCAGGCGCTGGCGCTGTCCCGGGCCGACGGCTGTGTCGTCATCGCCGACGAGCACTCCACCGCCAACCTGCGCTGGGCGGGCAACGCGCTCACCACCAACGGGGTGACGCGGGGCCGTACGCTCACCGTGATCGCGACCGTGGACGGCGCGCAGGGCACCGCCTCCGGTGTGGTGTCCCGGTCCGCGGTCACCGCCGGGGAGCTGGAGCCGCTGGTGCGGGCCGCGGAGGCCGCCGCGCGCGGTGCCGGGCCCGCCGAGGACGCGCAGCCGCTGGTCGGCGGGGTGCCGGAGTCCCCGGACTTCACGGACGCGCCCGCCGAGACCTCCTCCGCCGTGTTCGCCGACTTCGCGCCGGCGCTCGGCGAGGCCTTCGCACGCGCGCGTGCCGGCGGCAGGGAACTGTACGGGTTCGCCAACCACGAGATGGTCTCGACGTACGTCGGGACGTCCACCGGGCTGCGCCTCAGGCACGACCAGCCCTCCGGCACGCTGGAGCTGAACGCCAAGTCCCCGGACCGTGCGCGCTCGGCGTGGGCCGGCCGGTCCACGCGGGACTTCAAGGACGTCGACCCGGGCGCCATGGACGCCGAGCTGGCCGTACGGCTCGGCTGGGCGGAGCGGCGCGTGGAGCTGCCCGCGGGCCGCTACGAGACGCTGCTGCCGCCGACCGCCGTGGCGGACCTGCTGATCTACCAGCTCTGGTCGGCGTCGGGCCGGGACGCGGCCGAGGGCCGGACGGTGTTCTCCAAGCCGGGTGGGGGCACGCGGGTCGGTGAGAAGCTGAGCGAGCTGCCGCTGACCCTGCGCAGCGACCCGAACGAGCCGGGGCTTCAGTGCCCGCCCTTCGTGGTCGCGCACTCCTCCGGCGGCGACCAGTCGGTGTTCGACAACGGGCTGCCGACCCACGCCACCGACTGGATCTCCGAGGGCGTGCTGAAGCACCTGACCACCACCCGGCACAGCGCGGGCCTGACCGGGCTGCCGGTCGCCCCGGTGCTCGGCAACCTGATCCTGGACGGCGGTGACGACCGTTCCCTGGAGGAGATGGTCGCGGACACCGAGCGCGGGCTGCTGCTGACCTGCCTGTGGTACATCCGGGAGGTCGACCCGGCGACGCTGCTGCTGACGGGCCTGACCCGGGACGGCGTCTACCTCGTGGAGAACGGGGAGGTGACCGGGCAGGTGAACAACTTCCGGTTCAACGAGTCGCCGGTGAGCCTGCTCGGCCGGGCCACGGAGGCCGGGCGGACGGAGAAGACGCTGCCACGCGAGTGGAGCGACTGGTTCACACGGGCCGCGATGCCAGCGCTGCGGGTCCCCGATTTCAACATGAGCTCTGTCAGTCAGGGCGTATAACCTCGTAGGCGTTCGTGGTCGGGTGTCACCCGGCCGCCCGAAGATCACCAAGGAGACACGAGAACCGTGACGGACATCGTCGACGAGCTGAAGTGGCGGGGGCTCATCGCCCTCTCCACGGACGAGGACGCACTGCGCAAGGCGTTCGCGGACGGCCCCGTCACGTTCTATTGCGGCTTCGACCCGACCGCGCCCAGCCTGCACCTCGGCAACCTCGTGCAGATCCTGACGATGCGCCGCATCCAGGAGGCGGGCAACCGTCCGCTGGCGCTGGTCGGCGGTGCCACGGGCCTCATCGGCGACCCGAAGCCCACGGCCGAGCGCACGCTGAACGCGCCGGAGGTGGTGGCCGGCTGGGTGGAGCGGCTGCGCGCGCAGATCGAGCCGCTGCTCCACTTCGACGGGCCGAACGCCGCGGTGATGGTCAACAACCTGGACTGGACCCAGGGCCTGTCGGCCATCGAGTTCCTGCGGGACATCGGCAAGTACTTCCGGGTCAACAAGATGATCGCCAAGGAGGCCGTCTCCCGCCGGCTCAACTCCGACGCGGGCATCAGCTACACCGAGTTCAGCTACCAGATCCTCCAGGGCATGGACTTCCTGGAGCTGTACCGGCGGCACGGCTGCACGCTCCAGACCGGCGGCAGCGACCAGTGGGGCAACCTCACCTCGGGCACGGACCTGATCCACCGGGTCGAGCCGGAGGCCGTGGTGCACGCGCTGGGCACCCCGCTGATCACCAAGGCGGACGGCACCAAGTTCGGCAAGACCGAGTCCGGCACGGTGTGGCTCGACCCCGAGATGACCACGCCGTACGCGTTCTACCAGTTCTGGGTCAACGCGGACGACCGGGACGTCTCCAAGTTCCTGCGCATCTTCAGCTTCCGGTCCCGTGAGGAGATCGAGGACCTGGAGCGGCAGACGCAGGAGCGTCCGCAGGCCCGGGCGGCGCAGCGGGCGCTCGCCGAGGAGCTGACGACGCTGGTGCACGGCGCCGGGCAGACGGCCGCGGTGATCGCCGCGTCCCGCGCCCTGTTCGGGCAGGGCGAGCTCGCGGAGCTGGACGAGCGGACGCTGGCGGCGGCGCTGTCCGAGGTGCCGAACATCCAGGTCACCGAGCTGGCTCCGGTGACCGACCTGTTCGCCGAGGTCGGCCTGGTCGCCAGCAAGTCCGCCGCGCGGCGGACCGTGAAGGAGGGCGGGGCCTACGTGAACAACGTGAAGGTCACGGCCGAGGACGCGGTGCCGTCCGCCGGGGACCTGATTCACGGGCGGTGGCTGGTGCTGCGGCGCGGGAAGAAGAACCTGGCCGCCGTGGAGGTCACGGGCGCCTGAGCGTCGTAGGGGCGTGGGGCGGCCGGCGACCGCGGCCACCGCGTCGTGGCCGGTCGTGCGGCCCCGCGCTCCTTTCGGCTCAGGCCCGCTGCTGCTTCCGCTTGCCCAGCGTCGCCATGTACAGGGCGTCCACCGCGGCGACGATGATGATCGCGGCCACGAGCTGGAAGATGTGGCGGCTCCAGTCGATGCCGGGGGTCGCCTCCACACCGACGGCGCGGGCGACCGCGTTGCCCACGATGGCGCCCAGCATGCCGCAGATCGTGGTCAGCCACAGGGGGCTGTGCTGCTTGCCCGGGATGATCGCCTTGGCGATGAGACCCAGCACGAATCCCACGATGATCGCCCACAACCAGCCCATGGCTGCCTCCTCGTACGGCTCGACGTGAGCATTACGGCCAGTGTGGTTCGGTCCGCCGTACGGCGCATGTCGGGTTCCCCCGTACGCGGCGGGGCCCCGGGCGTCGTCGCAGGCCGGTGGTGACCCGGTCTCGAAGGCGGCGCGGGCGCGGCGTAACGTGGGAGGTGTCCCGGCCGGTTCCCCGCCGGAGGTGGACGAGGGTGCGGGCCGGGGAGAGTCCGATGCGGGCGGATGGTGGAATGTGATGCGGAAACAGCACGGCGGCAGCGTCCAGGTGTTCCGGATCACCGGCGCCCGGGCCGGACTCGCCGAGGATGTCCGGGGCCGGCAGCGGCGGTATGTGATCTCCATGGGGATCCGTACCGTGTCGGTGATTCTCGCGGTCTCCCTGTGGAACGTCGAGCGGTACGTCGCGATCGTCGCGCTCGTGCTCGGCGCGGTCCTGCCCTATATCGCGGTGGTGGTCGCCAACGCGGGCCGGGAAAGGCCGCCGTCTCTGCCGTCCACGTTCGTCACCGCGCCGATGCGGCCGATGATCGCGCCGTCGGGGGCCGAGGACGGACGGTCGGATTCCGCGTGGGAGTCCGTGCGGGAATCCGCGGCGCAGGACGCGCCGACGAATCCGGCGCCCGAAGCGCGCGGTGAGCGCGCCGATCCGGTCTGAGCACGGCGGACGCATGGAAGCGGAATGCGACCATGTGGCAAGCTCAAGAAAAGCTCAGATCAATCCTGTTGTTCCGGTGCCGGGCGGCGGGGTACCCGTGACATACTGCGTACGCGCTCCGCATCCCCCGTCGGAGCGATGGACCGACGCCGGGCAGCTCCCCCCGTGGCTGCCCGGCGTCGCCTTGTTTGAGCCCATGAGACGAACCCGAGACGAACCGTGAGTGACGAGACCCCGATCTGCTCCGCCAAGGGCTGCCGTGCCGCCGCCGTGTGGGTGCTGGCGTGGAACAACCCGAAGGTGCACACGCCGGAGCGGCGCAAGACATGGCTGGCCTGCGAGGAGCACCGCGAGCATCTGTCGCAGTTCCTCGGGGTGCGGGGCTTCCTGAAGGACGTGGTGGCGTTCGACGAGTGGCGGGCGGCCGAGGGCGCCTAGGGTCTTTCGTTTGGATCAGGCCCGCGAGCCCGGCATGATCCGAACAAGAGGTCCTAGCCGCCGATCGCGGACATCGGGCGGTCCGGCTGGACGAACGACGGGTCGTCCAGGCCCGCTCCTGCCTTCTTGCCCCACATGGCGAGCTTCCAGATGCGGGCGATCTCCTCGTCCGGGGCGTCCGAGCGCAGGGCCGCGCGCAGGTCGGTCTCCTCGGTGGCGAACAGGCAGGTGCGTATCTGGCCGTCGGCGGTCAGGCGGGTGCGGTCGCAGGCCGCGCAGAACGGCCGGGTGACCGAGGCGATCACACCGACGCGGTGCGGGCCGCCGTCCACCAGCCAGCGCTCGGCCGGGGCCGAGCCGCGCTCGTCCGCGCCCTCGGGGCTGAGGTCGAAGCGGGTGCGCAGGGAGGTCAGGATGTCCCCGGCGGTGACCATGCCCTCGCGCTTCCAGCCGTGCTGGGCGTCCAGGGGCATCTGCTCGATGAAGCGCAGTTCGTAGTCGTGCTCCACCGCCCAGGCGAGCAGGTCCGGGGCCTCGTCGTCGTTCACCCCCGGCATCAGGACCGCGTTGACCTTGACGGGGCTCAGACCGGCTTCGCGGGCGGCCTCCAGGCCCTCCAGCACGTCCTTGTGGCGGTCGCGGCGGGTGAGGGTCTTGAAGACGTCCGGGCGCAGGGTGTCCAGGGAGACGTTGACCCGGTCCAGGCCCGCCGCCTTCAGCGCGGTCGCGGTGCGCCGGAGGCCGATGCCGTTGGTGGTCAGGGACATCTGGGGGCGCGGGTCGAGGGCGGCGACGCGCTCGACGATGCCGACCAGGCCCGGGCGCAGCAGGGGCTCACCGCCGGTGAAGCGGACCTCCTCGATGCCTAGCTCGCGGACCGCGATGTCGATGAGGCGGACGATCTCGTCGTCCGTGAGCAGGTCGGGCTTGGCCAGCCATTGCAGGCCCTCCTCGGGCATGCAGTAGGTGCACCGCAGGTTGCACCGGTCGGTCAGCGAGACCCTCAGATCGGTGGCCACTCGGCCGTAGGTGTCGATGAGCACGTGGGTCCCCTCCCTCTCCCGGTCACTCGTCGCCGGGCGCGCGTGCGTCGTCCGTCACCTGCGAGCCTACGTGACGCCGCCGACATCGACAGCTCAAGATCCCACGAGGTACGGCTCGACCGCGTCGTAGGACCGTACAGTCCGTGCCGACGCGGTCGTCCGTACGCACCCTCCGCGGGCCTGTGTCAGTGCGCTCCGGTGCCGGTCAGGGACCGCACCTCCAGTTCCGCGTACTTGTCCGGGTCCGGGGTCTCCTTCGACAGCAGGGTGCCCACGACGCCGAGCAGGAAGCCGACCGGGATGGAGATGAGCCCGGGGTTCTCCAGCGGGAACCAGTGGAAGTCGACGCCGGGGAACATCGAGGTCGGCTTGCCGGAGACCACCGGGGAGAACAGCACCAGGCCGACCGCGGTGACCAGGCCGCCGTAGATGGACCACAGGGCGCCCGTGGTGGTGAACCGCTTCCAGAACAGGCTGTAGAGGATGGTCGGCAGGTTGGCGGAGGCGGCGACCGCGAAGGCGAGGGCGACCAGGCCGGCCACGTTCAGGTCGCGGGCCAGGGCGCCGAGCACGATGGAGACCGCGCCGATGCCGACGGTCGCCCAGCGGGCCGCGCCGATCTCCTGCTTCTCGGTGGCCTGGCCCTTCTTGATGACGTTCGCGTAGATGTCGTGCGCGAACGAGGACGACGAGGCCAGGGTCAGGCCGGCGACGACCGCGAGGATCGTGGCGAAGGCGACGGCGGAGATGGTGGCGAGCAGGACGGCTCCCCAGTTGGAGTCGACGCCGCCCAGGTGCAGGGCCAGGAGCGGTGCCGCCGTGTTGCCCGCCTTGTTGGAGGCGATGATCTCGTCCGGTTTGATCAGTGCGGCGGCGCCGAAGCCGAGGGCGAGGGTCATCAGGTAGAAGGCGCCGATCAGGCCGATCGCCCAGATGACGGACTTGCGGGCGGCCTTGGCGGTGGGGACCGTGTAGAAGCGGATCAGGATGTGCGGCAGGCCGGCGGTGCCCAGGACCAGGGCGATGCCGAGCGAGAGGAAGTCCAGCTTGGTGGTGCCGGTGGCGCCGTACTTCAGGCCGGGTTCCAGGAAGGCGCTGCCCTTGCCGCTGTTGTCGGCGGCCCTGCCGAGCAGGTCGGAGATGTTGAAGTCGAACTTCAGCAGGACGAGGAAGGTCAGCAGCAGGGCGCCGATGATCAGCAGGACCGCCTTGACCATCTGGACCCAGGTGGTGCCCTTCATGCCGCCGATGGTGACGTACACGATCATCAGCACGCCGACCAGGGCGACGATGCCGATCTTGCCGCCGTCGCTGGTGATGCCCAGCAGGAGCGAGACGAGGACGCCGGCGCCGGCCATCTGGGCCAGCAGGTAGAAGATCGACACGACGATCGTGGAGGTGCCGGCGGCCGTGCGGACGGGGCGCTGGCGCATCCGGTAGGCCAGCACGTCGCCCATGGTGTAGCGGCCGGAGTTGCGCAGCGGCTCGGCGACCAGGAGCAGGGCGACGAGCCAGGCGACGAGGAAGCCGATGGAGTACAGGAAGCCGTCGTAGCCGAACAGGGCGATGGCGCCGGCGATGCCGAGGAAGGACGCGGCGGACATGTAGTCGCCGGAGACGGCGAGTCCGTTCTGGAAGCCGGTGAACTGCCGTCCGCCGGCGTAGAAGTCGGCGGCGTCCTTGGTCTGCCGGCCGGCCCAGACGGTGATGACGAGGGTCGCGGCGACGAACACCGCGAACAGGGTGATGATCAGCGTCCGGTGCTCGCTCGCCTCGCCGGCGGCGAGCAGGGTGTGCGACGCCCGGCCGGTGGCCGACAGGGTGTGCTGTGCGGGGCTCATGCTCCGCCCTCCATCCGGGACTTGATCGCCTCGGCCTTCGGGTCGAGCTTGGCCGCGGCGTGCCGCGCGTACCACCAGGCGATGAGGAACGTGGTGAGGAACTGGGCGAGGCCCAGGACGAGGGCCACGTTGACGGTGCCGACGACCTTGGTGCCCATGAAGTCGCCCGCGTAGTTGGACAGCAGGACGTACAGCAGGTACCAGGCGATGAAGGCGATGGTCAGCGGGAAGGCGAAGGAGCGGTGGGCGTGGCGCAGCTCACCGAACTCCGCGCTCTGCTGCACCGCGGTGAACTCCTCGGTGGAGGGAAGGGAAGCTGGGTGTTTCGCGGGTGGCGGTGTCTCGGTGGCCACGGGCTCTCCTCGCGTGACGGACATGCGCTGTCTGGCTTCACAGAACCGGGCATACGTTACCGGTAGTCGCGGGGCGACTCCGGTGGGTGATCCCGGCGCGGGGGGCGCCGGTTTCGACGGGCCCCCGTCCACGGTCACGGCGCCCCGCGCGGGCCGGTTCAAGTCCGCCGTGCTCTTTCGGAGATCGGGCGCGGCAGATAGCTTCGGCCTGCACCACCCGCCATGCACCTGCCCGAACACGACCGTGTCCGGGCGGTCTCGTATCCGGATGATGTGGAGATCCCATGGCTCATCTGCGCTCCAGACGCCGGCTCGCGCTCGCCGTGCCCGTCGTGCTGTCGCTGACCGCCTCGCTCGGCTTCCTGCCGTCGGCGGCCTCGGCGGCACCCGCCGCGGACACGGTGGCGCGGGCGGCGGACGGCCCGAATCTCGCCTACGTGGTCAACACCCGGACGGACGACCGCACGATCGCGTCCGTCCGGCGGGAGATCACGCGCAACGGCGGCACGGTGGTGGCCGGTTACGACCGGATCGGCGTCATCGTCGTCCACTCCGCGAACCCGGACTTCGCCGCGCGGATGCGGGCGGTGCGCGGGGTCGACTCCGCGGGCGCCACCCGGACCGCGCCGCTGAGCGCGGCCGGGACGACGGACGAGGGCGCGGCGCAGGTGCTGTCCCGGGCGGAGCAGGCGCGGCTCGCGGCGGGCGCGACGGCGGGCGAGGAGCCGCTGGAGGCGGACCAGTGGGACCTGCGGGCGATCGGCGCCGACCGCGCCGCGAAGGTGAATCCGGGCAGCCGGAACGTCACGGTCGGGGTCATCGACACGGGCGTGGACGACACGCACCCGGACATAGCCCCGAACTTCTCCGCGTCCCAGTCGGCGAGCTGTGTGAGCGGCAAGGCGGACACGACGTACGGCGCGTGGCGGCCGGCGGACGCCGACCACTACCACGGCACCCATGTGGCCGGTGAGATAGCCGCCGCCCGCAACGGCATCGGCGTGGCCGGTGTGGCGCCGGGCGTGAAGGTCGCGAGCATCACGGTGGCGCAGCCGGACGAGACGTCGCTGTTCTACCCGGAGAGCGTGGTCTGCGCGTTCGTGTTCGCCGCGGACCACGGCATCGAGATAACCAACAACAGCTACTACGTTGATCCATGGCTGTACAACTGCATGGACGACCCCGATCAACGTGCCATCGTTGACGCGGTCAACAGGGCCCAGCTCTACGCCCAGCGCAAGGGCACGCTCAACGTCGCCTCCGCGGGCAACTCCAACGACGACCTGGACGCCGACGCCCTCGTGGACGACTCCAGCCCCGACGACTCCACGGCCCAGACCCGCACGATCGACCCGCACGAGTGCTTCGACGTGCCGACCCAGCTGCCCGGTGTGGTGACCGTGAGCGCGGTGGGCGTGAAGGGCACCAAGTCGTACTACTCCAGCTACGGCCGGGGCGTGGTCGACGTGGCGGGGCCGGGCGGCGACAAGTACCAGATCCCGGACACGCCGTCGAAGAACGGCCGCGTCCTGTCCACCCTGCCGAACAACCAGTACGGCTTCCTCCAGGGCACCTCCATGGCCTCCCCGCACGTGGCCGCGGTGGCCGCGCTGCTCAAGTCGGCCCACCCGCACGCCACTCCGGCGCAGTTGCAGGCGCTGCTGAAGGCCCAGGCCGACAATCCGGGCTGCCCGGCCGGACCGTACGACGGTGACGGCGACGGGGTCGTGGACGCGACCTGCGCCGGTGGCAAGCGGGTCAACGGTTTCTACGGCTTCGGTGTCGTCGACGCGCTGCGCGCGGTCGAGTAGCCGGAGGGCAGCCCGCACGCCGCCATCGTCCCACGGCGCCTCACCCGCACTTCCGCACGACGCGCTCGTACCGCGAACGAACTGGAGAGAACACCCATGACAGCGCCCACGTCGCGCTACCGCCGCGCCCTCGCCCTCCCCGCCGGGATGGCCCTGGCCACGGCCCTCGCGTTCCTGCCCGGCGTCAACGCCTCCGCCGCCACCGCCACCCCGGCGGCCTCCGCCGACGGACCCACGCTCAGCTATGTCGTCAACGTCCGCCCGGGACACGCCGTGTCGGCGCGTGTCCAGCAGGCGATCGCCGAGGCCGGAGGCTCGGTGGTGGTCGCGTACGACCGGATCGGCGTGATCGTCGCCCACTCGGCGAACCCCGGCTTCGCCCAGCGGATCCGCTCCGTGCGCGGAGTCGACTCGGCCGGCGCCACGCGCAACGCGCCGCTGCCCGCCCAGTCCACCACCGACCTGGGCACGCCCCGGACCCTGAGCGCCGGGGAAGCCGCCCAGGTGACGGCGGCCGACGGCCAGGACCCGCTGGAACCGCTCCAGTGGGACCTGCCCGCCATCAAGGCCGACAAGGCGCACGAGAAGACGCTGGGCAGCCGGGACGTCACGGTCGCCGTCATCGACACGGGCGTCGACGACACCCACCCGGACATCGCGCCCAACTTCGACCGCGCCGCGTCCGCCAACTGCGTGTCGGGCAAGCCGGACACGACGGACGGCGCCTGGCGGCCGAGCGCGTCGGAGAGCCCGCACGGCACCCATGTGGCGGGTGAGATCGCCGCAGCGAAGAACGGCGTGGGCGTCACCGGTGTGGCACCGGGGGTCAAGGTCGCCGGCATCAAGGTCGCCAACCCGGACGGCTACTTCTACACGGAGGCCGTGGTCTGCGGCTTCGTCTGGGCGGCCGAGCACCACGTCGACGTGACCAACAACAGCTACTACACGGACCCGTGGTACTTCAACTGCACCACCGACCCGGACCAGAAGGCGCTCGTGGACGCCGTCACCCGGGCCTCGCGGTACGCGGAGCGCAAGGGCGCGGTCAACGTCGCGGCGGCGGGCAACGAGAGCTACGACCTCGCGTCCGACTCGATCACCGACCCGGTCTCCCCGAACGACGGCACGCCCTCGGACCGGGTGATCGACCCGCACGAGTGCTACGACATACCGACCCAGCTGCCGGGTGTCGTGACGGTGGCGGCGACGGGTGCCAAGGGCCTGAAGTCGTCCTTCTCCAACTACGGCCTCGGCGTCATCGACATCGCCGCGCCCGGCGGCGACTCGACGGCCTACCAGAAGCCCGAGCCGCCGGCGACCAGCGGCCTCATCCTGGGTCCGCTGCCGGGCGGCAAGTGGGGCTACATGGCCGGTACGTCCATGGCGACCCCGCACGTCGCCGGTGTTGCCGCATTGATCAAGTCAACCCATCCGCACGCCTCCGCGGCCCTGGTGAAGGCGCTGCTGTACGCCGAGGCCAACGCCACGCCGTGCACGGACCCGTACGACATCAACGGTGACGGCAAGGTGGACGCGGTGTGCGAGGGGTCGAAGAACCGCAACGGCTTCTACGGATGGGGCACGGCGGACGCGCTGGCCGCGGTGACCCGGTAGGCCGTCCTGGCGGACCACGCGTCGGCACCCTCCTATATTGATTGAGTCAATACTGCATAGTGCAGTCATGACTTCTATCGCGTACGCGTGGTCCGCCCTGGGCGGCGATCCCGCCCGTCTCGCACGGCTCACCACCGTCGCGCGGGAAGGCGCGCTCCCGGCGCGCCTTCCCGTACGGCGGCTCGCCCGGGCGTGCGTCGGCGCCTGCGCGCTGGCCGCCGCGGAACTGGCGGCCCACCGGGCCGGGCTCGCCGAGGTGCCCGGCGTCCGGGTCGACGACGGCGCCGTCGCCACCGCCTTCCACAGCGAGCGGGTCCTCCGGGTGGACGGCCGTGCGCCGATGCTCTTCGCACCGCTGTCGCGGTTCTGGCGCACGGCCGACGGCTGGGTGCGCACCCACGCCAACTACCCGCACCACCGGGCCCGGCTGCTCGGCGCGCTGGGCCTGCCGGCGGACGCCTCGGCCGAGGAGGTCGCCGACCGGCTCGCCGGGCGTTCCGCCCTGGAGGCCGAGGAAGCCGTCCACGGCGCCGGTGGCCTCGCCGTGGCCCTGCGCACCCCGCAGGAGTGGCGGGCGCACCCGCAGGCCGCCGAGGTGGCCGCACGGCCGCTGGTCGAGCGCGCCCGGCTGGATTCGGCACCCGCGCGCGTGCTGCCGCCCCTGGACCCGGCCGCCGCCGTCCTGCTGCCCGCCGCCGGGCTGCGCGTCCTGGACCTGACCCGGGTGCTGGCGGGCCCGGTCGCCACCCGCACCCTGGCCCTGCTCGGCGCGGACGTGCTGCGCGTGGACGCCCCCTGGCTGCCGGAACTGGCGGACCAGCACGCCGACACGGGGTTCGGCAAGCGGTCCGCCACGCTCGACCTGACCGCCGGCCGGGAGACCTTCGAGGAGTTGCTGCGCACCGCCGACGTCGTGGTGACCGGGTACCGGCCGGGCGCGCTCGACCGGTTCGGACTCGCACCGCGCGCGCTGGCCGAGCGGCGCCCCGGCCTCGTCGTGGCCCAGGTGTCGGCATGGGGCGGGTACGGGCCGTGGGGCGGACGGCGCGGCTTCGACAGCCTGGTGCAGGTCGCCACCGGCATCGCGGCAACCGAGGGCTCGGCGGAGCGGCCCGGCGCGCTGCCCGCGCAGGCGCTGGACCACGGCACCGGCTATCTGCTGGCGGCGGCCGTACTGCGCGCGCTGACCGAGCAGTCGTACGACGGCGGGAGCCGGCTGGTCCGGCTGGCGCTGGCCCGGACCGCCCACTGGCTGACCGACGGCACCCTGTCCACGGCGGCCGAGGGGGCGCCGTACGCCGGCCCCGACGCCTGGCTGGCCGAGACGGACAGCCCCCTGGGCCGCCTCCGGCACGCCCGCCCGGCCGTGTCCTTCACCGGCGGCCCCGCCGCCTGGGCGCGGCCCCCGGTGCCGTGGGGGTCGGACCCGGCGGAGTGGCGGTGACGGGTTGATCCAGCCGTTGACGGTGTCGATGGCTCACGGACGTTGACGGAGCCGGTCCAGCCTTGATCCCGCGCTGGTTCAGCCGTTGGTCACCAGCACCTTGAGCGCGGTGCGTTCGTCCATGGCCTTGTAGCCGGCGGGTACGTCCTCGATGCCGACGGTCATGTCGAACACCGGCGAGGGGTCGATCGTGCCGTCGAGCACGTCCGGCAGCAGGTCGGGGATGTAGGCGCGGACCGGCGCGACACCGCCGCGCAGCGCGATGTTCCGGTCGAACATCACGCCGAGGTCCAGGCCGGTGCCGCTGCCGTGGGGCACGCCGACGAAGCCGATGGCGCCGCCGTCGCGGGTGATGCCGACGGCCGTCCGCATCGACTGCTCGGTGCCGACCGCCTCCACGACCGCGTGGGCGCCCTGCCCGCGCGTGAGCGCACGGACGGCCTCGACGGCCGCGTCCCCGCGCTCGGCGACGACGTCGGTGGCGCCGAACCGGCGCGCGAGGTCGGTGCGCGCCTCGTGCCGGCCGAGCGCGATGATCCGCTCGGCGCCGAGCCGCTTGGCGGCCAGGACGGCGCACAGGCCGACCGCGCCGTCACCGACGACGGCGACCGTGGCGCCGGGCCGGACACCCGCGCCGAGGGCGGCGTGGTGGCCGGTGCCGAGGACGTCGGAGAGGGTCAGCAGGGCCGACAGCAGGTGGTCGTCGGAGGCCGCGTCCTTGGGGAGCCGGACGAGGGTGCCGTCGGCGAACGGCACGCGGACGGCCTCGCCCTGGCCGCCGTCGTAGCCGACGGAACCCCAGAAGCCGCCGTGCTCGCAGGACGTCGTCAGGCCCTCGCGGCAGTAGTCGCAGACGCCGTCGGACCACATGAAGGGGGCGACCACCAGGTCACCGCGCCGCACGGTGCTCACCTCGGAGCCGGTCTCCTCCACGACGCCGAGGAACTCGTGCCCGATGCGCTGCCCCGGCTGCCGGGCCGCCTCGCCCCGGTAGGCCCACAGGTCGCTGCCGCAGATGCAGGCCCGCAGCACCCGCACCACGGCGTCGGTGGGCAACTGCACCACGGGTTCGGGCACCTCCTCCACACGCAGTTCGAACGGGGCGTGGATGGTGGTGGCGCGCATGGCGGGGATCCTTCTCGTGCGGGGTCGTTCCGGCCCTGCGGACTCGCGCGGGGTGGTGCGGAGTCCCACAAGGTCGTGCGGGGTCGTGCGGAGTCGCACAGGGTCGTGCGAGTCGCACAGGGTCGTGCGGTCGTCGGGGCCCGGGGTGCCGGGCCCACTTCACCGTACGCCGGGGCCGCAGCCGTCCGCGCGGCCAGGGGTGCCCCGCCCGGTCACACCCCCACCGCCCCCAGCAGGCTCCCCGCCGCGTACGTCACCGCCATCGCCAGGGCACCGCCCGCCACGTTGCGCAGGACCGCGCGTTTCGGGGCCGCCGCGCCGAGGCGGGCGCTGCTGAAGCCCGTGAGGGTCAGGGCGGCCAGGACCGAGAGGACGGTGACGGCGAGCCGCCAGTCGGCCGGGGGCAGGACGATGGCCAGCAGGGGCAGCAGCGCGCCCACGGTGAACGCCAGGAAGCTCGCCCAGGCCGCGTGCCAGGGGTTGGTCAGCTCGTCCGGGTCGATGCCCAGCTCCACGCGCGCGTGGGCCCTCAGCGCGTCCCGCGCGGTGAGCTGTTCGGCGGCCTCGCGGGCCACCTCGCGGGACAGGCCGCGCTGTTCCAGCAGCTCGGTCAGCTCCCGCAGTTCGGCCTCCGGCTGCTCGCGCAGTTCCCGTTTCTCCACGGCCAGCGCGGCCATCTCGGAGTCGCGCTGGGTGGAGACGGAGACGTACTCGCCGGCCGCCATGGACATCGAGCCGGCGAGCAGGCCGGCCAGTCCGGCGGTGAGCAGGGCGCTGCGGCTCCCGGTGGCGCCGGCCACGCCGACGACCAGTCCCGCGGTGGACACGATGCCGTCGTTCGCGCCGAGCACGGCCGCCCGGAGCCAGTTCAGCCGGGCACCGAGCGCGCCGCCGTGGGGCTCGTCATGGGTGGGTTCCGTCACAGCAGGGAGGATCGCATCCCGGGGTCACGCCCGCCGCACCGACGCCCCGCGCGCGGGCGGCGGGCCGCTCGCGCCGGCCGCCGGGACCCGCCGGTGCCGCACGGAAATCCGCTGGCGCCCGAACTGCCGTACGCCTACTGTTCCTGATCGCGGGGGCGGCTCCGCCGGCGTGCTTCCTTCTCCCACCTCTGGAATCCACAGCGCGCCCACTCTCCGCCCCCGCCCCACCTTCCTTTCCGCACCGGGGGATTCCGCTTGTCCGAACCGGCGTCCGTACTGCTCCGCCGTCTCCGCACCGTCTACGTCGACCAGGCCGGACCGCGCCCGGGCGACCCGTCGACGGCGGAGGGGCTCATCGCCCTGGAGGGCGAGCTGCTCGACCGGGGCTTCGCGCCGACGGCACGGCTGCGCGCGGCCCTCGCCTGGCTCGGCCCCGCCGGGCTCGCGGACGCCGGCCGGCAGCTGATCCGGCACCTCGACGCCGAACTGGGCGCGGACCGCACCCATATGCCGCTGTTCCGCTCCTTCCCCGCCTCCGTGCCCGACGACACGTTCGGGCTGTACGTCGACCGGGTCTTCGCGCTGCTCCTCCAGTGGCCCGCCCAACCGTGCGTGCTGTGCGGCACGGTGGGCGGTGTGCACCCGGTGGCGCCGTGCGCGCACCTGGTGTGCCGCGCGTGCTGGGACGGCGCCGACTACACCGGCTGCCCGCTGTGCCACCGCCGGATCGACCCCGCCGACCCGTTCCTGGTGCCGGGCGAGCCGCGCCGCCCGCGGGAGGTGCCGCCCGGCCCGCTGAAGCTGCTCGCGCTCGGCACGGACGTCCGCGGGGACACGGTCCGCGCGCTGCGCACGCTGCTGGCCCGGCGCACTCCCCTGCCGTCGCAGGACCGCGCCGACCTCACGGTGCTGCTGGCGCACGCGCCGGCGGACCTCGGCTGGTTCCCGGCGGACATCCCGGTCCGGGAGACGAAGGCGCTAGTGCTCGGCACCCTGCTGCGCGACCGGCACACGCGCGCGGCGGCCACCGACCTGCTCGGCACGCACCTGACGACCGCCACGGACGTGCTGCGGCTGCTGTGCGTGTGGTCCGGCGGCGCGGCGGACCTCATGGCGCCGCCCCGGCTGCGCTCCCTGCCCCGCGCGCTGCGCCGCCGGCTGCTAGGTCTGCTCGACTCCTTCGCCGTGCCCTCGCTGGTGGAGGACGTCCTGCGGCACCCGGCCGCCTGGAAGCGGGCCGCCGAGACCCTGCACCCCTTCGAGCACCACGCCCGCCACCCCGGGGCCGCCCTCGCCTTCGCCGTGCTGCGCGGCACGCCGGTCACGGACGGCGGCGCCCTGGGCGAGGCCCTGCTGCGCACGGCCGCCGACCACCCGGAGGCCGTCCGGGTCGCGGACGGCCGGATCCGGGCGGCCACCTGGCGCGCGCGTGCGGAAGGGGCGCTGGCCGGGCGCGACACCGGCGCCGCGCTCGTCCTCCTGGAACAGCGGCCGGGCGAACTGCTGCGCCGACTGGACCATCTGCTGCGGCTGCGCGAACTCGACGTACTGCCCGAGGAGTTCGCCGAGGTGCTACGGCGGGCGCTGCCCGGGGCCGGTCCCGGCCCGCTGCTGGCCGCGCTGGGCCGGCTGCGCGTCCGCCATCTCCCCGGCGACCGCCGGGTGTTCTTCCCGCGCGGGCAGGTCACGCACGCGTACACGGCCGACGACACGCGCCCGCCGCTCGCCGAGGCGGTCACCACGCGCGTGTGCGCGCTGCTGGAGGCGGAGGCGCTGCGCCGCCTGGCCGGCGGGTCCCGGTTCGACCTGGCGGTGCTGGACTCGGCGCTCGCGGGGCTCGCGGTGCCCTCCGCCGAGCGTGCCGCCGCCAAGGCCCTGGTGTCGGTGCCGCGCGGCAGCACCCAGCCCCTGCCCGCCGGTGAGGTGCTGCGCCTGTTCCTGCACTGGACGGAACCCGACAGGACCCGGGTGGACCTGGACCTGTCGGTGGCGCTGTACGACGAGGACTGGGAGTTCGCCGGTCTGTGCGACTACACGAACCTCGTGTACGGCGACCGGTGGGCCGTCCACTCCGGCGACCTGACGTCGGCTCCGGCTCCGGACGGCGCCACCGAGTACGTCGACCTGGACCTCGGCGCGCTCGGCGGGCGGGGCGTGCGGTACGCGGTGCCGGTCGTCTTCAGCTACAACGACATCCCGTTCGAGGAACTGCCCGACGCCTTCGCCGGTTTCATGGCACTGCCGTCGGCGGCGGAGGGGGCGCGCGGCGCCGGGTACCACCCGCGCGCGGTGCGGCAGCGCTACGACCTGGAGGGCGACTCGCGCATCCACGTGCCGATGCTGGTCGACCTGCGCCGGCGCACGTTCCTGTGGACGGACCTGCATCTGCCGTCGGCCGAGGGGTATCACGACGTGGCCCGGCACCGCGGGGACCTGGGCCGGGTCGGCCGGGACCTGTACCGGTACTTCGCGCACGGCCGTACGACGCTGTGGGACCTCGCGGTGTGGCACGCGGCGGCGCGCGGCGACGAGGTGCTGGTCGTCCGGCGCGCGCCCGCCGCAAACACCGCCGACGAGCTGTGGCACTACCGGCGCCGGGACGGGGAGGCGGACACCGCGTTCGCCGCGCGGATACGGGCGCTTGAGGCGCCGGAGCGGCGGGAGCCGGCGGGCAGCGCCGCGGAGGCCGACGCCCGTGCGGGTGAAGCGGCGGCGAAGAAGCGCGTGTTGCTGGCCCTGGTGCACGGCGGGGTGGCACCGGAGGGCGCGACCGGGGAGGTGTACCGGCTGCTGCCCGGCCCGGCCGACGGCTGCGGGCTCGCGCCGCTGACGGCGGGGGACCTGGTGGCGGCGCTGGGGTGAGCGTCACAGCGGCGCCGAACTCGCCGTCCCCTGGGCGCGGGTGCGCGGTGGCCGGGCAGGAGGGCGAGCCCGGGTGGGCGTGAACGGGACCTGAGGGACCGCGCTGTCAGTCGTGGCCCGTATCCTCAGTGACCATGCTCGAAGACCGTGCGACCGCAGTGTCCTCCCCCACCCAGTGGCCGGCCGCGTATCCGCAGGGATACGCGGTCGTTGACGTGGAGACCACCGGCCTGGCCCGGGACGACCGGATCATCTCCGCTGCCGTCTACCGGCTGGACGCGCGCGGTGAGGTGGAGGACCACTGGTACACGCTGGTCAACCCGGAGCGGGACCCGGGCCCGGTGTGGATACACGGTCTGACGAGCGAGACGCTGGCCGGCGCGCCCCTGTTCGCGGACATCGCCGAGGAGTTCGCCGCCCGGCTGGAGGGCCGGGTGCTCGTCGCGCACAACGCCGTCTTCGACTGGCAGATGATCGCGCGGGAGTACGCGCGCGTGCGGCGCGAGGCGCCGGTGCGGCAGCGGCTGTGCACCATCGCGCTGTCGAAGGAGCTGGCGCTGCCGCTGCCCAACCACAAGCTGGAGTCGCTGGCGGCGCACTTCGGGGTCGTGCAGCAGCGGGCGCACCACGCGCTGGACGACGCGCGCGTGCTGGCGGAGGCGTTCCGGCCCAGCCTGCGGGCCGCGGCGGCGGGCGGCGTACGGCTGCCGCTGCTGGAGTGCCGGCCGCTGACGGAGTGGTCGGACCGGCCCGTGCCCCGGCAGGCGTCGGGTGGCTACGGCGGCTACCGGGCCGGCGGTTGGCGCCCGTCCCGCAAAAGGCCCGCATGCCCCTATCCCAACCCAGGGCGCTACGAAGACGGCAAACGCCTCAAACAGGGCATGCGGGTGGCCTTCTCCGGCGACACCTCGACCGAGCGCGAGCTGCTGGAGGACCGGGCCGTGGAGGCCGGGCTGCACGTCGCCACCAGCATCTCCCGGCTGACCAGCCTGCTGGTGACCAACGACCCCGACTCGGGCACGTCGAAGACGGTGAAGGCCCGCCAGTACGGCACGCCGATCGTGGACGAGGCCGCGTTCGGGCAGCTGCTGGGGGATGTCGAGCCCGCCGACGAGTGAACGCGCCGCGTGTCGAGCCGTCGTACGATCGGGTGATTCCCCACGACTCACCCGGCGCCCGCTCGCCGGGGGATCGGCGACGGCTCACCCTGTGGCGCATGGCGACATGCGAAGTGTGCGGCAACGACTACGGAATGACCTTCGAGGTGCACGCGCAGGGCGCGGTGCACGTCTTCGACTGCTTCTCCTGTGCGATCCACCGCATGGCCCCGATCTGCGAGCACTGCCGGGTGCAGATCATCGGCCAGGGCGTGGAGGTGGAGGGCCACTGGTACTGCGGCGCCCACTGCGCCCGCCAGGAGGGGAGGGCCGGAATCGTCGACCGGGTCTGACCCGGTACCCGCCCGAATGCGCCCCACGGCCCGGAGGTACCGTCGTGGGGTGCACCGCTACCGCTTCCTGTTGTCCCGCCAGTGGGTGATCCTCACCCTCGTCGCGATCGCGCTGATCCCGACGATGATAAAGCTGGGCTTCTGGCAGCAGCACCGCTACGAGCAGCGCACCGCCCGCAACAACCTGGTCTCCGCCGCGCTGCACGCCGAGCCGGTCCCGGTCGAGCGGCTGACCTCCCCCGGGCACGCCGTGACCCGCGCCGACAAGTACCGCACGGTCACCGCGACCGGCACCTTCGACACCGCGAAGGAGGTCGTGGTCCGGCGCCGGACGAACTCCGACGGCGAGGTCGGCTTCCACGTCCTCACCCCGTTCGTCCTCGACGACGGCAAGGTGCTGCTCGTCAACCGCGGCTGGATCCCGGCGAACGGCGCGCAGACCGCCTTCCCGAAGATCCCCGCCCCGCCGGCCGGCCGGACCACCGTCACCGGGCGGCTGATGGCCGACGAGACGACCTCGGCGAGCGGCATCAAGAACGTCGAAGGCCTCCCCGACCGGCAGATCATGCTGATCAACAGCGCGGAGGAGGCCCGGCGGCTCGGCGCGCGGGTGCTCGGCGGCTACATCCAGCAGACGGCGCCCGAGCCCAAGGGCGGCTCCCCGGAGCAGATCTCCGACCCGGGCAGCGAGGACGCCCCGCTGAACTACGCGTACATGATCCAGTGGTGGTTGTTCGCGGCAGGCGTGCCGGTCGGCTGGTGGTTCCTGGTCCGGCGGGAGATCCGCGACCGGGAGGAGGCCGCGGCCCAGCAGCAGCCGCAGGAGAGCGAACCGGCCACGGTGTGAGCGGGCCGCGCCTGCGGGCAGCCGCCACCTTGTGAGCGAGCCGCGCCTCCCCGCAGACCGCACCATGTGAGCGAGCCGCGCCTCCCCGCAGACCGCACCGTGTGAGCGGGCCGCGCCTCCCCGCTGGCCGGGCGCGGTGTCCTTCGTACCCCACCGGCTTCGGCGCGCAGACGTCACTCCCCCGGCGCACCACCTGATTGGCCCCCTGATCCCCAGGGAAGCCGCATCCCGTGAACGCGCGCATCGAGGACTACGCCCTCATCGGCGACGAGCAGACCGCGGCCCTGATCGGCAAGGACGGCTCGATCGACTGGCTGTGCCTGCCGCGCTTCGACTCCGGTTCCTGCTTCGCCCGGCTGCTGGGCGACGAGGACCACGGCTACTGGCGGATCGCGCCGAAGGGCGCGGACGTCTGCACCCGCCGCGCCTACCGGGCCGACACCCTGGTGCTCGACACCGAGTGGGAGACCGCCGACGGGGTGGTGCGCGTCACCGACCTGATGCCGCAACGCGACCGCGCCCCCGACGTCGTACGGATCGTGGAGGGCGTCAGCGGCCGGGTCACCGTCCGCAGCACACTGCGCCTGCGCTTCGACTACGGCTCGGTCATGCCGTGGGTGCGCCGCTCGGACGGCCACCGGGTGGCCGTCGCCGGGCCGGACTCCGTCTGGCTGCGCGCCGAGCCGGCCGTGCGCACCTGGGGCGAGGACTACGGCACCCACGCGGAGTTCACCCTCGCGGAGGGCGAGCGGGTCGCGTTCGTACTGACCTGGCACCCCTCGCACGAGAAACGCCCGCCGCTCATCGACCCGTACGAGGCGCTGGAGAGCAGCGTCACCGACTGGCGGCGCTGGGCCCGCCGGTGCCGGTACGACGGCCCGTACCGGGACGCGGTCGTCCGCTCCCTCATCACCCTCAAGGCGCTCACCTACGCCCCGACCGGCGGGATCGTCGCCGCGGCGACCACCTCCCTGCCCGAACAGCCGGGCGGCGTGCGCAACTGGGACTACCGGTACTGCTGGCTGCGCGACTCCACCCTCACGCTCGGCGCGCTGCTCTCGGCCGGCTTCCAGGACGAGGCCGAGGCCTGGCGCGACTGGCTGCTGCGCGCGGTCGCCGGCAACCCGGCCGACCTCCAGATCATGTACGGCGTCGCGGGCGAGCGGCGGCTGCGGGAGATCGAGCTGCCCTGGCTGCCCGGCTTCGCCGGCTCCTCCCCCGTACGCATCGGCAACGGCGCCGTCGACCAGCTCCAGCTGGACGTGTACGGCGAGGTGATGGACTCGCTGTCGCTGGCCCGCTCCTCGGGCCTGCCCACGAAGCCGCACATGTGGGCCATGCAACGCTCGCTGATGACGTTCCTGGAGTCGGCGTGGCGGCAGCCGGACGAGGGCCTGTGGGAGGTGCGCGGCGGCCGGCGCCAGTTCGTGCACTCCAAGGTGATGGTGTGGGTGGCCGCCGACCGGGCCGTGAAGACCCTGGAGCGGCACCGGAAGCTGGAGGGCGACCTGGAGGGCTGGCGGCGGCTGCGCGACGAGGTGCACCGCGAGGTCTGCGAACAGGGCTTCGACCGGGAGCGCAACACGTTCACCCAGTACTACGGTTCCCGGGAGCTCGACGCCTCCCTGCTGCTCATCCCGCGCGTCGGGTTCCTGCCGCCGGACGACCCGCGGGTGGTCGGCACGGTCGACGCGATCCGCGACGACCTCGGCCACGACGGCTTCCTGCGCCGTTACGACACCGAGGACTCGGTGATCGACGGCCTGCCGAGCGGCGAGGGCGCCTTCCTGGCCTGCTCGTTCTGGCTGGCGGACGCGCTGCACCTGACCGGCCGGACGAAGGACGCCCGGGAGCTGTTCGACCGGCTGGTGGGCCTGTGCAACGACGTGGGACTGCTGGCCGAGGAGTACGACCCCGTGGACGGCCGCCAGCTGGGCAACTTCCCGCAGGCGTTCAGCCACGTCGGCCTGGTGAACACCGCGCTGATCCTCTACGGGGACGACCGGGCAGGATAGGGACCATGGATCTTGGACTGAAGGACCGGGTGTACGTCGTCACCGGAGCGACGCGCGGGCTGGGCAACGCCACCGCGCGGGAGCTCGTCGCCGACGGGGCGAAGGTGGTCGTCACCGGCCGGGACGAGCAGCGGGTCGCCGAAGCGGCCACCGAACTGGGCCCGAACGCGGTGGGCGTGGCCGTGGACAACGCCGACGCGCAGGCTCCCGAGCGGCTGATCGCCGCCGCCCGGGAGAACTTCGGCGGCTTCCACGGCGTGCTGGTGAGCGTGGGCGGGCCGCCGCCGGGGTTCGTCGCCGACAACACCGACGAGCAGTGGCGGGCCTCGTTCGAGTCGGTGTTCCTCGGCGCGGTACGGGTCGCCCGCGCGGCGGCGGCCGAGCTGGAGGAGGGCGGGGTCATCGGGTTCGTGCTGTCGGGCTCGGTGTACGAGCCGATCCCGGGGCTGACCGTGTCGAACGGGCTGCGGCCCGGACTCGCCGGCTTCGCCAAGTCGATCGCCGACGAGCTGGGGCCGCGCGGGATCCGCGTGGTCGGCCTGCTGCCGGGGCGCATCGCCACCGACCGCATGCGGGAGCTGGACGGCCTGTCCGCCGACCCGGAGGCCACCCGGGCCGCGAACGAGTCCCGCATTCCCCTGCGCAGGTACGGGACGCCCGAGGAGTTCGGACGGACGGCGGCGTTCCTGCTGTCCCCGGCGGCCTCCTACGTGACGGGGGTCATGGTGCCGGTGGACGGCGGGACGCGGCACGGATTCTAGGAACCGCGGCCGTCACGTCACCCTCTCCGCGCGGTGTCTGACCTCGTCCAGCCGGACCTCCGCCGGGAGCGACGCCAGGCCCGCCGACTCGCGCGCGTGGGCCAGCGCTTCGGTGGTGAACGTGGTCAGGACCCCGGCCGGGGCCGCGTCCGCTTCCAGCCGGAGCCAGGCCCGCACCACCGGAGCCGTACGGCGGCCCCGCAGGAGGACGCGCGCCCGGGCCACGCCCGCCTGGGCCGCCGCTTCGGCTGCCAGGGCGTCCTGGAAGGCCGCGCCGCGCAGGTGCGCGGCCCCGCCGTCGCCGGTGTCGATCAGCAGCTCGGTCAGCCGGCGGCGGCGCAGCGTCGCCGTCAGCCAGGCCAGGGCGAGCAGGACGAGGACGGTCAGGGCGGCGATGACCGCCGGCCACCACCAGGGGGCGTTCCGCCAGTGGGTGCGTTCGGCCCTGCTGAGCAGGACGTCGTGCGGACCGGTGTGCGGCCACCAGGAGGGAGGCCGCACACCCAGCCCGACGGCCAGGACCGCGCCGCCGAGCGCGAGCAGCAGCAGACCGGTGAGGGCCAGCAGGACGCGGTGGAGACCGCCGCGCATCGCGCTCACCCCTTCCGTCCGGGCCGGGCCACGCGCACGGCCGCCCTGGGCGGGCGCGCCAGACCGAGGTCCCGGACCGCCTCGGCGAGCGCGGTGTCCAGGTCGGCGCGTACGTCGTCCGGGTCCCGGAAGTGCGAGGCCACCCGGACGTCGGCCTTCCGGCGGCCCATCCGCACCCGTGCCGCGCGTACGCCGGACACCTCCATGACCCGGTCGCGCAGGAACAGCGCCGCCGCTCCGCGCCGGATCGCGGCCCGGACGTCGGGGTGCGGGCGCCGCATCGGCAGCAGGTCGCGCAGGCCGGGGGTGACCGCGAGGACGATCAGCCACAGGCCGAGCGCGGCGGCGACGCCCGCGCCGACCCGTACCCAGAGGTCGTCGAGGGGCCGTTCGGCGAGCTGCCGGGCGAGGGCGCGGCGCCAGCGCATCGCGGGGCGGTGGGCGCGCACGGCGGCGATGTCGTACAGCAGGATTCCGGCACCGGCCGCCAGCAGGGCGGCGACGAGGGCGGCGGGGACGCGGCGTGGCGACCAGAACCGGCCGCTGCCCTTCCCGGCGGGCGGTGCGGCGCCGGGCGGCTCGGCGACGTCCGGGGTGCCGCGCGTCCCGCTCATCGGTCCGTCCCCCGACGCGTCGTACTCCTCGGCCGGTCCCTGACCCGTCGTGCTCATCGGTCCGTCCCCTGACCCGTCGTCGGGTGCAGTCGTTCCACCTCGACGGCGACCTCCGGCACCCGCATGTCCGTCAACGCGCCCACGCGCGCGGTCACATGGCGGCGTACGGCGGCGCAGCGGGCGCCGATGTCACCGGGGTAGCCGAGTTCGACACGGACACGGATCCGGGCCGTCTGCTGGGCCACGACGACCGTGGCGTGCGGCGCGACGACGGGACCGGGCAGCGGCGCGAGGGCCTCGCGGGCGGCCTGCGCGGCGATCTTGGCCACGACCCGGTCGGCGATCCGGGTGGCGCCGCGCTCGGCCGGCGGCACGCGGGGCGGCGCCGGGGACGGTGTGCCGGTGCCGGGTGTGCCGGTCCCGGCGATCACCGGGGTCACCGCCGCCGGTCCCGCCGCTCGTGGCGGGTGCGGAAGACGTCACCGAATTCCAGGTCGCCCTCGGCGAACCGGCCGGCGAGGAAGCCGACGGCGCCCAGCGCCGCGACCAGGAGGAAGGCGCCGAAGCCGCCGAAGTAGCCGGCGAACCCCAACGCCATTCCGGCGATCATGCCGACCACGGCCATGCTCATGCGGCGCTCCTCAGCTCGTCGGGCGTGCGGTCTTCGGTACCGGGTGTCACTGGATCCGGAGCTCCGTCTCCTCTTCCTCCTCCTCGGGCAGCTTGACGTCGCTGACCGCGATGTTGACCTCGACCACCTCCAGGCCGGTCATGCGTTCCACGGCGGCGATCACGTTCTCCCGCACCGCGCGGGCGACATCGGCGATCGCGACGCCGTAGTCCACGACGATCTCCAGGTCGAGCGCGGTCTGCACCTCGCCGACCTCGGCCTTGACGCCCCGGGTCACCGACTTGCCGCCGCCGGGCACCCGGTCCCGTACGGCGCCGAAGGTGCGGGCGAGGCCGCTGCCCATGGCGTGGACGCCGACCACGTCCCGGGCGGCGAGCCCGGCGATCTTCTCCACGACGCCGTCCGCGATGGTGGTGCGGCCCCGGGTCCCCGGGTCGCCGCCGCCGCGCCGGGTGGCCTTGCGGACCTGCGCCTGCGATTCGTGGCCGCCTTCAGGGGTGATAGTCGTGTCGGTCATCGCCGTACGTCCCTTTCGGTCTTCGCCCCGCCCGGTCGTCGTCCTCTGACCACGGTAAGCAAGGTTGCGCCGCCGCGCGCCGTGGATACGGCAGGCTGGTGGAATGACGGTGGACCGGTGGACACAGTTGGTACGGCATCAGGTGGGGCTGGGCAGGCTGTTGCCGCTCGGCGGCCCGCGCGACGGCGCGTGGATCACGGAGGAGGCGGCCGGGGCGGTGCTGCGGCGCGCGGCGGCGGACGGGGCGCCGGGGGTGCGCCTGGGCGCGCTGCGGATCGCGCTCGCCGATCCGCGGGACGTGCCGGAGCCCGTCGTGCCGGCGCCGCCGAGCGCACTGCCGCCGGGCCCGCTGCGCGTGACGGCGGACTTCGCCGCGACGGCCGTCGAACCGTTGCCGACGGCGGCGTCCCGGCTGCGGCTCGTCCTGGCGGGGGCCGCGACGGAACGGCTCGGCCTCGCGGTCACGGAGATCGATCTGCGGGCGACGGACCTGCTGGAGCCGGAGGTGCCGGAGCCGGACCAGCCGAAGCCGGACCTGCTGGAGCCGGGCCAGCCGGAGCCGGCCGCCCCGGCGGCCGGCGCACCGCAACCGTCACCCGCCCGCGAGCCGGTGGGCACGGACGGGACCGCCGTGACGGAGGCGGCCCTGGCCGTCCCCGGGGTGCTCCGGCTGACGGGGTCCCTGGGCGGGCCGGGCCGGGCGGTGCACATCGAGGAGCACGCCGGCGCGGTCGCCCTGCCACGCCGTCACATCCGCGTGGAACTGGCGACGGACGCGACCCACCGAGCCGTGGACGTGGCCCGGCAGGTCCGCGTGGCCGTACGGGACGCCCTGCCGGACCACCCGACGGTGGCGGTGCTGGTCACCGCAGTGGGCTGACCGGCTGCCGGCTCATTCGCCGAGGCCGGCCAGGTCCCGCAGCCGTCGAGCCTGGGCGGCCCGCTCGGCCGAGCGCTGCTCCTCGTACGTCCGGTCGAGGGCACCACGAAGCAACGCCTTGGTCTCCACCACCGCGTCCCGTGGCGCCGCCATGATCGCCGCCGCCAGGTCCCGCACGGCCCCGTCCAGTTCCCCGGCGGGCACGGCGAGACTCGCCAGCCCGCTCGACACCGCTTCCTCGGCGCCGACGAACCGCCCGGTCACGCAGATCTCCAGCGCGCGGGCGTACCCGACGAGGCCGACCAGCGGGTGGGTGCCGGTCAGATCGGGGACGAGGCCGAGGCTGGTCTCGCGCATGGCGAACTGCACGTCGTCGGCGACGACGCGGAGGTCGCAGCCGAGCGCGAGCTGGAAGCCGGCCCCGATGGCATGTCCCTGGACGGCGGCGATGGACACGATGTCGGTCCGCCGCCACCAGGTGAACGCCTCCTGGTATTCGGCGATGGTCGCGTCGATCCCGGCGTCGTCACGACGCGCGAGGTCGACGAAGGTCGGCTCGCCCGGAATCCCCTCCGGGGTGAACATCTGGCGGTCCAGCCCGGCGGAGAAGGACTTGCCCTCGCCACGCAGCACGACGACCCGGACGGAGCCCGGCAGCAGTCGCCCGGCCTCGGCAAGCGCCCGCCACAGGGCGGGGCTCTGCGCGTTGCGCTTGGCCGGGTTGGTCAGCGTCACCGTGGCGAGCGCGTCGTCGACGGTGAGCCGTACGCCGTCCTTGTCGAGTGCGGGAGCGAGGTCCTGCTCGGGCGAAGCCATGGGGCGCCTCCGATGGGTGCGGTCAGCAGAGCGAAGCTAAGTGACTGCACAGTAACCACCCGGCCGGTCGGTCCGCCGACCGGGTGGCCACCACCGAAGCCGATGGGCCGCCCGGAGTCAGGACGAAGCGGCCTTCTTACCCCGGGTCGCTCCGCCACGCCCACGGAGCGTGACGCCCGACTCGCTGAGCATCCGGTGCACGAAGCCATACGAGCGGCCGGTCTCCTCGGCCAGCGCCCGGATGCTCGCACCGGAGTCGTACTTCTTCTTCAGGTCTGCCGCGAGCTTGTCGCGCGCGGCGCCGGTCACCCGGCTGCCCTTCTTCAGAGTCTCGGCCACCCGTGCCTCCTCATGGGAAGTGCGCTCTGGTCTCCTCATGATCACCCCTCTTGGGCGTGATGGCCACCCATTCGGCAAGGTCCGTGAGACATCGTTGTGACGACAGGAGCCGATCCCCACAAGCGGAATAAGGGATTCCATGGGGTGCGGCCCATAGGGCCGTCCGGGTGGATTCGTGAAGTGCCAGGTCAGGAACGCACAGCGGCCGATCCCCCGACAGCCGGGGGATCGGCCGGAAAATGCGTGTATGACACACCGCGGTACGAGGAGATCTCACACAGATGATGGATCACCGATGGGCCGAATGATCCAGACCCCGTGGATCAGTCCTTCGATCACGCCAGGGTGACGAGATCCGCGTAGTCGGAGCCCCACAGGTCCTCGACGCCGTCCGGCAGCAGGATGATCCGCTCCGGCTGGAGCGCCTCGACGGCGCCCTCGTCGTGGGTGACGAGGACGACGGCGCCCTTGTAGGTGCGCAGGGCGCCCAGGATCTCCTCGCGGCTGGCCGGGTCCAGGTTGTTGGTCGGCTCGTCCAGGAGCAGCACGTTCGCCGAGGACACCACCAGGGTCGCCAGGGCGAGCCGGGTCTTCTCGCCGCCGGAGAGGACCCCGGCCGGCTTGTCGACGTCGTCGCCGGAGAACAGGAACGAGCCGAGCACCTTGCGGACCTCGACCAGGTCCATGTCGGGGGCGGCCGAGCGCATGTTCTCCAGCACCGTGCGGTCGGCGTCCAGGGTCTCGTGCTCCTGCGCGTAGTAGCCGAGCTTGAGCCCGTGACCAGGGACGACCCGGCCGGTGTCCGGCGTCTCCACGCCCGCGAGCAGGCGCAGCAGGGTGGTCTTGCCGGCGCCGTTGAGGCCCAGGATGACCACCCGGGACCCCTTGTCGATGGCCAGGTCGACGTCGGTGAAGATCTCCAGCGAGCCGTACGACTTCGACAGGCCCTCGGCCATCAGCGGGGTCTTGCCGCAGGGCGCGGGCTCCGGGAAGCGGAGCTTGGCGACCTTGTCGGACATCCGGACGTCTTCGAGGCCGGAGAGCAGCTTCTCGGCGCGGCGGGCCATGTTCTGCGCGGCGACCGTCTTGGTGGCCTTGGCGCGCATCTTGTCGGCCTGGGCGTTGAGCGCCGCGGCCTTCTTCTCGGCGTTGGCCCGCTCGCGCCTGCGGCGCTTCTCGTCGGCCTCGCGCTGCTGCTGGTACAGCTTCCAGCCCATGTTGTAGATGTCGATCACGGACCGGTTCGCGTCCAGGTAGAACACCTTGTTGACGACCGTCTCGACCAGGTCGACGTCGTGGGAGATCACGATGAAGCCGCCGCGGTAGGTCTTCAGGTAGTCCCGCAGCCAGATGATCGAGTCCGCGTCGAGGTGGTTGGTCGGCTCGTCCAGGAGCAGGGTGTCCGCGTCGGAGAACAGGATGCGGGCCAGCTCGATACGGCGGCGCTGGCCACCGGAGAGCGTGTGCAGCGGCTGGCCGAGCACCCGGTCGGGCAGGTTGAGGGCGGCGGCGATCGTGGCGGCCTCGGCCTCGGCGGCGTACCCGCCCTTGGTGAGGAACTCCGTCTCCTGGCGCTCGTACTGCTTCAGGGCCTTCTCGCGGGTGGACCCCTTGCCGTTGGCGATGCGCTCCTCGTTCTCGCGCATCTTGCGGATCAGCACGTCCAGGCCGCGCGCGGAGAGGATGCGGTCGCGGGCGAGGACGTCCAGGTCGCCGGTGCGGGGGTCCTGCGGGAGGTAGCCGACCTCGCCGGAGCGGGTGATCGTGCCGCCGGCGGGGATGCCTTCGCCGGCCAGGCACTTGGTGAGGGTGGTCTTGCCTGCGCCGTTGCGGCCGACGAGGCCGATGCGGTCGCCCTTGGCGACACGGAAGGTGGCGTTCTCGATGAGGACGCGCGCACCGGCGCGCAGCTCGATACCGGAGGCGGAGATCACGGACAGACTCCAGGGCGTACAGGGGTTGGCGGGTGGGCGGCTGAGGACGTTCCCGCCGTCTAATGCGCGAGGAGAATGGCCATGAGGGAAAGTCTAACGGGGCGGTGCAAGCGGTTTTCCGCCTCCAGGCGTCCGGGGCGCGGCCGCGGGAGATCCGTTCCCCAGCGGGGTGCGGTCGGGCGCGATCCGGCCCAGGTCGTCCAGGGCCACGAGCTGGCCGGTCCACGCGGCGTCCGTGCAGGGCTGGGCGAGGAGCAGGGCCGCGCCCCGGCGTACGGCGCCCTCGGGGCGGAAGGCGCAGCCGTTCCGGGCGGGCAGCACCCAGCGCAGGTCGCCGTCGGCGGTGCGGTACGCGGTGACGCGGCGGGGGGTGACGACGGCGAGGATGCCGCGGCCGAGGGGGCGCAGCACGCCGGTGCCGCCCTGGGCGGGGAGCCACTCGGCCGCGTCGGGCAGGGCGCGGTGCCAGCGCACGGACCGGCCGTCGGTGTCGGTGAGCAGGCCGTCGTCCCAGAGCGCGATCACCTCCCCGCGCGCGTGCACCACGTCGACGGGACGGTGCCCCGCGCGCGCGTAGCGCCACCGGAGCGCACCGGTACGGCTGTCGTGTCCGGTCACGGCACCGTCCCGCACCCGCGCCGCCCAGGCTCCGGCGTGCGGCCCGGCGGTCAGGAGCCGGTCGCCGTAGGGGACCGGCCGCAGCTGCCGGGCCGCGCCGAGGAGGCCGAGGGTGACGACAGCCAGGAGGAGGGCGACGGCGAGGCGGCCCACGGGTGGAAGTGCCACCTCACCCCCTTTGGGTACCCCCGTCCCGGATCAGCCGCCGAGCGTAGTCACCGCCCGCCGGGCCGGCGGGGCGGCCGGGCGGGAGGGGGCGGGAAGTCCCCCCGTTCGGCGGGGCGGGACCGGGCGCCGGAGCGCCCGCCGCCGTACCCGGCCGGAGCCGCGGCGCGGCGCGCTGCGGCCCGTCGCGCCGGGCGTTGTCGGTGGCGGCTGCGAGACTCGCGGAGCACGGCGGAACCGATGCACGAAGGAGTGATCGGCATGGCAGGCACGGGTGGCGGCACACGGCCGGGCATCTGTCCCACGCTGCTGTACGCGGACGCCAGGGCGGCGATCCGGCAGCTCACGGAGGCCCTCGGCTTCACCGAGCTGTCGGTGTACGAGACGGAGGACGGCAAGGTGATGCACGCCGAGCTGGTCCAGGGCAACGGCGCGGTGATGATCGGCTCCAAGGGGCGCGGCGGCCTCTTCGACGCGGCGATGAGGGACGCGGGACCCGCCGGGGTGTACGTCGTGGTGGACGACGTGGACGCCCACCACCAGCGGGCCGTGGCGCACGGGGTGGAGATCCTGATGCCCCCGACGGACCAGGACTACGGCTCGCGGGACTACCTGGCCAAGGACGCCGAGGGGAACGTCTGGAGCTTCGGGACGTACGCCCCCGAGATCGGCCTCTGAGCCCCTCCCCCGCCTACCGCCTGCCCCGTCTCCCGCTCAGCTCCCGGTGTGCACCTGGAACGCGGCCCGGCGGACGGCCTTGGCCAGGGCCGGGTCGGGGTGGGCGGCGGCGAGCGCGACCAGGACCTGCACGGTGCGCGGGTGGCCGACGGCGCGGACCTCGTCGAGCAGCTGGGGGACGGTGGGCTGCACCGCGGACTCCAGGTGCCTGACCAGCATCGGCGCCTCGCCGTGGTCGGCGACGGCGGCGGCGGTGTCCACCCACAGCCAGGTGGCCTCGTCCCGGGTGAGCACCTCGTGGGCGTCCTCCGGGTCGACGCCGTCGTGCTCGGCCAGCCACAGCAGGGCGTACGGCCGCAGGGCCGGCTCGTCCACGACGGACCGTACGTCGGGCTCGGCGGGGGCGCCGACGACGCGCAGCGCCTCGAAGGCCAGGCCGCGCAGCAGGGCGTCGTCGCCGCGGGCGGCGGCGATCAGCTCGGTGACGGCGCTGCCGACGGGGCGGGCGGCGAGCCAGGCGCGGTACTCGGCGCGGGCCGCGTTGGGCCGGAGCTGGGCGCAGCCGCGCAGCATGTCCTCGGCGGACTGCTCGATGTTGCCGGCGGGGCTCTGCGCGGCCACGCAGATCTGCTCCAGCTTGACCCAGACCGCCCAGTTGCCGAGCGGGGTGAGCGTGGCCTGGCCGTCGCCGTAGGTGAGGGCGCCGACGGAGGCCAGGGCCCGCAGCGCCCAGTCGAGCAGGGGGGCGAGCGGGGCGTCCGCGGCGGGGGCGGGGTCCGCCGGGCCCGGGGCTCCGGCGGGCTGTCCGGTGCCGGGCTCGTAGGCGACCTCGCAGCGTTCGGTGCGCAGTTCGGTGACCCGCTGCTGGAGCAGGTCGAGCAGTTGCTCGACGGGGACCGGTCCGGCGGAGAGCTGGAGGAAGGAGAGCACCTGGGGCATGGCCGAGACGACTTCGGCGACGGCGGCCGGCTCGTGCCCGTCGGGTTCGGGGCAGGCGAGCGACCAGGCGTCGAAGAGGGCGACCCAGCCGCGCAGCACGGCGCTGTCGTCGCGGTCCCAGGCGCGCAGCCGCCAGCCGGGGCGCGCGCTGTCACCGTGCACCTCGACGAGTCCGGCGAGGCGGGCGGTGTCCCACTCGGCGCGGATCTGAGCGGCGCTCAGGCCGAGGTCGGCGGCGGCGCGTTCGGCGGTGGCGTCGGAGAGGGTGGCCTTGCCGTCGGTGGTGGCACCGGCGCGGCCGGGGCCGAGTGCGGCGTCGGCCCAGCGGGCGACGCGGACCGCGCCGGCCAGACCGGCGCGGGCCATTCCGGCCAGTTCGGCCGGGGCGGGGGTGCCCTCCGGCGGCCGGGGTGCGGGGCGGCGTGGGCGCCGCTGGTTCACAGCTCTGGGGGCGGCGGCCAGGGGTCGCGGTCGGACGAGTCGGAGCCTGGAGTCGCGCGGGATACGGGACGTCACGGGTGCAGTCTTCCGGTTGACGGTCCGAAAACCCAAACGGAATGTCACGGCGGGCGACGGGGCTGGCCAACGCACCGGGCGCGGAAGGGGCCGAGGAGGCACGATCAGGCCCGTCGCACGCCCTTAAACGGAATGTTTCGCGCCGGTGACGGCAGGCCCGGGCGCGCGGGCGTCACACCGGCCCGGAAGCCCGCACAGTCACAGCGGTCCCTTCCGTCACATCAGCGGGGTCAGGAACCGCCGCAGCCGCTCCTCGTACTCCTCGGGGTCCGCGTTCCACATCGCCGCGTGCGGGGCGTGCGCGACGGTGTGCAGGGCGACCAGGTCGGCGCGGCGCCGGGCGAGCCCGCGGGAGAACTCCCAGGGGGCGACCCGGTCGTCCGGGCCGTGGATGATCAGGGTGGGGACCCGGAGCCGGTCGGGGGCGGCGGTCTCGGCCACCCGGTCGGCGTGCAGTCCGGCCCGGCCCTGCGCGGCCCGCACGGCGAGCGGCAGCAGCGCTTGCGGGGTGTGGCGGGCCCTGGCCAGGGCCCGCAGGGTGGCCTCCCAGCTGAGCACCGGCGAGTCCAGGACGAGTCCGGCGATGCGGTCCCGGACCGCGGAGTGCTCGGCGGCGCGCAGGGCCATGGTGGCGCCGGTGGACCAGCCGAGCAGGACGACCCGGCGGGCGCCGTGGCGGACGGCGTGGCGGATCGCCGCCTCGACGTCCCGCCACTCGGTGTCGCCGAGGTGGTTCAGGCCGTCGGGCGGGCGCGGGGCGCCGAGGTCGCCGCGGTAGGCGAGGGCGAGGACGGGCAGCCGGCGGCCGTGCAGGAAGCCCATCACGTTCATGGTGTGTTCCCGGGTGGCGCCGAGGCCGTGCACGGCGATCACCCAGGTGTCCCGCCGGCCGGGCACGAACCAGGCGGGCAGGGGGCCCAGCTCGCCGGGCACGTCGACGTCGGCGTGGTCAAGGCCGAGGGCGGTGCCGGGGTCGCCGACGTACAGGTTCGGGGTGAGCCGGACCGCGTCGCCGGGGGCGAAGGTGCCGTGGGTGACGCGTTCGAGGCGGCGTACGACCGTGTCGGCGGTGTGCTGGGCCGCCTCCAGGACGGGGCCGACGACCGCGTGGGCGCCGTCGCCGGCGAGGCCGTAGGTGCCGGGGCGCAGGGCCGCCAAGTCGCGGGTGAGCGTGATCTGGCCGGCGGCCGTGCCGTGCACGGTGAGGCGGGGCTCGGTGGGCAGCGGGCGGCCCGCTGGGGCCTTCAGCGCGGCGTCGCTGGCGAGCCGGCCGGCGGCGACGGACGCCATTCCGGCGGCCAGGACCGCGGTGAGCCCGGCGACGGTGGCTTTGACGGTGCGCACGGCTCCAGTGTCGGCGGGGCCGCGGCCACCGGCCAGCGGAAGGGAGGACCGTCGGGGCACGGGCGGGCGCGGCACCGCCGGGTGCGTACGTCGTGGCTGGGCGCCGTCGCGGCGCGTCGAGGACAGCAAGGGGTCACCTCCGTTGGCCGTATCCCTTCAAGCGTTCCCCGACCTCGGTCAGTTGTGCCTCCGTCAGCAGGGACGGGGTCAGGCCCGGCACGCAGGACGCCGTGAGCCACAGGCGGCACATCCACTCCAGCTGGGCGGTGCGGTCGTAGGCCTGGTCGAGAGTGGCGCCGTAGGTGATCGTGCCGTGGTTCTGGAGGAGGCAGCCGGAGCGGCCGGCGAGGGCGCGGAGCATGTTCTCGGCCAGTTCGCCGGTGCCGTAGGTGGCGTAGGGGGCGACCCGGACGGGGCCGCCGAGGGCGACGGTCATGTAGTGCACCGGCGGCAGTTCGGGCACGAGCGTGGAGACCGCGGTCGCGTGCACGGCGTGGGTGTGGACGACGGCGCGGGCGTCGGTGGTGCGGTAGACGGCGAGGTGCATGGGCAGCTCGCTGGTCGGCACGAGCGTGCCGAGCACCTGGCGTCCGGTGAGGTCGACGCCGGTGATGTCGTCCGGGGTGAGCCGGTCGTAGGGGACTCCGGACGGGGTCACCAGGACGAGGTCCCCGACGCGGGCGGAGACGTTGCCGGAGGTGCCGACCACCAGTCCGTCGGCGACGGTCCGGCGTGCCGTCGCGACCAGTTCCGCCCAGAGCCGCGCCTCGTCCTGACGCACCTCCCGCTGCCCGCCGTCCTGCCGCCCGCCCTGGTGCCCGTCGTCCGTGTTCCGCAGCGCTTCAGCCATGCCGTGATCCTGCCAGCCGGGCCGGGAGCGGAGCGGCCGGTCCGGTGGTTCCCGTGCGGAAACGATACGGCCGAACGAGCGGATCTCACTACGAAACGCCATAAATCGTCACAGATGTGGTGATCAGCGGGCCTTCAATGATCCCTCTTGCCGACTGGACGTCCACTCCGGGGGAGCCGTATGGCCCGTGAACGCACCCTTGTCCGCCGCCGCGCCGGTGTCCTCACGGCGGCCACGGCGGTCCTCGCCCTCGCGACCGCCACGACCGCGTCCGCCGGGCCAGTGGGGCCGGCCGGCGGGCCGGAGACGGCCGCACCCCCGGGCCCGGGCGCGCCGCCGGTGCTGCCGGGGCTGCCCGCGCTGCCGCTCCTGACCGGAAACCCGCCCAGGGGCCACGACGTGTCGTCCCACCAGAGGCGGGTCGACTGGACGCTGGCCCGGGCCAAGGGCGCGCGGTTCGTCTACGTCAAGGCGACCGAGTCCACGGGCTACCGCAACCCCTACTTCTCCGGGCAGTACTCCGGCGCCCGCGAGGCGGGACTGATCCGGGGCGCGTACCACTTCGCCCGGCCGGACCGGTCCTCCGGCGCCGAGCAGGCCGCGTACTTCGTGCGGCACGGCGGCGACTGGCGGGCGGACGGCTGGACGCTGCCGCCCGCGCTGGACATCGAATACAACCCGTACGACGCGAAGCACAAGTGCTACGGACTGGGCAAGGCCCGGATGGTGCGCTGGATCCGGTCGTTCAGCGACGAGATCAAGGAGGAGACCGGCCGCCGCCCGGTGATCTACACCACCACCCAGTGGTGGAAGATGTGCACCGGGAACAGCCGTGCCTTCTCCTCCTCCCACGCCCTGTGGATCGCCCGCCACGGCACCTCGCGGCCGGGCGCGCTGCCGGGCGGCTGGCGGTACTGGACGTTCTGGCAGCACGACGTCAAGGGCAGGCTGCCGGGTGACCAGAATCTCTTCAACGGCTCCCTGAGCCGGCTGCGGATCTTCGCGCGCGGCCACTAGCCAAGGGGCGCTTGGACCGGCGGTGCGGAAGCGGAACCTCGTACGCGTGTTACCGACACCCCGAAGCCCGCCTCAGTTCATCTTCCGTTCACCCAGGTTGCCTACGTTCATCCAGCCAATGACCTCGAACGATTGCCTGGGTAAATGGAAAGCTTCTCGCTGATCCTCGCGATTGTGGTGGTTACCGCTCTCGCGTTCGATTTCACGAACGGTTTCCACGACACCGCGAACGCGATGGCCACCACCATCTCCACAGGCGCCCTGAAGCCGAAGATCGCGGTTGCCATGTCCGCCGTCCTCAACCTTGTGGGCGCCTTCCTCTCCGTGGAGGTCGCGAACACGATCTCCAAGGGTCTCGTCGACGAGACCGGCATCCGTCCCGAGGTCATCTTCGCCGCCCTGGTCGGCGCGATCCTCTGGAACCTGCTGACCTGGCTGGTGGGTCTGCCCTCCAGCTCCTCGCACGCCCTGATGGGCGGCCTGGTCGGCGCCACCGTCGCCTCCGCCGGCTTCGGCGCCGTCCACGGTGACGTCCTGGTCACCAAGGTGCTGCTCCCGGCCGTCGCCGCGCCGATCGTCGCGGGCCTCGCCTCGCTGCTGGCCACCCGCTTCTCCTACGGCGTCGGCGGCACCGCCGACGGCGAGGCCACCCGCAAGGGCTACCGCGCCGGCCAGATCGCCTCCGCCGGCCTGGTCTCCCTCGCACACGGCACCAACGACGCCCAGAAGACGATGGGCATCATCACCCTCGCCCTCGTCGCGGGCGGCTCCATCGCCCCCGGCTCCAACCCTCCCACCTGGGTGATCCTCTCGGCGGGCATGGCCATCGCGCTCGGCACCTACATCGGCGGCTGGCGCATCATCCGCACCATGGGCAAGGGCCTGACCGACCTGGAGCCGCGCCAGGGCTTCGCCGCCCAGACCAGCGCCGCGACCGCCATCCTGGCCTCCTCCCACCTCGGCTTCTCCCTCTCCACCACGCACGTCGTCTCCGGCTCGGTGATGGGCGCGGGCCTCGGCCGCAAGGGCGGCGTGGTCCGCTGGTCGACCGCGACCCGCATGTTCGTCGCCTGGGCGCTGACCCTCCCGGCCGCCGCGCTGGTCGGCGCGGGCGCCGAGTCCGTCACCGGCCTGGGCGACTGGGGCACCGCCGCCGTCGCCGTCTTCCTGGTCGCCGCGAGCGCCGCGATCTGGAAGATCTCCCGCCGCGAGGTCGTCGACCACACCAACGTGGTCGAGGAGACCGGCGAACCGGCCGGTGTGGTCACCGCCGCCATCGCCGCCGTGACCCCGCCCCCGGCGGGCATGGTCACCGAGGACCTGACGGCCACGATCCCCGCCCCGGTCACCGAGCCCTCCCCCGCCGCCCCGGCCGCCCCGCCGGCCGCCGCGGTCTGACCCCGCGCACACGGTTACTGAAGGAAGCATCCCCATGAAGATCGACTGGGCGGCCCTCGGCTCCGTCTTCGGTGTCAGCCTCGCGTTCACGGTGGCCCTGGTGGTCCTGTTCACCCTCGGCATCAACGGCCTGTCGCGCCGTGAGAAGGCCGCGGCCCAAGGCGGGTCCGCCGCCCTCGCCGTCACCGGCGCCTACGTGTGCTTCGCGGCCTGTGCGGCGGCGGTGGCGTACGGGATCTACCTGATCGTCGTCAAGCCCTGACGGTCCGACACCCGACACCGGCCCCGCCGGGCCTCCGCTTCAGCGGGACCGGCGGGGCCGGCGCATGTCTGCCGGCCGGCCCTCCGGCCGCCGTCCGGCAGACCGGCGATGTGGGCCTCAGCACAGTCCGGCGTCCCAGGTCAAAGGCAAGTTGACGGCCGTTCCGGGCACGTGGTGGACTGCCCAGGCCATGTACGGCGGCAAGAGAGGAAGCCGGTGCGAATCCGGCGCGGTCCCGCCACTGTCACCGGGGAAGAACACCCCGGGAGCCAGGAACTCTCACCGCCGATTCACGTCGAACCAGGGCGCGGACACCCTGAGTGAGGACACATATCGCCATGCTCGGCTGCCGATCGAGGACCCGTACCAGGACCGTTCCTGTTCCCGCGGCCGGCTGAGCCGATGGGTGCCGATCGCACATACGCGTACGGTGCCGCCGCCGGCGTCCTCGGTGACCTGCTCCTCGGCGATCCGCGCCGCGGGCATCCGGTCGCCGTGTTCGGCCGGGCGGCCGGGGCCGTGGAACGCGCCCTGTGGCACGACCACCGCGGCTGGGGCGCACTGCACACCGCCGTGTGCGCCGGTGGCGCCGTCGCCCTCGGCGCGCTGACCGCACGCGCCGTACGCCCCTCCCCTGCCGCCTCCGCCGCGCTGACCGCCGCCGCCACCTGGGCCGTCGTCGGCGGCACCTCGCTCGCCCGGGAGGCCCGCGCCATCGGGCGGGCCCTTGAGGCCGGGGACGTCGAGGCCGCCCGCGCCCGGCTGCCGCACCTGTGCGGCCGGGACCCGCAGGCACTGGACGCCGACGGCATCGCCCGGGCCGTGGTCGAGTCGGTCGCCGAGAACACCTCCGACGCCGTGGTCGGCGCGCTCGTCTGGGGCGCCGTGGCCGGGGTCCCGGGACTGCTCGGGTTCCGGGCGGTCAACACCCTGGACGCGATGGTGGGTCACAAGTCGGTCCGCCACCGGCGCTACGGCTGGGCCTCCGCCCGCCTGGACGACATCGCCGGCTGGCCGGGGGCCCGGCTGACCGCCGTACTCGCCGCCGTGGCCGGACCCGATCCGCGCGGCGCCGTGCGCGCCTGGCGGGCGGACGCGCGGCGGCATCCGAGCCCCAACGCCGGGCCCGTGGAGGCCTCCTTCGCGGGCGCCCTCGGCGTGCGCCTGGGCGGGACGCTCTCCTACGGCGGCCGGGTCGAACACCGCCCGGTGCTGAACGGCGCCACCGGACGGCCGGTCCGCGTCACCGACATCGACCGGGCCGTACGGCTCTCGCGCCGCGTCGGCCTGCTCGCGCTCGGCACCACGCTGGCCGCGCGCGCCCTGATGAAAGGACGTGGGAAGTGAACGGTGGTCTCCTCGTCGCCGGCACCACCTCCGACGCGGGCAAGAGCGTCGTGACGGCGGGCATCTGCCGCTGGCTGGTGCGCCAGGGCGTGAAAGTCGCGCCGTTCAAGGCGCAGAACATGTCCCTGAACTCGTTCGTCACGCGCGAGGGCGCGGAGATCGGCCGGGCGCAGGCCATGCAGGCCCAGGCCTGCCGGGTGGAGCCGACCGCGCTGATGAACCCGGTGCTGCTCAAGCCCGGCGGCGAGCAGAGCAGCCAGGTGGTGCTGCTGGGCAAGCCGGTGGGCGAGCTGAGCGCGCGCGGGTACCACGGCGGGCGCCAGCAGCGGCTGCTGGGCACGGTGCTGGACTGCCTGGCCGAGTTGCGGGGCACGTATGACGCGGTGATCTGTGAGGGGGCGGGGAGCCCGGCCGAGATCAACCTGCGGCGGACCGACATCGTCAACATGGGGATCGCGCGAAACGCGCGGCTGCCCGTGCTCGTCGTCGGCGACATCGACCGCGGGGGCGTGTTCGCCTCCTTCTTCGGCACCGTCGCCCTGCTCTCGCCGGAGGACCAGGAGCTGGTCGCCGGGTTCCTGGTGAACAAGTTCCGGGGCGACGTCGGCCTGCTGGAGCCCGGGCTGGACATGCTCCGGGACCTCACCGGGCGGCGCACGTACGGCGTGCTGCCCTTCCGGCACGGGCTCGGCATCGACGAGGAGGACGGGATGGGGGTGTCCCTGCGGGGCGCGGTCCGCGAGTCCTCCGTGACGCCCCCGGTCGGCGAGGACGTGCTGCGGGTCGCCGTGTGCGCGATCCCGCTGATGTCCAACTTCACCGACGTGGACGCGCTGGCCGCAGAACCGGGCGTGGTCGTGCGGTTCGTGGACCGGCCGGAGGAGCTCGCGGACGCCGATCTCGTCGTCGTCCCGGGCACGCGCGGGACGGTACGGGCGCTGGAGTGGCTGCGGGAGCGGGGGCTGGCCGACGCCCTCGTCCGCCGGGCCGCGCAGGGACGCCCGGTCCTCGGTATCTGCGGCGGCTTCCAGATCCTCGGCGAGCACATCGAGGACGACGTCGAGAGCCGGCGCGGGCACGTCGACGGGCTCGGCGTCCTGCCCGTCCGGGTGCGCTTCGCCCGCGAGAAGACCCTGACCCGGCCCAGCGGCGAAGCCCTCGGCGAGCGGGTCGACGGCTACGAGATCCACCACGGGGTGGCCGCGATCGAGGGCGGCGAACCCTTCCTGGACGGCTGCCGGGTGGGCCAGACCTGGGGCACCCACTGGCACGGCTCGCTGGAGTCGGACGGCTTCCGTCGGGCCTTCCTGCGCGAGGTGGCCGCCGCCGCGGGCCGCCGCTTCGTGCCCGCGCCGGACACCTCCTTCGCCGCGCTGCGCGAGGAGCAGCTCGACCGGCTCGGCGACCTGATCGAACAGCACGCGGACACGGACGCGCTGTGGCGGCTCATCGAGTCGGGCGCGCCGCAAGGACTGCCTTTCATTCCACCGGGAGCGCCCGCATGAGCACAGTGTTGTTGTTGTCGACCGCCGACACGGACCTGCTGGCCGCCCGGGCGTCCGGCGCCGGCTACCGCATCGGCAACCCCACCCGCGTCGACGTCGCCGGGGAGCTGCCGGGCCTGGTCGAGGGCGCGGACCTCGCCGTCGTACGGCTGCTGGGCGGCAAGCGGGCCTGGGAGGACGGGCTGGCCGCGCTGAAGGCGTCCGGCATCCCGACCGTGCTGCTGGGCGGCGAGGCCGTGCCGGACGCCGAGCTGATGGCGGAGTCGTCGGTGCCGGCCGGTGTGGTCGCGGAGGCGCTGAAGTACCTGGTCGAGGGCGGCCCCGAGAACCTGCTGGAGCTGTCCCGGTTCCTGTCGGACACCGTGCTGCTGACCGGCGAGGGCTTCGAGGAGCCGCGCCGGATGCCGGAGTTCGGCGTGCACGGCGCGTACGAGGTCCAAGACGGCCGGCCGACCGTGGGCGTGCTCTTCTACCGGGCGCACGAACTGAGCGGCAACACCGCCTTCGTGGACACCCTGTGCGAGGCGATCGAGGCGCGGGGCGCCAACGCCCTCCCGGTGTACTGCGGTTCGCTGCGCGGCGCGGACCCCGCCCTGTACGAGCTGCTGGGGCGGGCCGACGCGCTGGTCGCCACCGTGCTCGCGGCCGGCGGCACGCACGCCTCCCAGGCGTCGGCGGGCGGTGACGAGGAGTCCTGGGACATCGGCGCGCTCGCCGACTTGAACGTCCCGGTGCTCCAGGGGCTGTGCCTCACCTCCTCGCGGGCCGCGTGGGAGGAGTCCGACGCGGCCCTGTCCCCCATGGACGCGGCGATGCAGGTCGCGATCCCGGAGTTCGACGGCCGGTTGATCACCGTGCCGTTCTCCTTCAAGGAGCAGGGCCCCGACGAGGTCCCGGTGTACGTCGCCGACCCCGAGCGGGCCGCCCGCGTGGCCGGGATCGCCGTCAGGCACGCCCGGCTGAAGCACAAGCCGAACGCGGAGAAGAGGATCGCGCTGGTCTTCACCGCGTACCCGACCAAGCACTCCCGGGTCGGCAACGCGGTCGGCCTGGACACGCCCGCGTCGGCGGTCCGGGTGCTGGACGCGCTGCGGGACGCCGGGTACGGGGTCACGGAGTACCCCTCGGGCGGCGACGAGCTGATCCACCGGCTGATCGAGGCCGGCGGGCACGACGTGGAGTGGCTGACCGAGGAACAGCTGGCCGCCGCGCCCGCACGGGTGCCGCTGGCCGACTACCGGGCGTGGTTCGAGAAGCTGGACCCCGGGCTGCGGGACGCGATGACCGAGGCGTGGGGCGAGCCGCCGGGCGGCCTGTACGTGGACGGCGACGACATCGTGCTGGCCAGCCTCCGGTTCGGGAACGTCGTCGTGATGATCCAGCCGCCGCGCGGCTTCGGCGAGAACCCGATCGCGATCTACCACGACCCCGACATGCCGCCCTCCCACCACTACATGGCGGCCTACCGCTGGCTGGAGGCCGCTGCGTCGGAGGGGGGCTTCGGCGCGGACGCGATCGTGCACATGGGCAAGCACGGCACGATGGAGTGGCTGCCCGGCAAGGGACTGGGCCTGTCGCGGGGGTGTGCCCCGGACGCCGTACTCGGCGACCTGCCGCTGGTCTACCCGTTCATCGTCAACGACCCCGGTGAGGGCACCCAGGCCAAGCGGCGCGGGCACGCCACCGTGGTCGACCACCTGGTGCCGCCGATGGCCCGCGCGGACACCTACGGCGACCTGGCCAAGCTGGAGCAGCTGCTGGACGAGTACGCCCTCGTCTCCGACCTGGACCCGGCGAAGGCCCCGGCCGTCCGCGCCCAGATCTGGACGCTGGTCAAGGCGGCGGAGCTGCACCACGACCTGCACGTGGACGAGCAGCCGGACGACGAGGCGTTCGACGAGTTCGTCATGCACATCGACGGCTACCTGTGCGAGATCAAGGACGTGCAGATCCGCGACGGCCTGCACATCCTCGGCGGCGGCCCGGTCGGCGAACCGCGCGTGAACCTCGTGCTGGCGGTGCTGCGCGCCTCCCAGGTGTGGGGCGGCCGGGCCGACGCGCTGCCCGGTCTGCGGGCCGCGCTGGCGGCGCACTTCGGCCTGGTGGAGAAGGAGCTGCTGGCCGAGCCGGGCGCCGGGGTGAAGGTGCCGGCGGAGCTGACGGACCTGGTCGACGGGCCGTCCCGGACCGCCGCCGACACCATCGACCTGCTGGAGCAGCTGTGCCGGCGGATCGCGGAGGGCATGGAGGCGCGGGCGTGGGACCGCGCGGTCGTCCCCGCCGTCCTGCGGGGCGTGCTCGGCGCCGAACTCCCCGAGGCGGTCGCGGTGCTTGAGTTCGCGTGCGACGAGGTCGTACCGCGACTGGCGCGGACCACCGACGAGATCGGGCACATCCTGCGGGCGCTGGACGGCGGTTACGTCCCGGCGGGCCCGTCGGGCTCCCCGACCCGGGGCCTGGTCAACGTCCTGCCGACCGGCCGCAACTTCTACTCGGTCGACCCCAAGGCGATCCCGTCCCGGCTGAGCTGGGAGGTCGGCCAGTCGCTGGCGGACTCGCTGGTGCAGCGGTACCTGAGCGACACCGGGGAGTACCCCCGGTCGGTGGGGCTCACGGTGTGGGGCACGTCCGCGATGCGCACCCAGGGCGACGACATCGCCGAGATCCTGGCGCTGCTGGGCTGCCGCCCGGTGTGGGACGACGCCTCGCGCCGGGTGACCGGCTTCGAGGTGATCCCGCTCGCGGAGCTGGGGCGCCCGCGCATCGACGTCACCGTGCGCATCTCCGGGTTCTTCCGGGACGCGTTCCCGCACGTGGTCGGGCTGATCGACGACGCGGTGCGGGCGGTGGCCGAGCTGGCGGAGCCGGCCGAGTCCAACTACGTGCGGGCGCACGTGGAGGAGGACGCGGCCGGGCACGGCGACCGGCGCCGGGCCACGGCCCGGATCTTCGGCTCGAAGCCGGGGGCGTACGGCGCCGGTCTGCTGCCGCTGATCGACGCGCGCAACTGGCGCAGCGACGCCGACCTGGCCGAGGTGTACGCCGTCTGGGGCGGCTACGCCTACGGGCGCGGGCTCGACGGGCGGGCGGCGCGCGGGGACATGGAGACGGCGTTCCGGCGGATCGCGGTGGCGGCGAAGAACGTCGACACCCGTGAGCACGACCTGGTCGACGCGGACGACTACTTCCAGTACCACGGCGGCATGGTCGCCATGGTCCGGCACCTGACGGGCGCCAACCCCGAGGCGTACGTGGGCGACTCGGCCGTACCCGACCAGGTGAGGACGCGGACGCTGGGCGAGGAGACGCACCGCGTGTTCCGGGCGCGGGTGGTCAACCCGCGCTGGATGGCGGCCATGCGCCGGCACGGCTACAAGGGCGCCTTCGAGATGGCGGCGACCGTGGACTACCTGTTCGGCTACGACGCGACGGCGGGCGTGGTCGACGACTGGATGTACGAGAAGCTCAGCGCCGAGTACGTCTTCGACCCGGAGAACCGGGACTTCATGAAGAAGTCCAACCCGTGGGCGCTGCGCGGGATCACCGAGCGGCTGCTGGAGGCGGCGGACCGGGGCCTGTGGGCCGAGCCGGACGCGGACACGCTGGAGCGGCTGCGCGCCACGTATCTGGAGCTGGAAGGCGACTTGGAGGGCGACCAGTGACCACCCCGTTCCCCTTTACGGCCGTCGTCGGCCAGGACGACCTGCGGCTCGCGCTGCTGCTGAACGCCGTGTCGCCGGCGGTCGGCGGTGTGCTGGTGCGCGGCGAGAAGGGCACCGCGAAGTCCACGGCTGTACGGGCGCTCTCGGCGCTGCTGCCGCAGGTGGCCGTCGTCCCCGGGTGCCGGTTCTCGTGTGACCCGGCCTCCCCCGATCCCGCCTGCCCGGACGGGCCGCACGAGTCCGGCGACGGCGTCGAGCGCCCCGCGCGGATGGTCGAACTGCCCGTCGGCGCCTCCGAGGACCGGCTCGTCGGCGCCCTCGACATCGAGCGGGCGCTGGCCGAGGGCGTGAAGGCCTTCGAGCCGGGCCTGCTGGCCGACGCGCACCGGGGCATCCTCTACGTCGACGAGGTGAACCTGCTCCACGACCACCTGGTCGACCTGTTGCTGGACGCGGCGGCGATGGGTGCCTCGTACGTGGAGCGCGAGGGTGTGTCCGTGCGGCACGCGGCCCGGTTCCTGCTCGTCGGCACCATGAACCCCGAAGAGGGCGAACTGCGCCCGCAGTTGCTGGACCGGTTCGGGCTGACCGTGGAGGTGGCCGCCTCGCGGGAGCCGGAGCAGCGGGTGGAGGTCGTGCGGCGCCGGCTGGCGTACGACGACGATCCGGCCGCCTTCGCCGCGCGCTGGGCCGGTGAGGAGGCCGCCGTACGGCAGCGGATCGTGGCGGCGCGGGAGTTGGTGCCGCGGGTGCGGCTGGGCGACGGGGCGCTGCGGCAGATCGCGGCGACCTGCGCGGCCTTCGAGGTGGACGGCATGCGCGCCGACATCGTGATGGCCCGTACGGCGACCGCGCTGGCCGCGTGGGCCGGGCGGACCGATGTGCTCGCGGAGGACGTGCGGCAGGCCGCGCTGCTGGCGCTCCCCCACCGCAGGCGGCGCAACCCGTTCGACGCGCCGGGGCTGGACGAGGACAAGCTGGACGAGACGCTGGAGCAGTTCTCCGGCGAGTCCCCCGACGACGATCCGGACCCCGACGGCCCCGGTGGGCCCGGTGGGGGCGGCGGGCAGCCGGCGCCCGACGGCGGTCCGCGGGAGGACGGCGGCAGCGGCGCGCGGCCCGAGGCCGGCGAGGGCGGGCAGCCGCAGGCGTCCGGCGGGCAGGAGCAGTCGGCCGTACGGGCCGCCGAACCCTTCCGTGCCAAGGCGCTGACCGTCCCGGGCGTCGGCGAGGGTGCCGCCGGGCGGCGGTCGCGGGCACGGACCGAGCACGGGCGGACCACCGGGGCCCGGCGGCCCCGGGGCGCCCTGACCAAGCTGCACCTGGCGGCGACCGTACAGGCCGCCGCGCCGCACCAGCGGGCGCGGGGCAGGTCCGGGCCGGGGCTGGTCGTGCGGCGGGACGATCTGCGGCAGGCGGTCCGGGAGGGGCGTGAGGGGAACCTCGTGCTGTTCGTGGTGGACGCCTCGGGCTCGATGGCGGCGCGGCAGCGGATGGGCGCCGTGAAGGGGGCCGTGCTGTCGCTGCTGCTGGACGCCTACCAGCGGCGGGACAAGGTGGGGCTCGTGACCTTCCGGGGGTCGGCGGCCGAGGTCGCGCTGCCCCCGACGTCCTCCGTCGACGCCGCCGCCGCGCGGCTGGAGTCGCTGCCCACCGGGGGGCGTACGCCGCTCGCCGCCGGGCTGCTGAAGGCGCACGAGGTGCTGCGGGTGGAGCGGCTGCGGGACCCGGCGCGCCGGGCGCTGGTGGTCGTGGTGACCGACGGCCGGGCCACCGGCGGCCCGGAGCCGGTCGCCCTCGCGGGGCGGGCGGCGCGGCTGTTCGCGGCCGAGCAGGTTGCCTCGGTGGTCGTGGACTGCGAGTCGGGGCCGGTGCGGCTCGGGCTCGCCGGGGAGCTGGCCGGTCGGCTGGGCGGTACGGCCGTCACGCTGGACGAGCTGCGGGCCGACTCGATCGCCGGGCTGGTCAGGGATGTGCAGGGGACGAAGAGGAGGGCCGCGTAGTGCCGCAGGGACAGCCGAGTGTCGTACCGGACGACGGGCTGACGACCCGTCAGCGCAGGAACCGTCCGCTGGTCGTCGTGCACACGGGCGTCGGCAAGGGCAAGTCCACGGCCGCGTTCGGGCTCGCGCTGCGCGCCTGGAACCAGGGGTGGCCCATCGGGGTGTTCCAGTTCGTCAAGTCGGCGAAGTGGAAGGTCGGCGAGGAGAACGCGCTCAGGGTGCTCGGCGCCTCCGGCGAGGGCGGGACCGTCGACTGGCACAAGATGGGCGAGGGCTGGTCGTGGGTCCAGCGCGACGCGCAGATGGACAACGAGGAGAAGGCCCGCGAGGGCTGGGAGCAGGTCAAGCGGGACCTGGCCGCCGAGACGTACCGGCTGTACGTGCTGGACGAGTTCGCGTACCCGATGCACTGGGGCTGGGTCGACACCGACGAGGTGATCGACGTGCTGCGCGGCCGTCCCGGCACCCAGCACGTGGTGATCACCGGGCGGAACGCCCCGGAGAAGCTGGTGGACTTCGCCGACCTCGTCACCGACATGTCCAAGGTCAAGCACCCCATGGACGTGGGGCAGAAGGGCCAGAAGGGCATCGAGTGGTGATGTCCGTCCCCCGGCTGGTCATCGCCGCGCCCTCCTCGGGCAGCGGCAAGACCACCGTCGCCACGGGGCTGATGGCCGCGTTCGCCGCGCGGGGGCTCGCCGTGTCCCCGCACAAGGTCGGGCCGGACTACATCGACCCCGGGTACCACGCCCTGGCGACCGGGCGGGTGGGGCGCAACCTGGACGCGTACCTGTGCGGGCCGGAGCTGGTCGCTCCGCTGTTCCTGCACGGGTCGCGCGGGTGTGACCTCGCCGTGGTCGAGGGCGTGATGGGGCTGTACGACGGGGCCGCCGGCGAAGGTGAGCTGGCGTCCACCGCGCACGTCGCCAAGCTGCTCCGGGCGCCGGTGGTGCTCGTCGTGGACGCCTCGTCGCAGTCGCGGTCGGTGGCGGCGCTGGTGCACGGGTTCGCGTCCTGGGATCCGCGGGTGCGGGTCGGGGGCGTGATCCTCAACAAGGTCGCATCGGACCGGCACGAGGAGTTGCTGCGGGAGGCGCTGGACTCCTCGGGTGTGCCGGTCCTGGGTGCCTTGCGGCGGGTCGCCCAGGTGGACACGCCCTCCCGGCACCTCGGACTGGTGCCGGTCGCCGAGCGGCAGGCCGCGGCGGTGGACGCCGTCCAGGCCATGGCCGCGCAGGTGGCTCAGGGGTGTGACCTGGACGCGCTGGAAGCACTCGCCCGCACTGCCGGCGCCCTCCCGGCGGGCTCCGCCCCCTGGACCCCCGCCCCGCCCGCCGATCACCCGCCCCGGCCCGCCGAGAAGCGCGCCCCTGTCGTCGCCGTCGCCGGCGGGCCCGCGTTCACCTTCTCCTACGCCGAGCACACCGAACTGCTCACCGCCGCCGGAGCCGAAGTCGTCCCCTTCGATCCGCTCCGTGACGAGCGGCTGCCCGAGGGCACGGCCGGGCTGGTCGTCGGGGGCGGGTTCCCCGAGGTGTACGCCGCCGAGCTGTCCGCCAACGAGCCGCTGCGCGAGGCCGTGGCCGAACTGGCCCTTTCCGGCGCCCCCGTGGCCGCCGAGTGCGCCGGGCTGCTCTACCTCTGCCGCGAGCTGGACGGGCGGCCCATGTGCGGTGTGCTCGACGCCACCGCGCGGATGACCGACCGGCTGACCCTCGGCTACCGGGACGCCGTGGCCGTCGGCGACAGCGCGCTGGCGCCGGCCGGGACGCGGATGCGGGGCCACGAGTTCCACCGCACCGTCGTCGAACCGGGCGCCGGTGCCGCTCCCGCCTGGGGCGTACGGGCCCCGGCCCGGCGGGTCGAAGGTTTCGTACAGCAGGGCGTGCACGCGAGTTATCTGCACACGCACTGGGCGTCCGAGCCCGGTGTCGCCCGTCGGTTCGTGGAGAGGTGCCGGACGTCATGAGCAGCAGGCTGGTCGGGGTCGGGGTCGGTCCCGGTGATCCGGAGCTGGTGACCGTGAAGGGGGTCAACGCGCTGCGGGCCGCCGATGTCGTCGTCGTACCCGTCATGGCCGCGCCCGACGGAACGGATGGCGGGGAGCCCGGGCGGGCCGAGGCGACCGTGTCGCACTACGTGCCCGCGGAGAAGGTCGTCCGGGTGGTGTTCGCGCTGAACGAGCGCAGCGACCGGGCCCGGCGCGAGGCGGCCTGGGACGCGGCCGGGCAGCGGGTCGCCGAACTGCTGGAAGCGCACGGGTCGGTCGCGTTCGCCACCATCGGGGACCCGAACGTGTACTCGACGTTCACCTATCTCGCGCAGACCATCGTGGAGCTGGTGCCGGGTGTCACCGTGGAGACCGTGCCCGGGATCACCGCCATGCAGGACCTCGCGGCGCGCTCCGGGGCCGTGCTGACCGAGGGCACCGAGCCGCTGACCCTGGTGCCGGTGACGGCCGGGTCGGCGGTGCTGAAGGAGGCGCTGGCCGGGCCGGGGACGGTCGTGGCGTACAAGTTCGGCCGGCAGGCCGCCGAGGTCGCGCGGGCGCTGCGGGAGACCGGGCGGCTCGGGGGCGCGGTGTGGGGCTCGGCGCTGGGGCTGCCGGAGGAGTCGGTCCGCCCGGCCGCCGAGCTGGACGGGACGCCGCTGCCGTACCTGTCGACGCTGATCGCGCCGCCGCGCCGGGACGACGGCCGGGGCGGAAAGCTGTGACCCGGCCCGGGTCACCCCGCGACGCCCACCACCAGCCAGATGAAGGCCGCGCCCGCGACCGTGCACAGCAGGGTCGAACGGGCGGGGTGCTCGTGGTGGGCCTCGGGGAGGATCTCCGCCGCGGCGAGGTACAGCAGTGCGCCGCCGAACAGGCCGAGATAGCCGCCGAGGACGCCCGCCGGGACGGTGAGGAACGTGGACGCGGCGGCTCCGGCGACGGGTGCGACGGCGTCCGCGAAGAGCATGGCGAGGGCCTTGCGGCGGGCGTTGCCGTACAGGCTGGTCAAAGTGAAGGTGTTGAAGCCGTCCGCGAAGTCGTGGGCGATGACGGCGAGCGCGACCGCGGTGCCCATGCCGCCGCCCACCTGGAACGACGCACCGATCGCCACGCCGTCCATCAGGCTGTGGCCCACCATCGCCCCGGCCGCCGTCAGGCCCACCTCGGGGGCCCTGTGGTGGTGCTCGTCCGCGCCGTGGGCGGCGCGGCGGGCCGCCAGCAGGCGTTCCACCAGATGGGCGAGGAGGAAGCCGGCCAGGAACAGCAGGAGCGCGGCCGGGACGCCGTGGACCTCGGCGCCCGCCGTCCGGAGCGCCTCCGGCAGCAGGTCCAGGCCGGCCACGCCGAGCATCAGCCCGCCGGCCAGGCCCAGCACCAGATGGCGGCGGTCGGTCACGCGCTGTGCCGTCCAGCCGCCGGCCAGCGTCATCAGGAACGCGCCGAGCGCGACGAAGACCGCCATAGGCCCTTGCTATCGGATCGACCCGCGTTCCCGCACGTCCGACAGCCACAACCGCAGTACTCGTAGGAGAGGACCGATTCCCATGGCCGATGCCCCCACCGGCAAGGTGACCTTCGTCGGTGCCGGCCCCGGCGCCGCCGATCTGCTGACGTTCCGTGCCGCGCGGGCCATCGCCGAGGCCGACGTCGTGATCTGGGCCGCGAGCCTGGTCCAGGCGGAGGTCCTCGAACACGCCCGCGAGGACGCCGAGGTCCTGGACTCGGCGACCATGTCGCTGGAGGACGTGGTCGCGGTGTACCGACGCGCGTTCGAGGAGGGGCTCGCGGTGGCCCGCATCCACTCCGGCGACCCGGCCCTGTGGGGCGGCACGCAGGAGCAGCTGGACCGCTGCCGGGAGATCGGCATCGCGACCGAGGTCGTCCCGGGCGTGTCCTCCTTCTCCGCCGTGGCCGCGCTGGCGCAGCGCGAGCTGACGATTCCCGAGGTCGCGCAGTCCGTGGTGCTGACCCGGCTGGGCGGGGGCAAGACGCCGATGCCGCCCGGTGAGGAGGTGCGCGAGTTCGCCCGCCACGGCACCACCATGGCGATCTTCCTGTCGGCGGCGCGCAGCGGGCAGCTCGTGCGGGAGCTGCTGGAGGGCGGCTACCCGACGAGCACCCCGGTGGTGATCGCCTACCAGGCGACCTGGCCCGAGGAGCTGGTCGTCAAGTGCACGATCGGCACGCTGGAGGAGACGGTCAAGGAGCACAGGCTCTGGAAGCACACGCTGTTCCTGGTCGGCCCGGCGCTGGACGCGCGCGGGACGCGTTCGCACCTGTACCACCCGGGTCACTTCCACGGCTACCGCAAGGCCGACCCCGAGGCGCGGCGGGCGCTGCGCGAGCAGCGGGCGAAGAGTTGATCACCGTCGTCGGTACGGGGACCGGGGCGCCGGTCCCCGTGGACGTCCTGGCCGGGGCCGCGCTGGTCGTCGGCGGGCGGCGGCACCTGGACGCCGTACGGCTGCCCGAGGGGGCGGAGCGGGTGGTGCTCGGCCCGCTGGCGCCCGCCCTGGAGACCATCGCCGGGTACGTCGGCAAGGAGCTGCCGGTGGTCGTGCTGGCGTCCGGGGACCCGGGGTTCTTCGGGATCGTGCGGGCGCTGGCCGAGCGGTTCGGGTCCGGGCTGCTGGACGTGCGTCCGGGGGTGTCCTCCGTGGCCGCCGCCTTCGCCCGGATCGGGCTGCCCTGGGACGACGCGGTGGTGGTCAGCGCGCACGGCCGGGAGCTGCGGACGGCGGTGAACGTGTGCCGGGCGCGGCCGAAGGTGGCCGTGCTGACCGGACCGGGCGCCGGGCCGGCCGAGCTGGGGGCCGCGCTCCCCGGTGACCGGACCCTGGTCGTGGCGAGCGCGCTCGGCGATCCGCGGCGGGAGCGCGTGGAGCGGGTGACGGCCGCCGAGGCGGCGGCCCGGGACTGGGGTACGGCGGTGAGCGTGGTGCTGTGCCTGGACGAGGCGCGGGCGCTCGGTGCGGTGCGGACGGTGGCCGGGGTGCCCGGCGCTCCGGCCCGCTGGGCCCTGGAGGAGGACGCGTTCGCGCACCGGGACTCGATGATCACCAAGTTCGAGGTGCGGGCGCTGGCCCTGGCCCGGCTGGGGCCGCGCCTGGGCGACCTGGTGTGGGACGTGGGCGCCGGGTCGGGGTCGGTCGCGGTGGAGTGCGCCCGGCTCGGTGCCGCGGTCGTCGCCGTCGAGAAGACCCCGGACGGGGTGGCGCGCGTCCGTGCCAACGCGGACGCCCACGGCGTCGACGTGGACGTGGTGCACGGCTCGGCGCCGGACGCCCTGGCGGGGCTGGCCGGCGATCCCGACGCGGTGTTCGTCGGCGGCGGGGGCCGGGAGCTGCCCGCCGTGGTGACCGCGTGCGCGCGGCGGGCCCGGCGGACGGTCGTCGTCGCCGTGGCCGCGCTGGACCGGGTGCCGGCGGCCCGGCAGGCGTTGGCGGACGCCGGGTTCACCTGCGACGGGGTGCTGTTGCAGTCCTCGCGCCTCGCGCCGCTGCCGGGGGACGTGACCCGGCTGGCGGCCACCAATCCCGTGTTCCTGCTGTGGGGCGTGAGAACCCCGGCGTCTAGTGAAGGAGTAGTCCAGTGATCGGCCTCATTTCCGCCACCGCGGCGGGGGCGGCGGCGCGGGACCGGCTGGCCGCGGCCTGGCCGGAGCGTACGCGCGTCTACGAGGGTCCTGTCGGCGAGGCCGTGCGGGCCGCGTTCGCGGAGTGCGAGCAGGTGGTGTGCTTCCTGGCCACCGGGGCGGTGGTACGGCTGCTCGCGCCGCTGCTCGCCGGCAAGGCGGCCGACCCGGGCGTGGTGTGCGTGGACGAGGGCGGCCGGTTCGCGGTGTCGCTGCTCGGCGGGCACGCGGGCGGCGCCAACGCGCTCGCCCGCGAGGTGGGTGAGGTGCTGGGCGCCGAACCGGTGGTGACGACCGCGACGGACGCCGCCGGGCTGCCGGGCCTGGACACGCTCGGCCTGCCGTACGAGGGGGCGGTCGCCGCGGTCTCCCGGGCGCTGCTGGACGGCGAACCGGTGGCGCTGGAGACCGAGGTGGTCTGGCCGCTGCCGCCGCTGCCGGTCGCGCCCCAGGGGGCGTACACGATCCGGGTCACCGACCGGGCCGTCGCGGCGGGCGAGCGGGAGGTGCTGCTCAGGCCGCCGTCGCTGGTGGTCGGGGTCGGCGCGTCGAAGGGCGCGCCGGCCGAGGAGGTGCTCGGCCTGGTCGAGGAGGCGCTGCGGGAGGCGGGCCTCTCGCCGCGGTCGGTCGCCGAGCTGGCCACCGTGGACGCCAAGGCGGAGGAGCCGGGCATCGTGGCCGCCGCCGAACGGCTCGGGGTGCCCCTGGTGACGTACTCCGCCGGGGAACTGGCGGCGGTCGAGGTGCCCAACCCGTCCGACGCGCCCCTCGCGGCCGTCGGCACCCCGTCGGTCGCGGAGGCCGCCGCCCTGGCCCGGGGCGGTGAACTCCTCGTCCCCAAGCGCAAGTCGGCCGCGCGTCCGGCGATGGCGACCTGCGCGGTCGTACGGCGTCCGGGGCGCGGACGGCTCGCGGTCGTCGGCCTCGGGCCGGGCGCCCGGGACCTGCTCACCCCGCGCGCGGCGGCCGAGCTGCGGCGGGCGTCGGTGCTGGTCGGCCTCGACCAGTACGTGGACCAGATCCGCGATCTGCTGCGGCCCGGCACCCGGGTGCTGGAGTCGGGGCTCGGCGCGGAGGAGGAGCGGGCCCGGACGGCGGTCGCCGAGGCCCGCGCGGGGCACGCGGTGGCGCTGATCGGCAGCGGGGACGCGGGCGTGTACGCCATGGCCTCGCCGGCGCTCGCCGAGGCCTCCGACGACATCGACGTGGTCGGGGTGCCCGGGGTGACGGCCGCGCTGGCCGCCGGGGCGGTCCTGGGCGCGCCGCTGGGCCACGACCACGTGTCCATCAGCCTGTCCGACCTGCACACGCCGTGGGAGGTCATCGAGCGCCGGGTGCGCGCGGCGGCCGAGTCGGACCTCGTCGTCACCTTCTACAACCCGCGCTCCCGGGGCCGCGACTGGCAGTTGCCCAAGGCGCTCGCGATCCTCGCCGGACACCGGGAGCCGACGACGCCCGTCGGTGTCGTCCGCAACGCCTCCCGGCCGGACGAGGCCGCCCGGGTCACCACGCTCGCCGCTCTGGACCCGGCGACGGTCGACATGATGACGGTCGTCACCGTGGGCAACACGGCGACCCGTGAGATCGCGGGGCGCATGGTGACGCCGCGCGGCTACCGCTGGCAGGCATCGCAGGAGGAGGCGAAGTGAACCGCGTCGTCCACCCGATCGAGGAGGAGTCCTACCGGCGGCTGCGCGCCCGCCTGGACACCTCGCACTTCCCGCCGCTGACCCGGGCGGTGGTGGAGCGGGTCATCCACTCCGCCGCCGACCTGGAGTACGCGAACGACCTCGTCATGGACGAGGGCGAGCTGGTGACGGCGCACGCGGCGCTGCACGCCGGGGCGCCGGTGGTCGTGGACGTCGAGATGGTGGCCGCCGGGATCACCCGGCGGGAGACCGTCTGCCGGCTCAGGGACGCCGTGGCCGGGCCGGGTCTGACCCGGTCGGCGCACGCGATCCGGCTCGCGTACGAGCAGGTCGGCCCCGGTGCCCTCTGGGTGATCGGCAACGCGCCGACCGCGCTGGAGGAGCTGCTGACCCTGGACGCCGCCCCGGCGCTCGTCATCGGACTGCCCGTCGGCTTCGTCGGCGCGGTCGAGTCCAAGGCCGCGTTGCGGATGAGCGGGCTGCCCGCCGTGAGCAACGTGTCCGAGAAGGGCGGGTCGGCGGTCGCGTCCGCCGCGCTCAACGCCCTGCTGTACCACCCCGTTCCACACTCCGAGGAGACCTCGTGACCACCCCGCCCGCCCTGCTCATCGCCGGCCACGGCACCCGTGACGACGCCGGAGCCGAGGCGTTCCGCGACTTCGTCCGGGAGCTGGGGCGCCGCCACCCCGGGCTGCCCGTCGCCGGCGGCTTCATCGAACTGTCCCCGCCGCCGCTGGGCGAGGCCGTCGCCGAGCTGGTCGAACAGGGCGTACGCCGGTTCGCCGCCGTGCCGCTGATGCTGGTGTCCGCCGGGCACGCCAAGGGTGACATCCCGGCCGCGCTGGCCCGGGAGAAGGAGCGGCACCCGGGCATCTCGTACACCTACGGCCGTCCGCTGGGCCCCCACCCGGCGCTGCTGGACGTGCTGGAGCGGCGGCTGGACGAGGCGCTCGGGTCGTCCGCCCGCACCCCGGAGGACCGGGCCGAGGTCACCGTGCTGCTGGTCGGGCGCGGCTCCACCGACCCCGACGCCAACGCCGAGGTGTTCAAGGCGGCGCGGCTGCTGTGGGAGGGCCGGGGGTACGCCGGCGTGGAGACGGCGTTCGTCTCGCTCGCGGCGCCCGACGTGCCGAGCGGGCTGGACCGGTGCGCGGCGCTGGGGGCGCGGCGGATCGTCGTGCTCCCCTACTTCCTGTTCACCGGCATCCTGCCGGACCGGGTGCGGCAGCAGACCGAGGGGTGGGCCGCGGCGCACCCGGAGGTCGAGGTGCGCTCGGCCGATGTCATCGGGCCCGAGCCGGAGCTGCTGGACCTGGTGATGGAGCGGTACGAGGAGGCCGTCAAGGGTGATCTGCGCATGAACTGCGACTCGTGCGTGTACCGGATCGCGCTGCCGGGCTTCGAGGACAAGGTCGGGCTGCCGCAGCAGCCGCACTTCCACCCGGACGACGACGACCACCACCACGGGCACGGGCACGGGCACCACCACGGGGGGCACTCGCACAGCCATGCGCACTGAAGCGGCCGGCGGGTCCGGTCACGATCTGCGGCACCACGGGGACGCCGAGGTGCGGGACGACGGGGCCGCCCTGGTCGACCTCGCCGTCAACGTCCGCGCGGACACGCCTCCGCCGTGGCTGCGTGAGGAGATCGCCGGTTCGCTGTCGTCCCTCGCGGCCTACCCGGACGGGCGGGCCGCGCGGGCGGCGGTGGCGGCGCGGCACGGGCTGCCGGTGGAGCGGGTGCTGCTGACGGCGGGGGCGGCGGAGGCGTTCGTCCTGCTCGCCCGCGCGCTGAAGGTCCGCCGGCCGGTGGTCGTGCACCCGCAGTTCACCGAGCCGGAGGCCGCGCTGCGGGACGCCGGGCACACCGTGGACCGGGTGCTGCTGCGGGAGCGGGACGGGTTCCGGCTGGACCCGGCGGCCGTGCCGGAGGAAGCCGACCTGGTGGTGATCGGCAACCCCACGAACCCGACGTCGGTGCTGCATCCGGCGGAGACGGTCGTCCGGCTCGCCCGCCCGGGGCGGACGCTGGTGGTGGACGAGGCGTTCATGGACGCGGTGCCGGGTGAGCGGGAGGCGCTGGCCGGGCGGACCGATGTACCGGGGCTCGTCGTGCTGCGCAGCCTCACCAAGACCTGGGGGCTGGCCGGGCTGCGCATCGGGTACGTCCTGGCCGCGCCCGAGATGATCGCCGAGCTGGAGCGGGCCCAGCCGTTGTGGCCGGTGTCGACACCCGCGCTGGCGGCGGCGGAGGCGTGTGTGGCGCCGAGGGCGCTGGCGGAGGCGGGGCACGCGGCGCACCGCATCGCCGGGGACCGGGCGCACCTGGTGGCCGGGCTGGCCGCGTTCGCCGCCCGCGGAGTGCGGGTGGTGGAGCCGGCGGAAGGGCCGTTCGTGCTGGTCCGTATGCCGGGTGCGGCCGGGGTACGGCGGCGGCTGCGGGAGCTCGGTCATGCGGTGCGGCGGGGTGACACGTTCCCGGGGCTCGGTCAGGAGTGGGTGCGGGTCGCCGTGCGGGACCGGGTGACGGTGAACGGCTTCTTGCGGGCGCTTTCGGCCGCGCTGGATCCGCCCGGCTGAACCGACCGCATCGCCAACCGCCGCCCCGGCTCGCCTCTTTGAGCTGCTCCGTCAGCTCTTCCGGCGTCGGGCCACCGCCACCGCTCCTCCGCCCGCCAGCAGCAGGGCCAGTGCGCCGCCCGCGATGTACGGGGTCGCCGAGCTGCCGCCGGTCTCCGCGAGGTCCGCTTCGGCGGGGGCGCCCTGGGGGCGGGGGCCGGCTGCCGGGTCGTGGCTCGGCACCGGGGTGGTGGCGGGCGGGGCCGTCGGGGACTCGCAGGTGGCCTTGGCCAGGGTGACCGTGCCCTCGACGTCGGCCACGTTGAGCTTCAGGGGGTTGACGGAGACCGTGAGTTCGAGGGCGGTCGCGGCGGCCGTACGGGTCGTGGTGCTCCGCTGGGAGAGGTCGAGGCGGACCTCTCCGACGCCGGGCACCTTGACCTCGGAGGGGCCGCCGGCGGTGAGGGTGACGCGCTTGCCGAGGACGGTGACGGCACCGAGGACGTTCGCGGAGGCGACCGGTGCCTTGCCGACCTCGCAGGTCGCCTTGGCGGTGATCGTGTCGGCCTCGATCAGGGACAGCAGGGGCAGGCCGGGGACGTGCAGCTTGGCGTGGGCGACCCGGACCGAGCCCTCGGCGCGTCGCGCGGTCACCGTGGCCCCGGCCCGGGCGACGTCCGCGCCGAGGACGGTGAACGGCTTGCCGCCGTTCACGCCGTCGAGCCGGGCGGACAGCGCGGTGCGGTCGGCGCTCCGGGGTGCCTGGACCTCGTTGAGGGAGACCGCGAGCGGGACGTTCACGGTCTTGTTGAGCAGGGACACGTCGAGCCCGGTGCGCAGGACGACGGCGGAGGCGCGACCGTGGTCACCGGTCGCGTGCGCGGTGCCCGCGCCCCCCAGGACCACGGGCGCCGAGGCGAGGGCCGCGGCCGTCGCGAGGACGGTGAGACGGCGTGCGGGCATGCGGAAGTTGTTGCTGTTCAAGGCGGTGGGACCCCCCAGACGGAACCTGCTTGGGACCCGTCAACCTTGTCCCCGGTGTGGGTGAACGGTCAGCCATCCGGGGCCACTTCACTCCAACGTGGAGTTTCCGCACGCCGATTCGATTCCAGGGCGGAATTCGGCGGGATCACGGGAACGCCTACTCGACCACCCGTCCGTTCAGCACCACCCGCCGGGGCGCCGCCAGCACCCGTACGTCCGCCCGGGGATCGGTCTCGTACACCACGAGGTCGGCCGGGGCGCCCTCCTCCAGCCCGGGCCGGCCGAGCCAGGCGCGGGCGGCCCAGCTGGTGGCGGCGAGCGCGTCGACCGGCGGGATGCCGGCGGCGACCAGTTCGGCGACCTCCTCCGCGACCAGCCCGTGCGGCAGCGTGCCGCCGGCGTCCGTGCCGACGAAGACCGGGATGCCGGCGTCGTAGGCGGCGCGCACGGTGTCGTAGCGCCGCTCGTGCAGCCGGCGCATATGGGCGGACCAGCGCGGGAACTTCTTCTCGCCGCCGTCCGCGAGCCGGGGGAAGGTGGCGATGTTGACGAGGGTCGGGACGATCGCGACGCCCCGCTCGGCGAACAGCGGGATCAGGTCCTCGGTGAGGCCGGTGGCGTGCTCGATGCAGTCGATGCCCGCCTCGACCAGGTCGCGCAGGGAGTTCTCGGCGAAGCAGTGGGCGGTGACCCGGGCGCCGAGCCGGTGGGCCTCGGCGATGGCCGCCTGCACCGCCTCGCGGGGCCAGCAGGGGGACAGGTCGCCGAGGTCGCGGTCGATCCAGTCGCCGACCAGTTTGACCCAGCCGTCGCCGCGCCGGGCCTCCCGGGCGACGTGGGCGACGAGGTCCTCCGGTTCGATCTCCCAGGCGTAGTTGCGGAGGTAGCGGCGGGTGCGGGCGATGTGCCGGCCCGCCCGGATGATCTTCGGGAGGTCGTCGCGGTCGTCGATCCAGCGGGTGTCGGAGGGCGAGCCCGCGTCACGGATCAGCAGGGTGCCCGTCTCGCGGTCGGTGAGCGCCTGCTTCTCGGCGGTGTCCGTGTCGACCGGGCCCTCGGCGCCCAGGCCCACGTGGCAGTGGGCGTCGACCAGGCCGGGCAGCGCCCAGCCCGCGACGGTGGTGATGTCGCGGGCCCCGGCGGGGCGGTCGTAGCAGACGCGGCCCCCGACCACCCACAGCTCGTCACGGACGTCGTCCGGCCCCGCCAGGACCCGGCCCTTCACGTGCAGCACCGCACCATCGCTCATGCCCGCACCCTAACGACCTACGGCTCGGACTTCCCCACCTGGTCGGAGGTCTCCTCCTCGACCTCGGCCATCGCCGGGTCGAGCAGCCGGGAGAGGAAGTGCCGGGTGCGCTCGTGCTGCGGGTCGCCGATCACCCGTTCCGGGCTGCCGTCCTCGACGATCACGCCGCCGTCCATGAAGACGACCCGGTCGGCGACCTCGCGGGCGAAGGTCATCTCGTGGGTGACGACCATCATGGTCATGCCCTCCCGCGCGAGCCGGCGCATGACGGCGAGGACGTCGCCGACCAGCTCGGGGTCGAGCGCGGAGGTCGGCTCGTCGAAGAGCATCACCTCGGGGCCCATGGCGAGCGCCCGGGCGATGGCGACGCGCTGCTGCTGGCCGCCGGAGAGGGAGGACGGGTAGGCGTCCGCCTTCTCCGAGAGGCCGACGCGGGCGAGGTTCTCGGCGGCGACGCGCGCCGCTGTCTCCTTGTCCCGCCCGAGGACGCGGCGCTGGGGCAGTGTGAGGTTCCCGGTGACGTTCAGGTGCGGGAAGAGGTTGAACTGCTGGAAGACCATGCCGATGCGGCGGCGTACGGCGTCGATGTCGACGTCGGGGTCGGTCACCTCGGTGCCGCCGACGAAGACCTGGCCCTTGGTGGGCTCCTCCAGCAGGTTCACGCAGCGCAGCAGCGTGGACTTGCCGGAGCCGGAGGGGCCGATGACGCAGACGACCTCGCCCTGGCCGATCTCCAGGTCGATGCCGCGCAGCACCTCGTTGTCGCCGAAGGACTTGTGCAGTCCGCGGACCTCGATCTCCGGGCGGCTCACCGGATCGCCTCCTGGGCCTTGGATTCCATACGGCGGACGACGAAGCTGAGCGGGATGGTGACCAGCAGGTAGCACAGGCCCGCGACGAGGATCGGCGTGGAGTTGGCGGTCGTACTGGCGAGGTCGCGGCCGAACTTGGACAGCTCCCGCTCCTCCAGGGTGACACCGAGGAACAGCACCAGCGAGGAGTCCTTGAAGAGCAGGACGAGTTCGTTGGTGAGCGGCGGCAGGATGATCCGGAACGCCTGCGGGATGACGATGGAGACCATGGCCTTCGCGGGCGAGAAGCCGAGCGAACGGGCCGCCTCCGTCTGCCCCTTGGGGACGGCCTGGATGCCGGCCCGGATGGTCTCCGCCATGTACGCGGCCGAGACCAGGCCGAGCGCGAGGGCGACCTTGCCGTAGGTGCCGCCCGGGATCTCCGTGCCGGGGAAGGCGAGGGGCACGGCCACGCCGACGAAGATGAAGATCAGCAGGGCGGGCAGCCCGCGGAAGATCTCGATGTAGACGCTCGCCAGCCAGCGGTAGGGGCTCACGGAGGACAGCCGCATCAGCGCGATGACCATGCCGAGGACGAGTCCGACGACGAAGCCGGACAGCGTGTAGAGCACGGTGTTCTTCAGCGCCAGCGTGATGACGTCGGGGAACATCTGCTTCGCGATGTCCGCCTGGGCGAACTGGTTCTGGAGCCGGCCCCAGTCGGCCGTGACCGCGAAGGCGATCACGGCGGCGGCGAAGACGGCGTACTGGACGCCGCGCGACAGACCGCGCTTCTGACGCCGGGTCAGTCCCTTCTTCTTCGGCTGGAGGGCTGTGTCCGTGTCGGTCATGAGGCGGCGGGAGAGGCGACGGAGGCCTCGTACGGGCCGATCCACTGCTCGTAGATCTTCTTGTAGGTGCCGTCGGCCTTGGCGGTCTTGAGCGCCTTGTTGATGGCGTCGAGCAGCGCCTTGTTGCCCTTCTTGACGGTGAAGCCGTACTGCTCACCGGTCTTGAGGTTGTCCACGACCTTGAACTTGTCCGCGTTGGCCTTGTCCTTCAGCCAGCCCTGGACGACCGGGTAGTCGATGACGACGGCCTGGACCTGGCCGGTGCGCAGGCCGTTGAGGACGGCGTCGGAGGACTCGAAGGAGATCGGGTCGTAGCCCTTGCCCTTGACGTAGTCCTCGCCGGTGGTCTGCGCCTGGGCGCCGAGCTTCTTGCCCTTGGCCTTGACGTCGGCGAGCGAGTTGATCCCGCTGTTCTTGTCGACCAGGACGGCCTGGGTGGCCTCGAAGTACGGGTCGGAGAAGTCGACGTTCTTCTTGCGCTCGGCGGTGATGGTCATGCCGGCGGCGGCCAGGTCGCACTCGCCCGAGTTCAGGAAGGCACCCGTCTTGAAGTTCTCGAAGGGCGTGTCGAGGATCTGCTGCTTGACGCCGAGGTCCTTGGCCACGAGGTCGATGAGGGACACGTCGAAGCCCTGCACCTTGCCGTTCACCTCCGACTGGAACGGCGGGTACGGCAGGTGGGTGCAGGTGGTCAGCTGACCGGCCTTGACCAGGTGGACACCCTTGACCGTGGTCTTGCCGCTCCCCGAGTCGCTGGAGGAGCAGCCGGCCGCGACGAGCACGAGTGCGGCGGTCGCGGTGGTGGCGGCCAGAAGGCGGGTCCGGCGCCCGACGAGCGTTTTCATGGGGAGGTCTCCTGTCGGGGAACTAAGAGTTCCGATTATAAGGAAGTGTTTGAGTCTCTCAAATCAAACCCATGGCCAGGCAGCCCCTCGACCTAAGATCGAGGGAGTCGGCCCCCGAGAGACGAAGAGAGCACCGCCGTGACCCACCCCTTCCTCGACCTGCCCCCGCTCACCGCCGAGCGTTTCGCCGCCATCGAGGACGGGGTGGCCCGGCTGCTGGACACCCGCCAGGACGTCCTGATCACCCAGGGCGAGGCGCTGCTGCCGCTGGAGGGCGCGATCCGCGCGGCGGCCGGTCCGGGCACGGTGGCCCTGAACGTGATCACGGGTCCCTACGGGCAGACCTTCGGCAACTGGCTGCGCGACGCCGGCGCCACGGTGCACGACCTCTCGGTCCCCTTCCACACGGCGGTGACCGCCGAGCAGGTCCGGGAGGCGTTCGCCGAGCACCCGGAGATCGACTTCGTGTCGCTGGTGCACGCCGAGGCGGCGACCGGCAACACCAACCCGGTCGCGGAGATCGGCGAGGTGGTGCGGGAGCGGGGCGCCCTGTTCTATCTGGACGCGGTGGCCTCGGTGGGCGCGGAGCCGGTGCTGCCGGACGCGTGGGGCGTGGACCTGTGCGTGATCGGGGCGCAGAAGGCGATGGGCGGCCCGGCGGGCGTGTCGGCGATCTCGGTGAGCGCGCGGGCGTGGGACCGGATGGCCGCCAACCCGAACGCCCCGCGCCGCTCCTACCTGTCCCTGCTGGACTGGAAGGACCGCTGGATCGACGCCGGCCGCAAGGCGCTGCCGCACGCTCCGGCGCAGCTGGAGATGCTGGCGCTGGAGGCGTGCCTGGAGCGGATCGAGTCGGCGGGCCTGGAGTCGGTGATGGCCCGGCACCGGCGCGCGGCGCTGGCTTCGCGGGCCGGCGCGGTGGCACTGGGCGGCGGCCTGGAACCGTATGTGTACGAGGAGAGGGACGCGGCACCGGTCGCCACGACCCTCCGGGTGCCGTCCGGCGTGGTGGCCTCCGACCTGGTGGCCCGCGCCCTGGCGACCGACCCCGCCCTGCCGCTGGCGGCCGGCGGCGGCGCCCTGGCCCGGGAGATGATCCGCGTCAACCACTACGGTCCCGACGCGACGCGGGGCGCGGTCCAGAACTCCCTGGCGGCACTGGGCGCGGCGCTCGCCGAGCAGGGCCTGCCGGTGGACCCGGCCGCCGCCCGCGAGGCCGTGGAGAACGCCTGGCGTTGACCGGCAGGGGGCCCTCACCCCGGAACGCAACCAAAACGGCTCGCGCACACCGCGCGGGCCGTTTTCTCATCTTGAATTCCAATTACTTTCACAAATTCCGCCAATTCGCCGGACGATAGCTTCCCGTCTTCTTCTGCCCGCTTTTTGCAGAGCTAAACAAGGGAGTTTGCCGACAGGTTTCCCACGATTTCCAGGCTGTGACACACTCCACAGCGGATGAGATTTGCCCCTATTTGTTGTGGGTCATCTCGGACATTTCACCGGTCAGGCAAGAGCCCTCCGCACTCGCTCCCGTGCATTTTCGAATTCGCCTCGCTAAATTCCTGCCGCATGACTGCCGTACCCGCAGACCTGCTCATCGAACGGCCGGCGACGACCGACGGAGCCGTGCTCTGGCGTCTCGCCAAGGAATCGAAAACCCTCGATGTGAACTCCTCCTACAGCTATCTGCTGTGGTGCCGGGACTTCGCCGGCACCTCGGCGGTGGCGCGCGGCGCGGGCGGGGAGCCGGTCGGCTTCGTCACCGGATACCTGCGGCCGGACCGCCCGCGCACGCTGCTCGTCTGGCAGGTGGCCGTCGACCCCGCCCACCGGGGCCACGGCATCGCCGCCAAGCTGCTGGACGGGCTGACCGCCCGGCTCGTCGCCGAGCGGGGGATCACCGGGATGGAGACCACCATCACGCCCGGCAACACCGCGTCCGAGCGCCTGTTCACCTCCTTCGCCGAGCGGCACGGCGCACAGGTGACCCGCGAGGTGCTGTTCCCCGCCGAACTGTTCACGGACGGCCCGCACGACCCCGAAGTCCTGTACCGCATCGGCCCGTTGACCGACTCCACCCCCCACTGAGGAGCGATTCACCGTGACCATCACCCAGCCCGACCTCAGCGTCTTCGAGACCCTGGAGTCCGAGGTGCGCAGCTACTGCCGCGGCTGGCCCACCGTCTTCGACCGCGCGCGGGGCAGCCGGATGTACGACGAGGACGGGCATGCGTACCTCGACTTCTTCGCCGGTGCCGGCTCACTCAACTACGGCCACAACAACCCCGTCCTCAAAGGGGCGTTGATCGACTATCTGGAACGGGACGGCGTCACCCACGGCCTGGACATGTCGACCACGGCCAAACGCGCCTTCCTCCAGACCTTCCAGGACCTGGTCCTGCGCCCGCGCGACCTGCCGTACAAGGTCATGTTCCCCGGGCCGACGGGCACCAACGCCGTGGAGTCGGCGCTGAAGCTGGCGCGGAAGGTGAAGGGCCGCGAGGCGATCGTGTCGTTCACCAACGCCTTCCACGGCATGTCGCTGGGCTCCCTCGCCGTGACCGGCAACGCCTTCAAGCGGGCCGGCGCGGGCATTCCGCTGGTGCACGGCACGCCGATGCCGTTCGACAACTACTTCGACGGCACGGTCCCGGACTTCCTGTGGTTCGAGCGGCTGCTGGAGGACCAGGGCTCCGGGCTGAACAAGCCCGCCGCCGTGATCGTGGAGACCGTGCAGGGCGAGGGCGGCATCAACGTCGCCCGGCCCGAGTGGCTGCGTGCGCTGAAGGAGCTGTGCGAGCGGCAGGACATGCTGCTGATCGTCGACGACATCCAGATGGGCTGCGGCCGTACCGGCGCGTTCTTCTCCTTCGAGGAGGCCGGCATCACGCCGGACATCGTCACCGTGTCGAAGTCGATCAGCGGCTACGGGCTGCCCATGTCGCTGTGCCTGTTCAAGCCCGAGCTGGACGTGTGGGAGCCGGGCGAGCACAACGGCACCTTCCGCGGCAACAACCCCGCCTTCGTGACCGCCACCGCCGCGCTGGAGACGTACTGGACCGACGGCTCGGCCATGGAGAAGCAGACCCGCGCCCGTGGCGAGCAGGTCGAGCGGGCCCTCGTCTCCATCACCGAGGAGAACCTGGCCGACGTGCGGGAGTACCGAGGCCGCGGGCTCGTGTGGGGCCTGGAGTTCCACGACAAGTCCCGGGCCTCCCGGGTCGCCCGCCGCGCCTTCGAGCTCGGGCTGCTGATCGAGACGTCCGGTCCGGAGGGCGAGGTCGTCAAGCTGCTGCCGGCCCTGACCATCACGCGCGAGGAACTGGACGAAGGACTCAGCGTCCTCGCCCGCGCCGTCCGCGAAACCGCCTAGCCAGACCCAGCAAGCCAGCAAGGAGGAAGTGCACCCCCATGATCGTCCGTTCGTTCAAGGACATCGAAGGCACCGACCGGCACGTCAGGGCGAAGTCCGGCACCTGGGAGAGCAAGCGGATCGTCCTCGCCAAGGAGCGCGTCGGCTTCTCCCTGCACGAGACCATCCTGTACGCCGGGACGGAGACGTCGATGTGGTACGCCAACCACATCGAGGCCGTCGTCTGCACCAAGGGCGAGGCCGAACTCACCGACCAGGAGACCGGGAAGACGTACACCATCACCCCCGGCACCATGTACCTCCTCGACGGGCACGAGCGGCACACGCTGCGCGTCAAGGAGGACTTCCACTGCATCTGCGTGTTCAACCCGCCGGTCACCGGCCGGGAGGACCACGACGAGAACGGCGTCTACCCGCTGCTCACCGAGCCCGAGGAGGTGTGAGAGACCATGACCACCGCCACCGTGAAGGACCTCTACCCGACCCGCGGCACCACCGAGGTGACCGTCCCCCGCCAGGACCCCGTCGTCTGGGGCGCCCCGGACACCCCGGGACCGTTCGAGACGGCCGACCTCCAGGCGTACGAGCGGGACGGCTTCCTCGCCGTCGACCAGCTCATCGGCCCGGACGAGGTCGAGGTCTACAAGCGTGAGCTGGACCGGCTGGTCGCCGACCCGGCGATCCGTGCCGACGAGCGCTCGATCGTGGAGCCGAAGTCCAAGGAGATCCGCTCGGTCTTCGAGGTGCACCGGATCAGCGAGGTGTTCGCGAACCTGGTGCGCGATCCGCGCGTGGTCGGCCGCGCCCGGCAGATCCTCGGCTCGGACGTGTACGTCCACCAGTCCCGGATCAACGTCAAGCCGGGCTTCGGCGCGAGCGGCTTCTACTGGCACTCGGACTTCGAGACCTGGCACGCCGAGGACGGCCTGCCGAACATGCGCACGGTGTCCGTCTCGATCGCGCTGACCGAGAACCACGACACCAACGGCGGCCTGATGATCATGCCGGGTTCGCACCGGACGTTCCTGGGCTGCGCCGGTGCCACGCCGAAGGACAACTACAAGAAGTCCCTTCAGATGCAGGACGCGGGCACGCCGTCGGACGAGGCGCTGACCGCGCTGGCGGCCGAGTACGGCATCCGGCTGTTCACCGGCAAGGCCGGCTCGGCGACCTGGTTCGACTGCAACGCCATGCACGGCTCCGGCGACAACATCACGCCGTTCCCGCGCAGCAACGTCTTCATCGTGTTCAACAGCGTGGAGAACACGGCGGTGGAGCCGTTCGCGGCGCCGGTGCGGCGGCCGGAGTTCATCGGGGCGAGGGATTTCACCCCGGTGCGGTAGCCGCTCCCCGGTTCCCCGGGCCGGGGCCTCCCCGTGTGGGACACCAGGCCCCGGCCCGGTCGTGTCAGCCGGACAGCGCCTCCAGCAGCCGGTCCACGTCGGCGGCCGTGTTGTAGAGGTGGAAGGCCGCGCGCAGGTTGCCCGCGCGGTCGGAGACCTCGATGCCCGCCTCGCTCAACCCGGGCTGCCGGAAGCCGAGTCCGGGGACCGAGACGATCGCCGAGCCGGGAGCGGGCACCGGCTCGTGGCCGAGGCCGGCGAGACCCGCGCGGAACCGGTCGGCGAGGGCGGTGTCATGGGCGTGCACGGCGTCCACACCGAGTTCCTCGATCAGCTCCAGGGAGCGCCGCAGACCCGCGAAGGTGAACAGGGCGTGGGTGAGGTCGAACCTTCGGGCGGAGTGGGCGAGCTCGGCCACCGGGCCGTAGCAGCTGTCCCACGGCCGCTCGGCCGCGACCCAGCCGGCGAGCAGCGGGGTCAGCCCGCCGAGGTCCTCGGGGACGGTGAGGAAGGCGGCGCCGTGCGGGCCCAGCAGCCACTTGAAGGAGACGCTCGCGGTGAAGTCGTAGGCGTCCGCCTCCACCGGCAGCCAGCCGGCGGCCTGGGAGAAGTCGACGTAGGTGCGGGCGCCGTGGGCGCGGGCGGCCTCGCGCAGGGCGGGCAGGTCGGCGATCCGGCCGTCGGCGGACTGCGCGGCGCTGACCGCGACGAGCGCGGTCCCCGGCCGGACGGACTCGGCGATCCGCTCCAGCGGGACCGTGCGGACCTTGAGGTCGCCGCGGACGTGGAAGGGGTTGAGCACGGAGGTGAAGTCGTCCTCGGCGGTGAGGACTTCGGCGCCCGCCGGGAGCGAGGCGGCGATCACACCGGTGTGCGCGGCGACCGAGGCGCCCGCCGCGACGCGGGTGGCCGGGACGCCGGCGAGCCGGGCGAACGCGGCCCGGCTCGCCTCCACGTCCTCGTACAGGGAGGTCAGCGGCCGGCCCTCGGCCCGCAGCAGCGCCGCTTCCTGGAGGGCGGCGACGGTGCGGGCCGGCAGCAGGCCGTTGCTCGCGGTGTTGAGGTAGATGCTCTTCGGGGTGAACTCGGCGCGGACGAGGCTCTCGAACGTCTCCGTGGTCTCCATGGGTCCACTCTGCGGCCCAGGCAACTACGCGTCCATCGCGAATTCTTACGCGGTTCCTCTTAGCGGCCCTTATACAACCGCCCCGACCTGTGCTTTCAGCCCTGCTGCGGCACCGCGCACCCGTCCGGCCCGCACGCCTGGGCGTCACCCTGCTCGACGAGCTTCAGCGGCGAGCGCTCGCCCCAGGCCTGGGTGAGCGCCTGGGTGAAGACCTCGGCGGGCTGGGCACCGGAGACGCCGTACGTCCGGTCGAGGACGAAGAACGGCACACCGGTCGCGCCGAGCTGGGCGGCCTCGCGCTCGTCGGCGCGGACCTCGTCGGCGTAGCGGGACGGGTCGGCGAGCACCGCGCGGGCGGCGTCGGCGTCCAGTCCCGCCTGCGCGGCCAGCTCCACCAGACGTTCGTCGCCCTCGGTGAAGACGGACCGCTCCTCGGCGAAGTTCGCCCGGTAGAGGATCTGGATCAGCTCGTCCTGCCGGCCCTGCTCCTTGGCGAAGTGCAGCAGGCGGTGCATGTCGAAGGTGTTGCCGTGGTCGCGGTCCCGGGTGCGGTAGTCCAGGCCCTCGGCGGCGGCCTGGGCGGCCAGGTTGTCCTCGCCGGCCTGGGCCTGCGCCTCGCTCATGCCGTACTTCCGGGTCAGCATGGTGATCACCGGCTGGACGTCGCCCTTGGCGCGGCCCGGGTCCAGCTCGAAGGAGCGGTGCACCACCTCGACCTGGTCGCGGTGCGGGAAGGCAGCCAGCGCCTTCTCGAAGCGGGCCTTGCCCACATAGCACCAGGGGCAGGCGATGTCGCTCCAGATCTCGACGCGCATGTCTTCGGCTCTCTCAAGGTCGTACGGGTGCGGGGGCTCTCCCCGGCCGGTACATGAACGTTCAAGCAGCCGGTTTCATTCCCGGGGCGGCACGGAGAAGTGCAGGAAGAGGTGGTGGTCGCCGTCGGCGGGCGGGTGGGCGGGGTCCGGGAGCCAGCCCTGGCGGGCGTAGAAGACCTGGGCGCGCCGGTTGTCCACGTGGACGTCGAGGACGGCCCGGCTCCTGCCCCCGGCGCGCCACCGCTCGACGCAGGCCGCGTGCAGGGCCGTCCCGATGCCGCGGCGCCAGCGGTCGGGGTCGATGTGGAACTGGTACAGCTTGACCGTGCCGGCGGGGCCGTCCTCCGGGGGCCGGAAGGAGGCGACACCGGTGATCGCGCCCTCCTCCACGACGCAGAGCACCTGTCCGTCGGGGCGCTCGACGGCGCCGCGCCAGGCGGCGGTCCAGTCGATGCCGTCGTCCGGGAGGCCGTCGGGGTAGTACGTCGAACGGGCCCTGCGGTGCAGTGCGGCGATCCGCTCGGCCTCGGCGGGCAGGGCGGTGCGGATCACGCGGACGCCCCTGACACGGTCATGATCACGCAGGGGAGGACGCGGCCGGCCGCCGTCCGGTTCCGCCCCGGCCCGACGGGAGCCCGGCGGGCGGTCCGCTCAGCCGCCGTCCCGCAGGTCGCTCGGTCCGCCGGGCCTGAACGCGATGTGGTCGTAGGTCACCGCGCACCCCTCCCCCACGGGCGACTGCGCCATGAACCCGACCAGCGCGGCACCGGCCTCCTCCTCGCCCAGGGTGAAGAACCGGACGAAGGTCCAGCGCGCGCCGTCCCGGGAGGCGTGGAAGGCGAAGGCCCGCCCCGTCCGGCTGACCCGCAGCCACACCGAGTCCCCGTCCACCGTGAAGGAGTTGGCGTCGTCGGAGTGCCCCCGGGTGACCACCGTGCACACGGTGGGCACGTCCGGGGAGTACTCCAGACAGAGCTTGGCCCAGGACCGCTCGCCGGCATGGACGTACAGCACCCCGGCGTCGAACGCGTCACGGAACCCCACGGACACCCGGGCGATCAGCTGGAAGTCCCCTGCGGGCGGGGCTCCGAGCAGCCGGGGCGCGTCGGAGGCGGAATCGAGTGCGTCACCGGTGGGCGGCACGAACCGGTCCTGACGCGGCCCGGCGCGCCCGGTGAGCACACCGTCCTCGTAGGACCAGTCGCCGTCCGGCCCGTAGGCCTTCAGGGAGAAGGGCACCTCAGGAATGTCCAAGTCCGTCAACCTCTCCTCACCCCCCTGCGGCGCTACCGCTCCAGCACCCCGTTGAACCGCCGAGGAAGCCCCAGGGGGTTGTCGTCCTTCAACTCGTCCGGCAGCAACGCCTCGGGCGCGTTCTGGTAGACGACCGGCCGCAGCCACCGCTCGATGGCCGTACCGCCCACGGAGGTGGACGTGGACGTCGTGGCCGGGTAGGGCCCGCCGTGGTGCTGCGCGGGCGCCACCGCGACCCCTGTCGGCCAGCCGTTGACCAGCACGCGCCCGGCGAGCGGCGTCAGCTCGGCCAGCAGCTCCGGCCCCCGCCCCCGCCCGGCGGCCTCGTCCGAGGACACCTGGACGGTCGCCGTCAGGTTGCCCGGCAGCCGCGACAGCACCGCCGTGGCCTCGGCCTCGTCCGCGTAGCGGGCCACCACGGTGACCGGCCCGAAGCACTCCTCCAGCAGCAGGTCGTACGCCCCCTCCTCGGCCAGCTTCTCCGCCGGCACCGTGAGGAACCCGGCGCTGACCGCGTGCTCACCGCCCGCGCCCGGGGTGACCGGCGACTCCACGTCCGGCAGCTCCGCGCGCTCGGCGACGCCGGCGACGAAGTTGTCCCGCATGCGGTGGTCGAGCAGCACCCCGGCGTCGGTGTCGCTGACGGCGTCGGTCAGGGACTTCACCAGCCGGTCGCCGGACGCGCCGGACGGCACCAGCACCAGGCCGGGCTTGACGCAGAACTGGCCCACGCCGAGGGTCATCGACCCGGCGAGCCCGCCGCCGATCTCCTCGGCCCGCTCGGCCGCGGCGGCCTCGGTGACCAGGACCGGGTTCAGCGAACCGAGTTCGCCGTGGAACGGGATCGGCACCGGGCGGGCGGCGGCGGCGTCGAACAGCGCCCGTCCGCCGCGTACCGAACCGGTGAAGCCGGCCGCGGCGACCAGCGGGTGCTTGATCAGTTCGACGCCCGCCTCGAAGCCGTGCACGAGTCCGACGACGCCCTCGGGGATGCCGTGTTCGGCGGCGGCCCGGCGCAGCACCTTGGCGACCAGCTCGGACAGGGCCGGGTGGTCGGGGTGGGCCTTGACGACGACCGGGCAGCCCGCGGCCAGCGCGCTCGCGGTGTCGCCGCCGGCGACGGAGAAGGCGAAGGGGAAGTTGGAGGCGGAGTAGACCGCGACGACACCGAGCGGCACCTTGTAGCGGCGCAGGTCCGGGACGGGCGGGGTGGCGGTGTCGTCGGGGTGGTTGATGATGACGTCGAGGAAGGCGCCCTCGTCGACGATGTCGGCGAAGGCCCGCAGCTGGTAGCAGGTGCGGGCGAGTTCGCCGGTCAGCCGGGCGGGGCCGAGCGCGGTCTCGGCGTCGGCGGTCTCGACGAGGCCGTCCTTGGCCACGTCCAGGCCCGCGGCCGCCGAGCGCAGGAACGCGGCGCGGACCGTGCGGTCGGTGAGGGCGTCGCGCGCGGCGTGGGCCGCCCGGACGGCCGCGTCCACCTCCTGGGCTGTGGCCTCCACCGCAACCTGTTCACGCTGCTTCCCGGTGCGCGGGTCGACACTCCAGACTGGTGCTGCTGCCACCGCGGGTCCCTCCCAGTAAAGGCCGCATTGTCTACGACGATCCAGGCTCACCCATCAGCCGCGTTCGATATACTGAACGCTGTCTCTGATGATGAATATGCTGCTCGGAGACTATATAACTCAGTCCTCGTCGAACGAAGGGGTCAAGGGCGATGGCGGCAGGCGACGCAGGGGGCGGGGCGCAGGTCAAGTCCGCGGTACGGACCGTTGAGCTGCTCGAATACTTCGCCGGCCGGCCCGGTATGCACTCCCTCGCGGCCGTCCAGGAAGCCGTGGGGTATCCCAAGTCCAGCCTGTACATGCTGCTGCGCACGCTCGTGGAGCTGGGCTGGGTGGAGACGGACGCGACGGGCACGCGGTACGGCATCGGGGTGCGGGCGCTGCTGGTCGGTACGTCGTACATCGACGGCGACGAGGTGGTGGCCGCCGCCCGCCCGACCCTGGACCGGCTCTCCGACGACACGACGGAGACCATCCACCTGGCCCGGCTCGACGGCACCAACGTGGTCTACCTGGCCACCCGTCAGTCCCAGCACTACCTGCGGCCCTTCACCCGCGTCGGCCGCCGGCTCCCGGCCCACTCGACCTCCCTCGGCAAGGCGATCCTCGCCAGCTACACCGACGAGCAGGTGCGCAAGCTGCTGCCTCAGACGCTGCCCGCGCTCACCGAGCACACCATCACCGACCGGGAGAAGCTCATCGAGGAGCTGCACCAGGTCCGGGAGCAGGGCTTCGCGGTCGACCGCGAGGAGAACACGCTGGGCCTGCGCTGCTTCGGCGTGGCGATCCCGTACCGCACGCCCGCGCGGGACGCCATCAGCTGCTCGGTGCCGGTGGCCCGGCTGACCCCCGCGCACGAGCAGATGATCAAGGACGCGCTGTTCGACGCGCGGGACCGGCTGACGCTGGCGACCCGCAGGCTCTGACCCCGGCAGCCGCGGCCGGGGGGCCGTAGGCTCGGTCGCATGGAGATCGCGCTGCGGGCCGTACGGGACGGCGACCTGCCGGTGTTCTGCCGGCAGATGACCGACCCGGAAGCCGTCCGGATGGCCGCGTTCGGTCCGGAGGACCCGTACGACCGGCAGGCCCTCGCGGCCTACTGGCAGCGCATACGGAACTCCTCCGCCGTGCTGCGCACGGTCCTGGCCGACGGCGAGGTGGCCGGCAACGCGGCCGTCTACGGCGTGGCCGGCGAGCGCGAGGTGACGTACTGGATCGACCGCGCGTACTGGGGCCGGGGCGTGGCGACGGCCGCGCTGCGGGCCCTGCTCGCGGAGGTCCCCGAACGGCCGCTGTACGCGCGCGCGGCGGCCGACAACCACGCGTCGCTGCGCGTCCTGGAGAAGTGCGGCTTCCGCGAGGCGGCCCGTGCCCGGGGGTACGCGAACGCGCGGGGCCGGGAGATCGAGGAGGTCGTGCTGATCCTGGAGGCTTCCTGAACGCGGGCCGCGGGACGGCGCACGACATGAACGCCGGATGAGAAAACCGGTCGTACGGGAACGATCGCACCCGTCTCGATCGTCTTCCCAGCGGGATGAACAAGACGATCAGGCGGGCGTCCGTCTTCGCGCTGCTGCTCGTGCTCGCCCTGCTGGTCAGGGCCACGTGGTTGCAGTTCTACGACGGCAAGGCCCTCGCGGACGACAACGACAACCGGCGGAACGCGATCGCGACCTACTCGCGGCCCCTCGGGAACATCATCGTGGCCGGGAACGCGATCACCGGCTCGACGCGGACGAAGGGAAGCGACCTCGCGTACAAGCGGACGTACACGGACGGCAGGCTGTACGCCGCCGTGACGGGGTACGCCTCGCAGGCCTACGCCCCCACCCAGCTGGAGGGCGTCTACAAGGACCTGCTCAACGGCACGGACAACCGGCTGAAGACCGTGATGGACACCGTCACCGGCGAGCGCTCCGAACCGGGCGACGTGCTGACGACGATCGACCCGGCGGTGCAGAAGGCGGCCTACCGCGCGCTCGGCGACAAGAAGGGCGGGGCCGTCGCGATCGACCCGAAGACCGGCAGGATCCTCGCCGTGGCGTCGACGCCGTCGTACGATCCCTCCGCGCTCACCGACGCGAACACCGCCGGCCAGGCCTGGAAGACGCTCAACGCGGACAAGGACAAGCCGCTCACCAACCGCGCGCTGCGCCAGCCGCTGCCCCCGGGCTCGACGTTCAAGCTGGTCGTCGCGGCGGCGGCGCTGGAGGACGGGCTGTACAAGAACGTGGACGAGCCGACCGACAGCCCCGATCCGTACCGGCTGCCGGGCACGGTGCGCGACCTGGCGAACGAGAACAAGTCAGCGCCCTGCGAGAACGCCTCGATCCGCGTCGCCCTGCGGTACTCGTGCAACAACGTCTTCGGCCACATGGCCGTCCAGCTCGGCCAGGACAAGGTCCGGGCCATGGCCGAGAAGTTCGGCTTCGACGACGACGCGCAGGACGTGCCGGTGCGGGCCTACGCCAGCGTGTACCCGTCCGGCATGGACCAGGCGCAGACCGCCCTGTCCGGCATCGGCCAGTTCGACGTCACCGCGACCCCGCTCCAGATGGCCATGGTGTCCGCTGCCATCGCCAACGGCGGCAAGCTGGTCTCGCCGCACATGGTCTCGCAGATCACCGACAGCGGCGGTGGTGTGCTGAAGGACTACGACGACAGCGCCGGCACCAAGGAGATCATCAGCTCCACCACCGCCGAGCAGCTCCAGTCGGCGATGCAGACGGTGGTGAAGGACGGCACCGGTACGAACGCGCTGATCGACGGGGTGACCGTCGGCGGCAAGACCGGTACCGCCCAGCACGGCGAGAACAACAGCAAGACGCCGTACGCCTGGTTCACCTCCTACGGCAAGTCCGACAGCAACGGCAAGGAGGTCGCCGTCGCGGTGATGGTGGAGCAGTCGGACGCGGCCCGCTCGGAAGTGAGCGGCAACGGCCTGGCGGCGCCGGTGGCCAGGGCGATGATGCAGGCGGCCCTGAAGTAGCCCCTCACCTCACCCCGAGGATCTGCTCCACCGGGTCGATCGCGAAGTACACCAGGAACAGCGCCGAGACCGCCCACAGCAGCCAGTTGACCTCGCGGGCCTTCCCCACCACCGTCTTGATGACGACGTAGGCCAGGAACCCGGCGCCGATCCCGTCGGTGATGGAGTACGTGAACGGCATCGCGGCGATGGTGAGGAACGCCGGGACGGCGATCTCGTAGCTGTCCCAGTCGATGTGCTTGACGTGGGTCATCATCAGGAAGCCCACGGCGATCAGCGCGGGCGCCGCCGCCTGGAGCGGGACGATGGTGAGCAGCGGGGTGAGGAAGAGGGCGAGCCCGAACAGGCCGCCGGTGACCAGGTTGGCGAAGCCGGTGCGGGCGCCCTCGCCGACGCCGGCCGCCGACTCGATGTAGGCGGTGTTGGAGGAGGCGGAGCCGACACCGCCGGCGACGGCCGCGGCGCCGTCGATGAACAGCACCCGGCCGATGCCGGGCACCTGGCCCCGCTCGTCCAGCAACCCGGCCTCCGCGGTGATGCCGACGATCGTGCCCATGGCGTCGAAGAAGTCGGACAGGATGAGGGTGAAGACCAGCAGGACGGCGGTGAGGACACCGGCCTCGGCGAAGCCGCCGAACAGGCTGAAGTGACCGACCAGCCCGAAGTCCGGGGCCGCGACGACCTTGTCGGGGACCTCGGGCGTGGTCAGGCCCCAGCTCTTGATGTCGGCGACGGCGTTGATGACGATCGCGACGACGGTCATCGTCACGATGCTGATGAGGATCGCGCCCTTCACCCTGCGGGCGAGCAGCGCGACGGTGAGCAGCACGCCGAGGCAGAAGACCAGCACCGGCCAGCCGGTGAGCCGGCCGACGGCGCCGAGCTGGACCGGGACCGTGGTGTGGGCGGCGTCCGGGATGCGGCTGACGAACCCGGCGTCCACGAAGCCGATGAAGGCGATGAACAGGCCGATGCCGACGCCGATGGCCTGCTTCAGCTGCTGCGGGATCGCGTTCATGATCGCTTCCCGGAGTCCGGTGAGCACCAGCACGCAGATGACGATGCCTTCCAGGACGACCAGGCCCATGGCGTCCGCCCAGCTCATCAGCGGGGCGAGCTGGAAGGCGACGACGGCGTTGAGGCCGAGTCCGGCGGCGATGGCGAGGGGCAGATTGCCGCCGACGCCCATGACGACCGTCATCACACAGGCCACCAGGGCGGTGGCGGTGGCGAGTTGGCCGGTGTCCAGGGTGTGGCCGAACTTGTCCTTGGCGCTGCCCAGGATGATCGGATTCAGGACGAGGATGTAGGCCATGGTGAAGAACGTGGCGAAGCCGCCGCGTATCTCGCGCCCGAGCGTGGATCCCCGTTCGGAGATCCTGAAGTACCGGTCGACGGACATGGTCCCACTCCTCGTCACCTGAAGATCGGTCGGCGGATGCTGGCTGGATTGTTCCCCCGTCGGACCCGTCTCAGGTTTTCTCCGTGTTACGTCGTCGAGTTCGGCCCAGGTCACCCGTGGGCACGGTCGTGGGCGACGCCGCCTCCGTGGAGTTCACGCGGTGACCGGCGACTTCGCCCCGCACGACGGCGCATGGGCGCGCGGCCCGACACAGCCCCGCGCCCCTGGCGCGGCGAGGGCGCTACCGGCCTCCGGCAGACGGACCCCGTCCACGGAGTACGCGCCGGCCCCCGCCGCGGCACGGTGCTGCCGGTGGGCGGAGGCCGAGTACGAGCGGCTGTTCAGGACGTGCGGATGGGCTCAGCTGACGAAGTACGTCGGGTTCGGCAGCTTGTACGTCCGGTCGGCGTGGCCGCCGTCCAGGTCCGAGTACTGGTCGCCGAAGTTGGCGATGATCTCGTAGCCCAGGTCCTCGATGTGCTCGCGCGTCCCGGACTTGTACTGCACGGTCGTGCAGTTCCAGGTGCCCGGGGTGGCGCAGTCCTTCAGGTAGGCCGGCGGGTTGGCCTTGTCCTTGAGGAACATGTGGCCGGCGTCGAGGTTCACGTCGGCGCCGACCTTCTTCAGGTTCTCCACGGCGGCGGCGCGCTGGGCCTCGCTGAGGCCGGAGTTGTAGAAGACCTCGACGCCCTTGGACGCGGCGTAGCGCACGAGCTCCGGGCTGCCGAAGACGGCGGGCCGGTCGGCGCGGTTCACGTAGTCGTTCCAGGTGCCGGAGTTGTACGTGTAGTTGTACCGCTTCTCGTAGTCGAGGCTGAGCAGCAGCGTGTCGTCGATGTCGAAGACGACGGCCGGCTTCTCGCCCCTGTGGTGCGCCTTGCGGGCCGCCTTGTCGATGTAGCTCTTGGCGTCGGCGTCCAGGCGCGCCAGGTCCTTGGCGTACGGGCTGTCCTTGGACGCCTGGTAGACGCCGTCGCTGTCGGCGGTGGTGCCGTAGTAGGTGTCGATGTCCTTCACCAGGACCCCGATGTTGTACGGCTCGTGGGTGGAGTTGGCCGTCGACTGACCGGCGCCGGCCGCGCCCGCGCCGTACAGCGCCGCACCGGCGACGACACAGGCGGCACCGGCCGCGACCGCCTTGAGGGACTTCCGCATGAATTCTCCGGATCTGGTGGATGAGAGTGACGTACCAGGTCGGAGACTGTCTACGCGCATCACGCGGACAGGGCGAGCCCCGTTACCCGATCGATACGCAGCCTTGTTCCGCTCCCGCCTGGAGCATTACCTTCCGATTGCCTGGATCGGGGGTCGCAGGCGACCGCTTCCGGCTGTGGAAGGTGGGCGTGCCGGGCCGAGGCGGCAAGTCTCCCGGTCGACGGAGCCGTCCTCCGAGAACGGGGTCACCGGGATGGCCACCACGTCGGCCGGGGCGGCCCGTTGGCGCTCGAACGTCACGCTGCTCATCTCCGGCCTTCCTCCGGGCGGAGCTCGGGGAACGCACGGCGCACGAAGGACGCGATGTGTGCGTGCAGGGCGCTCGCCGCGCCGTCCGCGTCACTGTCGAGCACGAGCACGAGCGCGAGCCGCAGGATCTCCCGGTGTCCGGCGGCCTCCCGCTCCCAGGAGGGGCCGGCGGCCCGGGCGACGGCGTACTGGCTCATCACCACCAGACCGGTCCCGGCGAGGGTCTTCAGCGCCTCGCCCACCGGGGTCTTGGACACCCCGAACCGCGCGGCCGGTTCCGTCTCCACCGGGGCCTGACCGGGCGTCAGCTGTCCGGTCGGGATGCGGTGTCCGATCGCGTCGAGCACGTACTGCCAGGCGGCGCCGGCCGGCATGGCGGGAGGGTACGACGCCTGCTCCCCGCTTCGGCTCACGGCACCGGTCAGACCTCCATCACCGCGTCGCAGTCCGGGCACACCAGGGACGCGTACGCGGCGGGGTACCACGGCTCCCCGGGGGGCCGGGAAGGGCTCCGGGGAGCCTTCGTCATGGCGAAGGTGTCCTTGCCGCACAGGGTTCGCGGGCCGGCGGCGTCGGGCCTGTCGGGAGCGGCGGGCGCCGCGTGCACCCTGCGGGGGAGCCGTTCCGCGTCGGGCGGTCCGGCCGCGGGGGCGCGTGCGGCCCCGGGCTGTTCGAGCTCGTACACGACGACGATCTCGCTCATGTCTCCACCGTAGGCGCGGCGGCCCGGCGCGGCCCGTTCACCCGCCGGCGGAGCCGGGCAGGCCGAGTTCGCGGCCTCGGTAGAAGCCCTCGCGTTCCTCGGCGACGAAGGGGGCCATGGCCTCCCGCCGCCGGGCCTCCGCCTCGGAGGTCCGCCACGCGTCGCACGCCTCGCGGGAGTCCCAGAACGACACCCCGGTGATCTCTTGTCCGTCCTCGGACCAGTACGCGTAGGCCCGGTGCAGGCCCTGCGGTGCGGGCTCCGGGCGCCACGCGCTCTCGAAGTCCTCCAGCGTGCCCGGCTGAAGGCGGCGCGTCGTCACCCACACGTAGTGCTCCCGCATGGCGGCTCCCTCCGTACCCGTTCGGCTCGCCCCCCTCTCAGGGTCACCGTAGGCCCGATGCGCCGCTTCCGCCGCCCGGCCGCCGCCGGCCGGCCCGGGTCCGGCCCGCTGGGGTCAGGCCCGGTGCGGCCACCCCGGGTCCCGGCCGCTGAGGCCGACGGCCCGGTCCAGCGGGGGCGCGTCCACGGGGACCGGGACGGCCGGGCCGAAGAGGCCGTCGCCTCGGTCGGGGTCGTCGGCCGCGGCGCGCAGGAAGGTGAGGGCCGAGTCGAGGGCGGCCGGGTCCGGGGCGTAGTCCTGGCCGGTGGCGCGGGCCAGGTCCCAGCCGTGGATCACCAGCTCGTCGGCGACGACGGCGCCCGCTACCGCGCCGGGCAGGTCCACCCCGCCGGCGCGGGTGCCGCCGGTCCAGGCGGCCGGGTCGCGCCAGGCGTCGGCCAGCGCGTCCAGCGCCTTCGGCAGCTCCTCGCGCCAGCCGGGGCCGAGGTCCGGGAAGGCGGCGTCCGGGTGGGTGTCGGTGGTCGTGCCGAGGTCCTTGCGGGCGGCGTCCCGGAAGGCCACGGACAGCGTCAGCAGGTGGCCCAGCAGGTTGCGCACCGCGTGGTGCGGGCAGGGTGTGGCGGCGGTCAGCTGCTCGTCGGTCACCGACTCGGCGAGCCGGGCCACGATCCTGGTCTGGGGGCCGAGGTCCACCATGGTCATGGTCACTCCTTCAGGGTCGCGCTCTCCGTACGAAGGGCTGACCGGCGGGCCCCCGCGAACTCATCGGTGCGGCGCAGCGACTCCCACGGCGCGCGACCGCCGCCGAGGCACCAGACGGCGATCACCGGGTCGCACAGCGCGCAGCCGAACGACGAGTCGTGCGCGAAGGGGATGATCGGGTGGCCCTTGAGGTGGTGGACGACGTCCCACGCGGTGTGCAGCAGCCAGGCGACGCCGATGAACGCCCAGGAGTCCAAGCCCTTGTAGGCGACGCAGGTGGCGAGCGCCGTGAACGCGAACTCCCAGCCGCCGAGGCCGCCGCCGCTGAGGTAGGCGGCTCCGGCACCGGCCACGACGACCGCGTTGAGGCGGCGCCGGTGGGGTTCCGGGACGAGGGACATGAGGACGACGTAGAGCAGGCCGATGAGAAGGGGGGCGAGGTAGCGCATGCGGCCGACGGTAGGTGTGCGGGCCCGGACGCCCCAGGGGCTCCAGTGCCAGGTTCCGACGGATTGTCGCCGTCGCGTCGGGAGGGGGCCGTCCGCCGTACCTAGGTCACCTGCCCGATCCGCGGCCCCCCGCCTTAGGCCCACGATGACCGGGCATGACGACTTCCTGGACCGTGTCCCGCGTGCTGCGGGACCGCAACGCGGGGCTGTGTCTCACCGGCCTGGTGGTGTCCGCCTTCGGCACCTCCTCGCTGTGGCTGGCGTCGGGCGTGTGGGTGAAGGAGCTGACCGGGTCGGACGGACTGGCCGCCCTGTGCCTGCTCGCGATGTGGGCGCCCACCCTGGCCGGCCCGGCGCTCGGCACGCTCGCCGACCGGTTCCGCCGCAAGCCCCTGCTCATCACGGTGAACCTGGGCCTCGCGGCGCTGCTGCCCGCCCTGTTCGCCGTCGACTCCCCCGGCCGTCTGTGGCTGCTGTTCGCCGTCCTGGTGGTGTACGGCGCCGCCGGTGCCGTCCATGACGCCGCCGAGTCGGCGCTGATGACGGCGGCGGTCGGCCCGGACCTGCTCGGTGACGTCAACGGGCTGCGGATGACGCTCACCGAGGGCATGAAGCTCGTCGCCCCGCTGACCGGGGCGGGCCTCTACACGGCGTGGGGCGGTCCGGCCGTGGCCTGCCTGGACGCCGTGACCTTCCTGCTCGCCGCCGGGCTGTGCGGCCTGCTGCGGGTGCGCGAGGAACCGCCCGTGCGGTCCGGCGGCGGCTGGCGGAAGGAGACGGCGGAGGGGGTCCGGCACCTGTGGGGCCACCCCGGGCTGCGCCCGCTGGTCCGGGCGGGCGGTACGACGATGCTGCTGACGGCGCTGAGCGGCACCACGGTGTACGCCGTGGTCGACCGCCTCGGCCACTCCCCCGCCTACACGGGCGTGCTGTACGCGGCCCAGGGCGCCGGTTCGGTGGCGGCCGGGCTGCTCGCCGGGCCGGCGCTGCGCAGGCTGGGCGGGCGGCGGTTCGCGGCGGCCGGGATCGCGCTGACCGGGGCCGCGGTGGTGGCGCGGGCCGTGCCGTGGGACCCGGTGGCCCTGGCCACCAGCGTGGCGTGCGGGCTGGGCCTGCCCTGTGTGCTGGTCGCCGCGCTGACGGCGGTGCAGCGGGAGACCCCCGGCCCGCTGCTGGGCCGGGCGACGGCCACCGCCGGCACGCTGCTCTTCACCCCGAACGTGCTCGGCCTCGCCCTGGGGGCCGGCCTCGTCGAACTGGCCGGCCCCGGCCTGCTGCTGCCCCTCTACGGCCTGGCACTGCTCCTGACGGCACTGCCACTGGCCCAGCGGACCCCGAGCGCCTCCCGGACCGCCGCCAGGTCACCGTCCGACGCCAACCCCGCGTGACACAACCGCGTCGCACCACCGGCACGCGCGCGTCCCACGACCGGCCGGCCCCCGGCCCGCCGTCGCCGCCCCACCACCTGGCACCACTCCCGACGGCGGCCACTGGCTCAGCGGGCCCCGAGCGCCTCCCGGACCGCCGCCAGGTCACCGTCCGACGCCAACCCCGCGTGATACAACCGCAGTTCCGTCGCACCGTCGGCGCGCGCGCGTGCCGCGTCCGCCGCGAGGGTGGCGGGGCTGCCGCCCATCCCCGTGACGACCGTGAAGTTGGCGGCCAGCACGGTGCCCTCGCGGGCCTGCCCGGCGAAGGGCGCCAGCAGGGCCGTACCGCCGGTGCAGGGCACCACCACGCCGTCGGCCACGGACAGGATGTGCGCGGGGTCGACACCGACGTTGGCGCCGCAGTGGTACGGGACCGGGTCGGCGTGCAGCAGGACCTGGAAGCCGTCCGGCGCGGCGGCGCGCACGGCGGTGACGGCCTCCTCCTGGAGGGTGCGGGCGGTGGTGTCGCGCCACGCGCGCGTGGCTGCCGCCGTGTCCTCGCCGAGCAGTTTCTCCACCGTCGGCCAGCCCCCGTCGTCCGCCGCGCCCCGCCACAGCGGCTCCAGCGCCTCGCGTACGGCCCCGGCCAGCGCGTCGGCGTCCAGTCCCCGCTCGCCGTAGCCGGTGCGGCAGGACGGGCAGAAGCACAGGGACATCAGGTACTGCCCGGCGTCCCCGAGGCCGACGCCGGCGGTCTTGTCGTGGGCGTGCAGGTGCTGGAGCCCGTACCAGCCGAGGGACTCCAGTTCGGTGCCGTGCGCGCCGGGGCGTACGGCGGCCTCGGCGGCCAGGTCGACCAGGTACGCGCGCGTGGCGGGCTGGGCGACGCAGGGGGCCCACGGGTAGCGGTCGCCGTAGGCGTTGACGACCGAGGTGTCCGGGTGCTCGGAGCCCAGGCGGGAGTTGTGGGCGAGGACGACCCAGGTGTGCACCTCCAGGCCGGCCGCAGCCAGGGCTTCGGCGGCCTCGCCGTAGGCGTTGCCGGGGGCCCAGCGGCCGGCGGGGTAGGGCCGCAGGCCGCGGCCCGCCCAGCGGTCGCCGGGCGGGTAGAGCACGGCCGCGTACTCGGCGGTGACGATGCGGTGGCGGGGGTGGCGGGGGGTGAGGGCGCGGGTGGAGTGGTAGGCGGAGGCCAGGGTCACCTGCTCCACGCCGAGTCCGGCGATCCGCTCCGGGGCGGCGGGGTCCCCGTTGACGTCCCAGGGGTAGACGAACGCCGACGCCTTCACGCGTCCTCCCCCGGCAGGGCGTGGCCGTGCCCGCTCACGCGTCCTCCTCCAGCAGTTCGTAACCGCGTTCGATGAGCCGGGCGAGTTGTTTGACGTGCTCCTCGGCCGGCTCGTGCAGCGGGGGCCGGACCTCGCCCACGTCCAGGCCGCGCAGCCGTACCCCGGCCTTGACGAGGGAGACGGCGTATCCGCGGCCCTGGGCGCGCAGTTCCACGAAGGGGCGGTAGAAGCCGTCCAGGAGGCGGTGGGCGGTGGCCAGGTCGCCCGTCTCCAGCGCGCGGTGGAAAGCGAGGGCGATCTCCGGCGCGAAGCAGAACACCGCCGACGAATACAGGGTGATGCCGAGGGCGCGGTAGGCGAGCTGGGTCTGCTCGGCGGTGGGCAGGCCGTTGAAGTACAGGAAGTCGCCGGGGACCTCGGTGCGGACCGCGCTCACGATCCGCTGCATCAGGTCCAGGTCGCCGAGGCCGTCCTTGAGGCCGATGACGCCGTCGGTGCGGGCCAGTTCGGCCACGGTCGCCGGGGTGAAGAGGGCGTTGTCGCGCTGGTAGACGATGACGGGCAGGTCGGTGGCGGCGGCGACCTCCCGGTAGTGCCGCAGCAGGCCCTCCTGGTCGGCGACCACGAGGTACGGCGGCATGGCGAGGAGGCCGTCGGCGCCCGCACCGGCGGCGAGGCGCGCGTAGCGGACGGCGAGGGCGGTACCGTAACCGGCGCCCGCGACGACCGGGACGCGTCCCTCGGCCGCCTCGACGGCCACCCGGACGCAGGCCTCGAACTCCTCCGGCAGCAGCGCGTGGAACTCCCCGGTGCCGCAGCAGGCGAAGACGGCGGCGGCACCGGCCGCGACACCGCGGCGCACATGGGTGCGGTAGGTGTCCAGGTCGAGTGAGCCGCCGGGGCCGTAGGCCGTGACGGGGAAGAACAGCGGCCCGCGCGGATCGCTGAGCCGTTCGGTCAGAGGGGCTGGCGTCACGGACTCTCCCTTGAGGACACGCCGGTGCATGTTTCTGATCCACGTCCATATTTCTGAACGTGACCACGCTAAAGGGCCTTCTTGTGGCAGGTCAAGCAGGCGAACTCGCACGACGGGCGCGAATTCCCCGTCGTCACGCCAGACTTGACGGTGCCCGGTGGACTCTCTAGCGTGTCCACGTATGTGAATATCGGCCACAAGGAGAACCGAGGATGCCCGCTCCCCGCACCATCCTGCTCACCGGCGCCGCCGGCGGGCTCGGCACCCTGATGCGGTCCCTGCTGCCGGAGTACGGCTACACGCTGCGCCTGTTCGACGTGCGCCCCGTCGAGGGCGAGCCGGACGCGATCACCGCGGACCTCGGCGACACGGAGGCGCTGCGCGAGGCGGTACGGGGCGTGGACGCGATCCTGCACCTCGCGGGGATCTCCCTGGAGGCCCCCTTCGAGAAGATCCTCAGGTCGAACATCGAGGGCACCTACAACCTGTACGAGGCCGCCCGCCTCGAAGGCGTGCCGCGGATCGTCTTCGCCTCCTCCAACCACGCCGTCGGCTTCACCCCGGCCCCGCGCGCGGGCGAGCCGCTGATCCCCATCGACACCCCGCGCCGCCCGGACACCTTCTACGGCCTGTCGAAGTCCTTCGGCGAGGACCTGGCGCAGCTCTACTGGGACAAGCACGGCCTGGAGACCGTCTCCGTGCGCATCGGCTCCTGCTTCCCGGAGCCCACCAGCGTCCGCATGCTCTCGGTGTGGATGAGCCCGGCCGACGGCGCCCGCCTCTTCCACGCGGCCCTGACCGCCGGGGAGGTCGGCCACACGGTCGTCTACGGCTCCTCCGCCAACACCCGCCTGTGGTGGGACCTGACCACCGCGCGGGCGCTCGGCTACGACCCCCAGGACGACTCCGAGCCGTACGCCGAGAAGCTCATCGCCGAACAGGGCGAGCTGGACCCGCAGAACCCGGCCCACGGCCACCTGGGCGGCCACTTCGTGAACGACCCGCCGATCTGGCCGTACTGACCCCCTCCGCCGGCCCGGGTGGCTCCCGGCGGCCGGAAACGATCGTCCACGCGCGCGGGCGGGCACCGAACGGGCCCGCCCGCCGCCATGTCCGGGCATCCACCGTGCCCGATCCCACGCCGTCCCGGACAGCCGCGCAGGTCCGCGACGGGCACGGCCCGCGTGAAGCGGGCACAAGCGGGCAGTATCGGGCCCGCAACAGACCTGGTCAGCGCCGCACACCGGCGGTAGAACTTCCCCCATGGGCCCGAACGGGCAGGTCCACAGGGAAGTGGGTGACGACATGACCACCAGGACGGCGGAAGAACGCCAGCGGGAGATCGTGCGGGCCGCCCGCGCCACCGGCTCGGTGGACGTCACCGCGCTCGCCGCCGACCTGGGCGTGGCCAAGGAGACCATCCGGCGCGACCTGCGCGCCCTGGAGGACCACGGCCTGGTCCGCCGCACCCACGGCGGCGCCTATCCGGTGGAGAGCGCCGGGTTCGAGACGACCCTCGCCTTCCGCGCCACCAGCCATGTGCCCGAGAAGCGCCGGATCGCCACCGCGGCGGCCGAACTGCTCGGGGACGCCGAGACCGTCTTCGTCGACGAGGGCTTCACCCCCCAGCTCATCGCCGAGGCACTGCCCAGGGACCGGCCGCTGACCGTGGTCACCGCGTCCCTGCCGGTCGCGGGCGCCCTCGCGGAGGCCGACCAGATCTCCGTGCTGCTGCTCGGCGGCCGGGTCCGCCCGGGCACGCTGGCCACCGTCGACCACTGGACGACGAAGATGCTGGCCGGCTTCGTGCTCGACCTCGCCTACATCGGGGCCAACGGCATCTCCCGGGAACACGGCCTGACCACCCCCGACCCGGCGGTCAGCGAGGTGAAGGCGCAGGCCGTCCGGGCCGCCCGGCGCACGGTCTTCGCGGGCGTGCACACCAAGTTCGGCGCGGTCAGCTTCTGCCGGTTCGCGGAGATCGGCGCGCTGGAGGCGGTCGTGACCAGCACCCTCCTCCCGGCCGCGGAGGCCCACCGCTACTCCCTGCTGGGCCCGCAGGTCATCCGGGTCTGATGCGGCAACCCGCCCCCGTCCAGGGGCGTTCCGCACCATCGAACGCCCCTTATATCCCTCTTTCCCCTCTTTCCCCTCTTTCAGGAGCGATCCATGCGCACCCCGAGCCGACGGAGGCCGCGAGCCACGCTCGCCCTGGCCGCCGCAGGGACGCTGCTCGCCCCGCTGCTCTCCGGCTGCTGGGCCGGTGCCGGCGGGACCGGTTCCGGCGGCGACTCCATCAACGTCCTGATGGTCAACAACCCGCAGATGACCGAGTTGCAGAAGCTGACCGCCGCCCACTTCACCAAGGACACCGGCATCAAGGTCAACTTCACGGTCCTGCCCGAGAACGACGTCCGCGACAAGATCAGCCAGGACTTCGCCAACCAGGCCGGTCAGTACGACGTGGCCACCCTGTCCAACTACGAGATACCGATCTACGCGCGCAACGGCTGGCTGCACGAGATGGACTCCTACGCCGGGAAGGACCCGTCGTACGACGAGCGGGACGTGCTCAAGCCGATGCGCCAGTCCCTCACCGGCGACGACGGCAAGCTCTACGGACAGCCCTTCTACGGCGAGTCCTCCTTCCTCATGTACCGCAAGGACGTGTTCGCGGCGAAAGGCCTGACCATGCCCGCCCGTCCCACCTGGCGGCAGGTCGCCGACCTGGCCGCGAAGGCGGACGGCGCCCGGCCGGGCATGCGGGGCATCTGCCTGCGCGGGCTGCCCGGCTGGGGCGAGCTGATGGCACCGCTGACCACGGTCGTGAACACCTTCGGCGGCACCTGGTTCGACAAGGACTGGAAAGCGCGGCTGGACTCCCCGGCCTTCGAGAAGGCGACGAGGTTCTACGTCGACCTCGTCCGCGAGCACGGCGAGTCCGGCGCCGCCCAGTCCGGCTTCGCCGAATGCCTGAACAACATGACCCAGGGCAAGGTCGCCATGTGGTACGACGCCACCTCCGCGGCCGGACTGCTGGAGGCGGCCGGCTCCCCGGTCAAGGGGAAGCTCGGCTACGCCCCCGCCCCCGTCGAGCGCACCGCGTCCTCCGGCTGGCTCTACACCTGGGCCTGGGGCATCCAGCAGGCCTCCCGCAACCCCGACAAGGCCTGGAAGTTCGTCTCCTGGGCGTCGGGCAAGGGGTACGAGCGACTGGTCGGCGAGACCAGCGGCTGGTCCAACGTCCCGGCGGGCAAGCGGGCGTCGACCTACACCAACGCCGACTACCGGAAGTCGGCCGCCGCGTTCCAGGAGATGACCAAGGAGGCCATCGAGAGCGCCCGGCCGAACGACCCCGGCGTGCAGCCGCGGCCCGCGCCCGGCATCCAGTTCGTCGGCATCCCCGAGTTCACCGACCTGGGCACCAAGGTCTCCCAGGAGATCAGCGCGGCCATCGCCGGACGCCAGTCCGTCGGCGCGGCCCTGAAGAAGTCGCAAGCGCTCGCCGAGAAGATCTCCGAGGAGTACGAGGGACGATGACAGCGACGACCACGGCCCCCCTCGCGGCCACCCCCGCACGGACGGTCCGGCAGCCCTCGGCCCGGCTGCGCGCCTGGGCCACCCGAGCCCCGCTCCTGCCGGCCCTCGTGTTCATGATCGTGGTGACCCAGCTGCCCTTCGTGGCCACGCTGGTGATCTCCTTCTTCGACTGGAACGCCCTCTATCCCAAGGCCCGCCGCTTCACCGGCCTGGACAACTACCGCCAGGTGCTCACCGACGCCGACCTGCGCCACTCGGTGTGGACGACCGTGCTGCTCACGGCGGCCGTGGTGCTGGCCAGCCTGGTCATCGGGCTGGCGCTGGCACTGCTGCTGGACCGGCGGTTCCGCGGCCGGGGCATCGTCCGCACCCTGCTCATCGCCCCGTTCCTGGTGGTGCCGGTGGCCGCCGCACTGCTCTGGAAACATGTGCTCTACAACCCCGAGTACGGCTTGCTCAACGGGTTGCTGCACTATGTGGGCGGCCCACAGCCGGACTGGGTCTCCCGCACCCCGCTGCTCGCGGTCGAGGCCTCCCTGGTGTGGCAGTGGACGCCGTTCATGATGCTGATCCTGCTGGCCGGGTTGCAGAGCCGGGACCAGCAGCAGATCGAGGCCGCGCGGGTCGACGGCGCGAGCGACTGGCAGATCTTCCGCCATCTGACCCTGCCCCACCTGCGCCGTTACCTGGAACTGGGCGCGCTGCTCGGGTCGATCTACATCGTCCAGAACTTCGACGCGGTCTTCACGATCACCTCCGGCGGCCTGGGCACCGCCAACCTGCCCTACACCGTCTACCAGAGCTTCTACCAGGCCCACGAGAACGGCCTGGCCTCGGCCGCCGGCGTCCTGGTGGTCATCGGCTCGATCGTCATCGCGACCTTCGCCCTGCGCGTGGTGTCGTCCCTGTTCCGCGAGGAGGTGTCCCGCGCATGACCGCCGTACTGCGCCGGGGTGGTCTCGGCCTGGTGGCCTGGCTGGCCGGCATCGTCTTCTTCCTGCCCATCGCGTGGATGGCCCTGACGTCCCTCCACTCCGAGGCGGACGCGGCGACCAACCCGCCGTCCTTCACCGCCTCGTTGACGCTCGACGGCTACCGCGAGTTCTTCGGCAGCGGCGGCGGGGCGAGCCCGTGGCCCGCGCTGGTCAACTCCACGGTGGCGTCGGTCGCCTCCACGCTGCTGGTCCTGCTGCTGGCCCTCCCGGCGGCCTACGCCCTGTCGATCCGGCCGGTGAGGAAGTGGACCGACGTCCTGTTCTTCTTCCTGTCCACCAAGATGCTGCCGGCCGTGGCGGGCCTGCTGCCGATCTACCTCTTCGCCAAGAACGCCGGGATGCTCGACAACATCTGGCTGCTGGTCGTCCTGTACACCTCCATGAACCTGCCGATCGCGGTGTGGATGATGCAGTCCTTCCTCGCCGAGGTGCCGGTCGCGGTCATCGAGGCGGCGCGGGTGGACGGCGCCCGGCTTCCGGTGATCCTCGCGCGCGTGGTGGCCCCGATCGCCCTGCCCGGCATCGCCGCCACCGCCCTGATCTGCTTCATCTTCAGCTGGAACGAACTGCTCTTCGCCCGAGTCCTGACGGGCGTGGTCGCCGAGACCGCCCCCGTCTTCCTGACCGGCTTCATCACCAGCCAGGGCCTGTTCCTGGCCAAGGTGTGCGCCGCGTCGCTCGTCATCTCCCTGCCGGTGCTCGCCGCGGGGTTCGCCGCCCAGGACAAGCTGGTCCAGGGCCTGTCGTTGGGAGCCGTGAAATGAAGGCCGCCGTCATCGAGTCCGTGGGCCGCGCCGTCGTCACCGAGGTGCCCGACCCGACACCGGGCCCCCGCGAGGTGGTCGTCGAGGTCGCGGCCTGCGGTCTGTGCGGTACCGACCTGCACATCCTCCAGGGCGAGTTCGCGCCCAAGCTGCCCATCGTCCCCGGGCACGAGTTCGCGGGCGAGGTCGTCGGCGTCGGCACCCAGGTCACCGAGGTGGCCGTCGGCGACCGGGTGGCCGTGGACCCCTCGCTGTACTGCTACGAGTGCCGGTACTGCCGCACCGGCCACAACAACCTGTGCGAGCGGTGGGCGGCCATCGGCGTGACGACGGCGGGCGGCGCGGCACGGTACGCGCTGGCCCCGGTCGCCAACTGCGTGAAGCTGCCCGACCACGTCCGCACCGAGGACGCGGCCCTGGTGGAGCCCCTGTCCTGCGCGGTCCGCGGCTACGACGTCCTCCGTTCCCGCCTGGGCGCCCACGTCCTCATCTACGGCTCCGGCACCATGGGCCTGATGATGTTGGAGCTGGCCAAGCGGACCGGTGCGGCGAGCGTGGACGTGGTCGACGTCAACCCGGCCCGCCTGGAGACGGCCCGCCGGCTCGGTGTCTCGGCGTCCGCGGCGAACGCCGACGAACTGGACCGCCCGCGCGGCTGGGACGTGGTGATCGACGCGACCGGCAACGCGGCGGCGATCCAGGACGGCCTGGACCGGGTCGCCAAGGCGGGCACGTTCCTCCAGTTCGGGGTGGCGGACTACGCGACCCGCGTGACGATCGACCCGTACCGGATCTACAACCAGGAGATCACGATCACCGGCTCCATGGCGGTGCTGCACAGCTTCGAGCGGGCGGCCGAGCTGTTCGCGAACGGCGTGCTGGACCCGGACGTCTTCATCAGCGACCGGATCCCGCTGGAGCGGTACCCGCAGGCGCTGGAGCAGTTCGCGGCGGGGGTGGGGCGCAAGATCGTGGTGGTGCCCTGAGCCGATTGGGGGGGCGGGACCCTGAGCCGATTGGGGGGTGGGTAAGGGAACGGTAAAGCGGTGTCGTTCGTTCTCCCGGCATGACAGCTATGACCCCTGGCTCGAACATCCCCCTGACGGCCGCGCGCGTGACGGTGGACGTCTCCGCTCCGGTGCGGCTCGACGTGTCGGGCCTGCTGCTCACCGGCGACGGCAAGGTGCGCTCCGACGACGACTTCATCTTCTACAACCAGCCGACCGGGCCGGGCGTGACGTACCGGTCGGGCGGCGGTACGGCGCCGGACGCGGTCACGGTCGACACGGCCGCCGTACCGCCGGAGATCGAGAAGATCGTCGTCACGGCCAGCCCGGACGCGGCCGGCCAGACCTTCCAGGGCATCGAGCCGACGGCCACCATCCGGGACGCCGACGGCGGCGCCGTGCTGGCGACGTTCACCCCGCCGCAGCTCGGCAGCGAGACCGCGCTGGTGGTCGTGGAGATCTACCGCCGGGGCGGCCAGTGGAAGGCGCGGGCCGTCGGACAGGGGTACGCCAACGGGCTCGCGGGCATCGCGACCGACTTCGGCGTGACGGTGGAGGAGCCGGCCGCGGCCCCGGCCGCGCCGGCCGCCCCGCCCCAGCCGGCCGCCGCCCCCGTGGCTCCGCCGCAGCCGGCCGCCGCCCCCGCCGCCCCGCCGCAGCCGGTGGCCCCGCCGCCCGCTCCCGCGCCCGGCGCCGGGAAGATCAACCTGGACAAGGGCCGGGTCAGCCTCCAGAAGAACCAGACCGTGTCCCTCGTCAAGGGCGGCCGGCCGCTGCTCTCCCAGGTGCGGATGGGCCTCGGCTGGGAGCCTGCGTTCCGCGGCAAGGACATCGACCTGGACGCCTCGGTCATCGCCTACGGCCCGCAGCGCAACCACATCGACAGCTGCTACTTCGGCAAGCTGACGATCCTGAACGGCGCGATCCGGCACTCCGGGGACAACCTGACCGGCGAGGGCGGGGGCGACGACGAGGTCATCACGGTCGACCTGGGCCTGCTGCCCCAGGAGGTCACCGGGCTGGTCTTCACCGTGAACTCCTTCTCCGGCCAGAAGTTCACGGAGGTCGCCAAGGCGTACTGCCGTCTGGTCGACGCCTTCTCGGGCGAGGAGCTCGTCCGTTTCGACCTCACCGGCGCGGAGCCCCGGACCGGCGTCATGATGGCCAAGCTCATCCGCCAGTTCTCCGGCGAGTGGGACATGACGGCGATGGGCGAGTTCGTGAAGGCCCGCACCGTGCGGAACATGGTGGAGCCGGGGGCGAGGGCCCTGTGACGCAGTGACCGCCGCTGCGGGCAGACCGTGGCTCCCCCAGTGCCTCAGGGGCCTGGGGGACCCCCAGCGCGCTCAGCCGGCCCGCAGCCCCTCCGTCAGCAGCCCCAGGTACCGCCGGATCTCCCGCTCCCCCACCCCCGCCAGTTCCGCCGCCGAAGCCACCCCGTGGGCCAGGCGCAGCACCTCGATCGGCTCCACGTCCCCCCGCAGCGCACCCGCCGCCTGTGCCGCCTCCACCAGCCGGGTCGTCGCCCCCTTCACCACGGACCCGCACGCCGTCAGCGCCGCCGCGCTGCCGGGCTCCGTCACCGCCGAGCTGAGCAGGGCCTTCATCCCCCGCACCTGAAGGGTGCGGACCGCCAGCTCGTACAGCCACTCCATGAGCGCCTCGCCCGGCGGCCGTTCCTCCGCCAGTTCGTCGGCGCGCGCCCCGAGCGCCTCGATCCGGTCGACGTACGCCACCTCCAGCAGCGCCTGCCGGGTCGGGAAGTGCCGGTAGAGCGTGCCCGAGCCGACGCCCGCCCGCTTGGCGATGTCATCGAGTGACGCGTTCTCCCCATGCTCGGCGAAGGCCTCGGCCGCCGCCTTCAGCAGCCGCTCGTAGTTGCGCCGAGCATCCGCGCGCATGGGCCTGCCCTGCGTCATCCACTCACTCCTTGCAAACCGGGGACCCTCTCCGTATCTTATCGAGCACTAAACGGAGACAGTCCCCGTTTACCGTCGCAGTGCTCCGTGGGCAGCTCACCCCTGCCCGGACATCCGCGTGCCCGGGGACGCCCAGACCGGGAGACCGCCATGTCCACCCCGTCCACCCCACCCACCCCGTCGGCACCATCGACGCCGTCGGCCTCGCCGGCCACCGAACCCTCCGCCAGGCCCGCGCCACCGGCGCGGCTCGGCACCACGCTCCTCGTCATCGTCACCGCCTACCTGATGGTCGGCGTCGACTCCACCGTCGTCAACGTGGCGCTGCCGGACATCCAGCGCGGCCTGCACTTCAGCCGCACCGGCCTGTCCTGGGTCCTCAACGCCTACACCCTCGCCTTCGGCGGCCTGCTGCTGCTCGGCGGACGCGTCGGCGACCTCCTCGGCCGCCGCCGCACCCTGACCGCGGGCGTCCTGCTGTTCGCCCTGTCCTCCCTGCTCGGCGGCCTCGCCGCCGACAGCGGCCAACTGCTCGCCGCCCGCGCCTTACAGGGTCTGGGCGCCGCCCTGATCGCCCCGAGCACCCTGGCCCTGATCACCACCGGCTTCCCCGAGGGCCCGCGCCGGCACCGCGCGCTGAGCGTCTACTCCTCGATGGCCGGCGTCGGCGGCTCCGTCGGCCTGGTCCTCGGCGGCCTGCTCACCTCATGGGCCTCGTGGCGCTGGGCGTTGCTCGTCAACGTCCCCATCGGCCTCGCCCTGGCCGTCGCCCTGCCCCGCTTCGTGCCCGAGACCCCGCGCCACACGGGCCGGTTCGACCTGCTGGGCGCGCTGACCGGGACGGTCGGCACCACCTCGCTGGTGTACGCGTTCATCCGGGTCTCGGAGAGCGGCTGGGGCGACGCCCGCGCGCTGCTCGGCTTCGCCGCGGCGGCCGTCCTGCTCGTCTGCTTCCTGCTGGTGGAGTACCGCGCGGACCAACCGGTGCTGCCGCTGCGCCTGTTCGCCGACCGCGACCGGGCCGGCGGGTACGCGAGCATCCTGCTGCTGCCCGCGGGGATGTTCGGCGCCTTCTACTTCCTCACCCTGTTCGGCCAGCAGGTGCTGGGCTACAGCCCGTTGCGCGCGGGCTGCGCGTTCCTGCCGATGACCCTGGTGATGTTCACGACCGTGCGGCTGGTGCCCCGGCTGCTGGCCCGGTTCGGCACCAAGCCGGTGCTGCTGACCGGCATGTCCCTGTCCGCGCTCGGCACCGGATGGCTGGCCCGGCTGGAGCCCGGGGACGGCTACGCGGCCGGGCTGCTCGGGCCGCTGCTCCTGGTGGGCCTGGGTCTCGGCCTGAGCTTCATGCCGCTCAACGCCACGATCCTGTCCGCCGTCACCCCGAGGGACGCGGGCGCGGCCTCGGGACTGCTCCAGACCTTGCAGTGGCTGGGCGGCACGGTCGGCCTGTCGGTCCTGGTCACGGTGTACGGCACGGCCACCCGGCACACCACCGGCTCCCCCGGCGCCGTCCTCACCCACGGCGCCGCCCAGGCCTTCGCCGCCGGTGCCCTGATCACCCTGGCCGGCCTGCTGCCGGCGGCGGCGGTCCTGACCGGCCGACGCGGGCCGGCGAGGTGACCGCGGCCCGCGCGCCGGGCGGCGCGTGACCTCTTCCGCCGCCTTCCGCTGCTTGAGGACGCACGGCTCGTTCCCACGGCCGCCCGTACGAGGATCACTCGCGCAGGGAACCGCGGGAACGAGCCGGCGCGTCAGTCACCGAGCAGGGCTCAGGCGCTCTTCTGGCGCTTCCAGGGGCCGGTGATGGCGAGCATGATGCCGGGCGTCTGGATGTTGGCGAAGAGGGTCTTGCCGTCGGGCGAGAAGGTGACACCGGTGAACTCGCTGTACTCCGGCGCCTCGGCGGTGCCGATGTTGAGCTCGTTGCGGGCGATCGGGTAGGTCCGGCCGCTGTCGGTGGCGCCGAACAGGTGCTGGACGCCCTCGCCGTCCTCGGCGATGACCAGGCCGCCGTACGGGGAGACGGTGATGTTGTCGGGACCGTCGAAGGCGCCGTCCTTCGCCGGGTCCGGGTTCACGCCGAGCAGCACCTTCAGCGTCAGCGTGCGGCGCTTGGGGTCGTAGAACCAGACCTGGCCGTCGTGCTGGACCGGGCTCTCCTGGCGGGCGTAGGAGGAGACGACGTAGACGCCGCCGTCGCCCCACCACATGCCCTCCAGCTTGCGGGCGCGGGTGACCTGGCCGTCCGTGAACTGCTTGCGCACCGAGACGGTCCTGGCGTCACGGTCGGGGACGTCCACCCAGTCGACGCCGTACACGGTGCCGATCCTGGTGGCGCGGGACAGGTCGTCCACGAACTTGCCGCCGGAGTCGAAGCACTTGAACGCCTGGAGCACGCCCGCGTCGTCGGCGAGGGTGCGCAGCTTGCCGCGGCCGTGGCGGAAGCCCTCCGGCGGGGTCCAGCGGTAGAACAGGCCGTTGGGGCCGGAGGCGTCCTCGGTGAGGTAGACGTGACCGCGCTTGGGGTCGACCACGACGGCCTCGTGGGCGTAGCGGCCCAGTGCCTTGATCGGCTTGGGGTCGCGGTTGGCCCGGCGGTCCTCCGGGTCGACCTCGAAGACGTAGCCGTGGTCCTTGGTGAAGCCGTTCTTGCCGGCCTTGTCCTCGGTCTCCTCGCAGGTCAGCCAGGTGCCCCAAGGGGTGCTGCCGCCGGCGCAGTTGGTGGCGGTGCCGGCGATGCCCACCCACTCGGCGACCTCGCCGCCGCGGCGGACCTCGACGACGGTGCAGCCACCGGCCGCCGCCGGGTCGTAGACCAGGCCCTCGGTGAGCGGCACCGGGTACGGCCACTGGGCGCGGGCACCGGCCAGCTCGTGGTTGTTGACGAGGAGGGTGGTGCCGCGGGGGCCCTCGAAGGTGGCCGTGCCGTCGTGGTTGGACGGGGTGAACTCGCCGGACTCCAGCTTGGTCCTGCCGCTGTACGTGACGATCTTGTACGAGAAGCCGGCGGGCAGGGCGAGGATGCCCTTGGGGTCGGCGATCAGCGGGCCGTAGCCGACGCCGTGGTGGTGGCCCCCGTGCGCGGACTCGGCCTCGGCGCTCTCGGTGTCCGTGGCGGCCAGGGCGTTCGGCGCGGTGGCGAGGGCGCCGACGCTGCCCGCCAGGGCGACCCCGGCACCGGTGATCGCGGATGTTCTGGCGAAGTCCCTGCGGGTGAGCGACATGGTGTCTCCTGTGACGACGGTGGTAGTGCCGTGGAGGGTGGGGGGCCTCGGTTCGGCGCACACGCTCCCGCCCACTTGTGAACGCGAGTTGAACGCCGGGCTACTTCACCGGTCCTTGTTCAAGAATCCGTACGCACTACCCCATCGCCAGCAAAAGGGCACCGGCCGGGCCGCGACCGGCCGGGCTCTCAACCGCCTTGCTGGGAGCGGGCCTTGAACGCCGCCTTCCGCGCCTGCTTGGCCACCTTCTTGTCCGGGTGCAGCCGCCCCATCGCGTCCAGGACCTCGGCGGTGGCGGGGTGCTCCACCCGCCAGGCCGCCGCGAAGAACCCGCTGTGCTGGGCGGCCAGCCCCTCCACGAGGGCCTGGAGCTCCTCGGAGTTGCCCTCGGCCGCGAGCTGTGCGGCCAGGGTGTCCACCGTCAGCCAGAACACCATGTCCTCGGACGGCGCCGGCACCCCGGCGGCGCCCCGCTCGCTCAGCCACACCCGGGCGAGCCCGCCCAGCTCGGGGTCGTCCAGCACCTCGCGCAGCGCGGGTTCGGCCTCGGCGCCGACCAGCGACAGCGCCTGCTGGCAGCGGAGCCTGCGCAGCGGGGCCCCGGCGTCCGCGCCGCGCGCCGCCGCGAGCAACTCCCGTGCCGCCGCGAGCGGTTCGCGGCGGGCCAGCCACTGCTCGGTCTCGGCCCGGGCGGCGGACTGGCCGAACCGGGCGGTGCCGTCGAGCAGGGCGTCCGCGCCCTTGCCGGCCAGGTCACCGACGGCCGGCGCCTCGAACCCGGCCTCCAGCAGCCGCGCCCGCAGCCCGTACACGCCGAGCGGGGTGAGACGGACCATGCCGTAGCGGGCGACGTCGGTGTCGTCCACGGTCGCGGCGGGTTCCTCGTCGGTGTCGGCCATCAGCGCCTCGTCCACCGGCCGGTAGTCCACGAGTCCGACCGGCTCCAGCACCCGGAACTGGTCGTCCAGCCGCATCATCGCGTCGGAGACCTGCTCCAGGACGTCGTTGGTGGGCTCGCCCATGCCGTCGGGCACGATCATGGAGGCGGCGAGGGCGGGCAGCGGGACGGTGCCGTCGCCGGGGCCGTCCTCACTGACGGTCAGCAGGTAGAGGTTGCCGAGGACGCCGTCGAGGAACTCCGCCTCGGCCTGCGGGTCCCAGTCGAGTGACGAGAAATCGACCTCACCGCCCTCGTCCAGGGCGTCGACCAGGTCGTCCAGGTCGGGGACGGCCGCGTCGGCGACGACGGCCTCCAGCGCGGCCAGCCACACGGTGAGCACGTCGCGCGGGGAACCGCCGGTGAGCAGCTTCAGCTCCTCCCCGGCCCGGACGGTGCCGGCCTCCTCGTCCACGATCTCGACCAGACCGGCGTCCACGGCGACCCGCCAGGCCTCGGCGGCGTACGCGGCGGCGTCGTCACCGGTCAGTCCGAGCAGTTCGACCGCGGCCGGCAACTGCTCCTCGACCAGCACTCCGCCGGCGTCGACGCGGGTGCCGGGGCCGGCCCAGCGCGCGAGGCGGGCCGCCCGGGAGAGCAACGGTGTGGACAGCGCGGCGCGCGCCAGCTCCGCTTCGGGATGCAGCCGTACGGGCGGCAGGGGGGAGCTGTCTGACATCGGCTGGTTCTCCTCGGACCGTGAACGGGCTCAGCCGCTCAGCCTAGACGGATTTCCACCCATGCCGCCCGGTTCATCTCACCGTAAGCAGCCGGACATGGCCGAAACCTTGACAACTCCCCGGGCCAGGCAGGAGATTGACGCGCGTAGAAGTTGGGGGGACAACTGTTCACTCGGCTCTATGCGTGTCACAGAGGGCCACCACCCCCACACGCTCCCGTTCCACCCTCGTCCCGGCGCATCGTCACGTCCCCGGAGGGATCCCTTGCCGAGCAGGTCTTCCGCGCGCCTCGCCGCGCTCACCGTCGCCGCCGTATGCAGCGCGGCGTCCGCCGTCGTCCTCACCTCCCCCGCGCACGCCGACTCGGTGCGCGTCCACGACATCCAGGGCACGACCCGGACGTCCCCGTTCGCCGGGCAGAAGGTGACGGACGTGCCCGGCATCGTCACGGCCACGCGCACGTACGGCTCCTCCAAGGGCTTCTGGATCCAGGACCCGACCCCGGACGACGACCCGGCCACCAGCGAGGGCGTGTTCGTCTTCACCAGCTCCACGCCGAAGGTCGCGGTCGGTGACGCGGTGAAGGTGACCGGCACGGTCTCCGAATACGTCCCGGGCGGCGCCTCCTCCGGCAACCAGTCGCTGACGGAGATCACCAAGCCGGTGGTCACCACCGTCTCCACGGGCAACGCGGTCCCCGCGCCGGTCGTCGTCGACGAGGACGCGGTGCCGGACGCGTACGCGCCCACCGGCGACGCCGCCGCGGCCAACTCGGTCAACGGCCTCCCCCTGGACCCGTCCGCGTACGCCCTGGACTACTACGAGTCCCTGGAGGGCATGAATGTCCAGGTCGCCGACGTCCGCGTGGTCACCGCGACCGACCCGTACAGCGAGCTGTGGGTCACCGTGAAGCCGTGGGAGCACCGCAGCCGCCGCGGCGGCACGGTGTACGGCTCCTACGACTCCCAGAACACCGGCCGGCTCCAGATCCAGTCGCTGGGCTCGACCGCCGACTTCCCGAAGGCGAACGTCGGCGACACCCTGGAGGGCACCACCACCGGCCCGCTGGACTTCAACCAGTACGGCGGCTACACCCTGGTCGCGAGCGAGCTCGGCACGCTGAAGAGCGCCGGCCTGGAGCGGGAGACGACGCGGAAGCAGTCGAGCCGCGAGCTGGCGGTGGCGACCTACAACGTCGAGAACCTCGACCCGTCGGACGCCACCTTCGACCAGCACGCCTCCGCGATCGTGCACCACCTCCAGTCGCCGGACATCGTGTCCCTGGAGGAGATCCAGGACAACAACGGCGCCAAGGACGACGGCACGGTCGACGCGGACCAGACCGTGACCAAGCTGATCGACGCCATCGTCGCGGCCGGCGGCCCGCGGTACGACTGGCGGTCGGTCAACCCGGTCAACGACCAGGACGGCGGCGAGCCCGGCGGCAACATCCGCCAGGTGTTCCTGTTCAACCCGGAGCGGGTGTCCTTCGTGGACCGCGCGGGCGGCGGCCCGACCACCGCCGTCGGCGTCACCAAGGTGCACGGCAAGGCGCAGCTGACGGTCTCCCCGGGCCGGATAGACCCGGCGAACGCCGCCTGGAGCAACAGCCGCAAGCCGCTCGCGGGCGAGTTCGCCTTCCACGGCAAGACCGTCTTCGTGATCGCCAACCACCTCAACTCCAAGGGCGGCGACCAGGGCCTGACCTCGCAGTACCAGCCGCCGGTGCGCAGCTCGGAGATCCAGCGGCACGCCCAGGCGACCGAGGTGAACGCGTTCGTCAAGGACATCCTGTCCGCGCAGAAGAACGCGGACGTCATCGCGCTCGGCGACATGAACGACTTCGAGTTCTCCGAGACCGCGCGGATCCTGGAGGGTGACGGCGAGCTGTGGTCGGCGATCAAGTCGCTGCCCGAGAACGAGCGTTACACCTATGACTACCAGGGCAACCAGCAGGTCCTGGACCAGATCCTGATCAGCCCGGCGATCCGCCGCGGCTGCGACTTCGAGTACGACAGCGTGCACATCAACTCGGAGTTCAACGACCAGATCAGCGACCACGACCCGCAGGTGCTGCGGTTCCGACCGTGACACGACGGCGGGACCGGCCCGGCTGCGCGCCCGGCCCGTCCCGCCGTCCCGTGCTCACCGACGGCTGCTCACCGACCGCCGCTCACCGGCAGCGGCTCACCGGCGGCGTCCGGCGGCAGGGGCTCACCGGCAGCGGTCGACGCGGCGCCAGATCACGGCCGCGCCGATGACGGCGGCGCCCGCCGCGCCGATCAGCAGTGCCGGCCGGGGGTGCCGCATCGCGGCGCTCACGGCGGACCGCACCGGGCGCGGCACCCGCGCGTCGTGCTCCATGGTGTGACCGGCGTGGGTCGCCCGGTCCCGCAGGGCGTGCCGGCCGTGTCCGGCCTGTTCCTGCACCAGGTGCCCGGCCTTGGTCATCCGTTCCTGCGCGGTGTGGCCGGCCCGCGCGGCGCGGTCCTGGACCAGGTGGCCCGCCTTGGCCGCCCGGTCCTGCACGCCGTGCCCCGCCTGGGCGGCGCCGGCGCGCAGCTGGACGGTCATGGCGCCGGCCTTGTCCCTCAGGTCGGCGGCGCGCGCCCGCGCCCGGCCCTTCACATCGACCCGGTCCACCAGCTGGGCGACGGTGTCGCCGAGCTGGTTCCGGGTGTGTTCGATCTGCCGCCGGAGCTCGTCGGGGCCCTTGGCGCCCGAGCCGTGCGGGTTCCTGTGCGTCATCGGTGTGCCCTTTCCCTGATGGCGTCGACGTCCGCCCTGACACTGCCGAGGGTCTTCTCGGGCGTGGGCGGGGCGGCGCGGCGCAGCTGGGCGCGGCCGGTCGCGGCCAGCAGGCCGGCGACGGCGAAGAACACCGCTGCCACGATCAGCGCCGCCGCCCACACGGGCAGTGCCAGGGAGAGGGCGGCGGTGGCCGCTCCGGCCAGGGTGATCAGGCCGACGTAGCCGACGGCGCCGGCGGCGCCCAGCAGGCCGCCGCCGCGTCCGGCCCGGCGTCCTTTCTCGGTCAGCTCCTCCTTGGCGAGGGCGACCTCCTGCCGCAGCAGCCGGGAGAGCTGTTCGGTGGCCCGGCCGACGAGTTCGCCCGTGGAGGGGTGCCCGTCGGCCGCGGGCCGGGTGTGCGAGGTCACGGTCACGGCGTTCCGCCTCCTCTCAGTGCGGAACCCCCGGGTACCCGGGCCGAAGGTCGTTAGCCCTGCCCGGTGCCGCCGGGCCCGCGTTCGCCGAGCCGCGCGAGTTGGGACTGGAACCAGTCCAGGCGGGCCTGCAACAGGGCAGCCTCGGCCACGAGTTCGGGTACGCCCGGCTCGCCGCCCGCGGTCAACCCGTCGGCTGCGGGGGCCGTACCGCCGACACCCGCGACCACCCGGAGCCCGTGTCCGGCCAGCCGGGCGAACCCCTCGAACGGGACCGGCGCGCGCCCGCGCAGGCAGCCCCCGCAGACGGGTGCGAGGACCCGCCAGCCCGGCCGGCCCCAGCCGGCGTCGGCCAGCGCGACGGCACCGGCGCCGCAGCCACACGGCCCGGCCGTGGCCGTGCGCACCCGCTGCCGGGCGTAGCGGAAGCCGCGCTCGAAGCGGATGTAGGCGCCGAGGACGGAGACCTCCAGCAGGACGGCCGCGCGGTGGTCGGCGGTGCACAGCAGGGCCTCGGCCGCCGCCCGGTCGTGCACGCAGTGGAAACCGCAGTCGCAGCGGCGCGCGGGCGGGCGGTGCCGGAAGCCGTAGACGCAGGAGGCGTCGTCCAGGACGCCGTACGGCAGCGCGCCGCCGAGCGACACACCCGTGAACCCGGCCCGGGTGCCGTCCTGGGACAGCACCGGGTGGGCGATCTTGTAGCCGGTCGGCGGCTCCGTCGGGCGTTCCGCCGGGAGCCGCAGCCTCATCGGGCGGCCGGGACCTCTTCGCGGGCCGCCCCGGCCGGTTCGACCGCGTTCGTGCGGACGGTCTCCTCGGGGACCTGCGGCTTCTCCTCCTGGACGAGCGGCCGTTCCTCCGCGACTCCGGTGGCCAGTGCCTTGCCGAGCTTCATGGTGCCTCCATGACAGACGTCGGTGACCCTACGGCCATAGTGACCCATGAAGTGCCGAGTTGGACACAGGGCCTCCGTCCATCCCGGCAAGGAATTAGCAACTCTTACTGATATTGCGTAGGAGAATTAAGTAGAGCTTCACGAAGGTGCTGCCGAGACTACTCCCATGACGACGAGTACCCGTAGGCCCGCTCCCTTCGGCCGCACCCTCTGCGCCATGATCACGCCGTTCACCGAGGAGGGCGCCCTCGACCTGGACGGCGCCCAGCGGCTGGCCGCGCACCTGGTGGCGCGGGGCTGTGACGGCCTGGTCCTGGGCGGCACCACCGGCGAGTCGCCGACCACCACCGACGGGGAGAAGGCGCGGATGGTCGCGGCCGTGCGGGAGGCGGTCGGCGACCGGGCCGCGCTGGTCACGGGCGTGGGCACGTCCGACACCCGGCACACGGTGGAGCTGGCGCGGGCGGCCGGGAAGGCGGGCGCCGACGGTGTCCTGGTGGTGACGCCGTACTACAGCCGACCCCCGCAGGAGGCCGTGGCCGCCCACTTCCGCCAGGTCGCCGACGCGAGCGACCTGCCGGTGATGCTCTACGACATCCCGGGCCGCACGGGCACCCGGATCGAGCCGGACACGATGATCCGCCTCGCGGACCACCCGCGGATCGTGGCCGTCAAGGACTGCTCCTACGACTTCCTCGGCACCCTGAAGGTGCTTCGGCGCACGGAGCTGGCGTACTACGCCGGCTGCGACGAGCACGTACTGGCGCTGTACGCGGTCGGCGCGGCGGGGTGCGTGAGCACGGTCGCGAACGCCGTACCGGACCGGGTCGCCGCGATCCTGGCCGCGTTCGACGCCGGCGACACCGCCCGCGCGGCCGGACTCCAGCGGGCCGTGACCCCGTTGACCGAGGCGATGATGGGCGCGGGCCTGCCCGGCACGGTCACCGCGAAGGCCCTCCTCGCCCGCCTCGGCCTGCCCGCGGGCCCGGTCCGCGCCCCCCTGCTGCCCGCCGACCGGGAGACGGCCGACGGACTGCTGACGGCGTACCGGGCGCTCACCGCGGGCTGATCCGCGCGGTGCGCCCCGAAGACGCGCGGGAAACCGCGCGACCAGCAGCCGGACGCGGTGCGTCAGTTGTGGCTGTGCAGGATGTCGTTCAGGCCGCCCCAGACCGCGTTGTTCGGGCGGGCCTCGACCGTGCCGGTGACCGAGTTGCGGCGGAAGAGGATGTTGGAGGCGCCGTTCAGCTCCCGGGCCTTGACGATCTGGCCGTCGGGCATGGTGATGCGGGTGCCCGCGGTGATGTACAGGCCGGCCTCGACCACGCACTCGTCGCCGAGCGCGATGCCGACGCCCGCCTCGGCGCCGATCAGGCACCGCTCGCCGATGGAGATGATCACGTTGCCGCCGCCGGACAGGGTGCCCATGGTGGAGGCGCCGCCGCCGATGTCCGAGCCGTCGCCGACCACGACGCCCGCGGAGATCCGGCCCTCGACCATGGAGGTGCCGAGGGTGCCGGCGTTGAAGTTGACGAAGCCCTCGTGCATGACCGTGGTGCCCGCCGCGAGGTGCGCGCCGAGGCGGACCCGGTCGGCGTCGGCGATGCGCACGCCCTTCGGGGCGACGTAGTCCGTCATGCGCGGGAACTTGTCGATCGAGGTCACCTGGAGGTGCAGGCCCTCGGCGCGGGCGTTCAGGCGCACCTTCTCGATGTCGTCCACGGCGACCGGGCCGAGCGAGGTCCAGGCGACGTTGGCGAGGTGGCCGAAGATGCCGTCCAGGTTCTGGCCGTGCGGCTTGACCAGGCGGTGCGAGAGCAGGTGCAGGCGCAGGTAGACGTCGTGGGCGTCGACCGGCTTCTCCTCCAGCGAGGCGATGACCGTGCGGACCGCGACCACCTCGACGCCCCGGCGGGCGTCCGGGCCGGTCGCCGCGGTCGCGCCGCCGCCCAGCAGCTCGGCCGCCTGCTCGGCGCTCAGCCGCTCGGTGCCGGCCGGACCCGGCTCCTCGACCAGCTCGGGGGCCGGGAACCAGGTGTCGAGAACGGTGCCGTCGGAGGCGATCGTGGCGAGGCCGGCGGCGACGGCGCCGGTGGTACGGGTTGCAGACTCGGTCATGGGAGAAAACCTAACGTGGGCGGGGTGGTGAGGGCGAACCGCGTCTCACGTGCCGGGCGCGGGTTCAGGGGATCAGCCGAGCCAGCGTGGCGCGCGCGTACTCCTCGTCGTAGGAACCGCCCGTCAGCAGCACCTGGAGGCAGATGCCGTCCATCAGCGCGAGCAGGGCCCGCGCCGTGACCGGGTCGGTGCGGCGGGCCAGCAGCGCGGCTCCCTGCTCGGTCCACTCGGCGGCGACGGGACGCAGCGCGGGGCGGCGCAGCGCGGCCAGGTACAGCTCGTACTCCAGCTCCACCCCGGTGCGCTCGCCCGCCAGCCACTTCCCGAGCGCACGGGCGAGATCCGCGGCGAGGTCGCCGTCGCCGCCCTCCGGCAGCAGCTCGGCCAGCACCCGGCCGAACCCCTCGTTCGCCTGCCGCAGCGCGGCCACCAGCAGCTCTTCGAGGGTGGCGAAGTGGTACGTCGTGGAGCCGAGCGGTACGTCCGCCTCGGCGGCGACCGTACGGTGGCTCAGCCCCGCGATGCCGTCCCGGCCGACCACGCGGATCGCCGCGTCGATGATCCGCTGCCGGCGCCCGGGGTCGTAGCGGCGCGGCATCAGTGCGTCGCCCCGCCCAGGTTCAGCACCACCACTCCGCCGATGATCAGCACGATCCCGGCGACCTTGGTCGCGCTGAGCCCCTCGCCGAACAGCAGCAGACCGAGGACGGCGATGGTCGCGGTGCCCACGCCGGACCAGATCGCGTACGCCGTACCGATCTGGACGGTCTTCAGCGTCCGGGCGAGCAGCGCGAAGGAGACGACGTACCCCACGGCGGTCACGAGCGAGGGCCACAGCCGGCTGAATCCCTCGCTGTACTTCATCGCCGTCGTGGCGGCGACCTCGGCGGCGATGGCGCCGGAGAGCAGCAGATACCCCATATGTACGAGCGTACACAACGACGCGTACGGCCGTACCCGGCGAGAGACCCCACCGGCTTCCGGTGCCGCCCGAGCACGCGAAAGGGGCCGTGGCACTTGGCCACGGCCCCTGTCACAGGCTGTGTGTCAGACGTTGAACCCGAGCGCCCGGAGCTGCTCGCGGCCGTCGTCCGTGATCTTGTCGGGACCCCACGGCGGCATCCAGACCCAGTTGATGCGCAGTTCGTTGACGAGGCCGTCCGTGGCGGACTTGGCCTGGTCCTCGATGACGTCCGTCAGCGGGCAGGCCGCCGAGGTCAAGGTCATGTCGATGGTGGCCACGTTGGAGTCGTCGATGTGGATGCCGTAGATCAGGCCGAGGTTGACGACGTCGATGCCCAGCTCGGGGTCGACCACGTCCATCAGGGCCTCGCGGAGTTCTTCCTCCGAGACCGGCTTCATCTCTGCGGTGTCGGTCATGCCGTCTTCCTTTCGGCGTCGGCGCCACCCAGCGCCTGGGCCGTCGCGTCCTTCCACGCCATCCAGCTCAGGAGGGCGCACTTGACCCGCGCGGGGTACTTGGAGACACCGGCGAACGCGACCGCGTCCTCCAGGACCTCCTCCATCGCGTCGTCGGGCTCGATCCTGCCCTTGGACTGCATCAGCTCCAGGAAGGTCTCCTGGATCTTCTGCGCCTCGGCCAGGTCCTTGCCGACGAGGAGCTCGTTGAGCACGGAGGCGCTCGCCTGGCTGATCGAGCAGCCCTGGCCCTCGTACGAGACGTCCTCGATCCTCGTGCCGTCGTACCTCACGCGCAGGGTGATCTCGTCGCCGCAGGTCGGGTTCACATGGTGCACCTCGGCGTCGCCATCCCTCAGACCACGCCCGTGCGGGTTCTTGTAGTGGTCCAGGATGACGTCCTGGTACATCGAGTCCAGCTTCACGGTGTCAGCTCACGCCTCTCAGCCGAAGAAGTTCCGTACGTGCTCCAGGCCGTCGACCAGAGCATCGATCTCGGCCGGCGAGGAGTACAGGTAGAACGACGCTCGCGTGGTCGCAGGAATTCCGTAGCGGAGGCAGACCGGACGGGCGCAGTGGTGGCCGACCCGGACCGCGATGCCCTGCTCGTCCAGCACCTGGCCCACGTCGTGCGGGTGGATGTCCCCGAGCGTGAAGGAGATCGCCGCCCCGCGGTCCTCGGCCGTCGTCGGGCCGATGATCCGCAGGTCGGGAACCTCCGTCAGGCGCCGCACCGCGTACTCCGTCAGCGCGTGCTCATGGGCGAGGATCTTGTCCATGCCGATCGACTGGAGGTAGTCGATCGCCGCGCCGAGGCCGACCGCCTGGGCGATCGGGGGCGTGCCCGCCTCGAACTTGTGCGGGGCGGGGGCGTACGTCGAGGAGTGCATCGAGACCGTCTCGATCATCTCGCCGCCGCCGAGGAACGGGGGCAGGTCCTCCAGCAGCTCCTGGCGGCCCCAGAGGACGCCGATGCCGGTCGGGCCGCACATCTTGTGGCCGGTGAAGGCCACGAAGTCGGCCTGGAGGGCCTGCACGTCCAGCGGCATGTGCGGGGCGGCCTGGGAGGCGTCGATGCAGACGAGCGCGCCGACCTCCTGGGCGCGGCGGATTATGGTCTCGACCGGGTTGACCGTGCCCAGGATGTTGGACACCAGCACGAAGGAGACGATCTTCGTCTTCTCGGTGATGATCTCGTCGATGTTCGACAGGTCGAGCCGGCCGTCGTCGGTGAGGCCGAACCACTTCAGCTTCGCGCCCGTGCGCTGCGCGAGCAGCTGCCACGGCACGATGTTGGAGTGGTGCTCCATCTCCGTGATGACGATCTCGGTCTCGTGGTCCACCCGGTAGGGCTCGTCGGCCCAGCCCAGCATGTTCGCCACGAGGTTCAGCGACTCGGAGGCGTTCTTGGTGAAGATCACCTCGTCGCGGCTCGGCGCGTTGACGAACGCGGCGACCTTGTCGCGCGCGCCCTCGTACAGCGCCGTGGCCTCCTCGGCGAGCACATGCACACCGCGGTGGACGTTGGCGTTGTAGCGCTCGTAGTACTCGCTCAGGGCGTCCAGTACCTGGCGCGGCTTCTGCGAGGTCGCCGCGTTGTCCAGGTACACGAGCTTCTTGCCGTCGTGGACGACTCGGTCCAGAACGGGGAAGTCCTTGCGGATCGCCTCGACGTCGAGGAGGCCCGGCAGCTGTGTCACGCGGATGCGCCACCCTTCACGTATGCCTCGTAGCCCTCGTTCTCCAGCTTGTCCGCGAGCTCCGGGCCGCCGGACTCGACGATGCGGCCACCGGCGAACACGTGGACGTGGTCGGGCTTGATGTAGCGCAGGATGCGCGTGTAGTGCGTGATCAGCAGGGTGCCGACCTCGCCGGACTCGCGGACGCGGTTGACGCCCTCGGAGACGATGCGCAGCGCGTCGACGTCCAGACCGGAGTCGGTCTCGTCCAGGATCGCGACCTTCGGCTTGAGCAGCTCCAGCTGGAGGATCTCGTGGCGCTTCTTCTCACCGCCGGAGAAGCCCTCGTTGACGTTGCGCTCGGCGAAGGACGGGTCCATGTTGAGGCGCTCCATGGCCTCCTTGACCTCCTTCACCCAGGTGCGCAGCTTGGGGGCCTCGCCGCGGATGGCGGTGGCGGAGGTGCGCAGGAAGTTGGAGACCGAGACGCCGGGGACCTCGACCGGGTACTGCATCGCCAGGAACAGGCCCGCGCGGGCGCGCTCGTCGACGGACATCTCCAGGACGTCCTCGCCGTCCAGGGTGACGGTGCCGCCGGTGATCGTGTACTTCGGGTGACCCGCGAGGGAGTAGGCGAGGGTCGACTTGCCGGAGCCGTTGGGGCCCATGATGGCGTGCGTCTCGCCCTGCTTCACGGTGAGGTCGACGCCCTTGAGGATCTCCTTCGTGGCGTTGTCGGCCTCGACGGTGACGTGCAGGTCTCGGATTTCAAGCGTTGCCATGGGTGCCTCAGGACTCCTGGGTGAGGGAGACGAGAACGTCGTCCCCTTCGATCTTTACGGGGTATACGGGGACGGGGCGCGTCGCGGGGAGGCCGGACGGCTTGCCGGTGCGCAGGTCGAAGGCTGAGCCGTGCAGCCAGCACTCGATCTGGCAGTCCTCCACCTCGCCCTCGGAGAGGGAGACGTTCGCGTGCGAGCAGATGTCGTAGATCGCGAACACCTCGCCCTCGGTCTTCACGACCGAGACCGGCGTGCCGTCGAGTTCCACCCGCTTCGGGGTGTCCTCCTCCAGCTCGCTCAGCCCACAGGCGCGTACGAACGACGTCATGCGACCGAAGCCTCCAGCTCTTCCTCGATCTTGGCGAGCAGGCGCTCCTCGATGTCGGCGACACCGATCTGCTGGACCAGCTCGGCGAAGAAGCCGCGGACCACCAGGCGGCGGGCCTCGTGCTCCGGGATGCCGCGGGCCATCAGGTAGAAGAGCTGCTCGTCGTCGAAGCGGCCGGTGGCGGAGGCGTGCCCGGCGCCGACGATCTCGCCGGTCTCGATCTCCAGGTTCGGCACCGAGTCGACGCGCGCGCCGTCCGTGAGGACCAGGTTGCGGTTCATCTCGTAGGTGTCCGTGCCCTCGGCCTTGGCCTCGATGAGCACGTCACCGATCCAGACCGCGTGCGCGTCGTCACCCTGGAGGGCGCCCTTGTAGACGACGTTCGACTTGCAGTGCGGGGTGTTGTGGGTGACCAGCAGGCGGTGCTCCTGGTGCTGCCCGGCGTCGGTGAAGTACAGACCGAACAGCTCGGCCTCGCCGCCGGGGCCGGCGTACTCCACCCGCGGGTGCAGGCGGACCACGTCACCGCCGAAGGTCACGACCACGGACTTGAAGGAGGCGTCCCGGCCGACCAGCGCGTTGTGCTGGGCGACGTGGACGGCCTTGTCGTCCCAGTCCTGGACGGAGACGACGGTCAGCTTGGCACCGTCCCCGAGGACGTAGTCGACGTTGGCGGCGAGCACCGCGTCACCGGTGTGGTCGATGACCACGACGGCCTCGGCGAAGGCGCCCAGCTCGATCACCTGGTGGCCGAAGGCGGTGCCGCCCCGGCCGTGCACGGCGATGCGGATCGGCTCGGTGAGGACGGTCTCCTTGGGGACGGTCACGACCGAGGCCTTCTCGAAGGCGGAGTACGCCTGGGCCGCGACGCGGTCCACCGGGGTGCCCGCCTTGCCGAGGCGCGCGTCGTCGCGGCCGACGGCCTCGACGGTGACGCCCTCGGGGGCCTGGACGTCGACCTTCACGCCGTCGCCGTTCGCGACGGCGGTGCCGTCGTGCAGGCCGCGCAGGCGCTCCAGCGGGGTGAACCGCCACTCCTCCTCACGGCCGTGCGGGACCGGGAAGTCCGCGACGTCGAAGGACGGGGGCGCGCTCATGCGCGAGACGACGGTCGACTCCGCGGCGACCGCGATCGAGCCGGCGGTGGTGGAACCCACCGGGATGTTCTGGGCCTCAGCCATGGCTGTCGTAATGCTCGCTTTCTTACGTGTGGGCTTGACGGGTGGTGCGGTCCGGTGGTTAACCGACCGCGCCCTCCATCTGCAGCTCGATCAGCCGGTTGAGTTCCAGCGCGTACTCCATGGGCAGTTCCTTGGCGATCGGCTCGACGAAGCCGCGCACGATCATCGCCATCGCCTCGTCCTCGGAGAGGCCGCGGCTCATCAGGTAGAAGAGCTGGTCCTCGGAGACCTTGGAGACGGTGGCCTCGTGGCCCATGGACACGTCGTCCTCGCGGACGTCGACGTACGGGTACGTGTCCGACCGGGAGATGGTGTCGACCAGCAGCGCGTCGCACAGCACGTTCGACTTCGACCCGGCGGCGCCCTCGCCGATCTCGATCAGACCACGGTAGGACGTACGACCGCCACCGCGCGCGACCGACTTCGAGACGATGTTGGACGACGTGTTCGGCGCCATGTGGACCATCTTGGCGCCCGCGTCCTGGTGCTGGCCCTCGCCCGCGAAGGCGATGGACAGGGTCTCGCCCTTGGCGTGCTCGCCCATCAGGTAGACGGCCGGGTACTTCATCGTCACCTTGGAGCCGATGTTGCCGTCGATCCACTCCATGGTCGCGCCCTCGTAGGCCACGGCGCGCTTGGTGACCAGGTTGTAGACGTTGTTCGACCAGTTCTGGATGGTCGTGTAACGGCAGCGGGCGTTCTTCTTGACGATGATCTCGACCACCGCGGAGTGCAGCGAGTCCGACTTGTAGATCGGCGCGGTGCAGCCCTCGACGTAGTGGACGTAGGCACCCTCGTCGACGATGATCAAGGTCCGCTCGAACTGGCCCATGTTCTCCGTGTTGATGCGGAAGTAGGCCTGGAGCGGGATCTCGACGTGGACGCCCTTCGGGACGTAGATGAAGGAGCCGCCGGACCACACGGCGGTGTTCAGCGCGGCGAACTTGTTGTCGCCGGCCGGGATGACCGTGCCGAAGTACTCCTTGAAGAGCTCCGGGTGCTCCTTCAGCGCGGTGTCGGTGTCGAGGAAGATGACGCCCTGCTCCTCCAGGTCCTCGCGGATCTGGTGGTAGACGACCTCCGACTCGTACTGGGCGGCGACACCGGCGACGAGGCGCTGCTTCTCGGCCTCCGGGATGCCCAGCTTGTCGTAGGTGTTCTTGATGTCCTCGGGCAGGTCCTCCCAGGACTCCGCCTGCTTCTCCGTGGAGCGCACGAAGTACTTGATGTTGTCGAAGTCGATCCCGGAGAGGTCGGAGCCCCAGTTCGGCATCGGCTTCTTCTCGAAGAGCTTCAGGCCCTTCAGGCGCAGCTTCGTCATCCACTCCGGCTCGGACTTCTTGCCCGAGATGTCGCGGACGACGTCCTCGTTGAGGCCGCGCCTGGCGGAGGCACCGGCCACGTCGGAGTCGGCCCAGCCGTATTCGTACTTGCCCAGGCCCTCCAGCTCAGGGTGGGCAGTCTCCGTGGGGAGAGTCATGCGGGGTTCCTCCCGGCCGTGCTTGCAGGTGCGTCAGTGGAAATCTTGGGGATGAACGTCGTGCAGACGCCGTCGCCGTGCGCGATGGTCGCCAGTCGTTGGACGTGGGTGCCCAGCAGCTCGGCGAAGATCTCGGTCTCCGCCTCGCACAGCTGCGGGAACTGTTCCGCGGCGTGGGCGACCGGGCAGTGGTGCTGGCAGAGCTGCTCGCCGACCGGTGCGCTGCGCGCCGTAGCAGCGTACCCGTCGGCGCTCAGGGCCTTGGCCAGCGCTTCGGCGCGTTTCTCGGGGCTCACGGACTCGACCGCCTCGCGGTACGCGCCCGCCTGGGCGGCGATCCGGGCGCGGGCGAAGGCGGCGACCGCCTCGGGGCCGCCCCCCTGCTCGGCGATCCAGCGCAGCGCGTCCACGGCGAGCTTGTCGTACGACTGGTCGAAGGCGTCCCGGCCGCAGTCGGTGAGCGCGAAGACCTTCGCGGGGCGCCCGCGCGTGCGCGTGCCGTACACCCGCTGCTCGCGGGCCTCGACGACGTCGTCGGCGACCAGCGCGTCCAGGTGACGCCGGACGGCCGCCTGGGTCAGTCCCAGCCGGCCGGCGAGTTCGGCGACGGTCGACGGCCCGTGGTCCAGGATGGACCGCGCGACCCGGTTGCGCGTCGAGCGCTCACCGGTCGCTAGCTCCTCCTGAGGGGCCCCCGTGGGGGTCTCCCGAGCCTCGCCGACGTTTTTCACAACGCCATTGTTGCGTAATTCCGCGGAGCCTGACAAGCGGCGTCCGGATCACCCGACGGTGCCCTGCGTCACTTAGGCATACCTAATCTGACCTGCGGAAACGATCATCCGATCGATCGCCCGGCCGGCGGCAGGGGCAATTCGGTGGCGCGCCGCGCGCCCGTCCGGGAGACTCCCGGACCATGCCCACACCCCCTCCGACCGGCCCTCTTGTCACCCGGGACGACATCGCCGCACAGCTGGGACTGCTCGGCGTCGAGACCGGTGAGACCCTTCTGGCGCACACCTCGCTCAGCTCCCTCGGCTGGGTCAACGGAGGCGCGGTCGCGGTCGTCCAAGGGCTCCTGGACGCGCTCGGCCCCTCGGGCACGCTCGTCGTCCCCACCCAGACGGGCGGCCACTGCGATCCGGCCGTCTGGGTGAACCCTCCCGTTCCCGAGGAGTGGTGGGACCGCATCCGCGCCACCATGCCGCCGTACGACCCGCTGATCACCCCCTCCCTCGGGGTCGGCGTCGTCCCGGAGACCGTGCGCACCTGGCCGGGCGCCCGGCGCAGCGCCCACCCGCAGACCTCCTTCGCCGCCGTCGGCCCCCGCGCGCGGGAGATCACCGACGGCCACGCCACCGACTGCCGGCTCGGTGAGCGGAGCCCCCTCGCCCGGCTGGAGGAGCTGGGCGCCCGGGTGCTGCTGCTGGGCGCGGGCTACGACGCCTGCACCGCCTTCCACCTCGCCGAGTACCGGATACCCGCGCCCCGCGTGGAGGTCGGGCGGCCCGCGGCCGGCGGCGGCTGGGAGACGGTGACCGAGGTCTCGATCACCTCCGACCGGTTCGACGAGCTGGGGCACGACTTCGAGCGGGACCGGCCGGTCGTGCGGGGAAGGGTGGGGGCGGCGGACGTCCGGCTGTTCCCGGTGGCGGACGCCGTGGCCTACGCCCAGCGGTGGCTGCCCCTGCACCGGCCCCGTGAGGAGGACTTCCGCCACCCCCGCGCCTGAGGGCCGGACGGCGTACCTAGACTCTGGACCCATGCGAAGTGAGCCGGTGGTCCAGGTCCAGGCCTTGGTGAAGCGGTACGGCACGAAGACCGCGGTGGACGGCCTCGACCTGGTGGCCCAGCCGGGCGTGACCGCTGTACTCGGCCCCAACGGGGCGGGGAAGACGACCACGGTCGAGACCTGCGAGGGGTACCGGAAGCCGGATTCCGGCACGGTGCGCGTCCTGGGCCTGGACCCGGTACGGCAGTCCGCCGAGCTGCGTCCCCGCATCGGCGTGATGCTCCAGTCCGGAGGCGTGTACTCCGGTGCCCGGGCGGAGGAGATGCTGCGCCACATGGCGAAGCTGCACGCCCACCCGCTGGACGTCGACGCCCTCGTCGAACGCCTCGGCCTCGGCTCCTGCGGCCGGACCGGCTACCGCCGGCTCTCCGGCGGCCAGCAGCAGCGGCTCGCGCTCGCCATGGCCGTCGTGGGCCGCCCGGAGCTGGTGTTCCTGGACGAGCCGACCGCCGGCCTCGACCCACAGGCCCGCCGGGCCACCTGGGACCTGGTGCGGGACCTGCGCGCCGACGGCGTCTCGGTGATCCTCACCACGCACCACATGGACGAGGCCGAGCAGCTCGCCGACGACGTCGCGATCATCGACGGCGGCCGGGTCATCGCCCAGGGCTCCCCGGAGGAGCTGTGCAAGGGCGGCGCCGAGAACACCCTGCGCTTCACCGGCCGGCCCGGCCTCGACGTCGGCTCCCTGCTCAAGGCGCTGCCGGCCGACTGCACGGCCGCCGAGCTGACCCCGGGCTCCTACCGGGTCGTCGGCAAGGTCGACCCCCAGCTGCTGGCCACGGTGACGTCCTGGTGCGCCCAGCACGGGGTGATGCCCGACCGGATCTCGGTGGAGCGGCACACGCTGGAGGACGTCTTCCTGGAGCTGACCGGCAAGGAGCTGCGCTCGTGACCACGGCGGGTACGTACACCCCGAAGCCCGGAGCCGCCCCGCTCCCCCGCATGATCGCGGCGCAGGCGGCGCTGGAGACGAAGATGCTGCTGCGCAACGGCGAGCAGCTGCTGCTGACGGTCGTCATCCCGACCCTGCTGCTGGTGCTCTTCAGCTCGGTCGACATCGTGGACACCGGCAAGGGCGAGGCCGTCGACTTCCTCGCCCCCGGCGTCCTGGCCCTGGCCGTGATGTCGACGGCGTTCACCGGCCAGGCCATCGCCACCGGCTTCGAGCGCCGCTACGGCGTCCTGAAACGGCTCGCCTCCTCGCCACTGCCCCGCTGGGCCCTGATGACCGCGAAGACGGCGTCCGTGCTGGTCACGGAGGTCCTCCAGGTCGTCCTGCTGACCGTCATCGCCTTCGCGCTGGGCTGGTCCCCGCACGGCAACCCCGCCGCCGTCCTGCTGCTGCTCGTCGTCGGCACCGCCGCCTTCTCCGGGCTCGGCCTGCTGATGGCGGGCACGCTGAAGGCGGAGGCGACGCTGGCCGCCGCGAACCTGGTCTTCCTGCTGCTGCTCGTCGGCGGCGGGGTCATCGTGCCGCTGGAGAAGTTCGGCTCGACGGGTGAACAGGTCCTCGGCCTGCTGCCGATCTCCGCCCTGTCGGACGGCCTGCGGGACGTGCTCCAGCACGGCGCCGGCATGCCCTGGGGCGACCTGGGGATTCTCGCCGTCTGGGCGGTGGCCGGCCTCGCCGCGGCCGGGAAGTTCTTCCGCTGGGAGTGACGGATGCCGCACGCGCCGGGGCGGACCCTCGTGAACGCGTGCACAAGCGGCGGCCTACGATGGTGCGCGTGCCAAAGCTGAACCGCGCCGACGCCGAAGCCGCCCTGCGCAACCCGCTCGCCTTCATCGCCGACCACTGGACCCCGGATCCCCGGACCGTCCGGCGGGCGGCGCTCGCCGCGCTCGTGATGTCGGTGGTGATCGTCGTGACCGGCGGCGCCGTCCGCCTGACCGGTTCGGGCCTCGGCTGCCCGACCTGGCCCACCTGCACCGACGACTCCCTGACCACCACCCGGGCCATGGGCTTCCACGGGGTCGTCGAGTTCGGCAACCGCATGCTGACGTACGTGCTGTGCGCGGCCGTCGGCTGGGCGATCATCGCCGCCCGGGCCGAGAAGCCGTGGCGGCGCGGCCTGACCCGGCTGGGCTGGGCCCAGTTCTGGGTGGTCATGGGCAACGCCGTGCTCGGCGGCATCGTCGTCCTGGTCGGCCTCAACCCGTACACCGTCGCCGCGCACTTCCTGCTCTCCACCGCCCTGATCGCCATCGCCACGGTGATGTGGCAGCGCGCGCGGGAGGGCGACGGGGCGCCGCGTCCGCTGGTCGGCCAGGCGGTGCGGCAGCTCGTGTGGTTCCTGGTGCTGGCGTCCGTGCTGCTCATCGCGGTCGGCACGGTGGTGACCGGGGCCGGGCCGCACGCCGGCGACTCCAGCGAGGTCGACCGCATCCCGATCGACTGGGAGACGGTCGCCAAGCTGCACGCGGTGCTCGCGTGGATCGTGGTGACGCTGACGTTCGCCCTGTGGTTCGTCCTGAAGGCGGTCGACGCCCCGAAGGGCCCCCTGGCCCGGACCCGCGAGCTGTTCGTGGTGCTGCTGGCCCAGGGCGTGATCGGTTACGTGCAGTACTTCACGCACCTGCCCGAGGTCCTGGTCGCCCTGCACATGCTCGGCTCGTGCCTGATCTGGATCGCCACCCTGCGCGTCCTGCTGTCGCTGCGCGAGCGCCCGGAGGCCGCCCTGGACCTGCCGGGACCGGCGGCCGAGGTGCCGGTCGGCACCCGCGCCTGAGTCATCCGTACGTGGTGACGAGGGCGTCGATCGCCGGCCCCAGGTAGGCGCGGGTCAGCCCGGCCCGGCGGGCGGGCCAGTCGGCCGGCGCCGGGGCGGGGGCCGGGACGGCGTAGCGGCGGCGGGTGACGTCCTCGACGACCTCCGCCGGAGCGCCCAGCGCCGCGAGCTCCGCCAGGGCCTCCCGCTTGGAGATCAGCCGGCCCTCGCGCAGGGTCACGGTGGCGCGGGCGAAGGTCAGCAGGCCCAGGTCGACCCAGATGTCCTGCCGCCACAGCCGGGCCTTGTCCACCGCCGGCCGCCAGTAGTCGCGCTGGTCGCGTACGACGAAGTCGGCCAGCTGCCCGTCCGGCACCGGCGGGAGCAGCGCCACCGGGGCCTCGCCGTACAGCACCCGTCCGAAGGCGAGCAGCTCGCGCCGGGTGACGGGGGTGACCGGGCGGCGCATCACCCGTTCGTGTGCCCAGGTGAGGTGCGAGCGGTCCGCGTCGTGCAGGGTGGCCGGTGTGAGGTAGCTGCAATGGAGCTTGGCCGCGAGGGGTTCCCCGCGCCGCCCGCGGTGCAGCGCCACGAGCCGCCGTACGGTCCCCAGGGTCAGCGGGCCCGGCAGGACGGCGATCAGGTCGAGGTCGCTGCGGCCCTCCTGGTAGTCGCCGCCGGCCAGTGAGCCGTGCGCCCAGACGGCGCGGGGCCGCAGGGGCAGCAAGGCGTGCAGGAACCCGTCGAGCAGGGACGCGGTCGTCATCCGCCCAGTCTGGACGGCTCACCCGAGCCCGTACACCCGTCGTGCGTTGTCCGCCGCGATCATCTTCGCCACCCGCTGGGCGTCCTCCGGGGACCAGGCGCCTTCGGCGACCCAGGTGCCCAGCACGCGGCCCAGCGCCTCGCGGAAGAGGCGGGCGCCGACGACATGCAGTTCCGGCAGCCCCCGCGCGCCGGTGGAGAAGAGGATCTTGCCGAAGGGGGCCAGTTCCAGGATCTCGGCGAGGACCGTGGCCGCCCGGGCGCCGGTGCGGACCAGCGCGGCGCCGGAGTCGGCGTAGACGTGCGGGAAGACACCGGCCAGGTGGGCGGCGTGGCGGTGGTACGGGTAGCCGTGCAGCAGGACCAGGTCGGTGCCGAGGCCGGCGGTGGCCCGGACGAAGTCGGTGAGCAGCACCGGGTCCGTGCGGTCGATGCGGGAGCCGGGCTCGCCGAGGCCCGCGTGCAGTTGCAGGGGCAGGCCCGAGGCGACGGCGATCCACAGCAGGTGCCGGAGCAGGACGGGGTCGGTGAGCGCCCCGCCGACGCGCCGTCCGGCCAGCCAGCGGCCCGCCGCGCCCCGCACCTCCCCGGGTCCCGGCGGCTCGGGCGCGAGGGCCAGGCCGTGTCTGAGGCCCGCGACGGAGGTGAAGGCGACGGCGGTGGCCGCGGCTCCGTGCACCGACTCGGCGAGGTTGGCGAGGAAGGACTCGACGGTGCCGGAGGTGTCGGCGACCTGCTCCGCGAGCGGTTCGAGCCGGATGATCTCGCGGGCCTGGGCCGCCGCCGCGGAGGCCAGTTCACCGGGGCCGGTGAGGTCGCCGGGCAGCCCCGTGTCGACCAGGTACGTCGTGATGCCGCTGCCGCGCAGCAGCCTGCGGCCCGACTCCAGCACGCCCAGTTCGCGGCGCCGGGCCAGATAGCGGGCGGGCGGGCAGTGCGGTTCGAGGCCGAGCAGGGGCGGGCACCAGCGCCGTACGGCGAAGCCGGTCTGCGTGTCGAAGAGGGTGGTGCCCGGGGCCGGGGGTCCCTCGGTGCGGGCCAGCTGGGCCTCGAAGGTGCCGAGGCCCAGTTCCGTCCGCAGTACGCCGTGGCAGTACTGGTCCACGAGGGACGGCGTTTCGATCATTCCGGCTCCCCGTGGGACGTGGGCGCGCTGTGCTGCCTCACACGTCCTAACGGGTGATCCGGGGTTCAGGTGGCGGCGGCCGACCCGAAGGAACGCGGCGCTGCGTCCATGTGCGGCTCCGCCACGGGCGCCACCACAGCTAGCCGCCGATCTGGATACCGGCCATCCGCTTCCACTCGTACGGGCCCGTCCGCACCTTCGCGGCGAACTCGCCGTCGAAGGACTCGTGGACCGTGATGCCCGCCTTCTCGACGGCCTTCTCGGCGATCTCGTACGTGGGAGCCACCAGGTCGCCCCAGCCGCCGTCCTCGCCGACGAGGACGATGCGGGCGCCGCGTTCACCGATGTGGGCCACCTGGCCCTCGGCGCCGCCGTGGGCCTTGGAGAAGGCGCTGATCTCCCGGGCGAGCCTGGCCACCTTGCGCTCGGCCCTCGCGTCAACCTGCTGCGTGTCTGCCATGACCAGGATGCTACCGACGGGTAGGTCGGCTGGCGAGGTCAGGGCTCTGTGACGTACGCCCGCCGACGTCTCAGCGCAGGAACGGGTCCACCGCGATCGCCACGAACAGCAGCGACACATAGGTGATCGACCAGTGGAACAGCCGCATCTCCTTCAGCTTCGCGCCCGTGACCTCGGCCTTGGCCCGGTTCTGGAGCGCGTGCGCCTCCCACAGCCACCATCCGCCGGCGGCCAGCGCGACGGCCGTGTAGAACCAGCCGGTGTAGCCGAGCGGGGTCAGGAGCAGGGAGACGGCGACCATGACCCAGCTGTAGATGACGATCTGCCGGGCCACGACCTTGTTGGAGGCGATGACCGGGAGCATCGGCACGCCCACACGGGCGTAGTCGTCCTTCACCTTCATGGACAGCGGCCAGTAGTGCGGCGGGGTCCAGAAGAAGATGACCAGGAACAGGATGACCGGCGCCCAGGAGAGCGAGTTCGTCACGGCCGACCAGCCGATGAGCACGGGCATGCAGCCCGCGATGCCGCCCCACACGATGTTCTGCGCCGTACGCCGCTTGAGGAGCATCGTGTAGACGACGACGTAGAAGAGGAGCGCCCCGAGCGAGAGCCACGCGCTCAGCCAGTTGACGGTGAGGCCGAACAGCAGCGTCGAGACCACCGCGAGGGTGATGCCGAAGACCAGGCACTCGGGCGGGCTGACCATGCCCGTCACCAGGGGCCGCTGCGAGGTGCGGTCCATCAGGGCGTCGATGTCCCGGTCGATGTACATGTTCAGCGCGTTGGCGCCGCCCGCCGACAGATAGCCGCCGACGCAGGTGAGCAGGACCAGCTTGAGGTCGGGCACGCCCTGCTGCGCCAGGAACATCACCGGAACGGTGGTGATGAGCAGCAGCTCGATGATCCGCGGCTTGGTCAGCGCCACGAAGGCCTTGACACGGGCCCCGAACGGCCGACGAACCGGGCCTTGGCTCGCAGCCCCGAGCGCACCCTCCCCCAGTGCCTTAAGGGCCTGGGAGGTGCCCCCAGGACGGGATTCGACGGCCGTCACGCACACCCCTGACAGAGACATCCCAGCAAGCCCCCCGTATGAAGTCCCGGTAAAGGCTCGCGCGTACCACGCCACTTTAGACGTTGCCCATACCCCGCCCTTCGCGGGGGTGGGGTCGTGTTGACGCACGTCCCATAAGAGGGGTCCCGGCACTCGATTGAGCGCTCAGATGACCGGCCCCGTATTCATGTGCCAAATGCCGTTCCCGGCCGGTCGGGAGGCGGATCGCGCGGACTCCCGGCAGTCTGGAAACACTCGAAAAAACGCACGTCCTTACGGGGGTAGGCTCGACAGCGGCCGGCGGGCGACAAGCCCGTCGGCGGCCGGGTGGGCGTATGCCCCGACGACCGGCGACCGACATGTGGAGAGGAGCCCTGACCCAGGGTGAGCACCAAGCCGACCACGACAGACCTTGAGTGGACCGAGCTGGACCAGCGGGCCGTGGACACCGCCCGTGTCCTGGCCGCAGACGCCGTACAGAAGGTCGGCAACGGCCATCCCGGTACGGCGATGAGCCTGGCCCCGGCCGCCTACACCCTCTTCCAGAAGGTGATGCGGCACGACCCGGCGGATCCGGAGTGGGTCGGCCGCGACCGCTTCGTGCTGTCCGCCGGACACTCGTCCCTGACCCTCTACACCCAGCTGTACCTGGCCGGCTTCGGCCTGGAGCTGGACGATCTGAAGTCGTTCCGGACGTGGGGCTCCAAGACCCCCGGCCACCCGGAGTACGGGCACACCAAGGGCGTCGAGACCACCACGGGCCCGCTGGGCCAGGGTGTCGCCAACGCGGTGGGCATGGCGATGGCCGCCCGCTACGAGCGCGGTCTGTTCGACCCCGAGGCCCCGGCCGGCGAGTCCCCCTTCGACCACTTCATCTACTGCATCGCCGGTGACGGCTGCCTCCAGGAGGGCATCTCCGCCGAGGCGTCCTCGCTGGCCGGTCACCAGAAGCTGGGCAACCTGATCCTGCTGTGGGACGACAACCACATCTCGATCGAGGGCGACACCGAGACGGCCGTCTCCGAGGACACCGTCAAGCGGTACGAGGCCTACGGCTGGCATGTGCAGCGCGTGGAGGCCAAGGAGAACGGCGACCTGGACCCGCAGGCGATCTTCGCCGCGATCCAGGAGGCGAAGCGGGTCACCGACCGGCCGTCCTTCATCGCGATGCGCTCCATCATCGCCTGGCCGGCCCCGAACGCCCAGAACACCGAGGCCGCGCACGGCTCGGCGCTGGGCGAGGACGAGGTCGCGGCCACCAAGCGCGTCCTCGGCTTCGACCCGGAGAAGTCGTTCGAGGTCGCCGACGAGGTCATCGCCCACACCCGCAAGGCGCTGGAACGCGGCGCCGAGGCGAAGTCCGAGTGGGAGAAGTCCCTCCAGGAGTGGCGCGAGGCCAACCCGGAGCGGGCCGCCGAGTTCGACCGGATCAGCAAGGGCGAGCTGCCCACCGGCTGGGAGGAGAAGCTCCCGGTCTTCGAGCCCGGCAAGGGCGTCGCGACGCGTGCCGCGTCCGGCAAGGTGCTCCAGGCGCTCGGCGCGGTGATCCCCGAGCTGTGGGGCGGCTCCGCCGACCTCGCCGGGTCGAACAACACCACCATCGACAAGGACAGCTCGTTCCTGCCCGAGGGCAACCCGCTGCCCGAGGCCAACCCGTACGGCCGCACGATCCACTTCGGCATCCGCGAGCACTCCATGGGCGCGGAGCTGAACGGCATCACGCTGCACGGCAACACCCGGGTCTACGGCGGCACCTTCCTCGTCTTCTCCGACTACATGCGCAACGCGGTGCGCCTGTCGGCCCTGATGCACCTGCCGGTGACGTTCGTGTGGACGCACGACTCCATCGGCCTCGGCGAGGACGGCCCCACCCACCAGCCGGTGGAGCACCTGGCCTCGCTGCGCGCGATCCCGGGTCTGAACATCGTGCGCCCGGCGGACGCCAACGAGACCGCCATCGCCTGGCGCGAGATCCTGCGGCGCTGGACCAAGGAGTTCGGCAAGGGCCAGCCGCACGGCCTGGCGCTCACCCGCCAGGGCGTGCCGGTGTACGAGCCGAACGAGGACGCGGCCAAGGGCGGCTACGTGCTGTTCGAGGCCGACGGCGGCGAGCCGCAGGTCATCCTGATCGCCACCGGTTCCGAGGTGCACGTGGCCGTGGAGGCGCGCGAGCAGCTCCAGGCCGAGGGCGTGCCCACGCGTGTCGTCTCGATGCCGTCCGTCGAGTGGTTCGAGCAGCAGGACCAGGGGTACCGGGACTCCGTGCTGCCGCCGTCCGTGAAGGCCCGGGTGTCGGTCGAGGCGGGCATCGGTCTCACCTGGCACAAGTACGTGGGGGATGCCGGCCGCATCGTTTCCCTGGAGCACTTCGGTGCTTCCGCCGACGGCAAGGTGCTCTTCCGGGAGTTCGGCTTCACCGCGGAGAACGTGGCCGCGAAGGCGCGGGAATCCCTCGCCGACGCACAGCGCTGACGCTCATATACGACACGTAGGAGATGTAATTCCATGACAGACGCACTCAAGCGCCTCTCCGACGAAGGCGTCGCGATCTGGCTGGACGACCTGTCGCGCAAGCGGATCACGTCCGGCAACCTCGCCGAGCTGATCGACCAGCAGCACGTCGTGGGCGTCACCACCAACCCGACGATCTTCCAGAAGGCGATCTCCCAGGGCGACGGCTACGACCAGCAGCTCTCGGACCTCGCCGCCCGCAAGGTCACCGTCGAAGAGGCCATCCGCATGATCACGACGGCGGACGTCCGCGACGCCGCCGACATCCTGCGGCCGGTCTTCGACGCGACGAACGGCCAGGACGGCCGGGTCTCCATCGAGGTCGACCCGCGTCTCGCGCACAACACCAAGGCGACCGTCGCCGAGGCCAAGCAGCTGGCCTGGCTGGTGGACCGCCCCAACACCCTGATCAAGATCCCGGCCACCGAGGCGGGTCTGCCGGCGATCGCCGAGACGATCGGCCTCGGCATCAGCGTCAACGTCACTCTGATCTTCTCGCTGGAGCGCTACCGCAAGGTCATGGACGCCTACCTGACCGGCCTGGAGAAGGCGAAGGAGCGGGGTCTCGACCTGTCGGAGATCCACTCGGTGGCGTCCTTCTTCGTGTCCCGCGTGGACACCGAGATCGACAAGCGGCTGGACGGCATCGGCACCGACGAGGCCAAGGCGCTGCGCGGCAAGGCCGCCGTCGCCAACGCCCGTCTCGCCTACCAGGCGTACGAGGAGGTCTTCTCCTCGGACCGGTGGAGCGCGCTGGAGAACGCGGGCGCCAACAAGCAGCGTCCGCTGTGGGCGTCGACCGGCGTGAAGGACCCGGCGTACCAGGACACCCTGTACGTCACCGAGTTGGTCGCCCCGAACACGGTCAACACCATGCCGGAGGCCACGCTGGAGGCCACCGAGGACCACGGTGAGATCACCGGCGACACCATCTCCGGCACCTACGAGCAGGCGCGCGCCGACCTCGACGCGCTGGAGAAGCTCGGCATCTCGTACGACGACGTCGTGCAGGTGCTGGAGGACGAGGGCGTCGAGAAGTTCGAGGCGTCCTGGACCGACCTGCTGAAGTCCACCCAGGCGGAGCTTGAGCGCCTCGCCCCTTCGGAGGGCTGACTTGTCACCCGTTTCCGGTTCCGGAGCGAACCCGCTTCGTGACCCGGCCGACCGACGGCTCCCGCGCATCGCGGGGCCGTCGGGCCTGGTCATCTTCGGCGTCACCGGCGACCTGTCGCGCAAGAAGCTGATGCCCGCGGTGTACGACCTCGCCAACCGGGGTCTGCTGCCGCCGGGCTTCTCGCTGGTGGGCTTCGCCCGCCGCGACTGGGAGCACGAGGACTTCGCCGAGGTCGTCCACGACGCGGTCAAGGAGCACTCACGTACTCCGTTCCGCGAGGAGGTCTGGCAGCAGCTCATCCAGGGGATGCGCTTCGTCCAGGGCACCTTCGACGACGACGAGGCATTCGAGCGGCTGCGCGCCACCATCGACGAGCTGGACAAGGCACAGGGCACGGGCGGCAACTTCGCCTTCTACCTGTCCGTGCCGCCCCGCTCCTTCCCGGTGGTCATCCAGCAGCTGAAGAAGCACGGTCTGGCCGACCAGACCGGCGGTTCCTGGCGGCGAGCGGTCATCGAGAAGCCGTTCGGGCACGACCTGGCGTCGGCCGAGGAGCTGAACAAGGTCGTGCACGAGGTGTTCGAGCCGGAGCAGGTCTTCCGGATCGACCACTACCTCGGCAAGGAGACCGTCCAGAACATCCTGGCCCTGCGCTTCGCCAACACGATGTTCGAGCCGATCTGGAACCGGTCCTTCGTGGACCACGTCCAGATCACCATGGCCGAGGACATCGGCATCGGCGGCCGGGCCGGCTACTACGACGGCATCGGCGCCGCCCGGGACGTCATCCAGAACCACCTGCTCCAGCTCATGGCCCTCACGGCCATGGAGGAGCCCGCCTCCTTCGGCGCGGACGCGCTGGCCGCGGAGAAGGAGAAGGTGCTCGGCGCCGTCCGGCTGCCGAAGGACCTGGGCGCCGACACCGTGCGCGGGCAGTACGCGGCGGGCTGGCAGGGCGGTGAGAAGGTCATCGGCTACCTCGAAGAGGAGGGCATCGACCCGAAGTCGAAGACCGACACCTACGCCGCGGTCAAGCTGGAGATCGACAACCGCCGCTGGGCGGGTGTCCCCTTCTACCTGCGCACCGGCAAGCGGCTCGGCCGCCGGGTCACGGAGATCGCCGTCGTCTTCCAGCGGGCCCCGCACTCGCCGTTCGACACGACGGCGACCGAGGAGCTGGGCCAGAACGCGATCGTCATCCGCGTCCAGCCCGACGAGGGCGTCACCGTCCGCTTCGGCTCCAAGGTGCCGGGCACCTCGATGGAGATCCGGGACGTCTCCATGGACTTCGCCTACGGCGAGTCGTTCACGGAGTCCAGCCCGGAGGCGTACGAGCGGCTGATCCTGGACGTGCTGCTGGGCGACGCCAACCTCTTCCCGCGCACGGAGGAGGTCGAGCTGTCCTGGAAGATCCTCGACCCGATCGAGGAGTACTGGGACACGCACGGCAGGCCCGCGCAGTACAAGTCGGGCACCTGGGGTCCCGTGGAGGCGGACGAGATGCTCGCACGAGACGGACGGAGCTGGCGCCGGCCATGAAGATAGACCTGACCGACACCACCGCCGGAGCGATCAACAAGGCGCTCGTGCAGGGCCGCCGCGCCATCGGCACACCCGCCGTCGGCATGGTGCTGACCCTCGTCCTCGTCACCGACGAGGAGAACGCCTACGACGCCCTGAAGGCCGCCAACGACGCCTCGCGCGAGCACCCCTCGCGCACGCTGGTGGTCATCAAGCGGGTCTCCCGCTCGCCGCGCGACCGCACGTCCTCGCGTCTGGACGCCGAGGTGCGGGTGGGCGCGGAGGCGGGCACCGGCGAGACGGTCGTCCTGCGTCTGTACGGCGAGGCCGCGGAGCACGCCGACTCGGTGGTCCTGCCGCTGCTGCTGCCGGACGCGCCCGTCGTCGTGTGGTGGCCGGTGAACGCCCCGCTCGACCCGGCGAAGGACCCCCTGGGCGCGCTCGCCCAGCGCCGGGTCACCGACACCTACTCGGCCGAGGAGCCGGTGCGGGAGCTGGCGGCCCGCGCCGCGGCCTACACGCCGGGCGACACCGATCTGTCCTGGACGAGGATCACGCCGTGGCGTTCCATGCTCGCGGCGGCGCTCGACCAGGTCACCTGCGAGGTGAAGGCCGTCGAGGTGGAGGGCGAGGAGTTCAACCCGAGCTGTGAGCTGCTGGCGATGTGGCTCGCGGACCGGCTGGACGTACCGGTGAGGCGCTCGCTGTCGTCCGGTCCGGGGCTCACGGCCGTCCGCATGGACACCGACTGCGGCCCGATCGTGCTGGACCGGGCCGACGGCTCGCTGGCCACGCTGTCCATCGAGGGCCAGCCGGCCCGCGCGGTGGCGCTGAAGCGACGGGACACCGCCGAGCTGATCGCGGAGGAGCTGCGCCGGCTGGACCCGGACGACACCTACGCGTCGGCGCTGCGCTACGGCGTGGACCGGCTGAACACGGTGCCGCGGCAGGCGTCCGAGGCGCCGGCCGGGGATGCGGGCACCGGGTCCGCGGCCGAGCCGGTCGCCGTACCGGAACCGGTCGAGGAAGCGGCCAAGGCCCCCGCGAAGAAGGCGGCGGCCAAGACCGCGAAGAAGGCGCCGGCGAAGAAGGCACCGGCGAGGAAGGCGACGGCGAAGTGAGCACTCCGCAGCTGGTCGTCCACCACGACAAGGAACTGATGGCGCAGGCCGCCGCGGCCCGCCTGATCACGAAGATCGTGGACGCGCAGGCCTCCCGGGGCACCGCGTCCGTGGTCCTCACCGGCGGGCGCAACGGCAACGGCCTGCTGGCCGCGCTGGCGGCGGCCCCCGCCCGGGACGCCGTCGACTGGGGCCGCCTCGACCTGTGGTGGGGCGACGAGCGCTACCTCCCCGAGGGCGACCCCGAGCGCAATGTCACGCAGGCCCGCGAGGCGCTGCTGGACTCCGTGCCGGTGGACCCGGAGCGCGTGCACGCCATGCCCGCCTCCGACGGCCCGCACGGCGCGGACGTGGAGGCGGCGGCGGAGGCGTACGCGGCGGAGCTGGCGAAGGCGGCCGGTCCGGAGAACCACGGCACGGTGCCCACCTTCGACGTCCTGATGCTGGGCGTCGGCCCGGACACCCACGTGGCGTCGCTCTTCCCCGAGCTGCCCGCGGTCCGGGAGACCGAGCGCACGGTGGTCGGCGTCCACGGCGCCCCCAAGCCGCCGCCCACCCGGATCTCCCTCACCCTCCCGGCGATCCGCGCGGCCCGCGAGGTCTGGCTCCTCGCGGCCGGCGAGGACAAGGCGGAGGCCGTGGCCATCGCCCTGTCCGGCGCGGGCGAGATCCAGGCCCCCGCGGCGGGCGCGTACGGCCGCTCGCGCACGCTGTGGCTGCTGGACTCGGCGGCGGCTTCGCAGCTGCCGAGGTCGTTGTATCCGCCGGCGTCCCCGTGACGCACGGGCCGGTGTAGCCGCGGCGGGGGTTCCGGCCCCCGCCGCCGCTATTTCACCGACCCCGCCATCACGCCCTGCACGAAGTGCCGCTGGAACGCGAAGAACACCACCACCGGCACGATCAGGGACAGGAACGCGCCCGGGGCGAGGACGTCGATGTTGCTGCCGAACTGGCGGATCTGCGACTGGAGTTCCACGGTCAGCGGCTGCGACGAGCTGTCCGCGAACAGCAGGGCGACCAGCATGTCGTTCCAGACCCACAGGAACTGGAAGATGGCCAGCGAGGCGATGGCCGGGCGGCCCACCGGCAGGACCAGACGCGTGAAGATGCGCCATTCGCCGCCGCCGTCCATCCGTGCCGCCTCCAGCATCTCCTTCGGCATCTCCGCGAAGTAGTTCCGCAGCAGGAAGACCGCGAAGGGCAGACCGTAGGCGACGTGGAAGAGGACGACACCGGGGATCGTGCCGAACAGGCCCAGCGCGCCGAAGAGTTTGGCGACGGGCAGCAGGCCGATCTGCACCGGCACCACCAACAGGGCCACCACCAGCAGGAAGAGGGGTTCCCGCAGCGGGAAGTCCAGCCAGGCGAAGGCGTATCCGGCGAGGGCCGCGATCACGACGACCAGCGTGGTGGCCGGCACCGAGATCAGCACGGTGTTCCAGAAGGCCTGGCTGATGCCCGCGTTCTTCAGCAGCGCCGAGTAGTTGTCGAAGGACAGCTGGCCGGGGCTGGCCAGCGCCGTCCACCAGCCGCCCTTCGCCGTGTCCTGGGCCGAGCGCAGGGAGGACAGGAACAGGCCGGCCAGCGGGGTCAGCCAGACCAGGCCGATGACCACCAGGAAGGCCTGCACCAGGCCGCTGCCCAGGCCGCGCCTGATCGCGTTCATCGCTGACTCCTCATCGTTGACTGTTGCGGAAGCGGCGGACGTTGAAGACCATCGCGGGGATCACCAGGAGCAGCAGGAGCACGCCGAGGGCGCTGCCGAGACCCTGGTCGTTGCCGCCGCCGAAGGACACCAGCCACATCTGGGTGGCGAGGACGGTGGCGTCCTCCTGCACCGGGCCGGGCGCGATGATGTAGACGAGGTCGAAGACCTTCATCACGTTGATCACCAGGGTCACGAAGACCACGGTGAGCACGGGCGCGAGCAGCGGGACGGTGATCCGGCGGAAGATCTGCCACTCGTTGGCCCCGTCCATCCGGGCGGCCTCCAGGGCGTCGCGCGGGAGTGTGGAGAGGCCCGCGCCGATCAGGACCATCGCGAAACCGGTCCAGATCCACAGGTAGGCGCCGATGATCGCGGGGGTGACGAGGGTCGGGCCGAGCCAGGAGACGCCCTGGTAGGGCGGGGCGAAGTTCGACTCCGGGAGCTTCACCGTGTACGGGCCCGCCGTGAGCCCGGAGAAGCGGAAGGAGCCGTCGGCGGCGGTGGTCGCGCTCGCGACCGTCTTGCCGTCGCGCACCGCCTCGACCTTCATGCCGGGCAGGCCGCTCTCCTTGGCGTCGACCTTGCCCTGCCTGCCTCCCCCGCCGGGGGTGAAGTCCAGGTAGACGACACCGCGCAGTTCGCCGGGCGCGGCCTTGCGCGCCGCCGCCGTACGGGCGGGCGAGGCGTCGCCGGGCAAGTCCCCCGGCAGCACGCCGACCATCGGCAGCGTCACGGTGTCGCCCGCCGAGGCGGTCGTGCGGTAGGAGCCGTCCCGGTCCTGGGTGAGCAGTCCGGTGCGGCCCCGGGCCGTCGGGTAGGTCGACGTGCCCTGGAAGGCGTCGTGGACGGAGACGACGGCGGCGTTGAGCACGCCCTTGTCCGGGTCCTCGTCGTAGGCGAGGCGGAAGATGATGCCGGCGGCGAGGAAGGACACCGCCATCGGCATGAAGAGCAGCAGCTTGAAGGCCGTCGCCCAGCGGACCTTCTCCACCAGGACGGCGAGGATCAGGCCGAGGCCGGTGAGCAGGGCGGGGGCGACGACGACCCAGATGGTGGTGTTGCGGATGGCCTTCAGCGTGGCCGGGTCGCGGAACATCTCGGTGTAGTTGTCGCCGCCGACGAACCGGGTGCCGGAGGCGTCGAAGAAGCTGCGGCCGACGGAGAACAGCACCGGGTAGACGACGAGCGCGCCGAGCAGGAGCAGCGCGGGGAGGACGAAGAGCAGGGCGATCAGCCGGGTGCGGCGCCGGCCGCGGCGCGCGGACGCCGGGCCGGCGGCGGGACGCGGGTCCGCCTGCTGTTTCACGACGGTGGGGGCGGTCATGGTGTGCCGCTCAGCCCTGGTAGGCCTTGGCCGCGGCGGCTTCGAGCTTCGCCGCCGTGCCCTTCGGGTCCGACGGGTCGCGCAGGAAGTCCTGGAGGAGCTTCCACTCGCCGGTGCCCTTGGTGCCGCCGAAGGAGGCGGGTGCCTGGTCGGACATGTCGAAGCGGACCGAGTCCCCGGCGCCCACGAGGGACTTGGCGGTGGCGCGGGTGACGTCGTCACCGTACGCGGAGAGGTTCAGCTTCCTGTTCGGGGACAGGAAGCCGCCCGCCTTCGCCCACACGGCCGCGGCCTCGGGAGTGGCCAGGTACTCCAGGAGCTTCATGCCGGCCTTGGCGTTCTTGCCGTCCTTGAGGACGACGGCCGCGTCACCGCCGCTGACGACGGGGGCCGTGCCGGCGCCGACCGCCGGGAAGGGGAAGAAGTCGGCGTCCTTGCCGACGGCCTTGCCGTACTGGTCGTGGGCGACGCCGGCGACGAAGTCGCCCTCGTAGACCATGCCGGCCTCGGGCTTGGGGCCGAACACCTTCTCCACCGAGCCGGGGAAGTCGGTGTTCAGAGCCCCGTTCTCACCGCCGGCGATGAGCTGCTTGTCCTTGAAGAGCTTGCCGAGGGTGCTGAGCGCCTTGACGACGGACGCGTCCGTCCACTTCAGCTGGTGCGCGGCGAGGGCGTCGTACTTCTCGGGGCCCGCCTGGGAGAGGTAGATGTTCTCGAACCAGTCGGTGAGGGTCCAGCCGTCCTGTCCGGCGACCGCGAAGGCGGCGAGGCCGGAGTCGGAGACGGTGTGCCCGGCCTTGAGCAGTTCGTCGTACGTCTTCGGCGGCTTGACCCCGGCCTGGGCGAGGGCGTCGGGGCTGTACCAGACGGTGGACTTGTGGGCGGCCTTGAAGTAGAGGCCGTAGAGGGTGCCGTCGACGCTGCCGTACTTCTTCCACACCGGCGCGTAGTCGGCCTCGATGGTCTGCTGGGCGGTCGGCGAGAGCGGCTTGAGCCAGCCCTTCTGCGCGAACTGCTTCAGGACGCCGACCTGCGGGACCATCACGACGTCGGGCGCGTTGCCGCCCTCGATCTTGCTGCCGACGACCGTGGAGACGTTGTCGCCGGTCGACACGAACTGGGTCTTCGCGCCGGTCTTCTCGGTGAAGGCGTCCAGCACCTTCTGGAAGTTCTTCTGCTCGCTGCCGGACCAGACACCGGCCACGGTGACGGTCTGGCCGCTGAGCGCCTTGTCGCCGCCGCCCGCCGAGACGGGGCCGCCGCCGCAGGCGGTGGCGCCGAGGGCGAGGGCGAGGGTGGTACAGCCGGTGAGCAGGGTCGTGCGTCGTCGCATCATCGTTGACGGACCTTTCATCAGGGACGGGATCACATGTCGTTCAGCCACCAGGCCGCCGTGGCGCCGGGCAGGACGCCGGGCGGGCAGGGGCCGCTGGACAGCAGGGGGGTGCCGGGGGCCGGCGCGGGGGCGGGGGCCGTACCGAAGTTGACGGCGCAGACCAGTCCGTCGCCGCGGACGAAGGCGAGGACGTCCGGCGGGGTGTCCAGCCAGCGCAGCGTGCCCTCGCCCAACTGGGGCAGGGACGCGCGCAGGTGGAGGCCGTCCCGGTAGAGGTGCCAGAAGGAGCGGGTGTCGGCGAGGGCGCGGTCGGTGGCGTACTCGGCGAAGTACGACGGCTGCGGCAGCCAGGGTTTGGCGCCCTCCACGCCGGAGGTGAAGCCGAACGGGGAGGCCTGTCCGGACCAGGGCAGCGGCACCCGGCAGCCGTCGCGGATGCGGGCGCGGCTGCCGGTGCGCCGGAAGATCGGGTCGGTGAGCACGTCGTCGGGCAGGTCGACGACCTCGGGCAGGCCCAGTTCCTCGCCCTGGTAGATGTACGCGGCTCCGGGCAGCGCCAGCATCAGCAGCGCGGCGGCGCGGGCGCGGGCGGCGCCGAGCCCGCTGCCCCCGGTGGCCGGTTCCCCGTAGCGGGTGACGGTGCGGACCTGGTCGTGGTTGTTGAGGACCCAGGTGACCGTGGAGCCGGTGCCGGCGATGTCCTGCATGGCCTCGGAGATGACCTTGCGGAAGGCGTCGGCGTCCCAGGGGGCGCCGAGCAGGTGGAAGAAGAAGGCCTGGTGGAGCTCGTCCGGGCGGACGTACAGGGCCTGTTCGCGGGCGGTGGGGACGGAGACCTCGCCGACGAGCAGGCGTTCGCGCCCGTCACGGTCGGCGTACTCCTCGCACAGGGAGCGCCAGCGGCGCCACACCTCGTGCACCTCGGGCTGGTTCCAGGCGAGCGGGTTGACCGAGTCGCGGGTGCGGGCGTCGGCCTCCGGGTCGTCGGAGTCGGGCAGTTCGGGGTGCTTGAACAGACCGGCGGCGACGTCGATGCGGAACCCGTCGACGCCCCGGTCGAGCCAGAACCGCAGGGTCCGGTCGAACTCGTCGGCGATCTCGGGGTTGCGCCAGTTCCAGTCGGGCTGTTCGGGCGTGAACATGTGCAGGTACCACTGGCCGTCGGCGACCCGGGTCCAGGCGGGGCCGCCGAACATGGCGTGCCAGTTGTTGGGCGGCTCGCTGCCGTCGGGGCCGCGGCCGTCGGCGAAGTGGAAGCGGGCGCGGGCCGGGCTGCCGGGCTCGCCGGCCAGGGCCTCGCGGAACCACGGGTGCTCGCTGGAGCAGTGGTTGGGGACGATGTCGAGCAGCACCTTGATGCCGAGCCGCCGGGCGGCGGCCATCAGCGAGTCGAACTCGGCGAGGTCGCCGAAGAGCGGGTCGACACCGCGGTAGTCGGCCACGTCGTAGCCGTGGTCGTGCTGCGGTGAGGGGTAGAAGGGGCTCAGCCAGATCCCGTCGACGCCGAGCTTCTTCAGGTAGGGCAGTCCGGCCCGGACGCCGGCCAGATCGCCGATGCCGTCACCGGTGCTGTCCAGGAAGCTGCGGACGTACACCTGGTAGATCACGGCGTCCCGCCACCAGTGGTGCTTACTCAACATGCATGCATGTTAGGTAGGCGTGTCGCGAGGATGTCAACGAAAAGAACAGATGCTACCGGGGAGTTGGGGAGGCAAATGCGGGCTTACCGGGACATTCGACGGCCAGTTGAGATGTCCGCGTTATCTAACAAGTAACTAGCGGTGGGTCCGCGGTCGGCTAGCGGCTGGCGATGGCGTCGAGTTCGCGCGCCAGCCTGCGCACGGCCTGTTCGGGCGTCTGCCGCCCGGTGAGCGCGTCCTGCACGACCGCCTGCACGGCCAGGCTGACCTGGTCGTAGTGGGGGCTCTTGGGACGCGGCCGGGCGGTGAGCACGGCGGTGCGCAGGGTCGGCAGATAGGGGAACCGCCGGATGAGCGCGGGGTCTTCGTAGAGCCCGGCGCGCACGGGCGGCAGCGCGCCCCGCGTGAGCACCTGGCGCTGCACGGGCGCGCTGGTGAGGTAGGCGATCAGGCGCGCGGCGGAGTCCGGGTGCCGGGCGTGGGTGTTGACCGCGAGGTTGGAGCCGCCGAGGACGCTCGTCCCCGGACCGTCGGGCCCGGGCAGCGGTACGGCGCCGATCTTCCCGGCGACCCGGGAACCCGGTGCGGAGGCCACGGCGTAGGCGTAGGGCCAGTTGCGCAGGAAGAGCAGCCTGCCGTCCTGGAAGGCCTGTTTGGACTCCTCCTCCTTGTACGTCAGCGCCTGCCTCGGGATCCAGCCCTCGCGGATGCCGCGGGCGAGGAAGCCGATGCCCTCGCGGGCGGCGGCCGAGTCGACGGTGACGCGGGTGCCCTCGCCGCCGAGGATGGTGCCGCCCGCCGAGTACACCGCCTCGGCCGCGTTCACGGTCAGGCCCTCGTAGGGCAGGAACTGGCCCGCGTAGCCGCCGAGTCCGTACTTCGGCGCGATGGTCCTCGCGTCGTGCTCCAGCTCGGCCCAGGTGCGCGGCGGGGACACCCCCTCCTGGTCGAGGACGTCCTTGCGGTACAGCAGGAGTCCGGCGTTCGTGACGTACGGGACCGCGTACAGCCGTCCGTCGTAGGTCGCCGTGTCCACGACCGGAGGCAGGAAGCTGTCCAGCGGGAAGCGGTCGCGGGGCAGCGGGCGGATCCAGCCGGCCGCCGCGAACTCGGAGGTCCAGTCGACGTCGATGTTGAGGACGTCGAACCGGCCCCGGTCGCCGCCGCGCAGGTCGGTCGTCATCTGCGCGTGCGTCTCGTCGGCGGAGTCCGGCAGCTCGACCAGGGTGACCTTCTCGCCGGGGTGGGTGCGGTTCCAGCCCTGGAGCAGCGGGCCGAGATAGCCGGTGAGGTCACCGGCGGTGGCCAGCGTGAGCGGGCCCCGGCCGCCTCCCGCGCCCTCGTCGGCGCGGGCGCCCGAGGCCCCGTAACCGGCCATGACCACGACGAGAACGAGAAGGCCCCTACCGGCGGCGCGCATCCACCGCATAGGTTCCTCCCTGTACACCGGCACCACGGGCACCCTCGCCCGGGGACAGAGGCCATGTATACCTGTTAGGTATGCGCGATACTAGGGCCTGGAGCACATGAAGCAGACAGGAGGACAGCACGAGTGCGCCTGCCCCTCCTGGCACTCCTCGCCCGCGGCCCGGCCCACGGCTACGAGCTGAAGCAGGACCTTGAGCAACTGCTGGGCGCCGCGTACCCTCAGCCGAACGTCGGCCAGATCTACGTCACCCTCGGCCGCCTGGAGAAGTCCGGGCTGATCGAGGGCCAGGACGTCGAGCAGTCCAGCCGGCCCAACAAGAAGGTCTACCACCTCACCGACACCGGGCGCGAGGCGCTGCGAGCCTGGTTCGAGGAGACCGAGGACGAGCCGCGGGTGCGGGACGAGTTCTTCATGAAGCTCGCCCTCGCCCCGCAGACCGGTCTCGCCGACCAGATCGCCCTCATCAACCGGCAGCGGCGCCAGTACCTCAACACCATGCGCAACCTGTCGAAACTGGCCGCGGCCGAGAGCCGGGACAACCGAATCGCCCACCTGCTGATCGAGGGCGCGATGCTGCACCTCCAGGCCGACCTCGACTGGCTGGAGCGGTGCCAGGAGGAACTGGAGGATCTGGGGTGAGTGACGGCCACGCTCCGGTACTGCGGGCCGAGGGGCTGGTGAAGACCCACTACGGCGAGGGCGCGCCCGCGCACGCCGTGCGCGGGGTCGACCTCGGCGTGGCCCGCGGCGAGTTCGTCGCGGTCACCGGGCCGTCCGGCGCGGGCAAGTCCACGCTGCTGCACCTGCTCGGCGGGCTCCAGCGGCCGGACCGGGGCAGCGTCTGGCTCGACGGCCGGTGCACGGACTCCTTCAGCGAGGCCCGCTGGGCGGTGGAGCGCAGGAAGGCCATCGGGATCGTGTTCCAGTTCTTCAACCTGGTCTCGAACCTGTCGGTCGCCGACAACGTGGAACTGCCCGCGCTGCTCGCCGGGGTCCCGCCGAAGAAGGCCCGCGCCGAACGGGAGGCGCTGCTCGCCGAGCTGGGTCTGGAGGGCAAGGAGCGCAGCATGCCGGGTGAGCTGTCCGGCGGTGAGCAGCAGCGGGTCGCGCTCGCCCGGGCGCTGGTCAACCATCCGCCGCTGCTGCTCGCGGACGAGCCGGCCGGCAGCCTGGACAGCAAGGGCACCCGCGAGGTGATGCGGCTGCTGTCCCGCTTCCACGGGCGCGGCCAGACCATCGTGCTGGTCACCCACGATGCCCGGCTGGCCAGCGCCGCCGACCGCGTGATCAGCTTCTTCGACGGCCGCATCGCCGACGACGCGGCCCTGGACGGCGCGCCGCCGCCCCGGCGGAGCGGCATCTCGGGCGTGCTGGAGCTGAGGGACTGACCGTGCCGGATCTGAGGGACGTGCGGGCCACCCTGCGCTGGGCCCACTCCGACCTGCGCACCCACCGCGGCGAAGCGCTGTTCCTGGTGCTGGCCACCGCGGGCATCGTCACCTCGCTGCTGCTCGCCGCCGCCCTGTTCGGCTACGCCACGAACCCCTGGCAGCGGACCTTCGCCGAGGCGCGCGGCGCCCACGTCTGGCTGCACACCGTGCCGTCCGCCGACGCCCGCGCGCTGGCCCGGCTGGACGGCGTCACCTCCGTCGCCGGCCCCTACCGCACCGAGGCGGCCACCGTCGCCGCCCGCGGCACCCGCGCCTCCGTCGAGCTGCGCGCCACCCCGGAACCGCCCTCTGTCGGCCGGCCCCTGCTCACCGCCGGGCGCTGGCTGGACCCGGCCGCGCCGGACGGCGTGGTGCTGGAGAGCAGCCTGGCCCGCGCCCTGCTGGCCGAGCCCGGCGACACCCTGACGCTGCCCGGCACGGCCCGCACCCTCACCGTCGAGGGCATCGCGGACAGCGCCGAACCGCCGTACCGCCCCGGCGAGCAGTCCGGTCTGGTGTGGGCGCTGCCGTCCGCCGTGCGGGCCCCGGCCGGCCAGGTCATCGGGCTGCGGCTCGGCGATCCGTCCGACACCGACTACGCCGTCCAGCGGGCCGTCACCGTGCTGGGCGCCGGCGCGGTCGGCGAGGTCTCCACCTGGCAGCAGGCCCGCGCCGAGGCACAGGGCGACAACCGGCTGCTCGGCCAGGTGCTCGGGCTGTTCGGTCTGGGCGCCCTCGTCGCCGCCGGGTTCGCGGTGCACGGCGCCATCGCGACCCGCATCCGCGGGCACCTGCGGGACCTGTCGGTGCTGAAGGCGATCGGCTTCACGCCCGGCCAGGTCGTACGGATCTTCCTGCTCCAGCACCTGGCGTACGCGCTGCTCGGCGCGGTGGCGGCGGCCACGCTCACCGAGGGGCTGGGCAACCGGGTCCCGGGGCGGCTCGGGGACGCGGTGGGTGTGTGGCAGGGGCTGCCCGGGCACACGCTCGCGCTGTGTGCGGTGCCGGCGGGCGCGGTGCTGTTCATCGCTCTGACCACGGGGCTCGCGGCCTGGCGGGCGGGGCGGGTGCCACCGGTCCCGGTGCCGCGTCCGGCCGCGTCGACGGGCGGGCGGCTGAGCGGGGCGGCCCGGCGGGCGCTCGGGCTGCGGCTGCCGGCCGCGCTGGTCCTCGGCTGCCACAAGGCGTTCGCGGGGCGCGGCCGGTCTCTGGCGACCGTGGCCCGGCTGACGCTGCCGCTGCTGCTCATCGTGGTGGCGCTCAGCGCCTGGACCACGATCGACCGCCTGCACGGCAGCCCCGAGCGGGTGGGCCTGCCGACGGCGCTCACGGTCCGCTCGGACGGCGCGCTGGACGCGTCCGGGGTACGGGCCGTGCTGACCCGCGACTCCCGGGTCGCCGCCGCCTATCCCGGCGTCGAGGTGGCCGCGCTGGTCCCCGGCCAGAACGCGACCATCGCCCTGCGCGGCGTCGGCACCCGCGCCGAGCCCTACCCCTACGCCCTCGCCGAGGGCCGCGCCGCACGCGGACCGGACGAGGCGGTGGCCGGGCAGGGCCTGCTCGACCTGCTGGACGCGCGGGTCGGCGACTGGGTGCGGATGACGGTGGGCGACCGGCCGCAGATCCTGCACATCGTGGGCCGCACCCTCGAACCGCGCAACGCCGGCCGGGTCGTCACCACCTCCCTGGACGCCCTCAGGGAGAACGACCCGGAGCTGTCCCCGGCCTTCTACGAGCTGCGGCTGCGGCCGGGCGCGGACCCGCACCGCGTGGCCGCCGCCCTCGCCTCGGCCGGCCACGGCCACCTGGAGGTGCATCCCGTGACGAACCCCGCCGACGGGCTGTCGCCGCTGCGCGGTGTCGTCGCCGGGCTGATCGCCGTCCTGGCGCTGATCGGGCTGGTGGAACTGCTCACCGCGATCGGCGGCAGCGTCCGCGAGGGCGAGCGGGACGTGCTGGCGCTCCGGGCGATCGGCATGTCGCCACGGCAGATCACCGCGATCACCGTCACGGCGACGAGCTGTACGGCCCTCGCGGCGGTCGTCGCCGCCACGGCGCTGGGGCTGCCGCTGGCCCGCCGGCTGATCGACGCCCAGGGCGGCTCCAGCGGCATCGGCGCCGGAATCGCCCAGTCCCCCTCCCCCGGCCTGCTGGTCCTGCTGGGCGCGGCCGCCGTTCTGGGAGCGGCGGCCCTGGCCACCGTGCCCGCGTCCCGCGCGGCCCGCCGCCGCCTCGCGGACACGCTGAGCGCGGTGGCCTGAGCCGGCTCAGGGGCGCCGGCCGGCCTGGAAGCCGGCAGGCACCGAGGACGCGTACGCCGTCGATCTCGGCGGTGGGGTGCCGGGACCCTCGGGGTCCCGCTCCCTGCCCGCCTGCCCGTACGCGTCCTCGGCGTTGGTCACGAACGTCCGCGCCGGCGTGAGCGGGCAGGCGTCGGTGAGCCCCTCCGCCCCGGCCGCGACCGGCTCCGGACGGGAGCCCGCTCCGGACGGGAGCCCGCTCCGGACGGGAGCCCGCTCCGGCCGGGGATCAGCTCCGGCCGCGCAGTTCCCGGTACGTGGCGACCAGTGCCTTCGTCGACGCGTCCAGGCCGGGGACGTCGGCGCCCTCGGTGAGCGCGGGCTCGACACGCTTGGCGAGCACCTTGCCCAGCTCCACGCCCCACTGGTCGAAGGAATCGATGTTCCACACCGCGCCCTGCACGAACACCTTGTGCTCGTAGAGGGCGACGAGCTGGCCGAGGACGGACGGGGTCAGCTCACGAGCGAGGATCGTCGTGGTCGGCCGGTCGCCCTGGAAGGTCTTGTGCGGCACCAGCTCCTCGGGGACCCCCTCCGCGCGGACCTCCTCGGCGGTCTTGCCGAAGGCGAGCGCCTGGGTCTGGGCGAAGAAGTTGGCCATCAACAGGTCGTGCTGGGCCTTGAGTTCCTCGCTCAGCTCCGCGACCGGCCGGGCGAAGCCGATGAAGTCGGCCGGGATCAGCTTGGTGCCCTGGTGGATCAACTGGTAGTAGGCGTGCTGCCCGTTGGTGCCGGGCGTGCCCCACACGACGGGCCCGGTCTGCCAGTCCACCTGCTTGCCGTCGCGGGCGACGTACTTGCCGTTCGACTCCATGTCGAGCTGCTGGAGATAGGCGGTGAACCTGGAGAGGTAGTGGCTGTACGGCAGCACGGCGTGCGACTGGGCGTCGTGGAAGTTGTCGTACCAGATGCCCAGCAGGCCCAGCAGCAGCGGGACGTTGGCCTCGGCCGGTGCGGTGCGGAAGTGGTCGTCGACGATCCGGAAGCCGTCCAGCATCTCCCGGAAGCGGTCCGGGCCGATCGCGATCATCAGGGAGAGGCCGATCGCGGAGTCGTACGAGTACCGGCCGCCGACCCAGTCCCAGAACTCGAACATGTTGGCCGTGTCGATGCCGAACTCGGCGACCTTCTCGGCGTTCGTGGACAGCGCGACGAAGTGCTTGGCCACCGCGGCCTCGTCGTCGAGCGCGGCCAGCAGCCACTTCCGCGCCGAGGTCGCGTTGGTGATGGTCTCGATGGTGGTGAAGGTCTTGGAGGCGATGATGAACAGCGTCTCCGCCGGGTCGAGGTCCCGGGTGGCCTCGTGCAGGTCCGCGCCGTCCACGTTGGAGACGAAGCGGACCGTGAGGTCGCGGTCGGTGAAGCAGCGCAGCACCTCGTAGGCCATCGCGGGCCCGAGGTCCGAGCCGCCGATGCCGATGTTGATCACGTTCCTGATGCGCTTGCCGGTGTGGCCGGTCCAGGCGCCGGAGCGGACGCGGTCGGCGAAGCCGGCCATCTTGTCGAGCACGGCGTGCACGGCCGGGACCACGTTCTCGCCGTCGACCTCGACGACCGCGTCCCGCGGGGCGCGCAGCGCGGTGTGCAGCACGGCCCGGTTCTCGGTGACGTTGATCTTCTCGCCGCGGAACATGGCGTCCCTGAGGCCGAAGACGTCCGTCGCCGCGGCCAGCTCGCGCAGCAGGCGCAGGGTCTCGTCGGTGACCAGGTGCTTCGAGTAGTCGATGTACAGGTCGCCGACCTGGAGCGTGTACCCGGTGCCGCGCGCCGGATCGGCGGCGAACAGGTCCCTGAGACGGGTGTCCGCCAGCTCCTCCCGGTGCTTGGCCAGAGCGGTCCACTCGGGCGTCTGGTTGAGCCTGGTACGGCCGTCTGCGTTCATGTCCGACTTCCGCCTTCGTTCGTGCCTGTCCCAGCTGTTCCAACCTAATTGATCAGCGCGCGGGACGAGCGGTGGAGACGCTGTCCGCGCGGGCGGCGACGGGTATGCCGGGCTCGCGTGCCGGTATCAGCGCGATGACGGCCGAGGCGAACAGGCCGGCCGCGATCAGGGCGGGCGCGTTGAGGCCGTACAGGCCGGCCACGGCCCCGCCGAGGAACGCGCCGAGCGGGGCACCGGAGGTGGAGGACGTACGGAAGGCCGAGGCGATGCGGCCCACCATGGACTCGGGGCTGCGCTGCTGCATCAGGGTGACCTGGTTGACGTTCCAGACCATGTTCATCGCACCGAGCAGCAGCATCCCGGCCATCAGCGCGGGCACGTGCCGCACGGCGCCGATGAGCAGCAGCGCGCCCGTCTGGAGTGTGCCGCCGAGCAGCAGGGCCCGTACCCGACCGGTGCGGCGCGCGATCCGCTGGGCGACCAGACCGCCGGCCAGGCTGCCGGCCGCGTACGCCGTCATGGCGGCGGCGTAGCCGGTGTCGCCCGCGTGCAGCCAGCGGGTGACGTGCAGCGCCAGCGTGGCGATCAGGGCGCCCATGCCGATGTTGCACAGCAGTGTGGCCACGCACACCGCGCGGAGCACCCGGTCGCGCCACAGCGTGCGCAGGCCCTCCCCGATCTCCGTGCGCAGGGTGCTGCCGGCCGGGCGGGGTTCGCGCTGCGGCGGCCGTATCCGCAGGGACGCCACGAGCGCGGCGGCCAGCAGGTACGTGCCCGCGTCCGCCGCGAACGGCATGAACGCCCCGGCCGCCAGCAGCAGCGGCACGAACGGGCCTGCCAGTAGTCCGCCCGCGAGCTGCTGACCGGTCATCAGCCGGGCGTTCGCGCTGCCCAGGGCCTCTGCGTCCACCAGGGACGGCAACAGGGCCGTGGAGGCGTTGTCGAAGAGCGTCTGGAGCGCGGTGAGGGAGAAGGCGAGGGCGATCAGCAGGGGCACGGAGGCGTACCCGAGGCCCACGGCGAGGGCGAAGCCGGCGACGAGCAGACCCCGCGCGGTGTCCACGAGCCACATCGCCCGCCGCTGGTCGACGCGGTCCGCCACAGCACCGCCGAACAGCCCGAACAGCAGCCAGGGCAGATAGCCGCAGGCGGTGACGGAGGCGACGACGAGCGGCTCGTCGGTGAGGCGCACGGCGAGCAACGGCAGCGCGGACGTGCGCAACGCGTCGCCGAACCGGGAGACCACGGCGGCCGTCCACAGCCGGCCGAATCCCCCGCGCCAGGCAGGTGTCCCGCCCCTGCTCGCCGTCCCGGCCACAGCCACGCTCGCCCCCTCACGACGCACCGATGCACCGATGCACACACCGTAGAGGGCACCACTGACAACGGGCCGCCGCAGCGGGGGGAAACGGCTCCGGCCAGGCACCCGCGGGCACCCGGCCGGTCACAACTCCTAGATCTCGCCTCGCAGTTTGGCGAGCGCCTCGGCGAGGATCGCCTCGCCGTCCGCGTCGCTGCGCCGCTCCCGTACGTACGCCAGGTGCGTCTTGTACGGCTCGGTGCGCGGCGGGTCCGGCGGGTTGTCCCGGTCCTGGCCGGCCGGGAAGCCGCAGCGCGGGCAGTCCCAGGTCTCGGGAACCTGCGCGTCGCTGGCGAAGCTGGGCTGCGTCTCGTGCCCGTTGGAGCACCAGAAGGAGATGCGCAGACGCGGCGCGGACTCGCCGCGCTCGGCCTCGCCCATCGGCCCCGCCCCGACCCGGCTTCCTCGGATCGCGTTGCCACTTGCCACGGTCGTAACTCCCTGCGTGATGGTGCCGCGAAGCGAGTCGGCGTTTCGCTTCGCCGCGAGCGCCTCAGTCTACGTAAGGCCCAACGCGCGTCCAGTGATTGGAGTTACCGGCCCCCACACCCAGACGCAAGCCCCATGATAGGCCGCGCTCAGGAGCGCGTACCGAACATGGGGCTTTACGTGTGGAATGTACTGCTCGCGTGTTCAGCTGTTCGTCTTGATCAGCATGCCGAGGACGATGATGCACGCGAACCACAGCAGGCCGACCACGATGGTGATCCGGTCGAGGTTGCGCTCGGCGACCGAGGAGCCGCCGACGGAGGACTGCATGCCGCCACCGAACATGTCGGAGAGGCCGCCGCCCTTTCCCTTGTGCATCAGCACCAGCAGCATCAGCAGCAGGCTGAAGATGATCAGGGCGATCGAGAACCCCAAAACCACGGCTGGACCAACTTCCTCGGATTCGGATGGACGACGGGGGCACAGCACCCGGCTGTGCCCCCGCAAGCGTACGACGTATCGCCGCTACCGCCTACTCACCGACCTGATCACTGGTCGCGGAAGCGCACGATCTTGACGAACTCGTCGGCGTCCAGCGAAGCACCGCCGACCAGGGCGCCGTCGATGTCGGCCTGGGACATGATCTCGGCGACGTTGCCCGACTTCACGGAGCCGCCGTACTGGATGCGGACCCGGTCGGCCACGTCCTGGGAGTACAGCTCGGCGATCTTGGCGCGGATGGCGGCGCAGACCTCCTGGGCGTCCTCGGCGCCGCAGACCTTGCCGGTGCCGATGGCCCACACCGGCTCGTAGGCGATCACGATGGTCTCGGCCTGCTCGGCCGGCAGGTCCTTGAGACCGCCCTCGACCTGGCTGAGGGTGTGGCTGACGTGGTCGCCCGCCTCGCGGACGTCCAGCTCCTCGCCGACGCACAGGATCGGGGTGAGGCCGTGCTTGTAGGCGGCCTTGACCTTGGCGTTGACCAGCTCGTCGGTCTCGTTGTGGTACTGGCGCCGCTCGGAGTGGCCGATCACCACGTAGGTGCACTTCAGCTTGGCCAGCATCGGGCCGGAGATCTCGCCCGTGTAGGCGCCGGAGTCGTGCTGGGAGATGTCCTGGGCGCCGTACTTGATCTTGAGCTTGTCGCCGTCGACCAGGGTCTGCACGGAGCGCAGGTCGGTGAAGGGCGGCAGGACGGCGACCTCGACGGCCTCGTAGTCCTTGTCGGCCAGGGCGAACGCGAGCTTCTGGACGTGTGCGATGGCCTCAAGGTGGTTGAGGTTCATCTTCCAGTTGCCCGCCATCAGCGGCGTGCGCGTGCTCAAGGGTCAGTCCTCCAGTGCGGCGAGGCCGGGGAGCGTCTTGCCCTCAAGGTATTCGAGGGAGGCGCCGCCACCGGTCGAGATGTGGCCGAATGCGTTCTCGTCGAAGCCGAGCGTGCGCACGGCCGCGGCGGAGTCACCGCCGCCGACGACGGTGAAACCGTTCGTGTCGACGAGTGCCTGGGCGACCGCCTTGGTGCCCTCGGCGTAGTCGGGGTGCTCGAAGACGCCCATGGGACCGTTCCAGAAGACGGTCTCGGCGTCGGCGAGCTTCGAGGCGTAGAGCTCTCGGGTCTTGGGGCCGATGTCCAGGCCCTCCTGGTCGGCGGGGATCTTGTCCGCGTCGACCACGGTGTTCTCGGTGGGCGCCTTGGTCTTCAGGTCCGGGAAGGTCCGGGAGACCACGACGTCGACGGGGAGCAGCAGCTCGACGCCCTGCTTCTCGGCGCGCTCCATGTACTCCGTGACGACCGGGACCTGGTCCTCCTGGAGGAGGGAGATGCCGACCTCGTAGCCCTTGGCCTTGAGGAAGGTGTAGGCCATGCCGCCGCCGATGAGGAGCCGGTCGGCCTTGCCGAGCAGCTGGTCGATGACGGCGAGCTTGTCGGAGACCTTGGCGCCGCCGAGCGCGACGACGTAGGGGCGCTTGACGTCCTCGGTGAGCTTCTTCAGGACGCCGACCTCGGTGGCGATCAGGTAACCGGCGTAGTGCGGCAGCCGGGCCGGGAGGTCGTAGACCGAGGCGTGCCCCCGGTGCACGGCGCCGAAGCCGTCACCGACGTAGACGTCGGCGAGAGCGGCCAGCCGGTCGGCGAACTCACCGCGCTCGGTGTCGTCCTTGGACGTCTCACCCGGGTTGAAGCGCAGGTTCTCGATGACCGCGACCTGGCCGGGCTGGAGGCCGTCGACGGCGTCGTGGGCGGCGGGGCCGACGGTGTCCTGGGCGAAGGCGACCGGGGCGCCGAGCAGTTCACCGAGGCGCTCGGCGGCGGGCAGCAGCGAGAAGGCGGGGTCCGGGGCACCCTTGGGGCGGCCCAGGTGCGAGGCGACGACCACCTTGGCGCCCGCGTCCGCGAGGGCCTTGACGGTGGGCAGGACGGCGCGGATGCGGCCGTCGTCGGTGATCGTCCCGTCGGCCAGCGGCACGTTGAGGTCGGCGCGGACGAAGACCCGCTTGCCGCTCACGCCGTCGGCGAGAAGTTCGTCGATCGTCTTCATGGGAGTGGACTCCTACAGGAGGGCTCGTGGTGCACCTGATCGTAAAAGGACGTGGTCAGTACGTGGGACAGGGCCCGGACAGCGCGGCGGTGCGCTGCACGGGCCCTGCTCCCACTTCGGGGTCCTGCTCGGCGATCAGAGCTGGTTGCCGACGAAGACCGTGAGGTCGACGAGGCGGTTGGAGTAGCCCCACTCGTTGTCGTACCAGCCGATGACCTTCACGTTCTTGCCCTCCTGGACCATGGTCAGGGAGGAGTCGAAGGTGCAGGAGGCCGGGGCGTTGACGATGTCGGAGGAGACGATCGGGTCCTCGGTGTAGTCGAGCAGGCCCTTCAGCTCACCTTCGGCGGCCTTCTGGAAGGCGGCGTTGACCTCTTCCTTGGTGACCTCGCGGCCCAGTTCCACGACCAGGTCGGTGACGGAGCCGGTCGGGACCGGGACGCGCATGGCCATGCCGTCCAGCTTGCCCTTGAGCTGCGGCAGGACCAGGGCGGTGGCCTTGGCGGCACCGGTGGTGGTCGGGATGATGTTCTCGGCGGCGGCACGGGCGCGGCGCAGGTCCTTGTGCGGGAAGTCCAGGATGCGCTGGTCGTTCGTGTACGCGTGCACCGTGGTCATCAGGCCCTTGACGATGCCGAAGTTCTCGTCGAGGACCTTCGCCATCGGCGCCACACAGTTGGTGGTGCAGGAGGCGTTGGAGATGACGTGGTGGTTCGCCGGGTCGTACTTGTCCTGGTTGACGCCCATCACGATGGTGATGTCCTCGTCCTTGGCCGGAGCCGAGATGAGGACCTTCTTCGCGCCACCGGCGATGTGCTTCGCGGCGTCTTCCTTCTTGGTGAAGATGCCGGTCGACTCGATGACGATGTCGACACCCAGCTCGCCCCACGGGATGTCGGCCGGGTTGCGCTCGGACAGCACCTTGATGGTGTGGCCGTCGACGGTGATGGTGTCGGCGGTGTGGGAGACCTCCTGCTTGAGGCGGCCCAGGATCGTGTCGTACTTGAGCAGGTGCGCGGTGGTCGCGGTGTCACCCAGGTCGTTGACAGCCACAACCTCGATGTCCGCTCCCTGCTCCAGCAGCGCGCGGAAGTAGTTACGACCGATGCGGCCGAAGCCGTTGATGCCTACGCGGATCGTCACGAACCGATCTCCTCGTTGGTACGCCGGCTATGCGGTGCCGGCGAGCTCTGTTTGGGATGTCCCCGACCACCACCGACCCTACCTCTCTGCGGGCCCCGGGGTGACATCGAGATGGCCCATACACGGGCAGGCGGTCCGTACCAGTCAGTAGAGGTACGGACCGCCTCGGATCGACAGCGGATTCACCCGTATTTATTACGGAACGCGGGGCGCTTCCGACGCCGGTTTCACTCGTTCGTGAGCGGGTCGGCTCACTTGATGCACACCCCCTGCGCGCACCCTTGAGAGGGGGTCCCGCTCACCTGTCGAGCGAGTCGAACGCCTTCCGCAGCAGAGCCGTCCGATCGGCCGCCGACGGCACCTGTTCCAGACCGAAACCGAGCAGCACGGTGTCGTCCGTGGTGACCGCTGCGTACGTCTGGAACAACGTCCCGGTGCGCGTCCAGTCCTTCAGCACCGCCGGGCTGCCGGCGGGTGGTCCGGCCGCCTTCCAGGCGCCGAGGGACGACTCGAAGCCCTCGGTCTCCCGCGCCGTGCCGCCGACGACCAGCGAGGCGTCGTCGGCGAGGACGCCGTGCCCGCCGCTGCCGGGGTCGGTGATGTAGCTGATCGAGACCTCGACGGACTTCCCGGCGTACGCGCTCAGGTCGAAGTCCGCCTGCTGCCAGCCGCCGGAGCTGCCGGTGAGGCTGTGCCACGCACCGGTGGTGCCGGTCGCGGCGCAGGTGTTGCCGGTGAGCGTCAGGTAGTGCTTCAGCCACGGGTGCTCACCGATCAGGAAGCCCGCCCCGCACTCGTCCGGCACGGCCGCCTTCGTGGCCCCGCCGGCCTCCGGCAGGGTCGTCCAGTCGTCCGCACCGACGGTGTGCGCCTCGACCACCGCGTGGTCGTAGCCGCGCTCGGTGTCCCACAGCAGCCGCGTCCTCAGGGCGGGCTTGTCGACGGCGGCGACCCCGGTGAGGTCGATGGTGCGGGTGAGGCGCTTGTAGGCGTCGTCGGTGTGCACGGCGGCGGCCATCGAGGCACCCGTGTACGGCCCGTACGGATTGACGGTGCCGGCGAAGGTGCCCGCGCCCGCGCTCTTGAACTGCGGGTAGGTGGCGGCCGGCAGTTCGTCGGAGGTGACGCCGTAGGTGCCGGCCTTGTCGAGCGGGTTGCCGGGCGCGTCGCCGAGGGCGCCGGTGAAGCCGTCGAGCGCGCCGGAGCCGGTGAAGCCGGTGGCCCCCTTGGTCGACGTACGGCTGTAGGCGCCGAGGTAGTACTGGCTGAAGTCGTCGGACAGGGTGCCGTCGCCGAGGTCGACGCTGCCGCCGGCCAGCTCGCCGGCCTCGATCAGCCTGCCGCCCTCGTTGAGGTAGGCGCGCAGCCGGAGCTGGGTGGCGTTGGCGGGGCCGCCCGCGCCAGAGTAGTGCACGACCGTCCGGAAGTGCTTCAGCACGCCGAGCGCGTCCGGGGCGCCCTGCGTGGCCACGTCCCACACGAGCGCCCGGTGCCCGGCGCCCTTCAGCGCGTCCACGTACGTCCGCGCCTGTGTGGCGGCCGTGCCCTCCTCGGCGACCACCAGGGTGTCGGCCGCCGGCCGCTTCGCGATCGTGTAGGTGAAGTGGCTGCTGGAGACCTTCTTCCCGCTCCTGGTCCGGCCGGTGAACCACACCTCGACCTTGTCGCCCGGCTCACCGTCCCGCACCGTCGCGCGGTACTCGTCGAAGTAGAGGTTGTCCTCACCGCCGTACGTCCGCCCGCCCCTCCAGTGCCTCAGTGCCTGGTCGCGCGTACGGCCGCCGTTGACGCGGTACTTGAGCTCCTTGTCCCGGACCGCCTTGCGGACGACGACCGAGACCTCCTGGTCCGCGCCCCGGGAGTACGACGTCGAGAACGCGGCCGGGGTGAAGTCGGCGGCGCTCAGACCGACCGAGGAGACCGGCTTGTCGGGGTGTACGGCGGTCTCGGCGACGGAGAGCGCGAACGGGACGTTCTTGGCGAACTCCTGCTGGATCAGCTTCTCGTCGTCGGGGAAGTTGAAGACGGACTGGCAGTCCTGGCTCTTCCAGGCGTCGTCCGGGTCGAGGTCGGACGCGGTCTGACAGGTCGACATCTCCGGGGTGAACATCGCCATCCCGTTGACGTTCGACGCGTGGCCGTCCGCCTCGCCGTTGGTGGTGTACAGCTCCGAGGAGACCTGCGGGTGGTAGCCCGGGACGGCGGAGTCGCCGGGGGTGCCGGCGAGCGCCTTGTAGAGGACGTCGTCGGGGGTCGGGGTGGCCACCTGCCAGCCGACGCCGTAGAGGAGGAGTTCGGCGGCGGAGTGGTAGTTGATGGCGTACCGGAAGCCGACGCGCTTCTCGAAGGCGTCGAGGGCCTTGGTCTCGGGCTCGGAGCCGGGGCTCGCGCCGCGGTAGGTCTGGCTGGTGGGGTTGGGGGACGAACCCTCGTCGTCGTAACCCCACTTGTAGGGGAAGTTGCGGTTGAGGTCGACGCCGTCGCCCGTGCCGATGACGCCGTCGCCGTTGACGTCCCGCAGGTTCTTGCGCCACAGGCGGGTGCCGGAGTCCTTGAACGTGTAGTCGTAGCCGTCCGGGTTGGCCGAGAGGACGAACCACAGCTCCGTCGAGTCGACGATCTTCCTGACACGCCGGTCGGTCGTGTAGCGGTCCAGGTAGTAGTGCATCAGGCGCCGGGTCATCTCCGGCGTGATCCACTCGCGCGCGTGCTGGTTGGACATGTAGAGCACGGCGGGCCTGGAGCCGTCCTTCGACTTCTTCGCGTTCCTGGTCAGTTTGAGCGCGAGGATGTCCTGGCCGCCGAGGGTCCTGCCGATGGACTCGACCTTGGTGAGGCCGGGGTGGGCCCGGGCGGTCCGGAGGATCTCCTCCTTGAGCCCGCCACTCCCGCTGTACGGGCGGAACACGCCCTGGGCGGCGTCCTCGACCCTGGCCTCCGCCTTGGCCGAGAGCGCGTGCTCGGTGAGGTCGACGCCCTGCTCGCGCAGTCGCGCGGCCTGCTTGCCGGTGAGGTAGACCTCGACCTCGGTCCTACCGCCTACACCCGCCTTCTCGCCGAGTTCATGGCCGTCCTGGCCGGCCTTGAGCAGCAGGGGCACCTGCTGCCGGGTGACCTCGGCGCGGTAGACCTTGACCTCTTCCGGCCCGGACGGCGCCGGACTTCCGTTCTGTGCCTGGGCGATGGGCGCGAGGCTCGCTCCGCCGATCAGAAGCGCGCCGACAGCGAGGATCGATCTCGCTCTGTGTCTCATGAACCCCCCTAGCGGTGGTCCGCCACAGCGACGAACAAGTTGCCAGGCTCATGCCACTTGATGATCGAGTCAAGAGCACCACAAGGACACGCAAAAGCCGGTGCCGACCACCCGAACGGCCGTCGGCACCGGCGAGTTGACGCGCCGTCCGGTCAGCCGGCGAGGTTGTCCGCCAGCTCCTCGGTGAGGTTGGCCTCCGTGCCCGGGATGCCCAGATCGGCGGCGCGCTTGTCGGCCATCGCCAGCAGCCGGCGGATACGGCCCGCGACCGCGTCCTTCGTCAGTGGCGGATCGGCGAGCGCGCCCAGCTCCTCCAGGGAGGCCTGCTTGTGCTCCATGCGCAGCCGCCCTGCCGCGGCCAGGTGCTCGGGCACCTCGTCGCCCAGGATCTCCAGGGCGCGCTGGACCCGGGCCCCGGCGGCCACGGCGGCACGGGCCGAACGGCGCAGATTGGCGTCGTCGAAGTTGGCGAGCCGGTTGGCCGTGGCCCGCACCTCGCGGCGCATCCGGCGCTCCTCCCAGGCCAGCACGGACTCATGGGCGCCCAGCCGGGTGAGCAGGGCACCGATCGCGTCACCGTCCCGGACGACCACCCGGTCCACCCCGCGCACCTCGCGGGCCTTCGCGGCGATCGACAGTCTGCGCGCGGCACCGACCAGCGCGAGCGCCGCCTCCGGGCCCGGGCAGGTCACCTCCAGCGACGAGGAACGGCCGGGCTCGGTCAGCGAGCCGTGGGCCAGGAAGGCACCGCGCCAGGCCGCCTCCGCGTCGCAGGTGGCCCCCGAGACCACCTGCGGGGGCAGACCGCGGATCGGGCGGCCCCTGCCGTCCACGAGACCCGTCTGCCGGGCCAGCTGGTCACCGCCCGCGACGACCCGTACGACATACCGCGAGCCGCGGCGCAGCCCGCCGGGCGCCATCACGATCAGCTCGGAGCTGTGCCCGAAGATCTCCAGGATGTCCCGCTTGAGCCGGCGCGCCGCCATCGCGGTGTCCAGCTCCGCCTCGATCACGATGCGCCCGCTCACCAGGTGGAGGCCGCCGGCGAAGCGCAGGATGGCGGAGACCTCCGCCTTCCTGCAACAGGTCCGGGTGACGGGTAGCCGGGAGATCTCGTCCTTCACCGCTGCCGTCATCGCCATGGGCCGATCCTTCCATGCATCCGAAAAATACGGTCGTACGCGGCGGCCAACAGCTCCGGATCGTGCCGGGGTGATCCGTCGGTCCGGGCCACCGGGGCCAGCTCGACCGCGGCTCCCAGCCGCTTGGCGGCCTCGGTGAGCGAGTCGCGGTCGGGCACGGCGGCCACGTCGGCCAGCACCACGTCCAGGGCGAGTTTAGGGGCGTGTCGCCCCAAAACCTCCAAATGACGCTGCGGGGAGAAGCCCTCGGTTTCTCCCGGCTGCGGCGCCAGGTTCAGCGAGAGCACCCGGCGCGCCTTGGTCTCGGTGAGGGCGTCCAGCAGCTCGGGGACGAGCAGGTGCGGGATGACCGAGGAGAACCAGGAACCGGGGCCGAGCACCACCCAGTCGGCGTCCAGGACCGCCGCCACGGCCTCGGGGACGGCGGGCGGATCGTTGGGCACGAGGTGCACCGACTGCACCTCGCCGGGCGTCAGGGCCACGGTCGCCTGCCCGCGCACCGTGTCCACGTCGTCCGGGCGCTCCGGGTCGTGCCCCTTGACCAGGGCCTGGAGCTCCAGCGGCACGGCCGACATGGGCAGCACCCGCCCATGTGCGCCGAGCAGCTTGCCGACCAGGTCCAGGGCCTGCACATGGTCGCCGAGCTGCTCCCACAGGGCGACGATCAGCAGGTTGCCGACCGCGTGCTCGTGCAGTTCGCCCTGGGACTGGAAGCGGTGCTGGATGACCCGGGCCCAGGTCTGGCCCCAGTCGTCGTCCCCGCACAGCGCGGCCAGTGCCTTGCGCAGGTCGCCGGGCGGCAGCACGCCCAGCTCGTCCCGGAGCCGCCCGCTGGAGCCGCCGTCGTCGGCCACGGTGACGACCGCGGTGAGATCACCGGTGATCCGGCGCAGCGCGGCGAGCGAGGCGGACAGGCCCATGCCGCCGCCGAGCGCGACCACCTTGGGCTGGGCGCCGCGCCGACGGGGCCGCGCCCCGCGGGCCTCGGCCGAGCGGCCGGCGCGCGTCTCGGGCACCATCCGGCGCAACCTGCTCAGCCGCGGTGTACGTTCCGTCATTCCCGTCCCATGTCCCGGTGCACGACCACCGTCTCCACGCCCTCGGCCGCGAGGCGCGCGGCGAGCTTCTCCGACATCGCGACCGAGCGGTGCTTGCCGCCGGTACAGCCGATGGCGATGGTCACATACCGCTTGCCCTCGCGCCGGTAGCCGGCCGCGATGAGCCGCAGCAGTTCGGCGTACCGGTCGAGGAACTCCTTCGCACCGGGCTGGTTGAAGACGTAGGCGGCGACCTCCTCGTTGAGGCCGGTGTAGGGGCGCAGCTCCGGGACCCAGTGCGGGTTGGGCAGGAACCGCATGTCCGCGACCAGATCGGCGTCGACCGGGAGGCCGTACTTGAAGCCGAAGGACATCACGGTGGCCCGCAGCTCGGGCTCCTCCTCGCCGGCGAACTGGGCGTCCATCTTGGCGCGCAGCTCGTGCACGTTGAGGCTGGAGGTGTCGATCACCAGGTCGGCGTCGCCGCGCAGCTCGCGCAGCAGTTCCCGCTCGGCGGCGATGCCGTCCACGATGCGTCCGTCGCCCTGGAGCGGGTGCGGGCGGCGCACCGACTCGAAGCGGCGGACCAGTGCCTCGTCGGAGGACTCCAGGAAGACGATCCGCCGGGTGACGCCCCGGGTGTCCAGGTCGGCGAGGGACTCGCGCAGGTTGTCGAAGAAGCGCCGGCCGCGCACGTCCACGACGACCGCGATCCGCGCCACGTTGCCCTGGGAGCGGGCTCCCAGCTCCACCATGGTGGGGATGAGGGCGGGCGGGAGGTTGTCGACGACGAACCAGCCGAGGTCCTCCAGACACTTCGCCGCCGTGGACCGGCCGGCCCCGGACATGCCGGAGATGATCACCAGCTCGGGGATGGCCGCCTCGGGGACCCCGGCTGTCTCGCTGCCCGTACTCACCTGTGCTCCGTTGTCCTGACCGGTGTTCTGTCCGGTGTCCTGGTCGGTGCCGGGCCGGCCGGTGCCCCGGCCGGTCTCGGGCCGGGCGGTGTCCCGGCCGGTGCCGTGCCGGGCGACATCGTCGCCCGTGCCGCTGTGCGCCTGATCTCGCTGTGCTGTGGGCTCTGCGTCGTGCTCGGTCATGTCTCCTGCCCCCGTCGTTCGTCCGGGACGCCCGCGGTCACGGGCTCCCCCGAGGAACCCCCCGTCGTATCGGGTTCCTCGTCCTCAATGATCTCTCCGGTCGCCGTGTTCACGGCGGGGGCGGCCGGGGCCGCCTGGGCGAGAGCCATGGCGATGGTCTCGGCCGTCTTCCGGCCTATACCGGGCACTTCCTGGATCTGCTCGATTGTGGCGGACCGCAGCTTCTTCACCGAGCCGAAATGCTTGATGAGCGCCTGTTTGCGGGTCTCGCCGAGGCCGGGGACGTCGTCCAGCGGGCCCGCGCGGAAGCGCTTGGCGCGCTTGGTGCGCTGGTAGGTGATCGCGAACCGGTGGGCCTCGTCGCGAACGCGCTGGAGCAGATAGAGACCCTCGCTGGTGCGGGGCAGCACCACCGGGTCGTCCTCGCCGGGCACCCAGACCTCCTCCAGGCGCTTGGCGAGACCGCACACGGCGATGTCGTCGATGCCCAGCTCGTCCAGCGCGCGCCGGGCCGCCGCGACCTGCGGCTGACCACCGTCGACCACGACGAGCTGGGGCGGGTAGGCGAACTTCTTGGGACGGCCGTCGTCGTCCTTGAGGGAATCGGCGATCGCCTCGGCGTCGGCGAACACGGCGCCGCCGCCGTCGGGGAGGGAGCCGTTCGCGCCGGGACCTCCGGCCAGGGAGTCGGGGGTGCCGGAGCCTTCGGCCAGGGGGTTGTCGGTGCCGGAGCCTTCGGCCAGGGGGTTGCCGGTGCCGGAGCCTTCGGCGAGCGGGGCGTCGGTGTCGGCGCCGTCGGTCCACTCCCCCGTCCGCTCCTTCTCGGCGAGGTAGCGCTTGAAGCGGCGGGTGATCACCTCGTGCATGGAGCGGACGTCGTCCTGCCCGGCGAAGCCCTTGATCTGGAACCGCCGGTACTCGCTCTTGCGCTGCAAGCCGTCCTCGAAGACGACCATGGAGGCGACCACGTCGTCACCCTGGAGATGCGAGATGTCGTAGCACTCGATCCGCAGCGGGGCGCTGTCCAGGTCGAGGGCCTCGGCGATCTCCTCCAGCGCGCGCGAGCGCGTGGTCAGGTCGGAGGCGCGCTTGGTCTTGTGCAGCGCGAGGGCCTGCTGGGCGTTGCGCTGCACGGTCTCCATGAGCGCCTTCTTGTCGCCGCGCTGCGGGATGCGCAGCGACACGTTCGACCCGCGACGGCCGGTCAGCCACTCCTGGACCGGCTCGACCGGCTCGGGCAGGGCCGGGACCAGCACCTCCTTGGGAACCGCGTCCCCGCTCTCCTCGCCGTACAGCTGCTGCAAGGCGTGCTCGACCAAGGCACCGGTGGTGACCTCCTCGACCTTGTCGGTCACCCAGCCACGCTGACCGCGGACCCGGCCGCCACGCACATGGAAGATCTGCACGGCCGCCTCCAGCTCGTCCTCGGCGACGGCGATGAGGTCGGCGTCGGTCGCGTCGGCGAGCACGACCGCGTTCTTCTCCATGGCCTTCTTCAAGGCCCCGATGTCGTCCCGCAGGCGGGCCGCCCGCTCGTACTCCATCTCCTCTGCCGCCTCCATCATCTGCCTCTCCAGACGGCGGAGGTAGGTGCCGGTGCGGCCGGCCATGAAGTCGCAGAACTCCTCGGCCAGCTCTTGGTGGTCCTCGGGGGTGATCCGGCCGACACAGGGGGCGGAACACTTGCCGATGTAGCCGAGCAGGCAGGGCCGGCCGGTGCGGGCGGCGTTCTTGAAGACGCCGGCCGAGCAGGTACGCACCGGGAAGACCCGCAGCAGCAGATCGACGGTGTCCCGGATGGCCCACGCGTGCGCGTAGGGCCCGAAGTAGCGGACGCCCTTCTTCTTGTGACCGCGCATCACCTGGACCCGCGGGAACTGCTCGTTCATCGTGACCGCGAGGTACGGGTAGCTCTTGTCGTCCCGGTACTTGACGTTGAACCGGGGGTCGTACTCCTTGATCCAGGAGTACTCCAGCTGGAGGGCCTCGACCTCCGTGGACACCACCGTCCACTCCACGGACGCTGCTGTGGTCACCATCGTCCGGGTGCGCGGGTGCAGGTTCGCCAGGTCCTGGAAGTAGTTCGCCAGGCGCTGGCGCAGGCTCTTCGCCTTTCCGACGTAGATCACCCGGCGGTGCTCGTCACGGAACCTGTACACCCCCGGAGAGTCCGGGATGTCTCCCGGCCTGGGGCGGTAGCTGGAGGGGTCGGCCATGTCTCACACCCTACTGGCGAGCACCGACACCGCGTCGGGCCTGTGGACAACGCCCGCACCCGGACGGCGTCCGCGCGGTGGCCCCGCGGCACCCCTTCCGGCCTGCGGCCGGGCGGCGGACGCGTCCGGGGGCCGTGCCCCTCGGCCCGCCCGCCAGTCGCCTTCCCGCCATGCCGGTGACGCCCCGCCCGGCGTCGTCTCTCCGGCCAAGCCCTGGATGAGGCAGGCGGCCACTCCGACCCCGCCCAGCGGCCGCGGAACGGCAGGGTCCGGCCAGTCGTCCGGAACGGCCGGGTCCTAGGTGTTGTCGGGTTCTGGTCAACACGCTTCAATGCGGGGGAACTCGGCGCCCTGCACATGTGTACGGGGCCGGCGCGGCATGCCCGGCCAGGCACGCCCGCGGGGCCCACGGAGGCGGCCCCGCACACCCGCACAGACGGTCTGACCAGCCGTAGCGACACCTCATAGAAAGGCCCCTCGGCATGCGGCATGCCACAGAGCACGCGGACGTCCCCACCGCGGAACTGGACACGGCCCTGCGCGGCGGCCCCTTCCATGTGGCGCTGCGCGCCGCGATCGCCGCACGAGGACTGCCGCTCCAGCGCGTCCAGCACCATCTGTCACGCCACGGGGTCAAGGTCGGCGTCACCAGCCTGAGTTACTGGCAGCAAGGTGCTCGCCGCCCGCAGCGCCCGGAGTCGCTGCGGGCCGTACGCGCGCTGGAGGAGATCCTCCGGCTACCGGACGAGTCGCTGATCCGGCTGCTCGCCGAGGCCGACGAGCGGGCGACGGCCGACCGTCCGGCGGGCCGCTCCTACCGCTCCCTGATCGAGGCCTCGGGCGTCGCGGACCGGCTCACCGCCGACCTCGGCTGGTCCCAGGACGGCGGGCTGCACACCGTGGGGCACCACGAGCGCGTCCGGATCGGCGCCCGGCGCGAGCTGGTGAGCCGCGAAGCCCACCACATCGTGCGGGCCCACCGCGACGGCGTCGACCGCTTCGTCGTCCTCCACCACGGCGATCCCGGCTGCGACCCGCGCCGTGTCACCGTGCACGCCCTGGAGAACTGCCGTACCGGTCGCCTCCGCTGGGACCAGGACACCGGCGTCCTCGTCGCCGAACTGCTCTTCGGCACCCGGCTGCGCACCGGGGACACCTTCCTCTTCCGGTACGGCATCGAGGACGGCACGGCCGGGACGTCCCGCGAGTATCTCCAGCGGTTCGGCTTCCCCGGCGGCCAGTACGCGCTCCAGGTGCGCTTCGACACGGCCGCGCTGCCGGTGCGCTGCCACCGCTTCACCCAGCACTCGGCCGCGGCCCCGCGCAGTGGCCGGCAGGAGCTGTCCGTGACCAGTCCGCACCACTGTGCCCACCTGGTCGAGCCCCGGATCCGGCCGGGTGTCCTGGGGATCGCCTGGGACTGGGAGTGAGCTCATCCCCACGTCCGCACGCTGAGCCGGCCTTCCGCGCCCCGCTCCCGTCGGCCCGCGACTGATCGGTCAGTCCGCGGGACCGGCGACGATCCTGCCCTTCGCGGCCTTCACCGGCAGCTCGGTCAGGGGCTCGGTGGCCGGCGCCTGGACGACCTTGCCCGTCACGGCATCGAACTCGCTGCCGTGGCAAGGGCAGACCAGGGTCGTCCCCCGCAGCTTGTTGATGGGGCAGCCGGCGTGCGTGCAGATCGTGCTGTACGCCTTCAGGGTGCCGTCCTCGGCACGGCTGACCACCACGTTGTGGTCCCGGTAGAGCTTGGCCCCGCCCTTCGCGACCTCGCTCTCGGCGCCGAGGTCGACCGGTGCGGTGGGGGCGGCAGCGGCGGAACCACTGCCGCCCGGGGCCGAGCACGCGGCCAGGCCGAGCCCGGCGACCGGGGCCGCGGCGGCCCCTCGAAGGACGGTACGGCGGGTCGCGGAGGAGCGGGCGGGCATCTGGAACTCCACTGGTCAAGGGGTGTGCAGGGCGACGATACCCGGGCAGAGGGGGCGGCCTGGGAGCGGGGGCCGCCCTGGCAGGGGACGGGGCCGGATGTCCGCCCGAAGGGCATCGAGGCGAGTCCGGTGGTGTGCCGGGAGGAGTCACTCTGGGACGTAAACGCTTACGTAAGCGTTTACGCGAGGCGGGACCATGGGATAGCGTCCGGCCGGAAGCCGAGAAGACCGGGGCCGGCGCCGACCGAACGGCAGCCTCGGGGAAGGGAGCGCGGATGGCCACCATGGCGGATGTCGCCCGTAGTGCCGGGGTCTCCGTGGCGACCGTTTCCCACGTGCTCAACGGCACGCGTCCGGTGCTCCCCCACACCCGCCAGGCCGTGCTCGACGCCGTGGACGCCCTCGGCTACACCCCGAACACCCTGGCCCGCTCCCTGGTGACCTCGCGCACCCGCTCCATCGGCCTCGCGGTGTCGGCCATCAGCAACCCGTACTTCACGGAGATCCTGCAAGGCGTCGAGGCCGCTGCCCTGGAGGCGGGCTACAGCCTGCTCATCGCGGATCCGCACGACGACCCCCGGCACGAGCGCAAGGTCGTGCAGCTCCTCCACGAGCGCCGGGTGGACGGCATGATCGTCGCCCCGTCCGCCGAGCCGGGCGACCTCGTCGGCTACCTGCGCCGTCACGCCGTACCGACGGTGTTCCTGGACCGACTGGTCGACGCCCGCGCGACGGAGGACCGTGCACCGGGCGACGGTGCGGACGGTGCCGCCGCTTCGCCGAGCCCCCCGTGCTTCGACCAGGTGTGTGCCGAGAGCGCCGCGCCGACAGCCCTGCTCGTGACCCATCTCGCCGGGCTGGGGCACCGCCGGATCGCCCTGGTCGCCGGTCTGCCCGGGCTCAGTACCACCAGCGAGCGCGTCTCCGGCTACCGGGAGGGCCTCACCGCGGCCGGTCTGGCATACGACGAGCGTCTCCTGGTGTCCGGCAACTCCGAGTCCGCCGGTGCCGAGCGGGCCACGGCCGACCTGCTCGCCCTGCCCGATCCGCCCACCGCGCTCGTCACCGCCAACAACGCGATGACCATCGGCGCGCTGCACGCGCTGCGCCGGCACGGCCGGTCCGTCCCCGACGACCTCGCGCTGTGCTGCTTCGACGACTTCGCCTGGGCCGACCTGTTCTCGCCCCGGCTGACCGCCATCGCCCAGCCCAGCCGGGAGTTGGGCGCCCGTGCCGTCCGGGTGCTCCTGGACCGTCTGGCCGAGCCGGACCGGCCGCCCCGGACGGTCCGGCTGCCGTGCGCTTTCGTCCACCGCACGTCCTGCGGCTGCCCGGAGGAGCCGGGCAGCCGCAGCGGGGCCACCGCATCATCCACGCTTGCCGAGAAGGGAACCGCCTCGTGATCGTCGTCGCCGGTGAGGCACTGATCGACCTGGTTCCGCAGGGCCCCGGTGCCCTCGCGGGCCTGAAGCCGGCGCTCGGCGGCGGCCCGTACAACACCGCCGTGGCGCTGGGCCGGCTCGGCTCCCGCACCGCCTTCTGCTCCCGGACGTCGGACGACGCCTTCGGTGAGGCCCTGCTCGACGGGCTGCGGCGGGCCGGCGTCGATGTGTCCGGCGTCCAGCGGGGACCGGAACCGACGACCCTCGCCGTGGCCACGCTCGACGCCGCCGGTTCGGCCGCCTACTCCTTCTATGTCGACGGCACCGCCGACCGTCTGTTCACGGCCCCGGCCGCGCTCCCCGCCGCTGCGCGCGCGGTGTCCTTCGGCACCTGTTCGCTCGTCCTGGAACCGGGGGCGAGCGCCTACGAGGAGCTGATGCGGACCGCGGCCGGGCAGGGGCTGTTCACCGCCCTGGATCCCAACATCCGGGCGGGACTCATCCCGGACGCGGACGCCTACCGGGCGCGGTTCAAGAGCTGGCTGCCCTCGGTGACGCTGCTGAAGCTGTCCACGGAGGACGCGGCGTGGCTCGGTGGCACCCCGAGCGAGTGGCTGGCCGCGGGACCGGCGGCCGTGGTGGTCACGCGGGGCGGCGACGGTCTGACCGTGTTCACCCGGGACGGTGGGGAGCATTCCGTGCCGGGTGAGAAGGTCGATGTCGTGGACACCATCGGCGCCGGTGACACGGTGAACGCGGCCTTGCTGCACGGGCTGGCCGCCCGGGACGCGCTGTCCGCGGAAGCGCTCGCCGCCCTCGGGACGGAGGGCTGGACACGGCTGCTGCGCTTCGCGGCACGGGCGGCGGCGATCACCTGCTCACGGGCGGGGGCCGAGCCGCCGTACGCGGCGGAGCTGGGCGGTTCGGCCGCGCTGTGAGCGGTCCGCTTTCCCTGTGCTGTTGACAAGGTACGACCGGGCCTGCGGGTGGCGGGGACCTGTCGGACCGCCGGACCGGGCCGGCTGATGGTGGAACGAACGGCGCCCCGCGGGAGGTTCCCGCGGGGCGCCGCATTTTTGATGGTGCGTCAGACGGCTCAGGCCTTACGGGCCCGCGTCGTCTTCTTGGCGGGCGTCGCCGTCTTCGTGGCCGTGGCCGCCTTCTTGGTCGCGGTGTTGTTGGCCTTGGCCGTCACCGTCTTCCTCGTCGACGACTTGGCCGCGGCCGTCTTCCGTGCCGTGCCGCCCCGCTGTGCCTTCACCGGCTCGGCGTCACTGATGCGGTCGGCGCCGAGGATCTCGCGCAGGAACTTGCCCGTGTGGCTCGCCGGAACCCCGGCGACCTCCTCCGGCGTGCCCTCGGCGACCACCAGGCCACCGCCGGCGCCGCCCTCCGGACCCATGTCCACGACCCAGTCGGCGGTCTTGATCACGTCGAGGTTGTGCTCGATGACGATGACCGTGTTGCCCTTGTCGACCAGTCCGCCGAGCACCGTCAGCAGCTTGCTGATGTCCTCGAAGTGCAGACCCGTGGTCGGCTCGTCCAGGACGTAGACCGTGCGTCCGGTGGACCGCTTCTGCAGTTCGCTGGCGAGCTTGACGCGCTGCGCCTCACCACCGGAGAGGGTGGTGGCGGACTGGCCGAGGCGGACGTAACCGAGGCCGACGTCGTTCAGCGTCCTGAGGTGACGGGAGATCGCCGGGACCGCCTCGAAGAAGTGCATGGCCTCCTCGATCGGCATGTTCAGCACCTCGGCGATGGACTTGCCCTTGTAGTGGACCTCCAGGGTCTCCCGGTTGTACCGGGCGCCGTGGCAGACCTCGCACGGGACGTAGACGTCCGGGAGGAAGTTCATCTCGATCTTGATGGTGCCGTCGCCCGCGCAGTTCTCGCAGCGACCGCCCTTGACGTTGAAGGAGAAGCGTCCGGGCTGGTAGCCACGGACCTTCGCCTCGGTGGTCTCGGCGAACAGCTTGCGGATGTGGTCGAAGACACCGGTGTACGTCGCCGGGTTGGACCGCGGGGTGCGGCCGATCGGTGACTGGTCGACGTGCACGACCTTGTCGACCAGGTCGTCGCCGTCCACGCGCGTGTGCCGTCCGGGGACGGTCCGGGCGCCGTTCAGCTCGCGCGCCAGGTGCGTGTAGAGGATGTCGTTGACCAGGGTCGACTTGCCGGACCCGGAGACGCCGGTGACGGCCGTGAAGACACCCAGCGGGAAGGACACGTCGATGTCCTGGAGGTTGTTCTCACGGGCGCCGTGCACGGTGAGCTGCCGGGAGGGGTCGCGGGGGCGCCGTACGTCCGGGAGCGGGATCGACTTGCGGCCCGAGAGGTACGCGCCGGTCTGCGACTCGGTGTTGGCGAGCAGTTCCTTCACGGAGCCGCTGTGCACGACCTTGCCGCCGTGCTCACCGGCGCCGGGGCCGATGTCCACGATCCAGTCGGCGACCTTGATGGTGTCCTCGTCGTGCTCCACCACGATGAGCGTGTTGCCCATGTCGCGCAGGCGGACCAGGGTCTCGATCAGACGGTGGTTGTCCCGCTGGTGCAGGCCGATGGACGGCTCGTCCAGGACGTACAGCACGCCGACGAGGCCGGAGCCGATCTGGGTGGCGAGGCGGATGCGCTGGGCCTCGCCGCCGGAGAGGGTGCCGGCCGCGCGGTTGAGCGAGAGGTAGTCCAGGCCGACGTCGACCAGGAAGCGGAGCCGCTCGTTGACCTCCTTCAGGACCCGCTCGGCGATCTTCTTGTCGCGGGCGTTCAGCTTCAGCTCGCCCAGGAACTCCGCGCAGTCGCTGATCGACATCGCGGAGACCTCGGCGATGGACTTCCCCATGATCGTGACCGCGAGGACGATCGGCTTCAGACGCGTGCCCTCGCAGGAGGGGCAGGGCACCTCGCGCATGTAGCCCTCGAAGCGCTCGCGGCTGGCGTCGCTCTCCGCCTCGCTGTGGCGGCGCTTGACGAAGGGCACCGCGCCCTCGAAGGGGGTGGTGTAGACCCGCTCACGGCCGTACCGGTTGCGGTAGCGCACCTCGATCTGGGTCTTGTGGCCGTAGAGCAGGGCCTTCTTGGCCCGCTGGGGCAGGCCCGCGAAGGGGATGTCCGTGCGGAAGCCGAGGGCGTCGGCCAGGGCGCCGATCAGGCGGCCGAAGTAGTCCTTGGTGTGGCCGTGCGACCACGGGTGGATGGCGCCCTCGTCCAGGGACTTGTCCTCGTCCGGGACGATCAGTTCCGGGTCGACCTCCATGCGCGTGCCGATGCCGGTGCACTCCGGACAGGCGCCGAAGGGCGAGTTGAAGGAGAAGGAGCGGGGCTCCAGCTCCTCGAAGGACAGGTCGTCGTACGGGCAGTACAGGTGCTCCGAGTACATGCGCTCGCGCTCGGGGTCGTCCTCGGGGAGGTCCACGAAGTCGAGCACGACCATGCCGCCGGACAGACCGAGGGCGGTCTCCACGGAGTCGGTGAGGCGGCGCTTGGCGGAGTCCTTCACCGTGAGGCGGTCCACGACCACCTCGATGGTGTGCTTCTCCTGCTTCTTCAGGACCGGCGGCTCGGACAGCTGAACGGTCTGGCCGTCCACGCGCGCGCGGGAGTAGCCCTTGGTCTGGAGGTCGGCGAAGAGGTCGACGAACTCTCCCTTGCGCTCGCGCACCAGCGGCGACAGCACCTGGAAGCGGCTCCCCTCGGGCAGCTCCAGGACCTTGTCCACGATGGCCTGCGGCGACTGGCGCGAGATCGGGCGGCCGCACTCGGGGCAGTGCGGCTTGCCGATGCGCGCGAAGAGCAGACGCAGGTAGTCGTAGACCTCGGTGATCGTGCCGACCGTCGAGCGCGGGTTGCGCGAGGTCGACTTCTGGTCGATGGAGACCGCCGGGGAGAGGCCCTCGATGAAGTCGACGTCGGGCTTGTCCATCTGGCCGAGGAACTGCCGTGCGTACGAGGAGAGCGACTCCACGTAACGGCGCTGGCCCTCCGCGAAGATCGTGTCGAAGGCCAGGGAGGACTTGCCCGACCCGGACAGGCCCGTGAAGACGATGAGCGAGTCACGTGGCAGGTCGAGCGAGACATTCTTCAGGTTGTGCTCGCGCGCGCCACGGACGATGAGACGGTCGGCCACGCCGGTCCGCACCTTTCTTGAGAGAAGTGACAGGGGCGGGGCCCCCGTGCTTCTTCAGACTAGGGGGAGCCACTGACAACGCCGGTCGGATTGCCCGGTTGCATAACAACCCCCGGCCATCCAGCATGCCCGACGCCGCCTTCGACCTTATAGCACGTGCATTCGATTTCCGGGCGGGGTTCGTCACCTTCACCCGAAGGAGTGGTCGGACTAGGGTCGGCGCCATGATGGATCACGCTCATGACCTGGCCTGTGTACGGGAAGCGACGGATCGGCTCCTCAACGCGGTCACCGCAATGGACAACGCATCGCTCGCCGAGCCGTCACGGCTTCCGGGCTGGAGCCGCGGACACGTCCTGGCCCACCTCGCCCGCAACGCTGACGCGCTCGTGAACGTCCTCCAGGGCCGTCCCATGTACGCGAGCGCCGAGGCGCGGGACGCCGACATCGAGCGGGACGCCCCGCGCCCCCTGGAGGTCCAGATCACCGACGTCCGGGAGAGCGCGGCCCGCTTCCAGGCGGCCGGGGAGGCCCCCGCGGACTGGACGCGCACGGTGGAGCTGCGCAATGGAGTCACCGACTCCGCGTCCCGGGTGCCGTTCCGCCGGTGGGGGGAGGTGGAGCTGCACCACGTCGACCTCGGTACCGGGTACGAGCTGGAGGATCTTCCGGCGGAGTTCCTGGAGCGGGAGACCGGCTTCCTCACCGAGCGGTTCTGCGGGCACCCGGACGTCCCGGCGACCCGGGTCACGGACGGCACGCGCGCGTGGACGACCGGGCGCGCGGCGGACGAGCCCGGGATCACGGTCACCGGCCGGCCGGCGGACCTGGTGGGCTGGCTCGCCGGGCGCCGCGACGGGGCGGCCCTGGAGGTGCGGGGCGGGACGCTGCCGAAACTGCCCCCGCTGTAGGCCGGACCGTGCGCGGCCCGACCCGGCCGTCCACCAGGGCTCCCGCGCTATAGGCTGACCTTCATGACGTACTCTGGAGAGGTCAGGGTCGGCGGACCGGCGGATGTGCACGAGCTGAAAGACCTGATGATCACCAAGATCGCGGTCGGCCCGATGGACAACAACGCCTATCTGCTGCGCTGCCGTGCCACCGACGAGCAGCTCCTGATCGACGCCGCCAACGAGGCGGAGACGCTCCTCGGCATGATCGGTGACGACGGCATCGCGTCCGTCGTCACCACGCACCGGCACGGCGACCACTGGCAGGCGCTCGCCGAGGTCGTCGCGGGCACGGGCGCGCGTACGTACGCCGGCCGCGACGACGCCCCCGGCATCCCGGTGCCCACCGACGTCCTCGTCGACGACGGCGACGTCATCAGGGTGGGCCGCGTGGAGCTCACCGCACGCCATCTGGTCGGGCACACGCCCGGATCGATCGCCCTGGTCTACGACGATCCGCACGGCCACCCGCACGTCTTCACCGGCGACTGCCTCTTCCCCGGCGGTGTCGGCAACACGCGCAAGGACCCCAAGGCGTTCGCCAGCCTGATCCACGACGTGGAGACGAAGCTCTTCGACGTGCTGCCGGACGAGACGTGGGTCTACCCGGGGCACGGCAACGACACCACGCTGGGCGCGGAACGGCCGCATCTGCCGGAGTGGCACGCGCGCGGGTGGTGAGCGGGGCGCCGACCGGCTCGCGCGCCTGACCAGCTCGCATCCCGCACCCCCGATCAGCCCGCGCTCCGATCAACCCGCATCCCTGATCGGCTCACGTCGCAGGGCGCGCTCCGGCGTACAGGCGGTACGCGCGCCCCGCACATGGCAGTTGTGCGTGAGCCGAGCGTGCGCCGTGCACGCACCCGGCGTGCGCGCCCCCTCCGCGCGCCCCGTGTGAACCTTTCGCACACACCGGGCCTCCGTGCGCACTCCCGGAGACCGGGCGACCGCAGTCAACTGGTAGCAGCCCCGCGCAGGATGACGGCTCCTGAGCGGTAGGGGCCGCCGGTCTCCAACCCCGCCCTCGGCCGGCGGCCCAGGCTCCGCCCACGCGCGCGTGGGCCTCGCGCACCGCGTTCACACGGCCGCAACACCCCTTCCCAGCATGCGGACAACCACCGTCGTGACCTGGACAGACGCCGCGTTCACTGCCAGTCTCCCGCCATGCATGCTGCCCCTCTCGCCCTGAGCCGCGCGGTCGCCGCCGCCACCGTAGTCCTGCTCGCCACCGCCGTCGGCTGCGCTCCCCAGCCCGAGGAGAAGGCGTCGGCCGCCCCGTCCGGGTCGGCCGCGAAGAGCTGCGCCAAGGGCGAACTCGCCACCAAGACGGCTGGAAAACTGACGATCGCGACGGACGAACCGGCGTACGAGCCCTGGTTCAAGGACGACAAGCCCGCCAACGGCAAGGGCTTCGAGTCGGCCGTCGCCTACGCCGTGGCGAAGCAGCTGGGGTACGACAAGAACGCGGTCGTCTGGCAGAGCGTGCCCTTCAACAAGGCGTTCGCGCCCGGGGTGAAGACGTTCGACTTCGACATCAACCAGGTGTCGATCAGCGCCGAGCGCAAGAAGGCCGTGGACTTCTCCTCCGGTTACTACGACGTGCGTCAGGCGGTCATCGCCCTGAAGGGCGGCAAGGCCGCCGAGGCGAAGAGCATCGCGGACCTCAAGAAGCTGAAGCTGGGCGCGCAGGTCGGCACCACGAGCCTCGACTACATCACCGACGTCGTGAAGCCGGCACAGGACGCCGCCGTCTACGCCAAGAACGACCAGGCGAAGTCCGCCCTGAAGAACGGCCAGGTCGACGCCATCATCACGGACCTGCCGACCGCGTTCTACATCACGGCCGCCGAGGTGACGAACGCCAGGATCGTCGGCCAGTTCGAGAACCAGGCCGGCACACCCGAGCAGTTCGGGCTCGTGCTGGACAAGGGCAGTGCGCTGACCACGTGCGTGAGCGGCGCCGTCGACGCCCTCCGCAAGGACGGCACACTGGCCGCGATCGAGAAGCAGTGGCTCTCGGACGCCGTCGACGCCCCGGTGCTCAAGTGACGGTCACCAAGGGAGAGTCGGCCCGGGAGGGGGCGGACGACAAGGGGGACATGACCGGCGGCACCGGCGGCGGTGCCCCGGACGACGGCTACACGCCCTCCGAGCGGCGGCTGGCGCGCGAGCGCTACAGACGCGCGCGTGCCCGCCGCGCCACGGCCGTCGCGGCCCTCTCCACTCTCGTCACGGCCGCCCTGCTCTACCTGGTCGTCGTCAACGCGCCGGGCTGGCCGCGCACCAAGGAGACGTTCTTCAGCGCGCACTACGCGCGCGAGGCGTTCCCGAAGGTCCTCGAAGGGCTGTGGCTGAACGTCCGCCTGCTGCTGATCTGCGGTGTCGCCGTCCTGGTCCTGGGCATGCTGATCGCGGTCGCGCGGACCCTGCGCGGCCCGGTCTTCTTCCCGCTGCGGGTGCTGGCGGCGGCGTACACCGACTTCTTCCGCGGTCTGCCGCTGATCATCAACCTGATGATCGTGGTCCTGGGTGTGCCCGCGCTGCGGCTCCAGGGCGTGACGGTCGATCCGGTGCTGCTGGGCGGTACGGCTCTGACGCTGACGTACTCGGCGTACGTGGCGGAGGTGTTCCGGGCCGGCATCGAGTCGATCCACCCCTCGCAGCGTGCCGCGGCGCGCTCGCTGGGCCTCACCAACCGGCAGGCCCTGCGTTACGTCGTCCTGCCGCAGGCGGTGCGCCGCCAGGTGCCGCCGCTGCTCAACGACCTGGTGTCGTTGCAGAAGGACACCGGTCTGGTGTCCATCGGGGGTGCGGTGGACGCGGTACGGGCGGCCGACATCATCGTGGGCCGCAGTCTGAACTACACGCCGTACATCGTCGCGGGGCTGGTGTTCGTGGCGCTGACCATCCCGATGACCCGGTTCACCGACTGGGTGACGGCCCGGATGGACCGGCGGCGGGCCCAGGGAGGGTCCCTGTGAGCGCCTGGGGAGGAGCCCTGTGAGCACGCCCGAGAACACGCCCGCGAGCAACGCGCCGGTGCTGCGGATGGAGTCCGTCCGCAAGACCTTCGGCGGCTCGGTCGTCCTGCGGGACGTCGGTCTGGAGGTCGCCCCGCACACGGTGACCGCGCTGATCGGCGCCTCCGGCTCGGGCAAGTCCACGCTGCTGCGCTGCGCCAATCTCCTGGAGGAGATCGACGACGGCGCCATCTGGCTGGACGGCGAGGAGATCACCGACCCGCGCGTGGACCATGACGCGGTACGGCGCCGGATCGGCGTCGTCTTCCAGGCGTACAACCTCTTCCCGCACATGACGGTGCTGGACAACATCACCCTCGCCCCGCGCCGGGTGCACGGCGTCTCCCGTACGGAGGCCGAGGAGCGGGCCAGGGAGCTGCTGGAGCGCCTCGGGCTGGGCGGCAAGGCCGACGCCTACCCGGACCGGCTCAGCGGCGGTCAGCAGCAGCGTGTGGCGATCGTCCGGGCCCTCGCGGTGCGGCCCCGGCTGTTGCTGCTGGACGAGATCACGGCCGCGCTCGACCCCGAGCTGGTGGGCGAGGTGCTGGAGGTGGTGCGCGGTCTCAAGGACGAGGGCATGACCATGGTGCTGGCCACGCACGAGATGGGCTTCGCGCGGGACGTCGCCGATCAGGTCTGCTTCCTGGACGGCGGGGTCGTGCTGGAGCGCGGCACCGCCGAGCAGGTCTTCGGTGACCCGCGGCAGGAGCGCACGCGGCGCTTCCTGCGGCGGATCGTGGAGGCGGGCCGGCTGTAGGTCCCGCGCGCGGGTCACGCGTCCGCTCGCGCCGCCCCGACCAGTGCCGCGACCCGCTCCACGCCGAACGCATAGCCCTGCACCCCGCATCCCGCGATCACGCCGTCGGCGCGCAGCGAGACGTAGGAGTGGTGCCGGAACGATTCGCGCCGGTGGATGTTGGAGATGTGCACCTCCAGCACGGGCATGCCGTCACAGGTGTTGAGCGCGTCCAGGATGGCGACCGACGTGTGCGAGTAGGCGCCGGGATTGATGACGATCCCGCAGTGGCCCAGCCGCGCCTCGTGGATCCAGTCGACCAGTTCCCCCTCGTGGTTGGACTGCCGGAAGTCGACCGTGCCGCCGTGCGCGGCCGCCGCCTTGGCGCAGAGCGCCTCGACGTCGGCCAGCGTCTCGTGGCCGTAGATCTCGGGCTGGCGCTGACCGAGGAGGTTCAGGTTGGGCCCGTTGAGGATCATGATCGGGGCGTTGGCCAGGGTGCGGGGCACGGTTCCTCCGGTCCGTTCGGGGCGGTCCGTCCACGACCGCCGCTCGCACCCGGTCTATCACGCCGGTCGGCACCGGCAGCGGGCCCCGTCCGCCGGTCGCCACGGCGCGCACCCACGTCCCGTGATCACCTCCGCACGCCCCCGTAACCCTTGATCACTGTGGGTAGTTGACGCGGCATGCACGATGCACACGCCGTAAACGCCCCGTCCATGCCGCGGCTCGCCGCCGCCTCGCTCGCCGGGACAGCGATCGAGTTCTACGACTTCTTCGTCTACGGGACCGCGGCGGCTCTGGTCCTGGGGCCGCTGTTCTTCCCGACGTTCTCGCCGGTCGCCGGGACGCTCGCGGCGTTCGGAACGTTCGGGGTGGGGTTCGTGGCCCGGCCGCTGGGCTCGGTGATCTTCGGGCATCTCGGGGACCGGCGCGGCCGGCGTCCGGTGCTCGTCGTCTCGCTGCTGCTCACCGGCGCCTCGACGGTCGCGGTCGGCTGTGTGCCGTCCTACGGGACCATCGGCGTGGCCGCGCCCGTGCTGCTGCTCGTACTGCGTTTCCTCCAGGGGCTCGGGCTCGGCGGTGAGTGGGGCGGGGCGGTGCTGCTGACCGCCGAACACGCTCCCGCCGGGCGGCGTGCCCTGTGGTCGAGCTTCCCCCAGATCGGGCCGGCGCTCGGCTTCGTCCTGGCCAACGGGGTGGTGCTCGCGCTGTCGGCAGGGCTGTCCGACGCGGAGTTCGCCCGGTGGGGCTGGCGCGTGCCGTTCTGGGCGGCCGGCGTCCTCGCGCTGGCCGGTCTGTGGCTGCGCTCCTCCCTCAGGGAGAGTCCCCGCTTCCTGGAGATCGACGACCACGCGCGCGTGCCGCTCGTGGAGGTCGTACGCCACCACGGGCGGCTGGTGCTGCTGACGGCCGGAGCCCTCGCGGTCGGTTACGCGGTGTTCTACGCGGTGACGACCTGGTCGCTGGCGTACGCGACGGAACGGCTCGGCGTGAGCCGCACGGTCATGCTGACGTGCGTCATGGGCGCGGTGCTGGTGAAGGGCGCGCTCACGCCCGTCATGGCGCTGCTCGGCGACCGGTACGGACGCCGGCCGCTGTGTCTGACGGGGTGCGCTGCCTGCGCCCTGTGGATGCTGCCGATGGTCGCCCTCCTCGCGACCGGCGAGCCGCTGCTGATGTTCCTCGCCATCCTGGGCGCCCTGATCGCCTTCATCACCATGTTCGCGGTGATCGCCGCGTACCTGCCGGAACTGTACGAGGCCCGGGTGCGCTGCACGGGCGCCGCCGTGGGCTACAACCTCGGCGGGGTCTTCGGCGGCGCCCTCACCCCGATCGTCGCCACGACTCTCGCGGAGCGGGGCGGACGGGTCCCCTGGGGCGTGGGGGCGTACCTCACGGGCATCGCGCTGGTCAGCCTGGCCTGTTTCGCACTGCTGCCGGAGACGCGGCCGGCGCCCATGCCGGCGGTCGAACCGGTCACGGGCTGACCGGACGCGTCGGGGACTTCCAGCCCGCTACGGGTTGATCGCCAGTTCCAGGTAGGCGGCGAACAGCACCAGGTGGACACCCCCTTGGAGGGGCGTGGCCCGGCCCGGCACAACGGTCAGGGAACTGACCACCACGGTCAGCGCGAGCAGCAGCATGTGGGTCGCGCCGAGGCCCAGGACGAGCGGCCCGGACAGCCATACGGACGCGAGCGCCACGGCCGGGATGGTCAGGCCGATGCTGGCCATCGCCGAGCCGAGCGCCAGGTTGAGGCTGGTCTGCACCCGGTCGCGGCGAGCGGAGCGCAGCGCGGCGATGGTCTCGGGCAGGAGGACGAGCAGGGCGATGATCACACCGACGACGGCCTGGTGCAGGCCCGCCGCCGCCACGCCCGACTCGATCGTGGGCGACACGCCCTTGGCCAGGCCGACCACGCCGATCAGTGCCAGCCCGAGCAGGCCGAGGCTGGTCCAGGCGGTGCGCGCGGACGGGGGCCGGGCGTGGTCCTCGGCGGTGATGACCTCGCCCTGCCGGGTGATGGGCAGGAAGTAGTCGCGGTGGCGCACGGTCTGGGTGGCCACGAACAGCCCGTACAGGATCAGTGAGGACAGCGCCGCGAAGGTCAGCTGGATGGTGGAGAACTCGGGTCCGGGCTTGCTGGTGGTGAAGGTCGGCAGCACCAGGCTGAGCGTGGCCAGCGTCGCCACGGTCGCCAGCGCCGCGCCGGTGCCCTCGGGGTTGAAGACGGCCGTGCCGTGCCGCAGGGACGCGACGAGCAGGCAGATCCCGACGACGCCGTTGCAGGTGATCATCACCGCGGCGAAGACGGTGTCCCGGGCCAGGGTGGCACTCTTGTTACCGCCGTCGGCCATGAGGGTGACGATCAACGCCACCTCGATGATCGTGACGGCGATGGCGAGCACCAGGGAACCGAAGGGCTCGCCGACTCGGTGGGCGACCACCTCGGCGTGGTGCACGGCCGCCAGGACGGCACCGGCGAGAACGACGGTCATCAGGGCGACGACCGCGCCGGGCATGCCCCGGCCCCAGGTGAAGACCAGTAGGACGACCGCGAGCACCGGCACGAGGATCGTCCATTGTCGGGTGAGCGACCGGAGCCGAGTGATCATGCGGCGATGGTCGCAGAGGCGTACAGAGTTCGCATTCCGTTCTTTCCGGATACCTCTCATCCTTTCCGGTGCGGGGCCCGGCGCCGGTGGGGCCGGGCGCCCGCGTCACTACGAGACGCCGCCGAGGGGCGATGAGACGCGCCGAGGACCGCTGACCTCGCCGAGGGCTCACGCACCCCCGACAAGGGCTCACGCACCCCCGGCGAGGGCTCACGCACCCCCGGCGAGGGCCGATGCCCCCGTTGGCTGTGCGGCTACGCGGAACCGGGGGCTCCCGCTGCGCCTCGGTCAGACATCGACGCTGCTCTTGCGAGCGCCCTCGCCGTCGGCGCGCGCCTCCTCTTCGGCCGCCTGCTTCTTGGAGGCCAGCAAGCTGGTGACCGTGGTCACGGCCAGGACCGCGCAGATCACGCCGAGCGAGACCGGGATGCTGATCTCGGGCACGTGGACACCGGACTCGTGCAGGGCGTGCAGCACCAGCTTGACGCCGATGAAGCCGAGGATGATCGACAGCCCGTACGACAGGTGGACCAGCTTCCTGAGCAGTCCGCCGATGAGGAAGTACAGCTGACGCAGACCCATCAGGGCGAACGCGTTGGCGGTGAAGACGATGTACGGGTCCTGGGTCAGGCCGAAGATCGCGGGGATGGAGTCCAGGGCGAACAGCACGTCCGTGGTGCCGATGGCGAGCATCACGACCAGCATCGGGGTCATGACGCGCGTGCCGTTCTGCTGGATCCAGAGCTTGGTGCCGTGGTACCGGTCGGCCACGCCGAACTTGCGCTCCACGGCCTTCAGCAGCTTGTTCTCCTCGTACTCCTCGTCGGCCTCGTCCGTACGGGCCTCCTGGATGAGCTTCCAGGCGGTCCAGATCAGGAAGGCACCGAAGAGGTAGAACACCCAGGAGAAGCTGGCGAGGATCGCGGCCCCGGCGGCGATGAAGACGGCCCGCAGGACCAGGGCTATGAGGACGCCGACGAGCAGGACGCGCTGCTGGTACTGCGCGGGCACCGCGAACTTCGCCATGATCAGGACGAAGACGAAGAGATTGTCGACGCTCAGGGACTTCTCGGTGATGAAGCCCGCGAAGAACTCACCGGCCGGCTGCCCGCCCCCGAAGACGAGGAGGCCGAGACCGAAGAGACCGGCCAGGGCGATCCAGACGACCGTCCAGATGCCCGCTTCCTTGATCGACACCTCATGCGGCTTGCGCCCGATGAAGAAGTCGACCGCGATCAGGGCGGCGAGACCCGCGATGGTGAGGACCCATAGGGTCATGGAGACTTCCACTGCACCTCCGGCATTACATGACGGCAAACACATCAGCGTTGTCGCTGCCGGAGGTCTCTTCCACCCGCAATGGGCCGACGCCCCGGGACCGGACCGGTCCGTACTGACGGGTGCGCCGCAGTCAAGGAGTACTCCCCTCCGTACGGAAGACTGTACCCCAATCACCAAGGAAAGGTAAAGCAATAAGTAAAGTAAATGCCAAGTTGGCTGGTCAGGCGTACTTTACCAGTGCTTGGTGCGGGCTCTGGCGACCTCCGTGAGCACGGCGTGCACGATTGGGTCGCCGGCCGGGGGCAGTGAGGGTTCGTATGTCCAGGCGTGGCCGATCCACGGATCGGCGAGGTGGTCGTCGGGCAGCGGGGTGAGTCGCAGCAGCGAACGCCACAGTGGATCGAGCAAGGGGCCGTAGGCGGTGGCCTCCTCACGGTCGGCGACGAGAAGGAGGTGTACGCCGACGGCCGGCCCCTCATCGGCGAGGTACCGGAGCCGGGTCACCGACCGGTCGTCGAATCCGTGCGGGAAGTCGTTGACGATCAGGAGCTGCTGGGCGGTGTCCACATCGGCCGGCAGCGACTCGGCCGCGCCGCCGCGCACCGCCATCTGCACCAGGTCGACCCTCCGGGTGAGCCGCTCCAGCGTCTGCGAGACACCCGCCGCCCCGGTCGCGGCCGGCGGCGCGAGAACCCCGGCCCGCGTCAGCGGCAGCAGCGCGCGGGTCCCGGCACCGGCAGGGTCGACCACCTGCACGGCGAACTCCCCAGCCGGGTGTACGGCGAGCAGGCGCGCCGCGAGGGCGGCGGCCACGGACATCGCCAGGTGCCGCAGCTCGGCGGGGTCCGTCAGGGGAGCGGCGCCGGCCGCCGACGGACCGCCGTCGATCCACAGCCCCCTCTCCAGGGGCAGCCGGACCAGCAGGGGGATACGCAGGGGCGCGCTTTCGGGCAGGTGGACATCACCGAGCCGCAACGCCATCGGCGGCTCGGCAGGGACGCGGTAGGCGTGCCAGACGGGGCTGTCCCAGCGGGCGTAGGCGGGCGGGAGCGCGGGCTCGACCACCTCGGCCTCGGCGATGAGCTGGGCGAGGTCGCGATCGAAGGCTGCCCGCGCTTGGCCGGCCAACTGGGTCCGGCGAGCGTGGGCCGCCTCGCGCGCGGCACCGCCCGCCGTGCCGAGCCTGGTGCGGGGGTCGGCGAGGGCCTGGTCCAGTTCCTTCTCCAGGCGGGAGTCGGCGAAGTCGATGGCGCTCCGGTAGGCCGCCGTGGTGCGGGCGAGGTCCTCGAACATCCCCCAGACCTGGTTGTACAGCCGTTCCTCCATCGACCAGCCCACGGCGTCCCCGGCAACGGGCCGAGGGGGCTGTCCGTCGGCGACCGAGGGGGCCGGGGACGGAGACGGAAGGCCGCGGGTGCGGCGCGGGTGTGTGTAGTCGACGGGGCCGCCCGGCTGGTGGGGATCGGGGCCGCCATCCTCGTCAGGGCTCTGCGGGTCGTACGAACGCGGCGGCTCCGCCGGTCCGGAAGCGGACGACTGGGACCCGGTGGCGGGCTGAGAAGCCGACGCGGGTGGGGAAGGCGGGAAAGCGGTGGTGGGCTGAGAAGTGGGCACCGCCTGATGGGCGGGCGGGGCCTGCGGTGCCGCGGCGGAAGTGGTCCGGGTATCGCGATCGGTCGGCGGAACGGGTGTCGCACCGGGCAGGCCCTGGCCCACCGCCTGCTGGATAGCCGTCGCGAGGTCGTCCGCGTCGGGCAGTCCCCGGTCGGCGAGGAGGGCGGGGAGGCCGCTCGCATAGCCCTGGCCCATCGCGCGCACTTTCCAGGCGCCGTGTCTGCGGTACAGCTCCAGGGCGATCACGGCCGTCTCGGTGTCCAGGCCGGTGAGGGTGTAACAGGCCAGTTCGGTGCCGTCGTGGCCGCTCACCGTGGTGTGCGGGGCCGGGACGGCGCCAAAACCGAGCGGGCCCGCCGTGCCGGTGGGCAGGGCGAGGAACACGTCGACGCGGTGCACGGCCTCGGGCAGGGCGGCCAGGTCGACGGCCAGGCGGTGCTCGGCGGCCGTCTGCCGGGGCACCTCGACCCCGGCCAGGACGGGGGCACCGGGGTGGGCCACCCACTGGCGGCCGTGCACCGCACCGTGCTCGTCGCCGAGCGTGGCCCCGGCGAGGACCGGCACTCCGGCCGAGATCCGGATCTCCAGCCGGACCTGGGACAGCGGGTGGTTCTGCCCCCGCACCAGCTCGGCCCCCATCGCCGTCGCCCCCCTGTGTCGTTCGGTCGTGCGTGCCGCGCCGGGTGAGCGGGCGGTCCCGTGCCAGGGCCCTGTCGTCACCTTCCCGTCGTCGTCCGCAGGGCGCCCCCGCGGCGTCCGGTGCGTGCTCTGGCGCTCCCCCGGCCGAAGGCCGGGGGAGCGCCGGGCCCAGGCCCTCGTACAGGACGTGCTCGGGTCCGGGGCCGGCGCGGCGACACTACGTGCGTGGCGTCGCGCGGCGGACGCGCACTGGCGGACAGGCCCTAGAGGTGCGGCAGGATCGCCGGCATCAGGTCCTGGAAGGTACGGCCCCTGGCCGGGGCGCCGATGGCCGTCATCGTCCAGCCGGAGCCCGCCCGCTGCACCTTGGCCATGATCTGGGCGGTGTACTCGCCGCCGCCGGCCAGGGTGTAACGGGCGAGTTCCTGGCCGTTGGTCTCGTCCACGAGACGGCAGAAGGCGTTCTGCACCTCCTGGAAGGTCTGGCCGGTGAAGGAGTTGACCGTGAACACGATCTGGTCGATGTGGACCGGGACGCGTTGCAGGTCCACCAAGATGGCCTCGTCGTCCCCGCCCTGGCCGGCGCCGCCGACGAGGTTGTCACCGGTGTGGCGCACGGAACCGTCGTCGCTGACCAGGTGGCGGAAGAAGACGACGTCCTTGGGTTCCGCACCGGCGAAGAGGACGGCCGAGGCGTCCAGGTCGATCTCGCGGGTGCGGGAGCCGAACAGGCCGCGCCGCTTGGCCGCCTGCCAGCCGAGGCCCATGCGGACCGCCGTCAGGGTGGCCCCGTCCTTCTTCTCCAGGCTGATGGCCTGACCCTTGGACAAGTTGACGGACACGGCTGAATCCCCTCTCGACGGTCCCCTGTTGCCGCGCCGAGCCGTTGCTGCGCACCGCGCGGTTGATCAGAACACTACGCAGGGCCACGGGTGGTGCCGACCCCCGGCCCGGGCTTTGTGTCGGGGTTGCAACACTTGGCGTGCGGGGCCGGGGGCCGGTACCGGGCGGAGACTCAGGCGAGGCCGGCCTCCCGCATCTGGCGCAGCTCCTTCTTCATCTCGGAGACCTCGTCGCGCAGCCGGGCCGCGATCTCGAACTGCAACTCCGCGGCGGCGGCACGCATGCGCTCGGTCATCTCCTCGATCTGCTCCGCCAGTTCGGCCGCGGGACGGTCCGTGGGCACCGCCTTCTCCTTGGCCGTCCTGGCAGCCTTTCCGGCCTTCGCGCCCTTGGCCGCCTTGTCCCCGAGCGACGGGACGGGGGCCTTCGCTCCCTTGCCGTCCTTCGTCTTGCGGTACCCGGAGCCGAGGAGCTGTTCCGTGTCGACCTCCTCACGGGCGATCTGGGCGACGATGTCGTTGATCTTCTTGCGCAGCGGCTGCGGGTCGATGCCGTTCGCTTTGTTGTAGGCGACCTGCTTCTCCCGGCGGCGGTTGGTCTCCTCGATGGCCTTCTCCATCGCCGGGGTGATCTTGTCGGCGTACATGTGGACCTGACCGGAGACGTTGCGCGCCGCGCGGCCGATGGTCTGGATCAGCGAGGTGCCCGAACGGAGGAAGCCCTCCTTGTCGGCGTCCAGGATCGCCACCAGGGACACCTCGGGCAGGTCGAGGCCCTCACGGAGCAGGTTGATGCCGACCAGGACGTCGTACTCACCGGAGCGCAGTTCGCGCAGCAGCTCGACGCGGCGCAGAGTGTCGACGTCGCTGTGCAGGTAGCGCACCTGGATGCCGAGTTCCAGGAAGTAGTCGGTGAGGTCCTCGGCCATCTTCTTGGTCAGCGTGGTGACGAGGACCCGCTCGTCCTTCTCGGTGCGCTTGCGGATCTCGTGCACCAGGTCGTCGATCTGGCCCTCGGTGGGCTTGACCACGACCTCCGGGTCGACCAGGCCGGTCGGGCGGATGATCTGCTCCACGAAGCCGTCCGAGCGCGACAGCTCGTAGGGGCCCGGGGTGGCCGACAGGTAGACGGTCTGCCCGATGCGCTCCTGGAACTCCTCCCACTTCAGCGGCCGGTTGTCCAGGGCGGAGGGCAGGCGGAAGCCGTGGTCCACGAGGGTGCGCTTGCGGGAGGCGTCGCCCTCGTACATCGCGCCGATCTGCGGGACGGTGACGTGCGACTCGTCGATGACGAGCAGGAAGTCGTCCGGGAAGTAGTCCAGCAGCGTGTTGGGCGGGGAGCCGGGCGAGCGGCCGTCGAAGTGCATCGAGTAGTTCTCCACGCCGGAGCAGGTACCGATCTGGCGGAGCATCTCGATGTCGTAGGTGGTGCGCATCCGCAGGCGCTGGGCCTCCAGGAGCTTGCCCTGCTTCTCCAGCTCGGCCAGGCGCTCCCCCAGCTCCTTCTCGATGTCGTTGACGGCCCGCTCCATGCGCTCGGGGCCGGCGACGTAGTGGGAGGCGGGGAAGACGTAGAGCTGCTGGTCGTCGCTGATGATCTCGCCGGTGAGCGGGTGCAGCGTGGACAGCGCCTCGATCTCGTCGCCGAACATCTCGATGCGGACGGCCAGCTCCTCGTAGACCGGGAAGATCTCGATGGTGTCTCCGCGGACCCGGAAGGTGCCGCGGGTGAACGCCATGTCGTTGCGCGTGTACTGGATGTCGACGAAGCGGCGCAGCAGCTCGTCCCGGTCGATCTCGTCGCCGACCCTGAGGGTGACCATGCGGTCCACGTACTCCTGCGGAGTACCGAGGCCGTAGATGCAGGACACCGAGGCGACCACGACGACGTCGCGGCGGGTGAGCAGCGAGTTGGTGGCCGAGTGGCGCAGGCGCTCGACCTCCTCGTTGATCGAGGAGTCCTTCTCGATGTAGGTGTCCGACTGCGGGACGTACGCCTCGGGCTGGTAGTAGTCGTAGTACGAGACGAAGTACTCGACGGCGTTGTTCGGCAGCAGCTCGCGGAACTCGTTGGCCAGCTGGGCGGCCAGCGTCTTGTTCGGCGCCATCACGAGCGTGGGGCGCTGGAGCTTCTCGATCATCCACGCGGTGGTGGCGGACTTGCCGGTGCCGGTCGCGCCCAGGAGGACGACGTCCTTCTCGCCGGCCTCGATGCGCTTGGCCAGCTCGGCGATGGCCGCCGGCTGGTCGCCGCTGGGCTGGTAGGGGCTGACGACCTCGAAGGGCGCCACCGTGCGTTCGATGTGGGAAACGGGCCGCATGACATCAACCGTACGACCCCGCACTGACAACCGGCTCCGATCAGCGGTTCTGCGGGGTCCGGGAGGCGTGGTGCTCGGTTCGGCGCACGGGCCGGCGCCCGTCGTGATCGGTGGGGCGGCGTTCGGTGTGGGAGGCGACGGCGGTGGCCGGGACGCCCGGTTTCTGCTCGACGGGCCGCCAGTCGGGGCGGCCCGTGACCATCAGCGGGTCGAAGATCACGACGGCGCCCGCGAGGAGCAGGAAGGCGAGCGGGCCGATCAGCATGGGCGCCAGCACGGACGCGGCGGGCACGCCCCCGGCGGTGTGGGAGGGGCCGTCGAGGTGGACGCTCAGCGCGGCCATGCCGGTGTAGTGCATACCGCTGACCGCGAGCCCCATGACGAGGCTCGCGCCGACGCTCCACAGGAAGCCCCGCACCTGTCCGGCGGCCCACAGGGCGGTGGTGGCGGCCACCACCGCTATGACGACGGAGGCGGCGACGGTGAACGTGTTGTAGGTGAACCGTCCGTGGAAGCGGACGCCCGCCATACCGAGGTAGTGCATCGAGGCGACGCCCAGACCGGTGATCGTGCCGCCCGTGAAGAGGGGGGTACCGGTGGCGCCCCGGTAGCCGACGATGAAGATCCCGACGCCGACCATGACGATGGCGAGACCGAGGCTCGCATAGGTCATCGGCTTGTCGTAGTGGAGCGGTGCCTCCTTGATGCTGAAGCCCATCATGGCGACGAAGTGCATGGTCCAGATGCCGGAGCCGATCGCCGCCGAGCCGAGGGCCAGCCAGGCGGGCCGCCGTGCGTGCGTGACCAGCAGGGATCGTGTGGTGCAGCGCAGGCCGAGGGCGCCACCGAGGCACGCCATCAGGTAGGCCACCAACGGGGTGACGGCCCCGTAGCTGAATCCGTCGACCGTGCCTTGCATCCGCGGCTGCCCTTCCCGCCTTCTTCTGTCCCGGAAAAACCCGAATACGCCCCGTCCCAGGACCGCACGGGCGGTCAGGGTTGTCGCAGAGAGTATGACCCCCACCGGAAGGGTCGAACGATTTTCCGGCAAAGAAACACGGCCTTGCCGCAGTTGTGCGGCACCGGTGTGCGGACTTGGACAACTCCATTCAATGTGTGGCCGCCGTGCGCCGAGTGGCGTTGACTCGATGCTGTCAGTCTGTTGCTGTCCGTATCCGCTCGATGCGAGGAGTACGCATGTACGCGCGCGTAGTCGCCGCCCCGGTCGCCGCGGCCCTGGGGACGGTGATCGCCCTGCTGAGCCCCACGTCCGATGCCCGGGCGGGCGAGCACGGCATGCCCGTGGTGATCGCCCACCGCGGCGCCTCCACCTACGCACCCGAGAACACGCTGGCCGCCGTCGACAAGGCCGCCGAACTGGGCTTCTCCTGGGTCGAGAACGACGTCCAGCGCACCAAGGACGGCGAGCTGGTCGTCCTGCACGACGACACCTTGCGGCGCACCACCGACGTCGAGGAGGTCTTCCCCGACCGGGCGCCGTGGAAGGTGCGGGACTTCACCGCCGCCGAGATCGCCCGGCTGGACGCGGGCAGCTGGTTCTCCCCCGCGTACGCGGGCGCGCGCGTGCCGACGCTGAAGGAGTACATGCGCCGGATCGAACACAACCACGAGAAACTCCTCCTTGAGATCAAGAATCCGGAGCTGTACCCGGGCATCGAGCAGCAGACGCTGAAGCTCCTCGACAACGAGGGCTGGCTGGACGGCGGGCACCTGGGGCGGCTGATCGTGCAGAGCTTCAGCGCCGACAGCGTGCGGACCGTGCACGAGCTGAAGCCGGCGGTCATCACCGGCTACCTCGGTACGCCCACCGTGGCGGAGCTGCACCGGTTCACGCGCTTCACAGATCTGATCAATCCCTCGTACGGGTCACTCTCCCAGGGGTACGTCGCCTCCGTGCACGCCTTGGCCGGACCGCACGGCCGGTCGCTGGAGCTCTTGGCCTGGACGGTGGACGACGCGGCCACCGCCCGCGAAGTCGCCGGTTACGGAGTCGACGGGATCATCACCAACAAGCCCGACGTGGTGCGGGCGGCGCTGGGTTCGGACTGAGCCGGGCGGGCGTTGTCAGTGGTGGGTCGTACGGTAGGCGCATGGACAGCCATGGGCAGGGTGAGCAACGGGTCGTGTGGGCCGTCGTCGCGACGGACATCGGCCCGCTGATGCTGGCGGCGACCCGCGACGGCCTGGTCAACGTCGTCTTCCACGCCTCGGACGCGGTGCGCGACCGGGCGCTGGAGCGGCTGGCCGCACGGCTGGGTTCCGAGCCCGTCGAGGATCCGGACTCGCCGCTGCTGGCCGAGGCGATACGCCAGCTGCGGGCGTACTTCGCGGGGCGGCGGCACGACTTCGACCTGCCGCTGGACTGGTCGCTGATCTCCGGTTTCAACCGGCAGGTCCTGCGCGAACTGGCCTCCGGTGTGCCGTACGGCTCCGTGGTGGGGTACGGCGATCTGGCGGGCCGGGTCGGCCAGCCCGGCGGTGCGCAGGCGGTCGGCGTGGCGATGGGCGCCAATCCGCTGCCGGTGGTCGTGCCCTGTCACCGGGTGGTGGAGAGCGGTGGCGGCATCGGCGGTTTCGGGGGTGGGCTGGAGACCAAGCGGAAGCTGCTCGCCCTGGAGGGCGTGCTGCCGGAGCCGCTGTTCTGACCGGTCCGGGGCGCGGCTAGTCGTCGTAGTGGCGGGCCTCGAAGATGTTGCCGTCCGGGTCGCGGAAGTAGAAGCTGCGCGTGGCGTTGCCGCGGGCCCCGGACAGGCCGTGGTCAATGCCCGACACGGGGACACCGTGCTCCTCCAGGCGGGCGCGCAGCGCGTCGAAGGCCTCGGCCGGCAGCGACAGACAGACGTGGTTGACGGGGTGGCCCGCGCTGTCGGCGGAACCGGGCAGCATCCTCATCTGATCGGCGAAGCGGTGCGGGGCGAGGTCGAGGATGGTGTCCTCGTTGACGCGTACGGAGGGGAAGGCCGCCTTGCCCTCCGCGAACTCGGCGACCCTGACCGGCGTCAGGCCGACGGCCGTCTCGTAGAAGGCTGCCGCGGCGACCGGGTCGGCCACCCACAGGACGACGTGGTCGAGGCGCGTGGTGTTGTTCCTCATGGGCACCAGGCTGGTGGCCTCCACGACGGGTCACAAGCGTTTATCCGGGGCCGGCGCCCGCCAGAGACTAGGAAGGACCGACGGACAGGAGGCGGGCACGTGGTGCTGGTGGTGTCGGAAGAAGTCCGGGAGGCGATCGACGCGCGGCGGCCGGTGGTGGCTCTGGAGTCCACGATCATCGCGCACGGCCTGCCTCGTCCGCGCAACATGCAGGTGGCGCTGGAGCTGGAGGAAGCGGTGCGGCGGGAGGGCGCCGTGCCGGCGACCATCGCCGTGCTCGACGGGCGGCCCCGGGTCGGCCTGGACAAGGACCAGCTGGAGCGGGTCGCGAACGAGGACGGCATCCGCAAGCTGGGCCATCGTGACCTGCCGCTGGCCGTGGCGGTGGGGGCGAGCGGGGCGACCACCGTGTCGGCGACGGCGCAGCTGGCCTCCCTCGCCGGGGTACGGGTGTTCGCCACCGGTGGGCTGGGCGGGGTGCACCGGGAGTGGACCGTGACCCAGGACGAGTCGGCCGACCTGGGGCTGCTGGCGCGGACCCGGATCACGGTGGTGTGCGCGGGCGTGAAGTCGATCCTGGACGTACCGGCGACGCTGCAACGGCTGGAGACACTGGGCGTTGCCGTCGCCGGGTACGGCACGGACCGGTTCCCCGGCTTCTATCTGTCGGACTCGGGGCATCCGGTCGACTGGACGCTGGACACCCCGGAGCAGGTCGCCGCCGTCATGCGCGCCCAGGACGCACTGGACGCGCCGGAGTCGGCGCTGATCGTCGCCCAACCCGTCCCGGAGGCGGAACAGCTCGATCCCGAGCTGCACGCGCGTGTGCTCGCCGACGCGCTGCGCGCCTGCGCGGAGCAGGGTGTCACCGGGCAGGCGGTGACCCCGTTCCTGCTGGACCACCTGGTCCGGCACACGGACGGTGCCTCGCTGAGCGCCAACCTGGCGGCGGTGCGCGGCAACGTCCGGCTCGCGGCGCGGATCGCCACGGCGTGGGCCAGGGGGTGACCGCGGGCCGCAGCGGCGCGCTGTTGGTCGTCGGCGACGTGGTCACGGACGTCATCGCCCGGCATCGGGGCCCGCTCGCGGCCGGCACCGACACGGCCGCCGTGATCCGGAGGCTGCCGGGTGGCGCGGGCGCCAATGTGGCGTGCTGGGCCGCCCACACGGGCTGCGCGGACGTAGGGCTGCTGGGGCGGGTGGGCGCCGACGCCGCCGCGTGGCACGAGCGCGAGCTGGTCGCGGCCGGGGTGCGGCCCCGGCTCGTGGTGGACCGGGAGGCGGCGACCGGGACCGTGATCTGCCTCGTCGACACGGGTGCGGCGGCCGAGCGGACGTTCCTGACGGACAGCGGGGCATCCCTGCGGCTCGGCCCCGCCGACTGGTCGGACGCGCTGCTCGACGGGGTGGCCCGGCTGCATCTGTCGGGCTACCTGCTGTTCACGGAGTCGAGCAGGGCGCTCGCGGAGACGGCGCTCGCGGCGGCACGCGCGCGTGGTGTGCCGGTCAGCCTGGACCCCGCCTCGGCCGGCTTCCTGGTCGAGCTGGGGGTGGACCGCTTCCTGGCGTTCGCCGAGGGGCTGGACGTGCTGCTGCCCAGCCGGGACGAGGCATGTCTGCTGACGGGGCTGCCGGATCCGGCGGACGCGGCGGCGAAGCTGAGCCGTCTCGTGCCGCTGGTGGTGGCCAAGGCGGGTGCGGACGGGGCGCTCGTGGCCCGTTCCGGCACAGCGCCGGCCCGGGTTCCGGCCGTGCCGGTGGAGCCCCGGGACACCACGGGCGCGGGTGACGCCTTCACCGGAGCGTTCCTGGCCGCCGTGCTCGCGGGCGCGGCGCCGGAGGAAGCGGCGGCACGGGGTTGCCGGGCGGGTGCGGAGGCGGTGGGACAGGTGGGCGGCAGACCACCGCTTCCGAGCGACGGGGGTTAGGCGGACGGGGACATGCCGGCCGCTTCCGCCAGGTGTCGGGGCGTGCGAACGGTGGGCCGCCTCCGCCAGGTGTCGGGGCGCGCGAACAGTCGCCGCCAGGTGTCGGGGCGCGCGAACAGTGGGCCGCCTCCGCCAGGTGTTGGCGGGACTTGCGAACGGCGCCCGGTCACGCCCTCTGCCGGACGTCGGGGCCCTGCCGGCGGGCGACTTCAGCAGGGCCTGTGGAGCCGCCCGCCGATGAAACGGTCCGGCAGGCGCGTGAGGCCGCCGGACGCTGAAACGGCCCGGCAGGCGCGTGGAGCCGCCTGCCGCTGAAACGCTCCGGCAGCCCCGAGTGCCCCGCTGCCGCCGGCTACCCCTTGCGTCCCCACGCCGAGATCATCGGCGCGGTGGTCAGGTCCATCGTGCCGGTCTCCACGTTGGCCAGGTGCTGGTCGATCTCCGCGTCGGTGGCCAGGCCGGCGGCGACGAGCCGGGCACGGATCTGCCGGACCGTCGCGGTCTCCAGGGCGGTGCAGGCGGGCGAGGCCACGGGGAAGTACGCGTCGGCCTCCACATCGTGTAGTCCGGCCTCGCGGAGCAGGCGCGGGAGTTTGCGGCCGTAGGACAGGTCGGCGCCGCGGTCTGCGAGCAGCTCGCGGAAGCCTCGGCGCAGCCGGTTGGCGAGCCGCTGCTCGGGGCCGTACTCGTCGGGGCAGGTCAGGGGCTGGAGGGCGGGGTCGGCGTCCTCGATCAGCAGGCGTCCGCCGGGCCGCAGGGATCGGATCATGTTCCGCAGCGCCCGTTCCCGGTCGGGTACGTGCACGAGGACGAGCCGGGCGTGGACCAGGTCGAAGCCCTCCCCCGGCGGCTCCTCGGCGCCCACGTCGTGGACGCGGATCTCCACCGGCGGGCGGGCCGCGGCGGTGAGCCGGGAGGTGTCGATGTCGGTGGCGACGACCTGACCGGCCGGCCCCACCTTCTCGGCGAGCCAGGACGCGACGGAGGGGCCGCCGGCCCCCACTTCCCAGCACCGCCAGCCGGGGCCGATGCCGAGTCCTTCGAGGTGCCGGAAGGTCGTGGGGTCGAAGAGGGCGGTGAAGGCGTCGAAGCGTTCGCCCGCCTCGTTCTGCCGGTTGTCCAGGAGGTATCCGTCGGAGCGCGCCATGCTCCGATCATCCCAGCCCAGCCGGCCCCGTCCGGCTCGGTCGCCCCTTTGTCCACAGGCGGGAACAAAGCGGAACTCCCTGTTCCCACAGGCTTGCCCGCACTTCGCCGGGGACTGGCAGACTTGCCGGGCAAGGCGCGAGAGCGTCAGGCGAGGAGATCCACACGAGGAGATCCAGATGTCCATGGCAGGGAATCTGCGGAAGGTCACGGGGCTGGGCAGGGTCGGCGGCCTGCGCAAGGTGGCGCGGTTGGCCCGGCGCCGGCCGCGCGTGGACCTGAGCCATCCCGCCAGGTCGCCGCTGGGCTCGTCGGTGGTGAAGTGCGTGACGTATCAGGACGGCGTGCGCGTGCCGGGGTGCGCCGACCTGGTGGATGCCGTACGGCTGGTACGCAAGACCGGCGAGGGCTTCGTCTGGCTGGGGTTGCACGAGCCGACGGACCGTGAGTTCGCCGGCATCGCCGAGCTGTTCGACCTGCATCCGCTGGCGGTGGAGGACGCGGTCGAGGCACACCAGCGGCCGAAGCTGGAGCATTACGGGGACACGCTCTTCGCGGTGTTCAAGACGGTCTGTTACGTGGAGCACGAGCAGCTGACGGCGACCAGCGAGGTGGTGGACACCGGCGAGATCATGGTGTTCGTCGGCGAGGACTTCGTGATCACGGTGCGGCACGGCCGGCACGGCTCATTGGGGCCGTTGCGCGAGGAGCTGGAGGCGGACCCGCACCAGCTGGCCAAGGGGCCGGCGGCGGTGCTGCACGCGATCGCCGACCATGTGGTCGACGACTATCTCAGCGTCACGGACGCGGTCCAGGCCGACATCGACCAGGTCGAGACGGACGTGTTCTCGGAGAACGGCGCGCGTCTGGACGCGGGCCGCATCTACCAGATGAAGCGTGAACTGCTGGAGCTGAAGCGGGCGGTGGTGCCTTTGGGCCGCCCGGTGGAGGAACTGGCGACCCGGCCGATACGGGTCGTCGGGCCGGAGATACAGACCTACTTCCGGGATGTGCTCGACCACTTGATCCGGGCCAAGGAACAGATCGCCGCGTTCGACGAGCTGCTCAACTCCATCCTCCAAGCGCATCTCGCGCAGGTGACGGTGGCGCAGAACGAGGACATGCGGAAGATCACGGCCTGGGCCGCGGTGGTCGCCGTGCCGACGATGGTGTGCGGTGTGTACGGCATGAACTTCGAGCACATGCCGGAGCTGCACTGGCGGTTCGGCTACCCACTGATCATGGCCGTGACGGCGGGGGCGTGTCTGGCGGTGTACCGGGGCTTCCGGCGCAACGGCTGGCTCTGAGCGGCGGGGCCGCGGGGACCGGGGCCGCAGGGCCGAGCCGCGGGACCGGGCTGCGAGGTGCCGGTTCCCGATGGCCGCGTGGGCACCCCGGCTGGGCCCGGTCAGGGCGAGAAGGTACGGGAGCCGCTTGTCCTCGTCCGGCAGATCTCGGCGACGCCCCGGATCTCGGCCGAGTGACAGGGGTTCGCCGGGTCGAAGACGGAGCGGCTGATACGCGGGTCGCGGCGGAGGTCGCGCCCCTTCTGACGGCGGCCGACGGACGAGAAGAACACGCTGTGGCCCTCGCGTTCGATCAGACGACGGAGTTGCGCGGGGCGCCGACGGGGAGGAGGGCGCCTCACCGGACGGATCTGCGGGCGGCGCCTTCGGATCAGCCGCTCCAGGCGGGGTGGCGGGGGTCGTCGGCTCGTACCAGGACGTCCGCCGTCCCGGCCAGGTCGGTCTCGGCCTCGTAGCGCTCGAAGGCGGGGAGGGTCCAGTGGTCGGCCTCGGGTGTACGGCGTCGGAAGGCGCCCGGGGAGAGGAGGAGGTGCACGGTCAGATCGAAGGGGAACCAGTGGCGCAGCAGGAGGGGGCCGTGGAGCAACAGGATGCCGCCGGGCGGGAGTTGGACGTAGGGGCTGCGGGTGGCCCGGTCCGTGGCCGGGTCCCACAGGTCGGGCAGGATCCGCCCGCTGCCTCCGGGGTCGAGCGGCCCGAAGACCTCCCGCCACAGGGCGCCCGTGTCGAACCATCCGTCGTAGTACGACTCCGCGTCCCGCCGCCCGTGCTCCAGGCGGAGCGAGGCCGGGCGCAGGAAGCCTTCGGTGCCGATCACGAGCGAGGGCCGGCCGCGCACCCGCAGTGCCTCGCCGACACGCGCGGCGAGGTCTCCCGGACGGGCGGCCGGGGCCCCGTCGAAGCCGACGCGCTGCCAGGCCGCGCCGTCGGCCGGCTCCGCCCCGGCCAGCCGGTCGGCGAGCCGCTCGGCCAGCCGCTCCCAGGTGATCGCTTCGAGTCGCACAGGCCCATGATGCCGGGTGGCGGACAAGGGCGGCGCGAGTGCCGGCGGCGTCAGGCGGGCTGTCCGGCCGCGCGGCGGGCCGCGAGCAGGGCGGGGAGGTGGGTGCCGTTGCGGTAACCGGGGGTCCGGTCCGCGACGTCCTGGCCCGATCGCGGGCGACCGCGCAGGACCGGGAGGTTGGGATGAACGGGATCGTGGTCTTCCGTGCCGGGGGCCGGGCCGGGCCGGGGCGGGCCAGGCCGGCCGGGCGGTGACGACCGAGGTGCGTGCGCGTGGGTATGCGGCGACGGCCGTGGTGCGGGATGCGGCGGGGTATCCGCATCTGGGAGCGGAGGATGTCACGGTCGTACGGGGCGATGTCACCGATCCCCGATCCGTCGCCGGAACCGCTGCCGGTCACACCGGAGCCGTGCACGCCGTCTCGCCGTTCAGCGGGCCGGAGCAAGGGCTCGACACGCTCGACCACGGGTTCTTCGTCAAGGCGGCGGACGCGCTGCTCGACGGACTCGCCGTGGCCGGTGTGGGTCGGCTCGTGGCGGTGGAACCAGGGGCGAACCTGCTCGGCATGGACAGGCGGCCGGTGATGGACGCCCCAGGCGCGTTCCCGACGGAAACCCGGCCGTTCGCGCTGGCGCACACGGCCGGCCTGCACCGGCTGCGGGAGCGCGGGGACGGCCCCGTCGACCGGGTGATGCCGACGCCCGCCGGGCACCTGGGTCACGGCGGTGCCCGGACGGGGCGGTACCGCATCGCGGGGAGCGGCTGCCCGGCGACGGTCCTGAGCCATGGCTGTCGTACGCGGATCTCGCGGTGGCGGTGGTCGACGAGATCGAACGCCCGGTGCGGCGCCGTACGCGGGTGCCGGTGTCCAACTTCCACTACGAGAAGGGGTAGTTGGGGCGGAGGGACGAAGAGAGAGGAGAACGTACGGGGAAGTACAGGCGGTGACACAGGAGGAGGGACGGAGCAGGTAACTGGCGGACGGGAAACGGCGTAGGCGGGCGTGGGAGGCGTGGGCGGGGACGGGGAAAGTACCGCGTATGGCGCTTCCCGCGACTCCCCACTCCCCCGGTCGGCTTGTCGTCATCCAGCCGCTGAAGCGCAAGCGGTGTGCCGGTTGCCGGCGCGGTCCGCTGTCGCTGCTGGTGCTGGAGGACGGGGCGCCGCGCTGCCTGGACTGCGCCGACCTCGGCCACCTGGTGTTCCTGCCGCGCGGCGACACGGCCCTGACCCGCAGGTCGCGGGAGGAGAGCACGCTGTCGGTGGTGGTCGTGCGGTTCAACCGGCGCAAGAGCCGCTACGAACGCCAGGGCGTGCTCGTGGAGGAGGCCGCGCTGGCCCGGGCCGAGACCCGCTGTCTGGCGGACGCGGAGGCCCGGCGTCGGCGGCGGGCGCGGGACGCGCGGCGCCGGGTGGCGGAGGACGAACGGTTCGCGGCGGCGTTCGCGGCCGAGATCCTCCGGCTGTTCCCCGGTTGCCCGGTCGAGCGGGCCCGCGCCATCGCGGCCCACGCGTCGGTGCGGGGCAGTGGGCGGGTGGGTCGCAGCGCGGCCGGGCGGGCGTTGACCGAAGGGGCGGTGATCTCGGCGGTCGTGGCGGGCGTACGGCATGGGAACACGGCGTACGACCAGCTCTTGATGAGCGGGGTACCACGGTATGAGGCGCGGCGCCGGATCGCGGGGACCGTGCAGAGCGTGCTGCGGGCGTGGCAGGGCGTTGGGAAGGAGGACGTGGGTTGAGGAAGGGGGTGGGGGTGAACGCGGACGGGATGGTCGGCCGGGGCGTGCGTGAGCGAGGGCTCGGGGCGTCCGCAGGAGCGGGTGCGACCGCAGGCCTCGGCTGGGGCCAGCAACGCTTGCCCTCGCCAGAGGGTGTGCCCCAAGAGGGGGTGTACCTCCAGCGCCTCCCGTGCGGCCCCAGCGGCACGCTGCCCGCGACTGCGGGCCATGGCCGCCCGCGGCTCCGCGGGGTCGGCAGCCACCGCTCGATCGGCGCCGCCCCAGCGGCATGGTTGCCGGCTGCGGGGGTGCTACGGAGGGCGTGGGAGCTGGGCGAGCAGCCAGGACGTTGTCGCAGGTAAGGGGGTGCGGTGGTGCGTGAAGGTGTTGTCGGTGCCGGGCGGTGGTCCGGGTGGGAAGGATGGGGGGTGTGGGGATGATCGGCGGGCCGTTCTTCGTGCTGGTCGTGCTGGGCATTCTCGGGACCGGTCTGGTGGCCGGTGTCTTCTGCGGGTTCTCGACCTTCGTGATGCGGGGGCTCGCGGCGCTGCCGCCCGCGCAGGGCGTGGCGGCGATGAACGCGATCAACGTCGCGGCGGTACGGCCGGCCTTCATGACCGTGTTCGCCGGATCGGCGGCGTTGAGCGCGCTGATCGCGGTGGTGACGTTCGTGGTGTGGCCGGAGGAGGGGAAGGTGGAGCTGCTGCTGGGCAGCGCGCTGTACCTGGTCGGCTCGTTCGGGCTGACGATCGTGGCGAACGTGCCCCGCAACGACCGGCTGGCCCGGCTCACGCCGGGGGCGCCGGAGGCCGCGGTGTACTGGCCGGCGTATGTGCGCGAGTGGACGTTCTGGAACCACGTCCGGACGGTCGCCTCCGCCGCGGCGGCCTTGGTCTACATAGTGGCCCTCGCCTGAGCCGTCCCCGCGGCGCGGCCCCGGGAGAAAGCGCTGTCCGCCACTCTGCGCGGGCGTCGGCGGAGACGTATCGTGGCCGGAAGAGTGCCGCCCGATGACGCACGGCCCTTCGTACACCCGGTGCCTCCGGTGCCCGTACGCGAGGAAGACGCCATGGCCGATCCCAAGGGGTTCATGACCACGCCGCGCCAGGAGTGGCCGCGGCGGCCCGTCGAGCAGCGGGTGCGGGACTGGGACGAGGTGTACGTCCCGGGCGCGCTGCTGCCCATCATCAGCAAGCAGGCCGACCGCTGCATGGACTGCGGCATCCCGTTCTGCCACCAGGCCTGCCCACTGGGCAATCTCATCCCCGAGTGGAACGACCTGGTCGCGCGGGAGGACTGGCGGTCGGCGAGCGACCGGCTGCACGCCACGAACAACTTCCCGGAGTTCACCGGGCGGCTGTGTCCGGCGCCGTGTGAGGCGGGGTGCGTGCTGGCGATCAACCAGCCGGCCGTGACCATCAAGAACGTCGAGTGCGCGATCGCCGACCGGGCGTGGGAGGAGGGTTTCACGCCGCCCCGGCCGCCCGAGCGGCTGTCCGGGAAGACGGTCGCCGTCATCGGCTCCGGGCCCACCGGGCTGGCCGCGGCGCAGCAGCTGACCCGGGCGGGACACACGGTGGCGGTGTACGAGAAGGACGACCGGATCGGCGGGCTGATGCGGTACGGCATCCCCGAGTTCAAGATGGAGAAGCGGCATCTGGAGCGGCGGATCGAGCAGATGCGGGCCGAGGGGACGAAGTTCCGTACGTCGACGGCGGTCGGCCGGGACGTCCCGGCGGCCGAGCTGCGGTCCCGGTACGACGCGGTGGTGATCGCCACGGGTGCGACGGCGTGGCGGGAACTTCCGGTGCCGGGCCGGGCGTTGAACGGGATACACCAGGCGATGGAATACCTGCCGCTGGCCAATCGGGTGTGTGAGGGGGATCTGGAGGTATCGCCGCTGTCGGCCGCCGGCAAGCACGTCGTGATCGTCGGCGGTGGGGACACCGGGGCGGACTGTCTGGGTACCGCGGTGCGCGAGGGGGCCGCGTCCGTGACCCAGCTGGACATCTACGCACAGCCGGGTGCGGAGCGCGACGAGGACGCCGAGCCGTGGCCGACGTACCCGAAGGTCTACCGGCTGTCGGCCGCGCACGAGGAGGCGCGGGAGCTGCGTACGGCACCGGCGGCGGACGCGGACGCGCGGTTGTTCGCGGCGTCCACGCTCCGCTTCACCGGAGACGCGAGGGGGAATGTGCGGTCACTGCATCTGGTGGAGGTGGACGAGCAGCGGCTTCCGGTGCCGGGGACCGAGCGGACGCTCCCCGCCGACCTGGTGCTGCTCGCCCTCGGGTTCTCCGGGCCGGACCAGAAGGACGGTCTGATCGAGCAGTTGGGGCTGGCGTTGCAGCCGCGTGGCACGATCGCCCGGGACGACGGTTTCGCGACCAACGCCCCAGGGGTGTTCGCAGCGGGAGACGCGGCGCGCGGGCAGTCGCTCATCGTGTGGGCGATAGCGGAGGGGCGGGCGGTCGCGGCGGCCGTGGACCACTATCTGACGGGGAGTTCCCGGCTGCCGTCCCCGATCCGGCCCACGGACCGGCCGATGGTGGTCTGATACCCCGTCAGGGAGGCGGACGGCAACGGGGGCGGCCGGGGAGCGGTGGCGGTCGTCCTCAGCCGGCGGCGCGTTCGTCCGTGCCCGCGACCTTGCCGGTGGCCAGGGCCACGCGGTTCCACGTGTTGATCGTGAGGATCAGGGAGAGGACGTGGGCCAGTTCCTGGTCGTCGAAGTGGGCGGCGGCCTCGGCGTAGACGGTGTCGGGAACGCCGCCGTCGGCGACCAGGGTCACCGCCTCCGTCAGAGCGAGGGCGGCTTGTTCCTTCGGGGTGAAGAAGTGCCGGGCCTCGCGCCAGACGGCGACCATGTGGAGGCGGTCCTCTCTCTCGCCGGCCTTGCGGGCGTCGTTGGTGTGCATGTGCAGGCAGTAGGCGCAGTGGTTGAGATGGGAGGCGCGGATCTGGATCAGTTCGACCAGCGCCGGGTCGAGGCCCTGGCGGGCGGCGGTGTCGAAGCCGACGATCGCCCGGAACACCTTCGGGGCGGCCTTCGCGAAGTCCAGGCGGGTCCGGGCGGCCTCGGCCGTGGCGATGCCGTCCTGGAGGTCGACGGTGGAGGTGGTGGCGGCGGTCGCGGCGGTCGTGTTCGTCGTCGTCATGGCTTCAACCTAGGGGCCGGAAAGACCGACTGTAGGGTGCATTTCCATGACGGAATCGTGGGTCAATTCCGCGGAGCGCATCGGTGCGGACCTGCACCTGGAGCTGTCGGGGCCGGGGGGTCGGCGGGCGGCGCTGACCAGGGCACTGCGCGAGGCCGTGCGCGACGGGCGGCTGGCGCCGGGCACCCGGTTGCCGCCGTACCGGTCGCTCGCCGCGGACCTGGGGGTGGCCCGCAACACAGTGGCCGACGCGTACGCCGAGCTGGTCGCGGAGGGCTGGCTGACCGCCCGGCAGGGTTCCGGGACGCGGGTGGCGGAGCGGGCCGAGCCGCTGCGTGACACCGTACGAACGCCCGTCGAGGCACCTTCGCGCGCGGGGCCGGTGCACGACCTGCGGCAGGGGGCGCCGGACGCGTCGGCCTTTCCGCGCGCGGCGTGGGCGGCCTCGTACCGCCGGGCGCTCCAGGCGGCGCCGAACGAGGCGTTCGGGCCGGGCGATCCCGCCGGGCGCCGCGAGCTGCGCGAGACCCTGGCGGAGTATCTGGCTCGCGCGCGTGGGGTGCGGACCGAGCCGGACCGGATCGTGATCTGCTCCGGTTTCGCGCACGCGCTGCGGCTTCTCTTCGGCCGGGGCGTCCAGGACGCACCGGGCGCGGGCGGGGTGCTGCGCGGTCCGCTGGGCGTGGAGGCGTACGGGCTGGGGTTCCACCGGGAACTGCTCGCGGCGGCCGGCGTGCGCACCGTACCGCTGCCGCTGGACGAGCACGGGGCGCGGGTGGACGCGCTCGGGCGCGAGCGGGCGGTGCTGCTGACGCCCGCGCACCAGTTCCCGACCGGCGGCCCGCTGCACCCGGAGCGCCGGGCGGCGGTGATCGGCTGGGCACGCGCGCGGGGGGCGGTGGTGCTGGAGGACGACTACGACGGCGAGTTCCGGTACGACCGCCGGCCCGTCGGCGCGCTCCAGGGGCTCGATCCTGAGCGGGTGATCCACATCGGGTCGGTCAGCAAGAGCCTGTCGCCGGCGCTGCGGCTGGGCTGGATGGTCCTGCCGCGACGGTATGTGGAAGCGGTGCTGGCGGCGAAGGGCGAGCGGGAGGGGTGGGCGAGCGTGCCGGACCAGCTCGCCCTCGCGGACTTCGTCGCCTGTGGGTCGTACGACCGTCATGTGCGGCGTATGCGGCAGCGGTACCGGCGGAGGCGGGACCGGCTCCTCGCCGCGCTCGCCGCGCAGGCGCCGCACATCGAGGTGGCGGGGATCGCGGCCGGTCTGCACGCGGTGCTGCGGCTGCCGCCCGGCACGGAGCGGTCGACGGTGCGGGCCGCCGTGTGGCGGGGTGTCGCCCTCGACGGTCTCGCCGCGTTCCGGCATCCGCGGAGTTCGACGGATGCCGGCGACGGTCTGGTGGTGGGATACGCGGCCCCGGCCGAACACGCCTACGGGGCCGCACTGGAGGCACTGTGCGGGGTGCTGCCGCCGGGGTGAGGCACGGATCGCCCCGGGAAACCGCGGCGGGGCAGGAATTGCCCGGGAAGCCAGGACAGGGCAGGGACTCGCCCAAGGGAAGCCGGGGCGGGGATGCCGGCCTATGGCTTGCGTGCCACCGCCCCGTACCCCGGGATGACGCCGTCGTCCTGGCGCGGGACCGGTTCGCCCAGGTCGGGGTGCCACTTGTGGACGATCTCGACGCCGGGGTCGACCAGGTCGAGGCCGGAGAAGAAGCGGGCGAACTCCTCAGGGGAACGCAGGGCGAGGGTGACGCCGGCGGCCTTCAGTTTCCCGGCCGCCGCCGACTCCTCGGGCGTGAAGTCGGCCGTGGCGTGGGTCGCCATCAGGTAGCTGCCGGACGGCGGGGCGGACAGCAGCCGGGAGACGAGGGCGTGCGCGCCGTCCTCGTCGGGGATGAAGTGGAGCAGGGCGACCAGGGAGAGAGCGACCGGCCGGTCCAGGTCCAGGATGCGCCGGGCGCCCTCGATGATCGCGTCCGGGTCGCGGACATCGGCCTGTAGGTACTCGGTGACGCCCTGCGGGGCGCCGCGCAGCAGGGCCGCCGCGTGGGCCGGCACGATCGGGTCGTTGTCGCAGTAGACGACGCGGGCGTCGGGCGTGATCCGCTAGGCGACCTGGTGCAGGTTCGGCTCGGTGGGTATGCCGGTGCCGATGTCCAGGAACTGCCGTACGCCCCGCTGGGCCAGCCGGCGCGTGGCGCGGTGCATGAACGCGCGGCTGACCCAGGCCATCACCGGTCGAGGGCCGGCATCCGCCGGCCCATCGCCTCGTCGACGGGGTAGTTGTCCTTGCCGCCGAGATACCAGTCGTACATCCGCGCCGGATGCGGCTTGCCGGTGTCGATCTCGATGGCCGTCGGGTCCTGCCCTGTCATGCAGGACTCCGCAAGCGTAGGACGCGATGGTTTGTGTTCGTCAAGTGCGCTTAGCAGTAAGGAAGTTGACTGAGAAACAACACACGTCGGCGTCAGGACAGCAGGAAATCGGCCTCCCCCGCCTTGGCGCCCTCTATGAACGCGGTCATCTCGGCCGTGGTGTAGATCAGGGCCGGCCCGTCCGGGTCGGTCGACTGGCGCAGGGCGATCCGTCCGTCGGCCAGCTTCATGGCCTCCAGGCAGTTGCCGCCGTTGCCGCCGCTCCAGGGCTTGTGCCACCCCTCGCTGCCCAGCTCCCGCGCGGGCATGCCGTTGTAGACGTGTCCGCGCGGCTTGATGCGATCCATTCACAGCTCCTTGCGGAGATCCCGGAGGATCTCCTTCGTGCGTTGTGCCGTAGCGGCCTGCGCCGCCATGCGGTCCATGACCTCCAGGTGGGTCGCCACCTCGGTGCGCGCGTCGAGGTAGACGGCGCCGGTCAGGTACTCGCTGTAGACCATGTCCGGCAGTTCTGACATGGCAAATCGGAACAGCACGAAGGGCCCGTACGTCCCCGGGTGCGGCCCGTTGGCGAACGGGGCGACCTGGAGCGTCACATGGGGCAGCTTCGTGGCGTCGAGCAACTTGTCGATCTGCGCACGCATCACCTCCGGGCCGCCGACCGGGCGGCGCAGGGCGGTCTCGTCCATCACCACCCAGAAGCGGGGGGCATCGGGACGGGTGAGCAGTTGCTGGCGTTGCATGCGCAGCGCGACGTGCCGCTCGATGTCCTCCGGGCTCGTCTGGCCGACGGCACCGGATTTCAGCACCCCGCGCGCGTAGTCCTCGGTTTGCAGCAGGCCGGGGACGAAGTGCGGTTCGTAGGAGCGGATGAGGCTGGCCGCGCCCTCCAGGCTGACGTACATCGAGAACCAGCCCGGCAGGATGTCGTGGAACCGCTGCCACCAACCGGGCTTGTTCGCCTCCTCGGCCAACTGGACGAAGAGCTCGGCCTCGTCGTCGGGGACGCCGTAGGCCTTCAGCAGCAGTTGGAGGTACGGGATCTTGAGGGAGACCTCGGCCATCTCCATGCGGCGGACGGTGGCGGGGGCGACACGGAGGACGCGGGCGGCTTCCTCGCGCTTCAGTCCGGCGCGTTCCCGCAGGTCCAGCAGGCGCCGACCGAGGACCACCTGGCCCACCGTCGGCGCGGACCGCGGTTCGCTCACGCTCCCACCTCCACCGAAAGTTCACTACAGCCCTGCGGCGCCGTTCGAAGATTCATTCGAAGACCGGGCCGGACCTCCGACGACTCCAATTGGCGCCGCGCGACGTGCTGTTGCGAGCAGTCTGCCACGAGCCCTGACCGAGTCACACAGCACTCTGCAATTTTCAGAGTGACTCTTGCCAAGTGTCCATGGCAGAGCGATAGTGGCAGGCGTGATTCCGTCCGCGCCTTTAGGAACAGACGCCGCCGCAGACCGTTCCGGTCTCGGCGCCGATGGGGGTTTCCCCGCGCGAGCCGGTTCGAGCGTGGGGGAGGCAGTGACCTCCCAGGGGAGCACTGCCGAGCGCAGGTTCCGCTTCGAGCTGGCCGCACATCCCGGTTCCGTCGCCCGGGCCAGACGCCTGACGCGCGCTCGGCTGTCCGGCTGGGCGGTGTGCGCGGACACCTGCGACAGCGCCGCCCTGGTCATATCCGAGCTCGTCACGAACGCGATCGTGCACACCGCGAGCGGCCGGGTCGTGTGCGAACTGCGCGAGCACGACGACATGGTGCGCATAGCCGTACGTGACGAGGGCTGTGCTCCTGGCGAACCCCACCCGTCTCCACAGCGACCTGACGAGGAGCACGGGAGGGGGTTGCTCCTCGTCGACGCGCTGTGCCGGGCCTGGGGTGCCCAGGAGCACGGCTCCGGGCTGCTGGTCTGGGCCGAGCTGGCCCTCCAGGACGCCGCCGTCGCCTCTGACACCCTCGCCCCGGACGCCGTCACCCCGGACGCCGTCGAGCCGCGAGACGACCTTGGCTGGGGCGCCCGCCCCAAGCCGGGCCGCCCGGACGACTCCGACGACGACCGGCCGGCCGAGGCGAGTGGGCGGGTGGCGCCTGAGGAGGGGCGGGGTACGGCACCGGGGCGGGAACACCGGAGCGCCCTGCCGGAGGAACACCGGGAGGTGGCCTGCGGGCAGCACGGGGACGCGGCCTCGGAACACCGCCGGGATGCCCTACCGGAGCAGCAACGGCGGACTCCTCAGCTGGAGGGGCCGGGGAAGGCCGGACAGCTCGGGCCTGGGACGGTTGGGTCTGGACCGCGCGGGCAGCTCGGGCATGGGACGCGGCTTCCGGAACAGCACCTGCACGCCGCGCATCCGGAGCAACACCAGCACGCTGGGCTTCCGGAGCAGCACCAGCCCCTCCCACTGGGCCGACCCCCGCACGACCTACTGGCGCCCCGCCTTCACCGGGAGCGGCCGTGACCGGCGGGCGGCCCGGTGGCAGCCAGGAGCACGCCCTCGGTCTGGACACGCTGGTACGACTGCAACGCCGGCGCCCGGCCCCTGATCCGGGCCACCGTCTGTCCCTGCCGGACGGCATGACGGTCCCGCTCGGCTGTGACGCCGTCGCCGTGCCCGACCGCCTCGGCCCGCTCGTCGTACCCCGGCTGCCACGGCTGGGATGCGTGTACGCCGACGGCTCCCACTGGTGGTGGATCGTTCCGTCGGACTCCGACTACGCCCTGCCCTGGCCGTCCCCGGCCCACTATGCCGTCGGTGCCCTGGTCACCGGCCCCGCCCGGCTCATCCATCGCCCGGACGGCACGGTTCCGTACACCCCGCCGATCCCGCTGTACCTGGCCCTGTGCCGGGTGACGGGGACGGCTCCGGACTGGTCGCGGGCGGTCTCGGCGTAGCCGTTGCCGCCCCGGCCGCCGACCGTCGCCGCGGTCCCGGCGCACTTACCTTCCGGCACCCCACCGCTGCCCCGGCCCGAACCACCACCCTCACCGGCCGGTCCCCCGGTCCCCCAGCCCCCGTCGGATCCCACGGGGCCAACCAGCGCCCGCCCACCGCGCCGCCCACGCGGATCGTGCTCCCTCCGCGCCCCTCGTACGTCTGCTCGCGCCCTGCCGGGCCGGGGTCCCGGCCGGAATAGTGGCCGTTCCGTCGGGGTCCGGGAGGTCACGGTGAGGAAGAAGCGGGAGGCGGCCGAGCCGGTGGTGTCGGCGTCGGAGCGGCTGCTGTTCGGCGGACCGCTGCGGTACGACATGGGTTGGAACCAGCACGCGGACGCCTTCCTCGCGCTGACCTTCCGGGCGATGCTGACCCGGCTGCCCGGCATGCTGTCGTCCAGTCTCCGGCTGGCCCGGCAGGCGGACGCGCGGGCCGCGCGGGTGGTGCTGGCCGCCGAGGCGGGCCGGGGCGTGGCCCAGGCGGTGAGCCTGCTGGCCGTGAACAACGCGCTCGGCAAGCTGCTCACCGGCCCCGACATCGAGCAACGGCTGCGCGCGGCCACCCCCGCCCTCGTGGTGATGGCCGTCGTGACCCTGGTCGCCGCGTTGCTGCGGGCCGCCTCCGTCTACGCCACCGGACGGCTGGAACCCAAGGTGGAGCGGGTGGCGACCGAGCTGTACCTGGAGCGGGCGGCGAACGTGGAGCTGGCCGCGATCGAGGACCACGCCTTCCACAAACTGCTGGACACGGCCCAGTACGGCGCCCGGTCCGCCCGGCACATGATCGGCTACAGCACCCGGGTGATCAACGCGATGATCTCGCTGGTCGCCGCGGCGGGCGTGCTCACCGTGCTGCATCCGGCGCTGCTGCCCCTGCTGGTCACCATGACCCTGCCCAGCGCCTGGAGCGCGCTGACCAACGCCCGGCGCCGCTACGAGTCCTTCCACACCTGGGTGCAGCACGCGCGGGCCGGTCAGCTGATCAGCGGCCTGCTCACCGAGCCGGCCGCCGCCCCGGAGATCCGGGTGCACGGTGTGGGCCCGTTCCTGCTGCGCCACTTCCGGTCCATGTCGGAGACCGCGGAGGCGGAGCAGGCCCGGCTGTCCCGGCTGGCCGCGCGGACCGGACTGATCGCCGCGGCCTGGACGGGCCTGGCGACCCTCGCCACGTACGCGACGCTGGGCGCGCTGCTGCTCGCCGGCGCGATGGCCCTGGCGGTGGCCGGTACGGCGGTGATCGCGATCCGCACGGGTGCGGCGAGCCTGGACACGCTGGTGCTGGAGATCAACCAGCTGCACGAGGAGGCTCTGTTCGTGGGCGATCTCCAGCGGCTGTACGCCGCGGCGGCCGAGCGGGCCATCCCGGCGGGCGGCGAGCCGCTGCCGGAGGACCCCCAGGAGATCCGCTTCGAGAACGTCACCTTCAGTTACCCGCACGACGAGCCACCGGCCGGACCCGAACAGCACCCGACCGGTGACCACGCAGCCGCTCCGCCCGCGAGCGTCCCCCACCCGACCGGAGAAGCCGCGCCCCGGGAACACCCGCTCGGAGATTCCGCGTCCCAGGAACACCCGACCGGCAGGCCCCCGAGTGGCACCGCCCCCCGCCCCGCCCTCGACAACGTCACCCTCACTCTCCCCCTCGGCCGGATCATCGCGCTCGTCGGTGAGAACGGCTCGGGCAAGACCACGCTGGTCAAGCTGCTCGCGGGGCTGTACACGCCGGACCGGGGCCGGATCCTGTGGGACGGCGTGGACGCGGCGCGCGCCGACCGGCGGCTGCTCGCCGAGCGCATCGCGATGGTGGCCCAGGACTTCAAGCGCTGGCCGTTCACCGCCCGGGTGAACGTGGCCGTCGGCCGCTCCACCGCGCCGATGACCGAGGAGCGGCTGGCCGCGTCGATCGCCGAGGCGGGCGCCGAGGACGTGGTCGCGGACCTGCCGCGCGGCCTGGACACCCTGCTGGCCCGGAACTTCAGCGGCGGACACGAGCTGTCCGGCGGCCAGTGGCAGCGGCTCGGCATCGCCCGGGCGGCCTACCGGCGCGGGAGCATCCTGATCGTGGACGAGCCGACGGCGGCGCTGGACGCGCGGGCCGAGCTGGAGGTGTTCGAGAAGATCCGGGCGCTGGCCGGCGGCGGGCAGACGGTCGTCCTGATCACCCACCGGCTGGCCTCGGTCCGGCATGCCGACCTGGTGCACGTGCTGGAGCAGGGGCGCCTGGTGGAGTCCGGCACCCCGGAGGAACTGCTGTCCAGGGGCGGTGTCTACGCGGAGCTGTACTCCCTCCAGGCGCAGCAGTTCACGGCGCGAGTGCCGGCCCCCAAGCCGGCCTGAGTCCCCCGGACCGGCTCAGTCGACCGTCTCGCCACCGCGGACGATCACCAGGAAGGTGTCCGTCGCGAGGTCCATGACGACCTCGGCGGGCAGGCCTTCCAGTCGCCGCGCGTGCGCGAACTCCTCCGCGGGCCAGGAGCCCCGGGGACCACCGGCGGGAAAGCGTTCGAGCACCGTTCGCCCGTTCACCATCTCGCACCTCCAGGAAGCGTCGTACGTGTAGGGAGTTAACGCCCTGGAGAGGGGAAACGGCTCGGTCAGTGACGGGACTGAGACATTGTCGACACCGGGTCGGCGCGGACCGTGAGGATCCGCTCACCTTGTGACACGAACCGCACGCTCCGTATCAGTGATCGAACAGTTCGTGTCGGCATCCGCACCTTCCGCATCGCATCAGTAGTCGTACTCATCGTGCAGCCGGAGCCCCTCGCTTCCGGCCGGGCTGCGGCCGAGTGCGGTCAGGTCGAGCAGGGCCGTGGTGGTGCCCAGTCCGTCCAGCCCGTCGTCGTACACGGAGTAGGTGTGGAAGACCCGGTCGCGGTCGCGCAGGAAGCAGCTCAGGCCCGGGCGCTCGACCAGCTCGCCGCCCGACTCGACGGTGGCCTCGAAGTCACGGTTGAAGTCGCGGTCGCCGTCGTTGCCGCCGTGCGCCGAGGAGTACCAGGGCACCGCCCACCCCATCCGGGCCTTGAACGGCAGGATCCGGGTGAACGGTGCCCGGGAGACGGCCGCGAAGGAGGTGTTCCGGGCGCGCAGGTGGGCGAGGTTGCCGACCTGGTCCAGGAAGGCCGCGCAGCAGGGGCAGCCGGTCTCCCACTCCGGGGCGAACATGAAGTGGTGGACGACGAGCTGGGTCCGTCCCTCGAAGAGGTCGAGCAGGGTGGCCTTGCCGTCGCCGCCCTCGAAGACGTACTCCGGGTCGACCTCGACCATGGGCAGCCGCCGGCGCTCGGCGCCCAGTACCTCGCGCGCCCGTCTGACCGCCTCCTCCTTGCGCAGCAACTCCTCGCGCGCCGCGCGCCACTGCTCGCGCGAGACGATCTCCGGGTGCGACATGGGCCCTCCTGTCCGACGGTCGGTTCAGGGTGGTGACCGCCGGCGGCAGCGGAACTCATCGCGGGGAACGAAGGATTTTTCGGCCAAGTCCTGCCCGGCTTCCGGCCAGCAGCGGGCTGGAGCGCGCCCGCTGGCCGGGTACGAGGGTGCCGACCCCGGGTGCGAGGGTGCCGACCCCGGGTGCCGAGCGCGATCGCGCGGGCGCTCCGCCGCGTCGCGTGGTGCAGCTCGGCGGCAGGTCAGCCGGTGCGGGTCGCCCCCGTGGACTTCTGGATCAGGGACGTCAGCGCCATCGCCTCCCACTCGTCGAGGCGGCTCATCGCCTCCCACACGCCGAGGGGGGTTCTCGGAGGCGGCGCCGTCGGTGGCGCGGCCGACGGGTACGCCGGCCGCGTGCGGGGCCCGTACCGGACCGGTCGTCGGCCAGGCGAACTTGAGGCAGCCGCGGGGCGCGGATACGGCTAGGCGGCAGCCGCCGCGCCTGCCCGCTCCCGCATTCCCCGCCGCTCCAGCTCCCCCAGCGCGTCCCGGAGCCGGCTCAGGTGCCGGGGGGTGAGCCGGCCGGTCTCGTCGAGGTGCACGGCGCAGGCCGTGGTCGTGTCCACGAGCCGTTCCAGCACCTCGGCGACCGCGTCCGTGCCCTCCGTGTGCCGGGCGAGGGCGGGCAGTTCGGCAGCGGCGACGGCGATGGCGGTCCGCGCCTCGGCGAGGGTCCGGTAGGCCTCCCGGCGCAGCGCCCACCGCTCGGCGCGGTCCCCGGACTCGCCGAGGACGTGCAGGAGGTAGGCGTCGGCGGCGCTGCCGGCCGCGGCGAGCCGGGCCCGTACCCCGCCGCCCCGCTCCCCCGGCATCGGCAGATGTCCCACGACCAGTACGAGCGCGCAGGCCAGCAGCGTCTCACCGATCCGGCTGACCGAGGCCTGCGGCTCCCCGCCGGCCATGACCAGGGCGAGTACGAGGACGGTGACGGCCGCGGTGAGCGCCGCGAAGTGCCGGGTGGCGACCGGTATCACCGCGCCGCAGACCGCCACCAGCGCGACCAGCCCGGCCGGGCGGGGCAGCAGCGCGGCGAGGCCGGCGAACACCAGGGCGCCGAGCACGGTCCCGGCGGCCCGGCACAGCACCCGTGAGGCGAGCGGGCCGAGGTCGGGCTTGACGAGGAAGACGGCGGTGGCGGGCAGCCAGTACCAGTGCTCGTGCTGTCCGTACCAGCGGGCGTGGTGCAGGGCCTGGGCGATGGCGGCGCTGGCGCCGAAGCAGAGGGCGACGCGCAGCCCGTACTCGCGCCCGCCGGTGCCCAGCGCGGCCCGCAGGGCGTGCCGGAAGCCGCGGCGGCGGCCGAGCAGCCCGCGGTGGGCGCCCTCGCCCCGGTCGAAGGCGTCGGCGGCGCGCAGCAGGGCGTCGTCCAGGGCACGCAGGGCGGGGGCCGACCGGTGCGGCGCGGGCAGCGGGCCGGTGCCGGTGTTGCCGCGGACGGCGGCGGCGAGCCGCCGGGGGCCCTCCGCCGCCCGCGCCGGCACGGCTTCTCCCGACCAGTACAGGGCGGTCGCGGCCTCGGCCAGGGGCAGGGCCGCCGCGAACCGGGCGTGCAGCCGGCGCTCGGCGGCGCAGCCTGCGTACCGGCGCAGCCGGGGTCCGGCGAGGGCGTCCTGGGCGTGGTCGAGCGCGGCGGTCAGCGCGGCCCGCCGGGCGGTGGCGTGCTCCCCGCCCACGGCGTCGACGAGCGCGGCGATGGCGTCGTACACATCGGCGACCGCCTCCCGCTCGCCGTCGAAGCGGAAGTCACCGGCGAGCGAACCGGGGGTGGGCAGGGCGAGCCGCAGCACCAGCAGCCACCCCGCGCCGGCCAGGAAGGCCAGGGCCCGCTGCCAGCCGCTCTCGGCCGCGGGCATCCCGGCGCCGATGGCCGCGGCGACAAGCAACTGGGTGCCGGCGGCGGAGGCGACGGGCCCGACCGCGCTGATGCCGCCGGCGACCAGCCCCAGTGCGGTGAGCGCGAGGGTCAGCGGTACGGCGGCCAGGCCCTGCCCGGCGTACGTGCCGAGGAACAGCCCCAGTGCCCCGGCCAGTGCGGGCACCCCGAGCCGCTTCACGGACGCGCGCCGGCTGCCGGGCCGGTCGTTGATGCCGGCGAGCATCGCACCGATGGCGGCGAGCACACCGGAGGCCGTCTGCCCGCCGAGCATCCCGGCCAGCAGCAGCGGCCCGGCGGCGAGCGCTCCCCGGCACACGGCGCTCCAGGGAACGGGACCGCGCTGGGCGCGGAGGGCATGAGCCAGCCAGAGGGGTACAGCACGCCGCGACACGGGGCTCCTGTTCATACGAGGGCGGGGGTGGGCCTTCGGACGACGGTGGCCGGTGGGGGTGTCTCCACAGTAGATCGCGTTCCCCGCGTGAACGGTGCGCTCACGTTTCGGGCAGGTGAAAGGTGCCCGGTGCGCGGTTTCTTTATGAACGCAACGCCTCGGCGATGATGTCCTCCGCCGCGGTCACGGCATCGGCCAGGGCGCCGGGCTCGGGCCGCAGCGCGCCCACGACCGCGTCGATCCCCCGCAGCCCCGCCCGCTCCAGGAGGCGCTTGTCGTTGGTCACCCATGCGCCGCGGGCCGCGAGGACGGCGTGGGCGGCCTGGGTGGCGGCTGTGGCCAGGGCGCCGGCGGTTTCGGTGAGGCGGGCGTGGGGGGCGTGGTGGGCCTTGGCGTAGGAGAGGGTGGCGCGGGCGGTGCCGGACCAGCGGTCGAAGGCGGTGCGGCTCAGTGCGGGTGGGTAGCCGGCCGGGCGTGGGAGGTCGCCGCGCAGGACCTGGTTGAGCGCCAGTTCGGCGACGACCAGGTAGGTGGGGATCCCGGCCAGGTGGAACAGCAGCGGCTCCACCCGGAAGCGGCCCTCCTCCGCCTCGGCCAGCTCGTGTGCGACGACCTCCAGGTCCCGGTAGTGCACGTCGACCCGGCGTCCGTCGATGGTCAGCCAGGCTCCGCCGTTGAAGACACCGCCGCCCCAGCCGCCGATGTCGGAGACCTCGCCCGGCCAGCCGAGGGCGCGCAGGTCACCGGGGTCGAAGGGGCCTCGGTAGTAGACGGCCAGGTCCCAGTCGCTGTCCGGGCGGTGGGTGCCCTCGGCGCGGGAACCGCCGAGGGCCACGGCCCGCACGGTGGGCAGGGCGGCCAGGCGGTCGGCGGTGGTGGCGAGGAAGTCGGCGTCGGAGGACTGCGGCATGCCCCCAGCCTGGCGCAGCCGCGCCGAAGTCCGCTCCTGGAATTCCGGTGCGCACCTGTGCGGGTGCCCGGACGCGCGTAATGCGGGTGCCCGGAGGCGCGTAATTCGGATGCGGGCAGGCCCGAGGAGGTCCGATCATCGGAAAGTCGCCCGCCGACCGTCGTCGTTCGAGGAGCCGCTCACCGTGATCCGGCGCGTCACCGCCCCCGCCCTCTTCCCTCCGCCCGCCTACTCCCACGCCTCCGTCGTCGAGGCCGGCACGAAGCTCGCGTTCCTCGCCGGGGCCGTGCCGCTCGACGAGCGGGGAGAGATCGTCGGCCCCGGCGACCCCGTACGGCAGGCCGAGCAGGTCGTCGCCAACCTGCGGGAACAACTCCGTGTCATCGGCAGCGACCTGGAGCACGTGCTGGCGACGGACGTGTACGTCGTGAGCGGCGAGCCCTCGGTGCTGTCCGCGGTGTGGGAGGTGGTGGAGTCCTCGGGACTGAGCACGGGCCCGCACTCCTCCACCCTGCTCGGCGTCGCCTGCCTCGGCTACACCGGTCAGCTGGTGGAGATCACGGCCACCGCCGTGGTGCCGGAGCGGGCGGGAGACGACGGATGACGGAAGCGGTCGTCCTCCGTCGCGCGGTCGCTGCGGACGCCCGTGCCGCCGCCGACGTCTATCTGCGCTCCTTCGACGCCGCGCTGCCGACGGTCGTCCGGCCGCACACCGACGACGAGGTCCGGGACTACATCCGGGACGTCGTGGTGCCGCACCGGGAGACCTGGGTGGCCGAGGCGGCCGGGGCCGGGGTGGTCGGCCTGATGGTCCTGGACGGGGAGTCGCTGTCCCAGCTGTACCTGGACCCCGGGTGGCGGGGGCGGGGCATCGGGGATCGGTTCATGGCGCTGGCCAAGGAACGCCGTCCCCAGGGCCTCAGCCTGTGGACCTTCCAGGTCAACAAGCCCGCCCACCGCTTCTACGAGCGGCACGGGTTCGTCGCCGCCGAGTACACGGACGGCAGCGGGAACGAGGAGCGGGAGCCGGACGTCCGGTACGTCTGGCGTCCGTGACGGTCACCTCCGGTACCCCTGGCGTCCGTGACGGTCACGTCCGGTACCCCTGGCGTCCGCGACGGTCACCTCCGGCACCTCTGGAACCCGCCACGGTCACGTCCGATACCTCGGGCACCCGCAACCGTCACCTCCAGCACCTCTGGCATCCGCCACGGTCACCTCCGGCACCGGGGTCACCCGCGTCGGGAGCCGTGGCTGCCGGCTCACCCCGCCGGCCGCCCCCACACCCTCCGCTTGGGCAGTGGCCGCGCGTAACCGCCCGCCCGGCTCGTCGTCAGTCCCAGCCCCACCAGCGACTCCGCGAGTCTGACGGCCGCCCCGACGCCGTCGACCACCGGCATCCCGAGCTTCTCCCCCACCGCCCGGTGCAGCCCCGTCATCCCGGCGCAGCCCAGCACCAGGACCTCGGCGCCGGCCTCCCGGGCGCGTTCGGCGGCGGCCAGGAACGCCGACTCCGTGCGGGCCTGGTCCTGCGCGAGGTCGAGCACCCCGAGGCCGGTGCCGACGACGGCGGCGCAGTTGCGTGCCACGCCCGCCGTCTCCAGGCTGTCCTCGATCAGGCCGCAGGACCGGTCGAGGGTGGTGACGACGCCGTAGCGGCGCCCGAGGAGACAGGCGAGGTGGGCCGCGGCCTCGGTGATGTCCACGACCGGTACGTCCACCGACTCCCGTACGCCTTCCCGCCCGTGCTCCCCGAACCCGGCCAGCACGACCGCGTCGTAGGCGGGACCGTCGTACGTCCGCAGCGCGTCGAGGACGGCCGCGGCGGACAGATAGCTGTCCAGCCAGCCCTCGGCGGACTCGGGGCCCCAGGTGGGCGTGAGTCCGGCCACGGTGGTGCCCGGACCCGCCGCGGCACGGGCGCCTCGGACGATCTCCTCCGTCATCTGCCCCGTGGTGTTGCAGTTGGTGACGATGATCCGCACGTCCGTCAGCCCTCCTGTCCCGCCGTCGCGCGTTCCCGTCGGCACAGCGCCGCGTACACGCCCGCGGCGAGGGCCGTGCCGATGAACCAGGAGTAGGGGGAGACGTCACTGAAGCCGTGCACGAGCGCGAGGACGGCGGCGACCGCGGCGGCCGGAAGGAACGCCCCCAGCGCCTTGGGGTTGACCCCCTTGCGGTAGTGGTACGCGGTGCCGGGCCGGGCGTCGAACAGCGCGTCGACGTCGATCCGGCCGCGCTTGACCCAGTAGTAGTCGACCATGATCACGCCGAACAGCGGGCCCAGGAAGGCGCCGAGTCCACCGAGGAAGTAGTTGACGACGGTCGGGTTGGAGAAGAGGTTCCAGGGGGTGACCACCAGGGCCGCCACCGTGCTGATCATGCCGCCGACCTTGAAGGTGATCTTCTGCGGCCAGACGTTGGCGAGGTCGTACGCCGGTGAGACGAAGTTGGCGACGATGTTGACGCCCATGGTGGCGATGGCGAAGGTCAGGGCGCCGAAGACGAGCACCCAGGTGTTGCCCACTTTGGCGACCAGCTCCGCCGGGTCGGTGATGGCCTGCCCGAACGCCTCCAGCGAGCCTGCCGTGACGATGACCGAGACGACCACGAACGCGGTGGAGTTGATGGGCAGTCCCCAGAAGTTGCCGCGCCGGACGGTCCGGTCGTCGGGCGCGAAGCGGGAGAAGTCGCAGAAGTTGAGCATCAGCGTGCCGTAGGTGGCGAGGATGAGCCCGATCGCGCCGAACCACTGGCGCCACTGCTCGCCGACCGGGACCGGGTGCGGGGTGGAGGTCAGCGAGATGCTCCAGTGGGCCTTGGCCAGGACCCACAGCGCCAGCGCGATCATCACCAGCCAGATCGCCGGTCCGCAGAAGTCCTGGAACTTCCGCACCGACTCCATGCCCCGGCTGATGATCAGCGCCTGGAGGAGCCAGAGCGAGACGAAGGAGATCCAGCCGAGCGCGTCCAGGCCGAGGAAGGAGGGGTGCGTCAGCGACTCCAGCCCCGGCCAGGCCGCCAGCAGCATCACATTGACGGCGACGGAGGCCAGATAGGTCTGGATGCCGTACCACATGATGGCGATCACGGCCCTGATCAGCGCCGGGATGTTGGCGCCCCAGACGCCGAAGCTGATGCGGCTGACGACCGGGAACGGCACGCCGTGCCGCTGGCCGATCCGCCCCATGCGGTTCATGCCGAAGTAGATCAGCACGAAGCCGACGAGGAGCGCGGTGAAGACCTGCCAGACGTTCATGCCGAGGACCAGCAGGCCGGCCGCGAAGGTGTAGTTGCCGAGGTTGTGGACGTCGGACATCCACATGGCGAACAGGTCGAAGACCTTCCAGTTCCGCTGCTTCGCGGGAGCGAGGTCCTCGTTGACGAGGCGGGGATCGGGGACGAACGCGGGGGCGCCGGTGGCTGCGGCGCGGTCGGCCAGGGACACGGGACCTCCATGGGCGAGGGGACGGAGGACGGCGGCTCTCCTTGAGTGCCGGACGAGCGCGTTTGGTATACCAAACTGCCGTCATGGTCCCGCCGTCAAGCGTTCGGACCGATGTCGTCGCCGTTACGGCCCCGTAAAAGTCCCCCGGTTTCGGCGAAGATGGGCCCATGACCCCCACGACGAGCCCCGGAAGGGCGAAGACCGAACCCCTGGGCGCGGTGCGCGAACGCGTCCTGGCGAGCCTGCGGGAGGACATCATCGCCGGGCGCCTCGGCCCCGGTGACCGGCTCGTCGAGCGGGAACTCGCCGAGCGGTTCGGCGTCTCGCGGGTACCGGTGCGGGAAGCGATCCGCGCCCTGGTCGCCGAGGGGTTCGTCCTCTTCGAGTCGGCCCGCCGCACGGTCGTACGCCGGCTGACCCCCGCCGACGTCCGCGAACTCTTCGAACTGCGCGAGGCCTTGGAGGTCTACGCGGCCGGGCTGGCGGCGTCCCGGGCGACCCCCGAGGCCCTGGCGGAGCTGCGGGACCTGCTCGACCAGGCGGCCCGGGCGACGAAGGAGGACGACGCCGAGGTGATCACGGACATCAACACGCGCTTCCACGACCGCGTCCTCGCCATGGCCGGCAACAGTCTGCTGATCTCCGTCATGGAACCGGTCGACGGCCGCCTGCGCTGGCTCACCCGGCGGAACGAGGAGTGGCCCCAACTCCTCACCGAGCACCGCGAGTTGTACGACGCCATCGCCTCCGGCGACCCTGACCGCGCCCGCGCCCACGCCCTCGGCCACGTCCGCGCCAACTACCGCTCGACGGTGCGGCACCTGTTCGGACCGGACCCGGCGGACGCCCCCGCGCCCGCGGGCGCTACGGCAGTCCGGCCGCCTCCGCCGCCGTGCGCAGCACCTCGCGGAGCATGTCGGCGGTGAGCCGGCCGGTGAAGGTGTTGCGCTGGCTGACGTGGAAGCAGCCGAAGAGGTCCAGGCCGTCGAGCGCGACCCGGGTGCCGTGGGCGAAGGCCGGGCGGGGGCGGGGCACGGTCCAGCCCGCCTCCGCGAACGCGGGCAGCGCGGCCTGCCAGCCGAAGGCGCCGAGCACGACCACGGCCCGCAGGGTCGGCCGGAGCAGGGTGAGCTCCTGGACCAGCCAGGGGCGGCAGGTGTCGCGCTCACCCGGCGTCGGCTTGTTGGCGGGCGGCGCGCAGTGCACGGGCGCCGTGATCCGCACGCCGTACAGCTCAAGCCCGTCGTCGGCGCTGACCGCGGTGGGCTGCGAGGCGAGCCCCACGTCGTACAGCGCCTGGTACAGCACGTCTCCCGAACGGTCCCCGGTGAACATCCGGCCGGTGCGGTTACCGCCGTGCGCGGCCGGGGCCAGCCCGATGATCGCCAGCCGCGCGTCGGCCGGCCCGAACCCGGGCACCGGCCGCCCCCAGTACGTCCAGTCGGCGAACGCCGCCCGCTTCGTACGGGCCACCTCCTCACGCCATTCGACCAGCCGGGGGCACGCCCGGCAGTCCGCGACGCGCCGGTCGAGCCGGGCGAGGGCACTGCTGTCGTCCATACGGCCACGGTATGCCGTGCGGACGGTCCGCTGCGGAGAGGCCGGGCGGGACGGGACCCGCGACACGGCCGGCGCCCGGGGCGCCACCGCCACCGCCACCGGCGCCGGCGCCGAGGCACCAGCCCTCAGGTCCGGCTCCGCTGGTGACCCGGGGCGCGGGAGCCGCGAGGGGCTGCCGCGGCCACCGCGAAAACGCTTCCGGGTCCATGGGTCCAGGGCGTTAAGGTCGGTGCATGGCTATCGATGACGCGGACGAGAACGTGGACCGTGGGACCGTCGAGGGGACCGGCGAGCCGGGCGCGACCGCCCCCGCCCCCGCCGAACGACCACTCGATCCCAAGATCGCCGCAGCGGTGGCCGCCGCCGAGGCCGCCGGGCCCGCCGACGGCGAGACCGTCCGCATCGACAGCTGGATCTGGGCCGTCCGCCTGATCAAGACCCGCTCCCTCGGCGCCGCCGCCTGCCGGGGCGGGCATGTGCAGGTGAACGGCGAGCGGGTGAAGCCCGCCTACTCCGTGCGCGTCGGCGACGAGGTGCGGATGCGGCACGAGGGCCGGGAACGGATCGTGATCGTCAAGCGCCTGATCCGCAAGCGGGTGGGCGCGCCGGTGGCCGCCCAGTGCTACATCGACAACTCCCCTCCGCCTCCGCCCCGCGAGGCCATCGCCCCCGCCGGCCTCCGCGACCGCGGCACCGGCCGCCCCACCAAGCGGGACCGCCGCGAACTGGAACGCCTCCGCGGTGTCGCCGGCCCGGGCATCCCCGCAGGCTTCCCCGGCTTGACCGACCTGGGCGGACCCGGCGCATCCGGCGGGCCCGGCGCATCCGGCGGGCCCGGCGCATCCGGCGGGCCCGGCGGCCGTGGCGGGTCCGGCGGCCATGGCGGACGCGGCGGCTCCGGTTCTTCCGGCGGACGTGGTGGCTCCGGTGGACGCGGCACCTCGGGTGGCTCCGGCGGCTTCGGCAGCTCGGGAGGGCGACCGCGCGGACGCTGAGCTGCCGAGACCGGGCCCACGCCAGGCCGTCGGCTGCCGTCTCAGCCGAGCCTCCTACCCGGCCGACGGCACCACTGTCACCGTCGGCCCAGCAGCCGCAGCAGCTTCCCGTTGTGCGCTCGGCGGGTCCAGGCGATCAGGGCGAGGGGGACCGTCAGGATCAGCGGGGTCGCCGCGTTCTGGCCGTCGAACGCGGTGACCTGGACGATGAACGCCCCCACCATGAGCGCACCGAGGGCGATCGCCGCCACGGATTGCAGCACGGGGACCAACAGCGCGATCGCTCCGGCGAGTTCGAGCGCGCCGATGGTGTACATGGCCCCGCTGCCCCAGCCGATTCTGTCGAAGGACTCGACGGCCGTGGGGTGTGCCATGAGCTTGGGCAGGGCGCTCGCGACGCCGTAGAACAGCGCGAGCAGCACCTGCACCACGCGCAGGGCGACCCGGACTCCGCGCGCCCGGCCGGTGAGCGCGCCGGCGGAGACCGCGGCGGGCGTCGTCGGGGAGCTGACGGGGACGGTGGTCTCGGACATGACGGTCTCCAGGTGAAGCGGTCCCGATTGCTGTCACCGAGGCAGACCGGCCGGCGGTCCGGAACTCATCGGCCGACACCTCATCGGTCGAGAACGCTCGCCTCCCGGCCCCAGGATGAACGAACCGTGCACGGCAGCCGGGGTGACTACACCGAGGGCACCGCCCGGACCCACATCCCGTCCGGGGTCAGATACGTGTCCACCTCCAGTCCCGCTTCCGCCAGCGCCGACTCGAACTGCTCCTTCGTCAGGGGTCTGGAGAGGAACGTCTGCGTCCAGACCGCGTCCGGGAAGACATACTCCGCGCGGACCGAGTCCACCCCCTCCCCGGCCGGCTCCACCGAGGCGATCCGCACCGTGAAGCCACTCGGGTCGACCCGCTCCCTGGGCACGTCGGTGTGATAGTCCGCGCCCTCGCGCTGGATCAGCACACAGCCGCCGTCCGCCACATGCCGGGCGCAGGTCCTCAGGATGCCCCTGCGCACCTCCTCGTCACCGGCGTGCACCAGGAACGACGCGAGCATCACCACGTCGAACGTCTCGCCCAGGTCGAGGTCCTCGATGGGGCCGCGTATCGTGCGCGCTCCGCGGACCCGGGCCAGCATGTCGGCCGACTCGTCCACCGCCGTCACCGTGAAGCCGCGCTCCAGCAGCGGATGGGTCACCCGGCCCACCCCGCTGCCGAGTTCCAGGATGTGCGCCCCGGCCGGTACCGCCGCGGCGATGATGTCCGGCTCCTCGCCCACCGGCAGTCGCGCGTACAACTCGACCGCGCAGCCGTCCGGGGTGATCGCACCCGGTCCCGTGCCCCCGTAGCCCTCACGCATCTCGATCCTCATGCCCGGACAACGGCCCGCCCCCGCACGCCCGTTCCCACCCTCCCCCAGTTCACTCCTTCGAGCTATTCAGCCCGGAACGGGAACCATCCGTGTCCGATGTACCAGTGGCCACCGGCCCGCAGATGGTCCCCGACCGCCCGCTCCAGGGACGTCCGGCGGGGCAGCGTGGCGACCGGCAGGTCCGGGTCCCCGAAGACGAACCGGACGGGTTCGGTGTCGGCCGGCTCGCTCAGCTCGCGAGCGATGCGGAACCGCTCCTGGAAGCGCAGGATGTTGGAGTCGGCGGGCAGGTACCGCCGCAACTGCGGGTCCAGCAGCCAGGAGTGGCACAGCACCGCCACCGGCCGCTCCTCGGGGAAGCACCGGGCGAAGAACTCCCGGGCCAGCGCCAGCGAGCGGTCGCAGGCGGACGGGGTCAGCGGGCCGTGGAAGTCGGGGATGTGCAGGTTCAGGCAGGGCGTTCCGGGCGCCGCGTCCAGCCCGGCCGCCGCCCCCAGTCCAGGCGCCGCGTCCAGCCCAGCCGCCGCGTCCAGCCCGGTCGGCGCCGTCACCCGTGCGTCGTGGTCCCCGAACCGTGCGCGCTCGAACTGGAGCCGCCCGAGCTGGTACAGCTCACCGCGGAAGTGCCGGACCAGCCAGCGCCACGACTGCACCCCGGCCCTGCCGTGCCGTCTGCGGTGCACGGCGAGGTGGCGGCCCAGGTCGGCCAGGGTGCGCCGGGAGACGTCGGCCGGGACGCCGCGGGCCCGGTGGCGCGCCTGGGTGCGCGGGAGGGCGGCGAGGAGGACGTGCACGGCGAAGGTGTCCCTCAGCTCGGCCGGAGCCGAGGCGAGCAGATCGGGCAGCGCGGGTGTGCGGCCCGTGTCCTCCGGCTCGCGGAAGAGTTCCTCGACGCATTCCACCAGGAGCCGCAGCGTGCCGGGATCGCCGGTCAGCCCGCGCCACTGGGCGACGAGTTCGTTGACGTCCTCGTGCGGCACGGCCAGGTCGAGGAGCAGTGCGGGCAGATCGTCGGCGTCCGGCAGCACGGGCGGTCCCCCTTCGGCAGCGGCGGACGGCCTTATCCCCCCTCATCGAGGGGTCCCGCCGCCTCGTCGAGTGTTGATGCACGTCGTCGTCGAAGAGTACGTTGCAGACAGGAGTGGTGATCCGATGCGTACGGGCAGTGAACCGGCGACCGCGCGCAGTGCCCTGCGGGCGCGGTTCTGGCTGAGCCTGTGGGGACTGTGCTGGGCGGTCTTCGGCACGGTGGCGTTCGCGCTGGCCGGGCACCCGGGCTGGGCGGCGGTCTGCGGGGTGCTGTGGCTGCTGATCACCGTCGACATGACCGTGATCCTCCGGCACATCCGGCAGGGCCCGCACTACCAGCCGGGCCGGGACGTACCGCCGTACCGGCCGCCGGACGGACCGCCGTATCCGCAGCCACCGAGACGCCGACACCTGCATCGGGGGCCGCCGAGGCACCACCGGTAACCGGCCGGCACCGGCCGCCGCCTCCCGTGACCGCACGCCCGGTCGCCCACCGCCGCGCGCGTCACTCCTCGAAGCGTGCCGCCTTCAGGTACTGCGGGTTGGGGTCCAGCGCCGCCGCCAGCCGGAAGTGGCGCTTGGCCTGGTCCGGGCGGCCCTGGCGCTCGTAGGTGCGGGCCAGTGCGAAGTGCGCGTACGCGTTGTCCGGCTCGCGCTCCAGCACGATGGTGAACTCAAGCTCGGCGGGACGCAGTTGCGCCGCGGCGAAGAAGGCGCGGGCGCGCAGCAGCCGGGCGGCGGTGTTCTCGGGGTGCGCGGCGATGACTCCGTCGAGCAGCTTCACCGCGCCCCGCGGGTCCCGCGCGTTGAGCAGTTGCTCGGCGGCACGGAAATCGATGACATGCGTTTCCGGAGTACGTCCGGTGGAACCGCTGGTCTCGGGCACGGCAGAGTCCTTCCCTCACTGCCGCCCTTCAACGCCCCGAGCCGGACCGCTATTCCGCACCGGCATGCCATACCGGCCGTTCCGCACCTTCTATGCCGTACTGTCCGCGCCGCCCGCGCCGCCCGCGTCCTTCGGGGTCGCGCCGGCCTGCCGCGCCCGGCGTGCGAGGTCGTCCCAGACCTCGGCGACGCGCCTCGTCAGCACGTCCAGGGGTACGTCGTTGTCGATCACGATGTCCGCGATCTCCCTGCGCTGCTCCCGGGTCGCCTGCGCGGCCATGCGCGCGCGTGCGTCCTCCTCGGTCATCCCGCGCAGCCGCACCAGCCGGTCGAGCTGGGTCGCGGGGCTCGCGTCCACGACGATCACGACGTCGTAGAGCGGGGCGAGGCCGTTCTCGGTGAGCAGGGGCACGTCGTGTACCACCACGGCGTCCTCGGCCGCGGCTCTCTCCAGCTCGCGGGAACGGGCGCCCACCAAGGGGTGCACGATCGAGTTGAGGAGGGCGAGCTTCTCGGGGTCGGCGAAGACGATCGAACCGAGCCGGGGCCGGTCGAGGCTGCCGTCGGCGGCGAGGATGTCCGCTCCGAAGGCGTCGACCACGGCCGCGAGACCGGGCGTGCCGGGCGCCACGACCTCGCGCGCGATGCGGTCCGCATCGATGAGTACGGCCCCGTGCCGCACGAGCAGCCGCGACACCTCGCTCTTGCCGGCGCCGATCCCGCCGGTCAGGCCCACTGTCAGCATGAGCGGAAGCCTAGGCCCTGTCCGTGCCGGCGGAACCGGCGGAGGTCAGTTGTCGCCCTCGCGCTCCGCCAGGAAGCGCTCGAACTCGCGCCCGATCTCGTCGGCCGACGGGATCTCCACGGGCTCGGCGAGCATGTTGCCCCTGGTCTCGGCACCCGCCGCGGCGTCGTACTGGTGCTCAAGGCCCTGGACGAGCGCGGTCAGTTCCTCGTCGCCCTCCTGGATCTGCCGCTCGATCTCGGTCTGCGTGCGGTGCGCGTCGGTGCGCAGCGCGTGCGCGACGCCGGGCAGGACCAGGCCGGTGGCGGCCGTGATGGCCTCCAGGACGGTCAGGGCGGCGTCCGGGTACGGCGAACGGGCGATGTAGTGCGGGACGTGCGCGGCGACGCCCAGGACGTCGTGCCCGGCCTCCATGAGGCGGTATTCGAGCAGCGACTCGGCGCTGCCGGGCACCTGCGCCTCCTCGAAGGGGCTGCGGTGGCCGGGGACGAGGTCGGTGCGGTTGCCGTGCGGGGTCAGGCCCACGGGGCGGGTGTGCGGGACGCCCATGGGGATGCCGTGGAAGTTCACGGACAGGCGGACGCCGAGCCGCTCCACGATCTGCCGCACGGCCGCCGCGAACCGCTCCCACTCCACGTCGGGCTCGGGGCCGGACAGCAGCAGGAACGGGGCACCGGTGGCGTCCTGGACGAGGCGCACCTCGATGGCCGGGGTCTCGTAGCCGGTCCAGCGGTCCCGCTTGAAGGTCAGCAGGGGCCGGCGGGCGCGGTAGTCCACGAGCCGGTCGTGGTCGAACCGGGCCACGACCTGGTGGGGCAGTGAGTCGAGCAGCCGGTCGACGATCTGGTCGCCGGTCTCGCCCGCGTCGATGTATCCGTCGAAGTGGTAGAGCATGACAAGGCCGGCCGACTCCTGGGCGAGCGCCATGTCCACCACGGCGAGGCCCTTCGGCTCCCATGCGTACAAACCCTGCGGATCAAGCACTGTGACCGCTCCTCCTCGTGTTCCCCATGGACAACGCGCCCCGGAACAGCGGAATTCCCGCGACACGCCGCTGATCAGCGATCTCTTGCGGAACACCTTGACGACCCGTCACCTGGTCCCTACCTTCCACGGGAGCCGAGTTCAGCATCCCGGTCGTCGTTCACGTATGAGGAACGGCACGGCAGGAAGGCACTCCATGCGCATACGCACGCCGCTCCCCTCCCTGTTCACCGCGGCCCTCACCGCCGGCGGACTGCTCCTGATCGCCACCGGCCCGGCCTCGGCCGCCACCACGATCGAGGTGACGACCGCGGCCCAGCTGAAGACCGCGCTCGCCGCCGCCGGGCCCGGCGACACGATCCACCTGGCGGACGGCACGTACACCGGGAACTTCAAGGCGACGACACCGGCCACGGCGTCCGCCCGCATCACCCTCACCGGCTCCCCCGGGGCCGTGCTCACCGCCGGCGGCGGCTACGGCCTGCATCTGAACGGCGCCTCCTACTGGACGGTCCAGGGCGTGACGGTGACCGGCGGCCAGAAGGGCATCATGATCGACGCGGCCAGGGGGGTCGTGATCGACGGCGTCACGGTCCACGGCCTGGACATGGAGGGCGTGCACTTCCGCACCTCCAGCACGGACGGAGTGATCAGGAACTCACGGATCTACGACACCGGGAACGACGGCCGCGGCATGGGCGAGGGTGTCTACGTCGGGACCGCGAACACGCTGTCCGACAAGAGCGACCGCATCCAGATCCTGGGCAACACGATCGGTCCCGGCGTGGGCGGCGAGAACGTCGACATCAAGGAGGGCACGACCGGCGCCCGGATCATCGGCAACACCTTCGACGGCTCCGGCCTGACCGGCGCCAACTACGACGACTCCTGGGTCGACGTGAAGGGCAACGACGTCCTCGTCCAGGACAACACCGGCACCGCGACCAGCAACGACGGCTACCAGACCCACACCCAGCAGCCCGGCTGGGGCTGCGGCACGATCTTCAAGGGCAACAAGTCGAACTTGACGAGCGCCACCGGGGCCACCCGGCTGGCGATCAACGTCACCAACTTCGGCGCCGGCTGCACCACGACGGTCCACAGCAGCAACACGGTGACGGGCGGCAAGGGCCTGACCAACATCGCGGTGACCCCGTGAACGCCTGAGGGGCCGCACCCCGGAAGGTACGGCCCCTCAGCCGACTATCGGCTAAGCCCAGCGGCTAGCGTTCAGCTCTGCCCACCGGCCAGCTTCTCGCGCAGCGCGGCCAGCGCCTCGTCCGAGGCCAGCGCACCGGAGGTGTCCGCGCCCTCGGAGGAGTACGAACCGCCGGTCGCGGCCGGAGCCGCAGCCTCGCCACCCTCGGCCGCGGCAGCGGCGTCGGCCTCGCGGGACTTGATGACCTGCTGCTGGTGCTGCTCGAAACGGGACTGCGCCTCGGCGTACTGGCGCTCCCACTCCTCGCGCTGCTTCTCGTAGCCCGGCAGCCAGTCGTTGGTCTCCGGGTCGAAGCCCTCGGGGTAGATGTAGTTGCCCTGGTCGTCGTAGGACGCGGCCATGCCGTACAGGGTCGGGTCGAACTCGACCGCCGTCGGGTCGGCACCGAAGGACTCGTTGGCCTGCTTCAGCGAGAGGCTGATCCGACGACGCTCCAGGTCGATGTCGATGACCTTGACGAAGATCTCGTCGTTGACCTGGACGACCTGCTCCGGGATCTCCACGTGGCGCTCGGCCAGCTCGGAGATGTGGACCAGACCCTCGATGCCCTCGTCCACGCGGACGAACGCACCGAACGGCACCAGCTTCGTGACCTTGCCGGGCACGACCTGGCCGATCTGGTGGGTGCGGGCGAACTGCTGCCACGGGTCTTCCTGGGTCGCCTTCAGCGACAGGGAGACGCGCTCGCGGTCCATGTCGACGTCGAGGACCTCGACGGTGACCTCCTGGCCGACCTCGACGACCTCGGACGGGTGGTCGATGTGCTTCCAGGACAGCTCGGAGACGTGGACCAGACCGTCGACGCCACCCAGGTCCACGAAGGCACCGAAGTTGACGATCGAGGAGACCACACCGGAGCGGACCTGACCCTTCTGGAGGGTCGTGAGGAACGTCTGGCGGACCTCGGACTGGGTCTGCTCCAGCCAGGCACGGCGGGACAGGACCACGTTGTTGCGGTTCTTGTCCAGCTCGATGATCTTGGCCTCAAGCTCCTTGCCGACGTACGGCTGGAGGTCGCGGACGCGGCGCATCTCGACCAGGGAGGCCGGGAGGAAGCCACGGAGGCCGATGTCGAGGATGAGACCACCCTTGACGACCTCGATGACGGTACCGGTGACGATGCCGTCCTCTTCCTTGATCTTCTCGATGGTGCCCCAGGCACGCTCGTACTGGGCGCGCTTCTTCGAGAGGATCAGGCGGCCTTCCTTGTCCTCCTTCTGGAGGACCAGGGCCTCGATCTCGTCGCCGACGGCGACGACCTCGTTCGGGTCGACGTCGTGCTTGATCGAGAGCTCGCGGCTCGGGATGACACCTTCGGTCTTGTAACCGATGTCGAGCAGGACCTCGTCCCGGTCGACCTTCACGATGACGCCGTCGACGATGTCGCCGTCGTTGAAGTACTTGATCGTCTCGTCGATCGCTGCGAGGAAGGCTTCCTCGTTACCGATGTCGTTGACCGCTACCTGCGGGGTGGTGGCGGTGGTCTCGGTGCTGCTCGTCATGTGGGAAAGGGCTCCGGTACGGACATTGAAGTCGTAGGTACTGCTTACGCCGGGAGCCCGTTTCGCTCTGCAGAAGCCGGACAGCCAAGGAAGCGCCACATTGAGCACCGGGTGCCCGGTGGCGCCTCGACAACCGAGGGGACATACAACAGATGCGAGCGCAGCCTGCTACGTCTGAGGTGCGCAGGCCCGCAGCGCAACTTGTAGCATACGGGGGCAGCCGGACATGGTCAATGCGCGAAGGCGCACACCCGGGGCAGATCGCCGCATTTCCGGCAGAAGAAACGTCCCAACAGGCCAGTACGGGCCTGGGGGACCCCTTCCGCACGGACCCCCGGCGGGCTGGACGGAAGAGTACGACGAGGGAGCCGATCATCCAAGAGCCGGAAGTGCACGAGCCGGAGACCTCCGACGGGTTCGAGCCGGAAGCCACGCGGCGTGAGGCGGACGTCACCGAGAGCACGCGGGCCAACCGGGGCTGGTGGGACCGCAACGCCGACGAGTACCAGATCGAGCACGGCACGTTCCTCGGCGACGACCGCTTCGTGTGGGGCCCGGAGGGCCTGGACGAGGTGGAGGCCGAGCTGCTCGGCCCGCCGGAGGAGCTGAAGGGCAAGGCGGTCCTGGAGATCGGCGCGGGCGCGGCGCAGTGCGCGCGCTGGCTGGCCGCCCAGGGCGCGCGTCCGGTGGCCCTGGACCTCTCGCACCGCCAGTTGCAGCACGCGCTGCGGATCGGCGGATCGTTCCCGCTGGTCTGCGCCGACGCCGGCGCGCTGCCCTTCGCGGACGGCTCCTTCGACCTGGCGTGCTCCGCGTACGGGGCGCTGCCGTTCGTGGCCGATCCGCGGCTGGTGCTGCGCGAGGTGCACCGGGTGCTGCGGCCCGGCGGGCGGTTCGTGTTCTCGGTGACGCACCCGGTCCGCTGGGCGTTCCCGGACGAGCCGGGCCCAGAGGGCCTGTCGGTGTCCTCGTCCTACTTCGACCGCACGCCGTACGTGGAGCAGGACGAGCGGGGTCACGCGGTCTACGTGGAGCACCACCGGACGCTCGGCGACCGGGTGCGCGACATCGTGGCCTCCGGGTTCCGGCTGGTGGACCTGGTGGAGCCGGAGTGGCCGGCCTGGAACACCTCGGAGTGGGGCGGCTGGTCGCCGCTGCGCGGGAACCTGATCCCGGGCACGGCGATCTTCGTGTGCGAGCGGGACTGATCATCCCGGGCGGCCCGGGCGCCGCCCGGGACCGGGGGTCGCACGCGCGCGTGTCGACCGTTTCGGGCTCCGTACGACACTAGGGGCGTGATCCGTTACGACGCCCTGGACGCCCTTCCCGTGCGTGGCGCCCTTCCCGCCCTGGCCGAGGCCCTCGACGCCCGCGGCACCGCCGTTCTCGTGGCGCCGCCCGGCACCGGCAAGACGACGCTGGTGCCGCTGGTGCTGGCGGGGCTGGTCGGCGGCGGTCCCGCGCGGCGGGTCGTGGTGGCCGAGCCGCGGCGGATCGCGGCGCGGGCGGCGGCCCGGCGCATGGCGTGGCTGCTGGGCGAGAAACCGGGCGGGAGCGTCGGCTTCACGGTGCGCGGCGAGCGGACCGTGGGGCGGCACACGCGCGTGGAGGTCGTGACGACCGGTGTCCTGCTCCAGCGGCTCCAGCGTGACCAGGAGCTGGCCGGGGTGGACGTCGTCGTCCTCGACGAGTGCCACGAGCGGCATCTGGACGCGGACACGGTGGCCGCGTTCCTGTGGGACGTGCGGCAGGCGCTGCGGCCGGAACTGCGGCTGGTGGCCGCGTCGGCGACCACGGACGCCGAGGGGTGGGCGCGGCTGCTCGGCGGAGCGCCGGTGGTCGAGGCGGCGGGCACGGCGCATCCGGTGGAGGTCGTGTGGGCTCCCCCGGCGCGTCCGGTCCGGCCGCCGCACGGGATGCGGGTGGATCCGGCGCTGCTGGCCCATGTGGCGTCGGTGGTACGGCGGGCGCTGGCCGAGCGGGCCGGGGACGTGCTGTGTTTCCTGCCGGGCGTGGGCGAGATCGCGCGGGTGGCGGGCCTGCTGGGGGATCTCGGTGACGTGGACGTGCTCCAGGTGCACGGCCGGGCGCCGGCCGCCGTGCAGGACGCGGTGCTGGTGCCCGGGGCGCGGCGCCGGGTGGTGCTGGCGACGTCCGTGGCCGAGTCGTCGCTGACCGTGCCGGGGGTGCGGGTGGTGGTCGACTCCGGGCTGGCGCGAGAGCCCCGGGTGGACCACGCGCGCGGGCTGAGCGGGCTGACGACCGTACGGGCGTCGCGGGCGGCCGGGCGGCAGCGGGCGGGGCGGGCCGGGCGTGAGGCGCCCGGTGCGGTGTACCGGTGCTGGACGGAGGCCGAGGACGGCCGTCTGCCGGCCTTCCCGGCGCCCGAGATCAAGGTGGCCGATCTGACCGCGTTCGCCCTTCAGGCAGCCTGCTGGGGTGATCCGGACGCCTCTGGGCTGGCGTTGCTGGATCCGCCCCCGGGCGGGGCGATGGCGGCGGCGCGGGAGGTGCTGGCGGCCGTGGGAGCCGTGGACTCCGCCGGGCGGGCCACGGAGGTCGGCGTGCGGATGGCCCGGCTGGGGGTGCACCCCCGGCTGGGGCGGGCGTTGCTCGACACCGCCGGTCAAGGGGCGGAGGTTGTCGCCCTGCTTTCCGAGGAGGTGCCCCGCGACCACGGGGATGATCTCGCCGGTGCGTTGCGCCGTGTCCGGCGAGGGGGTGACGCCTACGCCGCGCGGTGGGCCGCGGAGGTACGGCGGCTGCGGGGCGTCTCGGAGGAGTTCGCGCACCCGCCAGCCCTTCACGGCCGGCACCAAGGCGCCGTCCAGGCCGGACCGGGCACCGGCGACGACAAGCTCGCCGGGCTGGTCGCCGCCCTGGCCTTTCCCGAGCGTGTCGCCAAGCTCGACGGCGGGTCGTACCTCATGGCGTCCGGGACGCGCGCGGAACCGGCCGAGGGATCGGCGCTGCGCGGTGCTCCCTGGATCGTCGTGGCCGTCGCCGACCGGCCCTCCGGCAAGGGCCACGCGCGCGTGCTGCTCGGGACGGCCGTGGACGAGGACGTGGCGCGGGCCGCCGCCGGCGCGCTCCTGGCGGAGGGGGACGAGGTGCACTGGGCCGACGGGGACGTCGTGGCCCGGCATGTGGAACGGCTGGGGGCGATCGAGCTGGCCGTACGGCCCCTGAAGGACGCCGATCCGGCTCTCCTACGCGGTGCCCTCCTCGACGGGCTCCGGCAAGGCGGGCTGGGGCTGCTCCGCTGGTCGCCGGAGGCGGAGGTGCTGCGGCAGCGGCTGGCGTTCCTGCGGGCGCACCTGGGTGATCCGTGGCCGGACGTGTCCGACGCGGCGCTCCACGCGCGCGTGGACGAGTGGCTGGAACCCGAGCTGAGCCGGGCCCGGCGGCGGGCCGATCTCGCGCGGATCGATGCCGGACAGGCGCTCGCGCGGCTGCTGCCCTGGGCGAGCGGGGAGGCCGCCCGGCTGGACGAGCTCGCGCCCGAGCGGATCGCCGTACCGAGTGGGTCCAGGGTCCGCGTCGACTACCGGGATCCCGGGCGGCCGGTCCTCGCCGTCAAGCTCCAGGAGATGTTCGGGCTGCGGGAGACACCGGCCGTCGCGGGTGTGCCGCTGCTCGTGCACCTGCTCTCGCCCGCCGGGCGGCCCGCCGCGGTCACCGCCGACCTCGCCTCCTTCTGGGCGGACGGTTACCGGGCCGTCCGGGCGGAGCTGCGCGGCCGGTACCCCAAGCACCCGTGGCCGGAAGACCCGGCGACCGCCGAGCCCACCCGGCACACCAACGCGCGGCTCAGGCGCTGACCGGTTCGGGCTCCTGCGTCCGCGTGCCGGCGGGGTCCTGCGGGCGGGCGCGGGCCTCCAGCCAGAGGGACAGAGCGAGAAGCAGCGGGGCGAAGCCGAGGGAGCCCCAGGGGACGTACGAGGTGAGGGCCAGGACGAGGGTGCGGTTGCGACGGACCAGGGCGACCGTGTGGTCGATGTAGTCCTCGCGTACCCTCACGTGCCCGGCGAACGCGGTGACCTCGGCGCGACCGCCGAGCAGGGTGCCGCCGCGCAGTTCCTCCCGGCCCGACCTTCTTCGCGGCCTCCACGTCGCCCTTGAGGGAGGACCATGTCCTGGTACTGGTTCGCGGGGATCCGGGCCAGGCGGGGGAAGGCGTACCACCGCACCAGGGGGGCCGGCGCCGCGCAGAACACGGCGCAGGCGAGCAGGACCAGGCCTGCCTTGCGGCGCATTGCGGCCCCTCTTCCAAACGGGCGCGGCTACGGGCGTGCGGGCACCGTCGTCAGCAGCGGCTCGGGGGACGTCCGGCCCGACGGCGGGCCCAGCGCGCTGACCGTGAGGACCAGGGCGAGCGCGAGGGCGAGACCGGTCGCGGCGGCGATCAGGGCGCGCATGCGGGGCCTCCCGGTGGACGGTCGGTGTCCTGACGGGTCCTCACCGACTCCTGATGGGCCGTCAGGTCCGGCGCCGTAGCAACGGGCGGACGAGATGAGAACAGCGGTGCGCGCACGAAGAAGGGCGCCCGCCCGCCGGAGCGGGTCGGGCGCCCTGTGCGCCGTCGTGCGTCAGGAGGCGGAGGCGCTCGGGTCCGGGCTCGCCGGGGAGTCGGCGGCGGCGACCTTCAGTTCGACCGTGAGCGTGGCGCCGCCCGTGGTGGTGATGCGGAGCAGGAACGTGCCGGTGGTGTCGTCGGCGTACAGCTTCGGCAGCGTGAGCAGGCCCTTGTCGTCCGTCTGGAGGCCGGTGAGGGTGCGGACGACCTTGCCGTCGGCGTCCTTGAAGTAGGGGCCCTTGTCGTTCTCCGTGGCGCCGTCCGCCGACTTGACCAGTGTGGCGGTGGCCGCGACCTTGTCCGCGACGGCGCCCTTGTACGTCGCCTTCACCTGGACCTGGTCGGCGAACTCGCCGCCCGGCGTGCAGCTCAGCGGGGTGTCGCCGGTGCGGACCAGGGTGTCGGCGGCGCGCGCGGTGACGGTCGCCGCGAAATCGACGCCCTTGACCGTGCGGCCCACGACGGCGGCGGTGACCTTGAAGTCGCCGGTCTTCTCGCCGGCCTGGAGCGCCGGGGCGAGCGCGATGCCCTTGGCGTCGGTGGCGACCGTGGCCACGGTCTCACCGCCGGCGAAGGCGGCGTCGGTGTCACCGGTGATGGTGAACCGGATCCTGATCTTGGCGACGGACTTGCCGACCTTGGTCTCGGCGCGGACGCTGACCGGCTCGGCGAAGGCGTCACCGGCCATGGCGCTGAGCTTTCCGGTGCCCATGCCCACCAGGTGGTCCACCAGGTCGGTGGGCGTCTGCGGGTCCGTCGGGGGCGCCGGCGGGGTCGGCGGAGCGGGCGGGGTCGGCGGGGCGGGCGTCGGCCCGGGGCCGGGGCTGTCGCTCCCGCCGTGGTCGCTTCCGCCGTCGCCGCCGGGCTTGGGCTTGTGGGGCTTCGGGTCCGGCTTGGCCGGCGGGTCCGAGGGCTTCGGGGAGTGGGTGCCGCCGGAGTCCTCGTCGCTGCGGTGCTCGGGGACGCCGCCGGTGCCGTCGGGGACGGAGTGGCTGCCCTTGCGGTAGAACTCCAGCCAGTTCAGGACCAGGTTGAGGTAGTCCTGCGAGTTGTTGTAGCTGAGGATCGCGCTGTGCAGGCCGCCTTCGGTGGACATGTCCCAGTCGTTGCGGCACAGGTAGTGGCCCGCGGCGAGGGCGGCGTCGTAGACGTTGTTGGGGTCCTTCTTGCCGTCCCCGTTGCCGTCACGGCCCGCCCAGGCCCAGGTGGACGGGATGAACTGCATGGGGCCGACGGCCTGGTCGTAGGTGCTGTTGCCGTCGTACGCGCCGCCGTCGGTGTCCGGGATGAGCGCGAAGCCGTTGCCGTCGAGCTGCGGGCCCAGGATGCGGCCCACGGTGGTGCCGTCGGCGTCGACCTGGCCGCCGCGGGCGTGCCCCGACTCCACCTTGCCGATGGCGGCGAGCAGTTGCCAGGGCAGGTTGCAGCCGGGCTTGGTGGAGCGCAGTTCCGCCTCGGCCTTCTTGTAGGCGTCGAGGACCGTCGCCGGGATGCCGGCCTCGGCCGCCCCGCGGGAGACGGGGGTGCCGGCGCTCGGCGAGGGGCTGGGGTCGGGGCTCTTCAGGGGCGGCAGGTCCGTGTAGTAGGGCGAGTTGCCGGTCGCGTTGCCGGTGGCGCTGCCGTCGACGGCCCCGTCCGTGGCGGGGGCGCTGGCGCCGGCCGCCGCCGGTCTGCCGTCGTCCTCGTTGGTCACTCCCGGTGCCTGGGACGCGGACAGAGCCGCGACCGCCGCCGCGGCCACGGCGGTGGTCGCCGCTCCCTTGCGCAGCCGCCTGCCGAAATGCGCCGCCATAGAGTGAACCCCTCCCATGGACGCCCGTGCGTCCGTCTCCTTCTGTCTGCCTCGCTCTGGTGTGACGGTTGACCCGGTGCTGTGGTTGCGCCTGTTCCGCCCTTCCCTCCGTGCGACGGGTGTACGGCCGTGCGCCCGCACGGCGACGCAGGTGACCCTACGACAACTTGCTTGGAACCTGCACCGGTTCGCGCCCGGATTTCACCGTTTGGCCAACTGTCGTCGCCCATGCCTGCCCCGGGCGGCCGTCACCCATACTGGGCCGGCCTGATCACCGGCGCCGCGTTCCGCGCCGCCGACCGCTCCGGGAGGCCCTGTTGCCGTTCACACTCAGCCATGCGGCGGCCGTGCTGCCCGCGATCCGCCGGGACGGAAGCGGCCGGGGCCCACTGGTGCCGACGGTGCTCGTCGCGGGTTCCTTCGCGCCCGACATGCCCTACTACGCGGCCGGTGTCCTGCCGGGCGGGATGGAGTTCGGCTCGGTCACGCACGCGTTCGCCGGCGTCGTCACGGTCGACGTGCTCATCGCCTGGGCCCTGGCGGGGCTGTGGCTGCTGGTGCGGGAGCCGTTGCTCGCGCTGCTGCCACGGGCGCGGCAGGGCCGGCCGGCCGCCCTGCTGCGCTGCGGTGCGCACCGCGCGCGGGTGCGGACCTCGGAGGTGGGGCGGTGGTACGCCTCCGCGGTGCTCGGCGCGCTCACCCATGTGGTGTGGGACGCGTTCACGCATCACGACCGGTGGGGCACGCGGCTGGTTCCGGCCATCGGGCGGGCCCGTCCGGCCGGCGTACCGCTGTTCACCTGGCTTCAGTACGGCTCGTCGGCGGCGGGTGCCGTGGTGATCGCCGTGTTCGCGGTACGCGCGCTGCGGCGGGCGCCGGACGGCGTGCCGGCGGGAGTGCCGGTGCTGTCCGTGCGGGACCGGTGCCGGGCGCTCGCGGTGATCGGCGGCTGCGCGCTGATCGCGGCGGTGCAGCGGACGGCGCGGTGGCGGGAGCGGCGGGGTACGGCCGCGGGGCCGTGGGAGCTGGTGCCCACCCTGTGCTTCGGGGTGGGCGCCGGGCTGCTCCTGGGGCTGCTGCTGTACGCCGTCGGGGTCAGGGTCTGGCGTCCGGCCGGCGGTCCCGGGGGTCCAGGGGATCCCGGTGGGGTGGTCGGTGCGGGCCGGGGGCGGCCGGTCGCTCGGTGACGGACGCGACGAAGACCGTGAGCGTGGGCCGGGGGCGTGATCTCGGGATCAGGGTGAGGACGAGGGCGGCGTAGCCGCGGGCCAGGTCGGCCCACTGGCGCCAGTCGGGGGTGCGGGCCGCGCGGTCGGCGACCCTGCGCCGGAGGTCCTTGGGGACGTTGCGGACGGTCGTGGCCAGATCGGCCGGGATGCGGGCGGTGCTTGCGTCGGCCGCGAGGGCCGGCACCGGCGCGGCGGGCACGGCCTGCGTCGAGGCGGTGTCCGCCCAGACCCCGGCTGATGCCTCGGGCGTCCGGCGGTGAAGCATGCGTATACCCATGCCCGCAGTGTTGCGGCTGCGGGGGGTGGGGGGCGTTTTGGCGGGGTCCGTTCGGGTTGTGACGAATCCCTCCGGGGGACCGGCCGGACGTTCGAGCTCGGGTGGGTCGCGGCGAGGAGGGGGTGAGGCGGTCGGGGGCGGGGTGGTCGGGGGCGGGGTGCCCCGCACCGCTGGGCTGCGTTGCGGGGTGGGGAGGTGATCGGCGGCCGGGGCGCAGCCCCTGCACCGCCGGGCTGCGCCTTAGGAGGGAAGGCAATCCGCGGCCGGGGCTGGGTGCCCCGCACCACCGGGCTACGTCACGGGGGCGCAATGCCCCGCACCACCATGCTGCGCCGTGTAAGGCGATCGGCGACCGGGGGCGCGGCTCCCTGCACCGCCGGGCTGCGCCTTAGGAGGGAAGGCAATCCGCGGCCGGGGCCGGATGCCCTGCACCGCCGACCTACGTCGCGTGGGGATCGGCGCTGCGGCGGAGAAGTACGTCACCCCTCGCCGCAACGCCCGCGCCTCCGCTCGGTCCGCCCTCCACGCGCCGCAGGCTAGTGGGCCGCCGATTCCCAGTCCGGGCCCACGCCCACCGAGACGTCCAGCGGGGCCCTGAGCTGCACGGCGCCCGCCATCTCGCGGCGGACGATCTCCTCCGCCGCCGCCCGCTCGCCGGGGGCGATCTCCAGCACGATCTCGTCGTGCACCTGGAGGAGCATGCGGGACCTGAGGTCCGCCTCCCGCAGCGCGCTGTCCACCTTGAGCATGGCGATCTTCACGATGTCCGCCGCCGTGCCCTGGATGGGCGCGTTGAGGGCCATGCGCTCGGCCGCCTCGCGGCGCTGGCGGTTGTCGCTGTTGAGGTCGGGCAGGTAGCGGCGGCGCCCGAAGAGCGTCGCGGTGTAGCCCGTCGCCCGGGCCTCGTCGACCGCCCGGCGCAGATAGTCCCGCACTCCGCCGAAGCGCTCGAAGTAGGCGTCCATCAGGGCGCGGGCCTCGGCCGCCTCGATGTTCAGCTGCTGGGAGAGGCCGAACGCGGACAGGCCGTACGCGAGGCCGTACGACATCGCCTTGATCTTGCGGCGCATCTCGGCGTCTACCGCGCCGGGCTCGACGCCGAACACCTGGGAGGCGGCGGTGGTGTGCAGGTCCTCGCCGGAGGTGAACGCCTCGATCAGGCCCGCGTCCTCGGAGAGGTGGGCCATGACGCGCAGTTCGATCTGGCTGTAGTCCGCGGTCATCAGGGACTCGAAGCCCTCGCCGACCACGAAGCCCCGGCGGATCGCCCGGCCCTCGTCCGTGCGGACGGGGATGTTCTGGAGGTTGGGGTCGGTGGAGGACAGACGCCCGGTCGCGGCCACCGTCTGGTTGAAGGTGGTGTGGATCCGGCCGTCCCCCGCGATGGTCTTGATCAGGCCCTCGACGGTCACCCGCAGCTTGGCCTGCTCGCGGTGGCGGAGCATGATCACGGGCAGTTCGTTGTCGGTCTGGGTGGCGAGCCAGGCCAGGGCGTCGGCGTCCGTGGTGTAGCCGGTCTTGGTCTTCTTCGTCTTCGGCAGGGCCAGCTCGCCGAAGAGGACCTCCTGGAGTTGCTTGGGCGAGCCCAGGTTGAACTCGTGGCCGGCCGCCGCGTGCGCCTCCTTCACGGCCTGCTGCACGGCGCCCGCGAACATCTGCTCCATCGCTTCGAGGTGCGGCCGGTCCGCCGCGATGCCGTGGCGCTCCATGCGGGCGAGCAGCGCGGAGGTGGGCAGCTCCATGTCGCGCAGCAGGTCGGCGGCGCCGACCTCCTCCAGGCGGCCCTCGAAGGCCGTGCCGAGGTCCAGGACGGCGCGGGCCTGGACCATCAGGGCCTCGGCCTCGGCGCCGTCGTCCGCGCCGAAGGCCAGCTGGCCGTCGGCCGCCGCGGCGGGGGCCAGCTCGCGGTGCAGGTACTCCATCGACAGCGCGTCCAGGTCGAAGGAGCGGCGGCCGGGCTTGACCAGGTAGGCGGCGAGCGCCGTGTCCATGCGCACGCCCTCGACGCTCCAGCCGTGCTCGGCGAAGACCCGCATGGCGCCCTTGGCGTTGTGAAACACCTTGGGGCGGGCCGCGTCGGCCAGCCAGGCGGCGAAGGCGTTCTCGTCGGCCTCGTCCAGCTCCGACGGATCGAACCAGGCCGCCGCTCCCCCGGCCGCGGCGAGGGCGACCTCGGCGACCGAGCCGGCGCCCAGCGCCCAGGTGTCGACGGTGGCGACGCCCAGGGGGCCGACGCCGTGCTCGGCGAGCCAGGGGGCCAGCTCTCCGGTGTGCAGGATGGCGCCGTCGATCTCGACGCCGTCGGTGGTGATCGGGGTGGCCTCGGCCTCCTCCGTGCCGGGGTCGACGGCGAAGAGCCGCTCGCGCAGCGACGGGTTGCGGATCTCCAGGGTGTCCAGGACCATCGCGACGGCCTTGCGGTCGTACGGGGCCCGCTCCAGGTCGGCGACCGCCTTCGGCAGCTCCACCTGGCGTTCCAGCTCGGTGAGGAGGCGGTTGAGCTTGACGGACTCCAGGTGGTCGCGGAGGTTCTGCCCGGCCTTGCCCTTGACCTCCTCCACCCGCTCGACCAGCTCGGCGAAGGAGCCGAACTGGTTGATCCACTTCGCGGCGGTCTTCTCGCCGACCCCGGGGATGCCGGGGAGGTTGTCGGACGGGTCGCCGCGCAGAGCCGCGAAGTCCGGGTACTGGGCGGGCGTCAATCCGTACTTCTCGAAAACCTTCTCCGGGGTGAAGCGGGTCAGCTCCGAGACGCCCTTGGTCGGGTAGAGCACGGTGGTGTGCTCGCTGACCAGCTGGAAGGAGTCGCGGTCGCCGGTGACGATCAGCACCTCGAAGCCCTCGGCCTCGGCCTGGGTGGCGAGGGTGGCGATGATGTCGTCCGCCTCGTAGCCCTCGACGGCGAAGCGGTGCGCGTGCATCGCGTCGAGCAGCTCGCCGATCAGCTCGACCTGGCCCTTGAACTCGTCCGGGGTCTTGGAGCGGTTCGCCTTGTACTCGGTGAACCGCTCGGAGCGCCAGGTCTTGCGGGAGACGTCGAAGGCCACCGCGAAGTGCGTGGGCGCCTCGTCACGCAGGGTGTTGGCCAGCATCGACGCGAAGCCGTAGATCGCGTTCGTCGGCTGGCCGGTCGCGGTCGTGAAGTTCTCCGCGGGCAGCGCGAAGAACGCGCGGTAGGCCAGCGAGTGCCCGTCCATGAGCATCAGCCGGGGACGGGAGCCGCCGGGGGTCTTGTCGGTCTGCTTCGATGCTGTCTCTGCCACGTCCCCGATCCTGCCACGAGCCACTGACAGCGCGGGCCGGGCGGTTCCGGCGGGGGGCACAGCCGGTCGCCTCCCGGACGCTCACCGCGACGAGGACCCCGCGCCTCTCACAGCGACGAGCGTCCCGCGCGGACGGACACCGTGGAACCGGCGCACGCGGTGCCGCCGGCTCCCGCCCTGCCCGCCCGGCATCGTTGTCGGCGGGCCGTGGGAGGATCGTCGGCGTACTTCTCACACGCAGTCGAAGGGGAGCGTGCGATGGCGACGAAGCCGCCCAAGGGTGATCCGGTCCAGGACGCGCCGCAGGTCGCGGAGCCCCGGCACGCGGCCGCGGGGCTGCCGGCCATCGGGCACACGCTGCGCATCGCCCAGCAGCAGATGGGTGTGAAGCGCACCGCGCTGACGCTGCTGCGCGTGAACCAGAAGGACGGCTTCGACTGCCCGGGCTGCGCCTGGCCGGAGCCGGACCACCGGCACACGGCGGAGTTCTGCGAGAACGGCGCCAAGGCGGTGGCCGAGGAGGCCACCCTGCGCCGGGTCACGCCCGAGTTCTTCGCCGCGCACTCCGTCGCGGACCTGTCCGGCCGCAGCGGCTACTGGCTGGGACAGCAGGGCCGGCTCACGCACCCGATGTACCTCCCCGAGGGCGGCACGCACTACGAGCCGGTCTCCTGGGAGCGGGCCTTCGACATCGTCGCCGAGGAGATCGCCGCCCTCGGCTCCCCGGACGAGGCCGTCTTCTACACCTCGGGCCGCACCAGCAACGAGGCCGCGTTCCTGTACCAGCTCTTCGCGCGCGAGCTGGGCACGAACAACCTGCCGGACTGCTCGAACATGTGCCACGAGTCGTCCGGGTCGGCGCTCAGCGAGACCATCGGGATCGGCAAGGGCAGCGTCCTGCTGGAGGACCTGTACAAGGCCGACCTGATCATCGTCGCGGGCCAGAACCCGGGCACGAACCACCCGCGCATGCTCTCCGCGCTGGAGAAGGCCAAGGCGAACGGCGCGAAGGTCATCAGCGTCAACCCGCTGCCCGAGGCGGGCCTGGAGCGCTTCAAGAACCCCCAGACCCCGCAGGGCCTCCTCAGGGGCGCCGCCCTCACCGACCTGTTCCTCCAGATCCGCATCGGCGGCGACCAGGCCCTCTTCCGGCTCCTCAACAAGCTGATCCTGGAGACCGAGGGTGCGGTCGACGAGGAGTTCGTCCGCGAACACACCCACGGCTTCGAGGAGTTCGCGGAGGCCGCGCGTGCCGCCGACTGGGACGAGACGCTGACCGCGACCGGCCTCACGCGCGCGGAGATCGAGCAGGCCCTCGGCATGGTCCTCGCCTCGCGGCGGACCATCGTCTGCTGGGCCATGGGCCTCACCCAGCACAAGCACTCCGTCCCGACCATCCGCGAGGTGGTCAACTTCCTGCTGCTGCGCGGCGACATCGGCCGCCCGGGGGCGGGCGTGTGCCCGGTGCGCGGGCACAGCAACGTCCAGGGCGACCGCACCATGGGCATCTTCGAACGGCCCGCGCCGGCCTTCCTGGACGCCTTGGAGAAGGAGTTCGGGTTCGCTCCGCCGCGCGAGCACGGCTTCGACGTCGTACGGGCCATCCGCGCGCTGCGCGACGGCGAGGCGAAGGTCTTCTTCGCCATGGGCGGCAACTTCGTCTCCGCCTCGCCCGACACGGAGGTCACCGAGGCCGCGATGCGCCGCGCGCGGCTGACCGTGCACGTGTCGACCAAGCTGAACCGCTCGCACGTGGTCACGGGCGCGCGGGCGCTGATCCTGCCCACGCTGGGCCGGACCGAACGCGACGTGCAGGACAGCGGCGAGCAGTTCGTGACGGTCGAGGACTCCATGGGCATGGTGCACGCTTCGCGCGGGCGTCTGCGGCCCGCGAGCCCCCACCTGCGGTCCGAGCCGGCCATCGTGTGCGGTCTCGCGCGGCGGGTGCTCGGCGAGCGCAGCGTCGTGCCGTGGGAGGAGTTCGCGAAGGACTACGCGACCGTCCGTGACCGCATCGCGCGCGTGATCCCCGGTTTCGAGGACTTCAACGCGCGCGTGTCCCGGCCCGGCGGCTTCGCGCTGCCGCACGCCCCGCGCGACGAGCGGCGCTTCCCGACCGCCACGGGCAAGGCGAACTTCACGGCCGCGCCGGTGGAGTACCCGGCGCTGCCCGAGGGCCGGCTGCTGTTGCAGACCCTGCGCTCGCACGACCAGTACAACACCACGATCTACGGCCTGGACGATCGGTACCGGGGCATCACGGGCGGGCGCCGGGTGGTGCTGGTGCACCCCGAGGACGCCCGGTCGCTCGGGATCGCCGAGGGGTCGTACGTCGACCTGGTGAGCGAGTGGCGGGACGGGGTGGAGCGGCGGGCGCCCGGTTTCCGGGTCGTGCTGTATCCGACGGCCCGGGGATGCGCGGCGGCGTACTACCCCGAGACGAACGTGCTGGTGCCGCTGGACGCCACCGCCGACACCAGCAACACCCCGGCCAGCAAGTCCGTCGTCGTACGGCTGGAGGACCACAGCGGCACCGCCGGGAGCCGTCTGGAACAATCGGCGACCGACTGAGCGTTTGCTCAGCGAGCAGACAGGTGGACGACGAACGGAGCCGGCCCATGGGCGAGCAGCAGCACGTGAAGTTCCCGCAGGAGGTCCTCGACGAGTACACGGCGCTCGGTGTGGACCTGCCCGCCCTGTTCTCGGCCGGGCACCTGGGCACGCGGATGGGCGTGCAGATCCTGGAGGCCTCGGCGGACAAGGTCGTCGGGACCATGCCGGTGGAGGGCAACACCCAGCCGTACGGCCTGCTGCACGGCGGCGCCTCCGCGGTGCTGGCGGAGACCCTGGGCTCGGTCGGCTCCATGCTGCACGGCGGCGCCTCGAAGATCGCGGTCGGGGTGGACCTGAACTGCACGCACCACCGCGGCGTCCGCTCCGGCCTGGTGACGGGCGTGGCCACGCCGGTGCACCGGGGGCGGTCGACGGCGACGTACGAGATCGTGATCAGTGACGAGGAGGGCCGCCGCGTCTGCACCGCCCGGCTGACCTGCCTGCTGCGCGACGTCCGGCCGGGCGACGGAGCGCCCGCGGAGTCCGCCGCGAGCTGAGCGCCGCCTCCACCGGCCTGCGCCGGACCGTTGCCCCTCGCCCTCCCTCCCTCTAGCTTCGGCACATGGGACGGCGAGGAGGCCCCCGGCCGGGGGTGAGGTTCCTGGTGCTGGGGCCGGCGCTGCCGGCGCCGCTGTGCACGACGGGCCGCACCGGACCGGACGGCTCCGCTCCCTCCCCCGCTCCCACCACGGCCTCGGCCTCGGCCTCACCGCACCCGGCCTCGGACGCCGACCTGTGCACCAGGCCCGTCACCCACTGGGCCCGCAGGACACTCACCGACGACACCTGCGGCGACTACCAGTCGATGGGCCTGCCCCACGGGCGGTACCGGATCCTCCTGGACGTCGCGGCGGCGAAACGCCCCGCGCGGCAGCGCCAAGGCGCGGCAGCGTCCGTTGGTTGATGCACCGTCAGGCCCGCACGGCGTGTGCCGCGCGCTACCGCCACGGGACCGCGAGGACAGGTCCCTGGACATGAGCGGCATCGGTCCGCCGGAGCCCGGCGAGGGCACGCGCGCGTGGGACGGCCGGCGGCCGGAGGACACGCGTCCGCCCGGCCGGACACGCGCGGCCCTGACCGCCTGGTACGCCCGCCACCGGCGGATCGCCATCGCCCTCGCCGCCGCGGCCGTCGCCCTGGCGGGCGGCGGCTATCTGTACGCCACCCGGCCGCACCGGCCGCCCCCGCGCGAGGACCGCGCGCACGCGCAAGTCCCCTACCCCGCCCAGGCGGTGGACATGACCTACCTGGACGGCCGGACCACTCCCGCGGGCGCCCCGCCGCGCAGCTTCAGCTTCGCCGTGCTGCTCAGCGTGACCTCGGGGCCGCCGGTCACCGTGACCCGGGTGACCCAGCCGTACGCGGGTCTGTCCCTGCATACGGATCCACCCGTTCCGTTTCAGACAAGGTCGGGTTCCGCCCGCAAGGTCACGATCACGATGCACGTGACGGAATGCGAAAAAGTCCCCAAGAACGCCGGGCTGCCTTTCCTGGACGTAACTCTGCGTAATACGCGCGCAATACAGGTCCAGAGCTTCATCCTGGGCCCCCGCTACGCACAGGACCTCTCACGCGCCCTGCTAGTAGCCTGTAGCAACAAAGTTCGGTAATCACCAAAACGGCTGAGACGCCTGGAGGGATCAAGGCGAGTCCTGCGGGTTCTCACAATGCGGACAGTGCGAATCCACCTGAATTCCACCTTCCACCCCACCAAGTACCGCTCTGCATTACGTCGTGTCATAACAAGAGCGTCACAGCCTCGGTCAGACACTCCTCCACGTTCCCCACACACGCTTAGAGTCACGGCCAGTCACCGCGCCTTCGGATTGTCCAATTCAGCGCGGCGCGCGACTCGGCCGCCTCCACAGGGAGACGGTTGTGCCTGGGGAAAGGACTGATCGTGCGTCAACGTTCGCTTATCGCCATCACCGCCGCGCTGGCGGCGGGAGCGCTCACCCTCACCGCCTGCGGCTCGCGCGACAGCGGCGACAAGGGCTCCGACTCCGGCAACGGCGGCAGCACCGTCGTCATCGGCGTCGACGCCCCCCTGACCGGCGACCTGTCCGCCATGGGCCTCGGTATCAAGAACTCGGCCGACCTCGCCGTGAGGAACGCCAACAAGCAGAACTACGTCAAGGGCATCACCTTCAAGATCGAGGCCCTCGACGACCAGAAGCAGCCGTCCCAGGGCCAGCAGAACGCCACCAAGCTCGTCGCCGACAGCGACGTCCTCGGCGTCGTCGGCCCGCTGAACTCCTCCGTCGCCGAGTCCATGCAGAAGGTCTTCGACGACGCCAAGCTCGTCGAGGTCTCCCCGGCCAACACCGGCCCGGCCCTCACCCAGGGCGCGAACTGGCAGACCAAGAAGGTGCGCCCCTACAAGTCGTACTTCCGCACCGCGACCACGGACGCCATCCAGGGCCCGTTCGCCGCCCAGTACGTCTTCAACACCGCCAAGAAGAAGAAGGTCTTCGTCATCGACGACAAGAAGACCTACGGCGCGGGCCTCGCCGGCACCTTCACCGAGGAGTTCAAGAAGCTCGGCGGCAAGGTCGTCGGCACCGAGCACATCAACCCCGACACCACGGACTTCTCCGCCGTCGCCACCAAGGTGAAGAACTCGGGTGCGGACGTCGTCTACTACGGCGGCGAATACCCGCAGGCCGGCCCGCTCAGCAAGCAGATCAAGGCCGCCGGCGCCAAGATCCCGCTCGTCGGCGGCGACGGCATCAACGACGCCACCTACGGCAAGCTGGCCGGTCCCGAGGCCACCGGCGACCTCGCCACCTCGGTCGGCGCCCCCGTCGAGTCGCTGCCCTCCGCCAAGCAGTTCGTCTCCGACTACAAGGCCGCAGGCTACAAGGACGAGTACTCCGCCTACGGCGGCTACTCCTACGACTCCGCCTGGGCGATCATCGAGGCCGTGAAGAAGGTCGTCGAGGACAACGGCGGCAAGCTGCCCTCCGACGCCCGCGCCAAGGTCACGGCCGCCATGCAGAACGTCTCCTTCGACGGTGTGACCGGCAAGGTCTCCTTCGACGAGTTCGGCGACGCCACGAACAAGCAGCTCACCGTGTACGCCGTCAAGAACGGTGCCTTCACGGCCGTCAAGTCCGGCACCTTCACCGGCTGACCACGCCCGCACCATCCTCACGAGCCGCGCGGGGCGCTGTTCCACTGGCGCCCCGCGCGGACTCGCATCCGGACACACCCGTCGAACTTTTCCGAACGTCTCGGAGGACATGCGGTGAACGAACTGCCGCAGCAGCTGGTCAACGGCCTGCTACTCGGATCCATGTACGGGCTGGTCGCCATCGGCTACACGATGGTCTATGGCATCGTCCAGCTCATCAACTTCGCCCACGGCGAGATATTCATGACCGGGGCGTTCGGCGCCCTCACGGTCTACGCGTACATCCTGCCCGACGGCACCTCCATGTGGGTCGCCCTGCCACTGATGCTCATCGGCGCCGTCCTGGTCGCCGTCCTCGTGGCCGTGGGAGCGGAGCGGTTCGCCTACCGGCCCCTGCGCAACGCCCCCCGCCTGGCCCCTCTCATCACGGCCATCGGCCTCTCCCTCGCCCTCCAGCAGGCCGTCTGGGCCTGGTACCCCGAGGCCAAATCCGCCCGCACGTTCCCGCAGATCGACGGAGGCCCCTTCCACCTCGGCAGTGTCACCATCCAGACCGGCGACGTCTTCCTCATCATCGCGGCCCCCATCAGCATGGCCGTCCTCGCCTACTTCGTCATGAGGACCCGCACCGGACGCGGCATGCAGGCCACCGCCCAGGACCCCGACACCGCCAAGCTCATGGGCATCGACACCGACCGCATCATCGTGGTCGCCTTCGCCCTCGGCGCCGCCTTCGCCGCCATCGGCGGCGTCGCCTACGGCCTGAAGTACGGCCAGATCGACTTCCGCATGGGCTTCATCCTCGGCCTCAAGGCCTTCACCGCGGCCGTCCTCGGCGGTATCGGCAACATCTACGGAGCCATGATCGGCGGCGTGGTCCTCGGCGTCGCCGAGACCCTGGCCACCGCCTACATCGCCGACATCCCGGGCATGGACAAGTTCGGCAGCCAGTCCTGGGCCGACGTCTGGGCCTTCGTACTCCTCATCCTCGTACTGCTGTTCAGGCCACAGGGCCTGCTCGGCGAGCGCGTCGCGGACAGGGCGTGAGACCGATGACCACACAGACCACCGCACCCGAGACACCCAGCGCCCGCAAGGCCGACACCCCGGCCGGCCTGCTGCCCCTGCCCGAGAAGGCCGCCCGCGCCCTCGCCCTCGGCGGCAGCGCGCTGACGATCGTCTCCACCTTCCTCGCCTGGACCTGGACCACCGACTTCCCCGGCGACCTCACCGTCTACGGCTACCCCGGCGGCCTCCAGGTCCTCGTCCTCATCGGCGCACTCCTCGCCACCCTGTTCGCACTCGCCTCCTACGGCATCCGCGGCCTCGGATGGCTCGTACCCGCCGGCCCCGACGCGGCCCTGCGGTTCGCCACCCTCGCCACCTTCGCCACCAGCTGGTACACGGTCCTCGCGATCAGCGTCGACCTCGGCGGACTCGTCAACCTGGAACCCGGCGGCTTCCTCGTCGCCCTCGGCAGCCTCGCCGCCCTCGCCGGCGCCCTCTCCCTGCCCTTCCAGCGCCCCGAACCCGAGCCGATCGACCCCGACGACACCGGCTGGGAGAAGTTCAAGCACGGCGCCGCGTACAAGTGGGAGACCACCAAGGCGGTCTTCACCGCCGGCGCCCCCCGGCCCGTGGCCACCCTGCCCTCGTACGCCGAGATCCTGATCATCGTCGCGATGCTCGCCCTCGGCCTCGTCGTCTTCACCTACGGCATCGGCACCGAGTACGACGAACAGTTCATCGGCTTCCTCATCACCGCGGGCTTCGGCTTCGCCGCCCTCAACAAGGCCGGCCTCATCGCCCACGCCTCGCAGATCGCCTCCCGGCACACGAACATCACCATCTGCGGCGCCTTCGTCGCGGCGGCACTGTTCCCCTTCACCCAGACCAACGACCAGTACGCGACCCTCGGCGTCTACATCCTCATCTTCGCCACCGTCGCCCTCGGCCTGAACATCGTCGTCGGCCTCGCCGGCCTCCTCGACCTCGGATACGTCGCCTTCCTCGGCGTCGGCGCCTACGCCGCGGCCCTGGTATCCGGCTCCCCCAACTCGCCCTTCGACGTCCACTTCCCGTTCTGGGCCGCCGTCCTCATCGGCGCCGCCGCCTCCCTCGTCTTCGGCGTCCTCATCGGCGCCCCCACCCTCCGCCTGCGCGGCGACTACCTCGCCATCGTCACCCTCGGCTTCGGCGAGATCTTCCGCATCACCGCCAACAACCTCGACGGCACCTCCGGACCCGACCTCACCAACGGCTCCAACGGCATCGCCTCCATCCCCAACCTCGACGTCCTCGGCTTCGACTTCGGCGCCCAGCACGACATGGGCGGCTTCACCATCGGCCGGTTCGCCAACTACTTCTTCCTCATGCTGATCATCACCGCGGTCGTGGTGCTGGTCTTCCGCCGCAGCGGCAACTCCCGCATCGGCCGCGCCTGGGTCGCCATCCGCGAGGACGAGACCGCCGCCCTCGCCATGGGCATCAACGGCTTCCGCGTCAAGCTCATCGCCTTCGCCGTCGGCGCCTCCCTCGCCGGACTCGCCGGCACCGTCCAGGCCCACGTCACCTACACCGTGACCCCCGAGCAGTACCTGTTCGCCGGGCCCATCCCGCCCAACTCCGCCTTCCTCCTCGCCGCGGTCGTCCTCGGCGGCATGGGCACCATCAGCGGCCCCCTCATCGGCGCCGCCCTGCTCTTCCTCATCCCCAACAAACTCCAGTTCCTCGGTGACTACCAGCTCTTCGCCTTCGGCCTCGCACTCATCCTGCTGATGCGGTTCCGCCCCGAGGGCCTCATCCCCAACCGGCGCCGCCAGCTCGAATTCCACGAAGAGGCGGAAGCACCCACCCTCCTGACGAAGGCGGGGGCCTGACCACCATGACCACCCACACCACCACCCAGGACACCCCCGGCGCCCCCGCGCCCGGCGAGACCGTCCTCGACGCCCGCGGCGTCACCATGCGCTTCGGCGGCCTCACCGCCGTACGCGGCGTCGACCTCACCGTCCGCGCCGGCGAGATCGTCGGCCTCATCGGCCCCAACGGCGCCGGAAAAACCACCTTCTTCAACTGCCTCACCGGCCTGTACGTCCCCACCGAGGGCGAAGTCCGCTACAAGGGCGACGTCCTGCCGCCCAAATCCTTCAAGGTCACCGCCGCCGGCATCGCACGCACCTTCCAGAACATCCGCCTGTTCGCCAACATGACGGTCCTGGAGAACGTGCTCGTCGGCCGGCACACCCGCACCAAAGAAGGCTTCTGGTCGGCCGTCCTGCGCGGCCCCGGCTTCCACAAGGCCGAGAAGGCCTCCAAGGACCGGGCCATGGAACTGCTCCAGTTCATCGGCCTCGACCACAAGGCCGAACACCTCGCCCGCAACCTCCCCTACGGCGAACAGCGCAAACTGGAGATCGCCCGCGCCCTCGCCAGCGAGCCCGGCCTGCTCCTCCTCGACGAGCCGACCGCCGGCATGAACCCGCAGGAGACCCGGGCCACCGAAGAACTGGTCTTCGCCATCCGCGACATGGGCATCGCCGTCCTCGTCATCGAGCACGACATGCGCTTCATCTTCAACCTCTGCGACCGCGTCGCCGTCCTCGTCCAGGGCGAGAAACTCATCGAAGGCGACAGCGCCACCGTCCAGGGCGACGAACGCGTCGTCGCGGCCTACCTCGGCGAACCCTTCGAAGACGCACCCGGCGCCGAGGAAGCGGCCGAGGTCGAAGCCGCCGAGGCACACGCCGGGACCACGGCCGAGGCCACCGGCGCACGCGCCGACACCACGACCGACGCCGCGCCCGGCAAGGAGAACGACCGATGACCGCACTGCTCGAAGTCGAGGACCTCAGGGTCGCCTACGGCAAGATCGAAGCCGTCAAGGGCATCTCCTTCAAAGTCGAGGCCGGTCAGGTCGTCACCCTCATCGGCACCAACGGCGCCGGCAAGACCACCACCCTGCGCACCCTGTCCGGACTGCTCAAGCCGGTCGGCGGACAGATCAGGTTCAACGGCAGATCGCTGAAGAAGATCCCCGCCCACCAGGTGGTCTCCCTCGGCCTCGCCCACTCCCCCGAGGGCCGGCACATCTTCCCGCGCATGAGCATCGAGGACAACCTGCGCCTCGGCGCGTTCCTGCGCAACGACAAACCCGGCATCGAGAAGGACATCCAGCGCGCCTACGACCTCTTCCCCATCCTCGGGGAGCGGCGCAAGCAGGCCGCGGGCACCCTCTCCGGCGGCGAGCAGCAGATGCTCGCCATGGGCAGGGCACTGATGTCCCAGCCGAAGCTGCTCATGCTGGACGAGCCGTCCATGGGCCTGTCGCCGATCATGATGCAGAAGATCATGGCGACGATCGCCGAGCTGAAGGCCCAGGGCACGACGATCCTGCTCGTCGAGCAGAACGCCCAGGCCGCCCTCTCGCTCGCCGACCAGGGACACGTCATGGAAGTCGGCAACATCGTCCTGTCCGGCACGGGACAGGACCTGCTGCACGACGAGTCGGTCCGCAAGGCCTACCTCGGCGAGGACTGACCGCCCGGGTACGACACAGGCCCGCGCCCCCTTCTCCGGGGCGCGGGCCTTCGTCGTACCGGACGGGCTCAGTCCTTCTTGGCCGCCTTCTTCTCCTCGTTGTCCGCGATGACCGCCTCCGCGACCTGCTGCATCGACATACGGCGGTCCATCGACGTCTTCTGGATCCAGCGGAACGCGGCCGGCTCGGTCAGGCCGTACTCGGTCTGGAGGATGGACTTCGCGCGGTCGACCAGCTTGCGGGTCTCCAGCCGCTGGGTGAGGTCGGCGACCTCCTGCTCCAGCTGCTTCAGCTCGGTGAACCGGGAGACGGCCATCTCGATCGCCGGGACGACGTCGCTCTTGCTGAACGGCTTGACCAGATAGGCCATGGCACCGGCGTCCCGGGCGCGCTCGACGAGGTCGCGCTGCGAGAAGGCGGTGAGCATCAGGACCGGCGCGATGGACTCACCGGCGATCTTCTCGGCCGCGGAGATGCCGTCCAGCTTGGGCATCTTCACGTCCAGGATGACCAGGTCCGGCTTGTGCTCGCGGGCCAGCTCGACGGCCTGCTCACCGTCCCCGGCCTCGCCGACGACGGTGTACCCCTCCTCCTCCAGCATCTCTTTCAGATCGAGCCGGATCAGGGCCTCGTCCTCGGCGATGACGACACGGGTCGTCAGCGGAGGCACGTGCGACTTGTCGTCGTCGGGCACGTCTACGGGCTGGGGCGACTCGGCGGTCACGGGGGCTCCTCGTTCAGGGCAGGGGTACTGCTGACAAGAGCCTACCTAGCTACGGTATGGTGGACGCGCGGAGGGTCAAGGGAAACCTTTGATTCTGTGAGCCCCGGTAGCCCAATTGGCAGCAGGCAATGGATTCAAAACCCATACAGTGTCGGTTCGAGTCCGACCCGGGGCACTTTTCCTTCGATTACAAGGTCAGCTGACGAAGCGGATGCTCTCGTTCTCGTGAACATCCGCTTTTCGCTGCGTGTCCCGGGGATCGCTCACGCAGAGTGTGCACATGTACGACATCAGCACACGCGAGCGAGCGGTTGCGTTGGTGGCGCAGGGGCGCAGCCTTCGCTCCGTGAGCAGGGAGCTGGGGGTCTCCCGCTATGCGATTCGCTCCTGGCAGGCTCGCATCGAGCCGATTCAACGCGTGAGCAAGCCCTGCCCCCGATGCCGGGACGTCCCCGGTCCGCCTGAGGACCCGGCCGCCTACGCCTACCTCCTCGGCCTCTACCTCGGCGACGGCTGCGTCAACGCTCACCGCAGAGGCGTCTACACCATGCGCGTGGTGCTGGACAACGCCTGGCCAGGCATCATCGACGCGTGCGAGGCGGCACTCCGCGCCGTGCGCCCGGACAACAGCGTCTTCCGTGTGCAGAAACAAGGCTGTGCAGCGGTCACCAGCACCAGCAAGCACTGGCCCTGTCTCTTCCCCCAGCACGGCCCCGGTAAGAAGCACGAGCGCCCCATCGTCCTGGAACCCTGGCAGCGGGCCATCGTCGACGCCCACCCGTGGGAGTTCGTCCGCGGCCTCATCCACTCGGACGGGTGCCGCATCACCAACTGGACGACCCGGCTCGTCGCCGGTGAGCGCAAGCGGTACGAGTATCCGCGCTACTTCTTCACCAACACCTCGGCCGACATCGTCCGCCTCTTCACCGGCACCCTCGACAAGGTCGGTATCGAGTGGAAGACGCTCAACCAGAGCCGCGCGGCCGTGACCGTCTCCATAGCCCGCAAGGCCTCCGTCGCCCTCATGGACGCCCACGTCGGCCCCAAGCACTGAAGAGAGCCCCGCAAGAGGGCCCCCTGTCACTTCGGGCTGTCGTCCTCGCCGATGTGGTGGACGCGGACCATGTTGGTCGAGCCGGAGACGCCGGGCGGGGAGCCGGCCGTGATCACCACGACGTCGCCCTTCTGGCAGCGGCCGTACTTCAGGAGCAGTTCGTCCACCTGGTCGACCATGGCGTCCGTGGAGTCCACGTGCGGACCGAGGAAGGTCTCCGCGCCCCAGGTGAGGCTGAGCTGGGAGCGGGTGGCCGGCTCCGGCGTGAAGGCCAGGAGGGGGATCGGGGAGCGGTAGCGGGAGAGGCGGCGGGCGGTGTCCCCGGACTGGGTGAACGCGACCAGGAACTTCGCGCCGAGGAAGTCGCCCATCTCGGCGGCGGCCCGGGCGACCGCGCCGCCCTGGGTGCGCGGTTTGTTCCGCTCGGTGAGCGGCGGCAGGCCCGCCGCCAGCATGTCCTCCTCGGCCGCTGCGACGATCTTCGCCATGGTGCGTACGGTCTCGACCGGGTACTTGCCGACGCTGGTCTCGCCGGAGAGCATGACCGCGTCCGTGCCGTCGAGGACCGCGTTGGCGACGTCGGAGGCCTCGGCGCGGGTGGGCCGGGAGTTCTCGATCATCGAGTCGAGCATCTGGGTGGCGACGATCACCGGCTTGGCATTGCGCTTGGCGAGCTTGATGGCGCGCTTCTGGACGATCGGCACCTGCTCCAGCGGCATCTCCACGCCGAGGTCGCCACGTGCGACCATCAGCCCGTCGAAGGCGGCCACGATGCCGTCGAGGTCGGCCACGGCCTGCGGCTTCTCGATCTTGGCGATGACGGGGAGGCGGCGGCCTTCCTCGGCCATGATCCGGTGCACGTCCACGACGTCGTCCCCGCTGCGGACGAAGGAGAGGGCGATGACGTCGAAGCCGGTGCGCAGCGCCCAGCGCAGGTCGTCCTCGTCCTTCTTGGAGAGGGCGGGGACGGAGACGGCCACGCCGGGGAGGTTCAGGCCCTTGTGGTCGGAGATGACACCGCCCTCGACCACCCGGGTGTGTACGCGGGGGCCGTCGACGTCGGTGACCTCCAGGCAGACCTTGCCGTCGTCCACGAGGATGCGCTCGCCGGGGGTGACGTCGGTGGCGAGGCCGGCGTGGGTGGTGCCGCACCGGTGGCGGTCGCCGTGGACGCCTTCCTCCACGGTGATGGTGAAGGTGTCGTCGCGTTCAAGGAGTACGGGTCCTTCGGCGAAGCGGCCGAGCCGGATCTTCGGGCCCTGAAGGTCGGCGAGGATTCCGACGCTGCGCCCGGTCTCGTCGGCCGCCTTTCGCACGCGCTGGTACCGCTCCTCGTGATCGGCGTGGGTGCCGTGGCTGAGGTTGAACCGGGCGACGTCCATTCCGGCCTCGACCAGTGCCTTGATCTGGTCGTACGAGTCGGTGGCGGGCCCCAGGGTACAAACGATCTTTGCTCGGCGCATGAGTCGAGCCTATGGCTTACCGGCGGGTAGAGAATTGGCGCCGTATGACCACTCAACAGACTTTCGGCAAAGGGTTATTGACAAGTGTTGAATTGTGCGGTGGTCCGCTCCTATGAGCGATGGTCACCAGATCGCAACCTTCCGGACCTGTTGCCGGAAGTCATGCCCAGGTCAGAATCTACGCGCGTTGTTGTACTCGCGCGTTGTTGTGCCACCGCCAAGGAGACCGAGACATGCCGTTGAACCGCCGGAAGTTCCTGAAGAAGTCCGCCGCCACCGGGGCGGGAGTGGCGATCGCCGGCGCGGCGGCGGCTCCGGCGGCCGAGGCGGCACAGGCCCAGAAGCCCGGGCACCCCGTGAAGCGGTACTCCCTGACCGTCATGGGCACCACCGACCTGCACGGGCACGTCTTCAACTGGGACTACTTCAAGGACGCCGAGTACACCGACAGCGCGGGCAACGCGACGGGCCTGGCCCGTATCTCCACCCTGGTCGAGCAGGTGCGCGAGGAGAAGGGCCGCTGCAACACGCTGCTCCTGGACGCCGGTGACACCATCCAGGGCACCCCGCTCACCTACTACTACGCCAAGGTCGACCCGATCACCGCCAAGGGCGGCCCGGTGCACCCGATGGCGCAGGCGATGAACGCGATCGGGTACGACGCGGCGGCCCTCGGCAACCACGAGTTCAACTACGGCATCGAGACGCTGCGGAAGTTCGAGGACCAGCTCGACTTCCCGCTGCTCGGTGCCAACGCGGTGGACGCGAAGACGCTGAAGCCCGCTTTCCCGCCGTACTTCATGAAGACGTTCCACGTGCCGGGCGCCAAGCCGGTCAAGGTCGCCGTGCTCGGTCTGACCAACCCGGGCATCGCGATCTGGGACAAGGCCTACGTCCAGGGCAAGCTGGCGTTCCCGGGGCTGGAGGAGCAGGCCGCGAAGTGGGTGCCGAAGCTGAGGTCGATGGGCGCGGACGTGGTCGTCGTCTCGGCGCACTCGGGCACCTCGGGCACGTCGTCGTACGGCGACCAGGTGCCGTACGTGGAGAACGCGGCGGCCAACGTGGCCAAGCAGGTGCCGGGCATCGACGCGATCCTGGTCGGCCACGCGCACCTGGAGATCCCGGAGCTGAAGGTCGTCAACGAGCAGACCGGCAAGACGGTCGTCCTGTCCGAGCCGCTGTGCTTCGCCGAGCGGCTGACCCTCTTCGACATCGAGCTGGTGTTCAGCAAGGGCCGCTGGGAGGTCGAGTCGGTCTCCGCCTCGCTGCGCAACTCCAACGGCGTCGCCGACGACCCGAAGATCACCAAGCTGCTCACCGACGAGCACAAGAAGGTCGTCGCGTACGTCAACCAGGTCGTGGGCCGGGCGACCGAGACCCTGACGACCGTCGAGGCCCGCTACAAGGACGCCCCGATCATCGACCTGATCACCAAGGTCCAGGAGGACGTGGTCAAGGCCGCGCTCGCCGGTACGGCGTACACCTCGCTGCCGGTGATCGCGCAGGCCTCGCCGTTCTCCCGGACCTCCGAGATCCCGGCCGGCGACGTCACCATCCGGGACCTGTCGAGCCTGTACGTGTACGACAACACGCTGGTCGCCAAGCTGCTGACGGGCGCCCAGGTCCGCGCCTACCTTGAGTACTCGGCGGGGTACTACGTCCAGACGGCCGCCGGCGCCACGGTGGACGTGGAGAAGCTGACCAACGCCGGTGGCCGCCCGGACTACAACTACGACTACGTCTCGGGCCTGTCGTACGACATCGACATCGCCCAGCCGGCTGGGTCGCGGATCAGGAACCTGACCTTCGGCGGGGCCCCGCTGGACGACGCGCAGGAGTTCGTGTTCGCCGTGAACAACTACCGGGCCAACGGCGGCGGTGCCTTCCCGCACGTCGCCACGGCCAAGGAGCTGTGGTCGGAGTCGACGGAGATCCGCACCCGGATCGCCGAGTGGGTGACCGCGAAGGGTGTCCTGGACCCGAAGGACTTCGCGTCGGCGGACTGGAAGCTGGTGCGCGACGGCAAGCCGGTGTTCTAGGGGTCACCCTCCCGCGGCGGCGCTCACCTGTCCTCGACGAGCGGGGTGAGCCGCTGGGGCTGTCTGCCCTGCGGGACCCGGGCCGCCGGCTCCTTAAGTCCGAAGGAGGTGAAGGCGGTCCGGGACGGGAGCGGGTACGGCTCCTTGCCGGTGAGCGAGTTGAGGATGGTGGCGCTGCGCCAGGCGGCGAGGCCGAGGTCGGGGGCGCCGACGCCGTGTGTGTGCAGTTCGGCGTTCTGGACGTAGACCGAGCCGGTGACCGAGGGGTCCAGCACGAGGCGGTAGTCCTCGTCGACGCGCGGGCGTTCGCTGCTGTCGCGGCGGATGTAGGGGTCGAGTCCGGCGAGGATGCGGTCGAGGGGGCGGTCGCGGTAGCCGGTGGCGAGGACGACGGCGTCGGTGGTGAGCCGGGAGCGGCTGTCCTGCTGGAGGTGCTCCAGGTGCAGCTCGATCTTGCTGGTGGCGATCCGGCCGGCGGTGCGGACGCGGACGCCGGGGGTGAGGACGGCGTCGGGCCAGCCGCCGTGCAGGCTGCGCCGGTACAGCTCGTCGTGGATGGCGGCGAGGGTGCCGGCGTCGATGCCCTTGTACAGCTGCCACTGGGCGGCGACCAGCCGGTCGCGGACGGGCTCGGTAAGGGCGTGGAAGTAGCGCGTGTAGTCGGGTGTGAAGTGTTCCAGGCCGAGCTTGGAGTACTCCATGGGTGCGAAGGCCTCGGTACGGCCGATCCAGTGCAGTCTCTCCTGGCCGGCCGGCCGGTGCCGGAGCAGGTCCAGGAAGACCTCGGCGCCGGACTGTCCGGAGCCGACGACGGTGACGTGCCCGGCGGCGAGGATGCTGTCGCGGTGGGCGAGGTAGTCGGCGGCGTGGACGACGGGCACGCCGGGCGCGTCCACGAGGGGTCTGAGGGGGTCGGGCACGTAGGGGGCGGTGCCGATGCCGAGGACGACGTTGCGGGCGTAGGTGCGGCCGAGGGCCTCGGCCTCGCCGTCGGCGTCCAGCTGGGTGAAGTCGACTTCGAACACGTCCTGTTCGGGGTTCCAGCGGACGCCGTCGACCTGGTGGCGGAAGCGCAGCCCGGGCAGTTGGCCGGCGACCCAGCGGCCGTAGGCGTCGTACTCGGCGCGCTGGATGTGGAGGTGCTCGGAGAAGTAGAAGGGGAAGAGCCGCTCGCGGGTCTTGAGGTAGTTGAGGAAGCTCCAGGGGCTGGTGGGGTCGGCGAGGGTCACGAGGTCGGCGAGGAACGGCACTTGGACGGTGGCGCCGTCGACGAGCAGGCCGGGGTGCCAGTCGAAGTCGGGGCGCTGTTCGTAGAAGACGGCGTCGAGTTCGGCGAGCGGCTGGGCGAGCGCGGCGAGGGAGAGGTTGCAGGGGCCGATGCCGACGCCGACCAGGTCGCGTGGGGAGGCCGGTTCGTGGCGTGGGGGGTGGGTCATCCGGGGAGGCTTCTTTCGGCGAGTTCGACGAGTTTGAGCAGGTGGGTCAGGTCGTCCGGCCGGGTGTGGGGGTTGAGGACGGTGGCCTTGAGCCAGAGCCGGCCGTCGAGTCGGGCGCGGCCGAGGACGGCCCGGCCCTCGTGCAGCAGTCGTCGGCGGACGGTGGCCACGGCGTCGTCGTCGGCCTCGGCCGGCCGGAACAGGACGGTGCTGATGACGGGGCGGTCGTACAGCTCGAAGCCGGGGTGCTCGCGGATCTGTGCGGCGAACTCGCGGGCGCGGGCGCAGACCTGGTCGACCAGGGCGCCGACTCCGCTGCGGCCCAGTGTCTTCAGGGTGACGGCGATCTTCAGGATGTCGGGGCGGCGGCTGGTGCGCGGGGAGCGGCCGAGCAGGTCGGGGAGTCCGGCCTCGGTGTCGTCGTCGGCGTTCAGGTAGTCGGCGCGCTGGTGGAGTGCGGTGAGTTCGTGGGGGCGGGCGACGGCGAGGAGTCCGGCGGCGACCGGTTGCCAGCCGAGTTTGTGCAGGTCGAGGGTGACGGTGTGGGCGGTTTCGAGTCCGGCGAGTTGGTCGCGGTGCCGGTCGCTGAACAGCAGGCCGCCGCCGTAGGCCGCGTCGATGTGCAGGCGGGCGCCGTGGGCGGTGCACAGTCGGGCGATCTCGGGCAGCGGGTCGATGAGGCCGGCGTCGGTGGTGCCGGCGGTGGCGGTGACGAGCAGCGGGCCGGGGAGCGCGGTGAGGGCCGCGTAGAGGGCGGCCGGGTCGAGGGTGCCGCCCGGTGCCGGGATGACGACCGGGTCGGGCAGGCCGAGCAGCCAGGCGGCGCGGGGCAGCGAGTGGTGGGCGTTCGCGCCGCACACGAGGCGCACGCCGGCGTGTGCCTCGCGGGCGAGCAGCAGGGCGAGTTGGTTGGACTCGGTGCCGCCGGTGGTGACGAGGGCGTCGGCGAGCCCGGCCGTGCGGGCGAGGGCGCGGGTGACGGCGGCCTCCAGGGCGGAGGCGGCCGGGGCCTGGTCCCAGGAGTCCAGGGAGGGGTTGAGGGCGCTGGCGGCGAGGTCGGCGGCGGTGGCCACGGCGAGCGGCGGGCAGTGCAGGTGGGCCGCGCACAGCGGGTCGGCGGGGTCGGCGGAGCCCGCGGCGAGCGCGTGCACGAGGGTGCGCAGGGCGTCCGGGTCGCCGGTGTCGGGCAGGACGTCCCCGAGGGCGTCGGCGACGCGTGTGGCGACGGCGTCCGGTCCGCCGGCGGGCAGTGGTCCGCCGCGTTCGTCGCGGCCGGCCGCGAGGGCGTCGAGCACGGTGTCGAGGAGGGGCCGCAGGGCGTCGGGGCCGGCGGGGCCGGAGGCGAGGGGCGGCAGGCTCGTGGGCTCTCCTGCGCTCATGGGCTCTCCTCCGGGCAGGGGAACGTCCGGCGGGCGTCCAGGGCCCGGGCTTCCGGCGTGTGGGTGGAGTTCCAGCTTGTACCGGATGGGGTCCCTGTGTCCCGGAAGCCGGGCGAACGGAACCCGAAAGTGTGTACTGCCGTACCCCTGTGAGGGGTTGGGGCGGCCGGCTCCTCGGGTCCGCGCCCGGAGGCCGGCGGCGTGGTCCCGGGCCCGTGGGGCGGGGGTGCGGGCCGGGGTTCCGGTGAGCGGGCACTTGGGGCGGCACGTGCTGGAAGGGCTCCGGGCGGTCTCAACGGACGTCGGCCGGGGCGGTCTCCAGGGACGCCGGCCGGGGCGACGAAGCTGTTCCTGTGCGCGCGGGCGACCGTCCGGGGCGGCGCTCTGACGGGCTCCGCCCCGGCGGGGTGACCGTGGACGGGGGCTCGGCCGGTCCGCCGCGTCATCGGCAGGGACCGGCCGCGTCCTGCGGCGTCGGAGCTGTGCCGGGCAGCGAGCGGACGTCGGAGCTGTGCCGGGCAGCGAGCGGGCGTCGGAGCTGTGCCGGGCAGCGGGCGGGCGTCGGACCTGTGCCGGCCCACGCCCGCCCGCTCCCGCTCCGTGCGCTCCCGCTCCGTGCGCTCCTGCTCCGCCCGCTCCTACTCCGCCCGCTCCTCGCCGCGCACCTTCAGGGCGCGGGACAGGTCGTCCAGCCGGTCGGCGAGGGTGCGGCGCAGGGCCGGGGTGAGGTCCGCGTCGCGCAGGCAGGCCTCGCCGAGGCGGAGGTTCTCGGCGTCGACGGCGTGGGCCGGGAAGCACCAGCGGCCGGCGGCGACGGCGATGGCGGGGCCGCGGCGGGCGGCCACGGCGACCGCGTCCGTGTAGAAGCGCGCCACGTACTCCCGTACCAGGTCGGCCTGTTCGGGCTGCCAGAAGCCCTGGGCGGTGGCCGTGAAGAGGTAGTTGGACAGGTCGTCGCCGGCGAACATCGCCTCCCAGGCGGTGCGCTTGGCCTCCGGGTCGGGCAGGGCGGCGCGGCAGCGGGCGGCGCCCTCCTGGCCGGTGGCGCTCGGGTCGCGCGCCAGCTCGGCGGCGATGGCGTCCTCGTCGGTGGCGCCGAGCACGGCGAGCCGGGCGAGGATGCGCCAGCGCAGTTCGGGGTCGAGTTCCGGTCCGCCGGGCACTGTGCCGTCGGCGAGCCAGGCGGCGATGGTCTCCGGGTGGGCGGCGACGTCGATCAGGTGCCGTACCGCGATCAGCCGCAGGCCGGGGTGGTCTCCGTCCTCGGTGCGTCGCAGCAGGTCGCGGCAGAGCGAGGTGAGGGTGGCCAGGGCGGCCGGGCGGTCCTGCGGTGTCAGGTACTGGTTGGCGAGCTGGCCGGCGGCGAAGGCGAGGACGCCCTCGGTGACGGCCAGGTCGGTCTCGCGCGGCAGGTGGGCGCGGGCCGTCTCCAGGTAGGCGGCGGGCGCGAGTTCGCCGTCGCGGACGGCGTCCCTGAGGGCGTTCCACACGACCGCGCGGGTGAGCGGGTCGGGCAGGCCGGACAGGCTGGTGCGGAGCGTGTCGAAGGAGGCGGTGTCGAAGCGGATCTTGGCGTAGGTGAGGTCGCCGTCGTTGAGGAGGACGAGTGCGGGGCGCTTGCCGATGGGCTGCGGCGCGGTCTGCGGCACGTCGAGGCCGATGCGCTCGCGCAGCAGCAGCCGGCCCTCCTCGGCGACGTCGTGGTCGTACAGTCCGGCGCTGAGGCGGTGCGGGCGGCTGCCCGTGCGGTCGGCGGTCAGCGCGCAGGTGCCGCCGGTGGGGGCGATCCGCGGGGTGAGCGTGTCGACGCCGGTGGTGCGCAGCCAGCTGTCGGCCCAGGCGTGCACGTCGCGGTCGGTGGCGGAGGCGAGGGAGTCGATGAAGTCGGCGAGGGTGGCGTTGCCGAACTTGTGCCGCGTGAAGTGGGCGTTGATGCCGGCGAGGAAGTCCTTCTCGCCGAGCCAGGCGGCCAGCTGGCGCAGTGCGGAGGCGCCCTTGGCGTAGGAGATGCCGTCGAAGTTGAGCAGGGCGGAGGCCGTGTCGTCGACGTTCTCGGGGGCGACGGGGTGGGTGGTGGGCCGCTGGTCGGCGTCGTAGCCCCAGGACTTGCGGGTGACGCCGAACTCGGTCCAGGGGTCGGTGAAGCGGGTGGCCTCGGCGGTGGTCTGGTAGCCCATGTACTCGGCGAAGGACTCGTTCAGCCAGATGTCGTCCCACCACTTGAGGGTGACGAGGTCGCCGAACCACATGTGGGCCATCTCGTGGGCGATGACCATGGCGCGGGTCTGCCGCTCGGTGTCGGTGACGGCGGAGCGGTAGACGAATTCGTCGCGGAAGGTGACCAGGCCCGGGTTCTCCATGGCGCCCGCGTTGAACTCGGGGACGAACGCCTGGTCGTAGGAGTCGAAGGGGTAGGGCTCCTCGAACTTCTCGTGGTAGCGGTCGAAGCACGCGCGCGTGATGTCGAGGATCTCGTCGGCGTCGGTGTCGAGGTGGGGTGCGAGGGAGCGGCGGCAGTGGATGCCGAAGGGCAGTCCGCGGTGCTCGGTGCGCACGGAGTGCCAGGGGCCGGCGGCGACGGCGACGAGGTAGGTGGAGACGGGCGGGGTGGGCGCGGCCTGCCAGAGGCCGTCGCCGCGGTGTTCGGTGACGCCGTTGGCGAGGACGCTCCAGCCCGCGGGCGCCTTGACGGAGACCTCGAAGGCGGCCTTCAGGTCGGGCTGGTCGAAGGCGGCGAAGACGCGCTGGACGTCGTCCAGGAACATCTGGGTGTAGACGTACGTCTCGCCGTCGCTGGGGTCGGTGAAGCGGTGCATGCCCTCGCCGGTGCGGGAGTAGCGCATGACCGCGTCGACGCGCAGTTCGTGCTCGCCGGCGGCGAGGTTCTTCAGCGGCAGCCGGTCCTCGCACAGGGACTCCGGGTCGAGCGGCTGTCCGTCGAGCGTGACACCGCGCAGCTCGGCGGGCTTCAGCTCGACGAACGTGTCCCCGTCGGACCGCGCCGTGAACCGGATCGCGGTACGGGAGTCGAAGGTCTCGTCACCGGTCGTGAGGTCGAGTTCGACCGTGTACCGGTGGACGTCGAGGAACTGTGCTCGGAGCTGCGCTTCGTCGCGCGTGAGTACGGACATGCACGCCATGCTGCCTGATGGGGCCGACAGCGCACAGGGGCGGATCGGTACATGGCTTTTGTCCCCTGCGCGCCCCCTCGCCCACGCGTCCGGCCGGGCGCCTCCGGGCCCTGGTCAGGGCCGTGCTCGGTCCTCGTGCGCCGGATGTGCGTTGTGGGTGTCCTCGGCGATGCTTTCGTGGTGCCGGATCACCTCGGCGATGATGAAGTTGAGGAATTTCTCGGCGAACGCGGGGTCGAGCTTGGCGTTCTCGGCGAGGCGGCGCAGGCGTTCGATCTGCCGGGCCTCGCGGGCCGGGTCGGCGGGCGGCAGCTGGTGCAGCGCCTTGAGCCGGCCGACCTGCTGGGTGCACTTGAAGCGCTCGGCGAGCATGTGGACGACGGCCGCGTCGATGTTGTCGATGCTGTCGCGCAGCCGCTCCAGTTCCTGGCGGACCTCGGGGTCGTCGGCACCGGTGCCGGTGTTGCTGGTGGTCATGGGGGCTCACCCTATGCGCTTCACGGGCCGGGCCCTATGGGGTGTCCGGGGAGTGGATCACCGGCGGATCGCCGGGGTCGGGGACGCGGTCGCTCCAGCCGCCGGGGACGGTGTGGCCCTGCTGGGCGCGGAACCGGACGGGGGCGAGGCCCACGCGCCGGGAGAACAGCCGGGAGAAGTAGGCGGGGTCGTCGTAGCCGACGCGGCGGGCGACGGCCGCGACGGGCAGCTCGGTGCCGGCGAGGAGGTCCTTGGCCCGGCCGAGCCGGATGCCGAGCAGGTAGTCCTTCGGGGTGCGGCCGGCCGCCCGGCGGACCGCGTCGCGCAGCTCGGCGGTGGTCATCCCGTGCCGGGCGGCGTGGTCGGCGACGCTCAGCGGTGCGCAGGCGTCCCGGGCCAGGGCCGCCAGCAGCTGGTCGGCGCCGGGGGCGAGGTCGGCGCGGGCGCGGCGCAGCGCGACGAGGAGTTCGTGGACGGCGGCGCCGGTCTCCACTTCCAGCAGGGGGTTGTCGCGGCGGGCGGCCCGGGCGAGGCGGGTGATGACCGCGCGGGGTCCGGCGGCGTCGGAGAGCGGGACGACGGGCCGGTCGGGTTCGATGTAGCCGAGGTCGCGGTAGGCGGTCGTGGCGGGTCCGGTGAAGTCGACGAAGCCCTCGTCCCAGCCGGTGTCCGGGTCGGGCGCGTAGTGGTGGGGGACGCCGGGGGTGAGCCACAGCAGCGCGGGCGCGGTGACGGTCGTACGGCGGCCGTCGGCGCCGCGGTACCAGCCGCCGCCCGCGCTGATCACCACGGCGACGTGGTGGTCGAGGGTGCGCGGGCCGACGGTGGGCAGCGCGCCGTGCTGGAGGCCGACGCCGAGGCAGGCCAGGCCGAGGCGGTGGTGGGCGGGGCCGGGGGTGAGGAACCGCATCCAGGTCCGGTACATCGGCGCTCCTGCCGCCGTGCCGCGCGGCGCGTGGTCGTCCGGGCGGCGCCGCTCTTCCTATTGTCCAAGCAGTGGTGATCTTCGTCCATGGCGCCGGTCGCCGGTAGGGGTGAGGCTGAGGCCCTAGGACGAGATCAGGGTGGGGGGCGGCGCATGAGCGCGTTCGCGGTCGGGGAGTCCGGGTTCCTGCTGGACGGGCGGCCGGTGCGGCTGCTGTCCGGGGCGCTGCACTACTTCCGGGTGCACGAGGACCAGTGGGGGCACCGGCTGGCGATGCTGCGGGCGATGGGCCTGAACTGTGTGGAGACGTACGTCCCGTGGAACCTGCACGAGCCGCGTCCGGGCGTCTTCCGGGACGTGGGGGCGGTCGGCCGGTTCCTGGACGCGGTCCGCGGGGCGGGCCTGTGGGCGATCGTGCGGCCGGGGCCCTACATCTGCGCCGAGTGGGAGAACGGCGGGCTGCCGGTGTGGCTGACGGGCGAGCCGGGCACGCGCGCGCGTACGTGTGACGAGCGGTACCTGCGCCATGTCCGGAACTGGTTCCAGCGGCTGCTGCCCGAGATCGTGCCCCGCCAGATCGACCGCGGCGGTCCGGTGGTCATGGTCCAGGTGGAGAACGAGTACGGCAGCTACGGCAGTGACACCGGCCATCTGGAGGAGCTGGCCGGCGTGCTGCGCGCCGAGGGGGTCACCGCCGCGCTGTGCACCTCGGACGGCCCCGAGGACCACATGCTGACCGGGGGTTCGCTGCCCGGGGTGCTCGCCACGGTGAACTTCGGCTCCCACGCGCGCGTGGCCTTCGAGACGCTGCGCCGCCACCGCCCCGGGGGCCCGCTGATGTGCATGGAGTTCTGGTGCGGCTGGTTCGACCACTGGTCCGGTGAGCACGCCGTACGGGATCCGGCCGAGGCCACCGAGGCGCTGCGGGAGATCCTGGAGTGCGGGGCGTCGGTGAACCTCTACATGGCGCACGGCGGCACGAGCTTCGGCGGCTGGGCGGGTGCCAACCGGGGCGGCGGCGAGCTGCACGAGGGCCCGCTGGAGCCGGACGTGACCTCGTACGACTACGACGCGCCGGTGGACGAGTACGGCCGCCCCACGGAGAAGTTCTGGCGCTTCCGCGAGGTGCTGGCCGCCTACCGGCCCGGCCCGCTGCCCGACCCGCCCTCGCGGCCCGCCGCGCTGGCGGCCCCGGCCGGGGCGGAGCTCACCGGCTGGGCGCCGCCGGCCGACGTCCTGGAGGCGCTGGGCGGTCCGGAGACGGCCGGCCCCGTGCCGCCCACGTTCGAGGAGCTGGGGATCGCCCGGGGCCTCGTGCGCTACACGGTGGACGTGCCCGGCCCCCGGCGGCCGTACCCGCTGACCGTGCGCGGGCTGCGGGATCTCGCGGTGGTGTACGTCGACGGGGAGCGGGCCGGGGTGCTGACGGAGGCGGAGCCGCGGCTGGAGGAGCCGGTCGCGGGCCCCGCGCGCGTGGAGCTGTGGGTGGAGTCCCTGGGGCGGGTGAACTACGGGCCCCGGCTCGGTGAGGCGAAGGGCGTCACGGGCGGTGTCCTGCACGAGCGGCAGTATCTGCACGGGGTACGCGCGCGTGGGCTGGACCTGGACGCGTTCGCCGACGGGGTGGACGCGGTGCCCTTCGGCCCGGTGCCCGGGGACGGGGCGCCGGGTCTGTACCGGGGCACGGTCACGGTCCGCGGGGCCGGGGACGCGCGGCTGGAGCTGCCGGGCGGGACGCGGGGCTTCGTCTGGATCAACGGTTTCAACCTGGGACGTTACTGGGCGGTGGGCCCGCAGCGGTCGCTGTACGTCCCCGGGCCGGTGCTGCGGGAGGGCGCGAACGAGGTGTGGCTGCTGGAACTGGACGGCGGCACACCGGACGGACCGGCACCGCGGCTGGTGCCGGTGTGACGGGCGGTGGCGGTGTGACGGGAGGTGGGGAGTGTGACGGGTGGTCGGAGCCCTTCTCGCCTGCCATCCGGGTGACCGACGGCATCGGGACCCTCCCCGACCACGGCACGGGGGCTGTCCGGACGCCGAACGCCACCAGGGCCCCTTCCCGACCGCTGTCCGGGTGACTGCCGACCGAAGGGCCGTTCCCGTGCCGCCGTCCCGCCTACAGTGGTAGGGAGTTCCGGCGGCTTCAGGGGGTGCCGACGTGGGGAACGGCGGACCGGTCCAGCACGGCTACCCGCACCTGGAGACGGTGCGGGCCGCGATCACCGCGCTGTACCGGCGGCTGTCCCGCGACACCATCGAGACGTTCTCGGCCAGCGTGGCCCCGGCCGACGTGGCCTTCTGCGACACCGACGACCTGCATCTGGGCGCGCAGCGGGTGGCCCGGGAGATCGTGCGGCACTTCCGGTTGCCGGACGCGCGGCTGATCGTCGGCTTCCGGGAGATGACCCACGCGGCGAACGTCGAACTCGCGGCGGGCCCCGAGTACTTCGTCGAGCTGAACGACCGGTTCCGCACCCACCGCAGGGACATCGGTGCCGCGCTCGCCCACGAGGTGGCGCACGTCTACCTGCACCGCCTGGATCTCGCCTTCCCCAGCACGGCGGAGAACGAGATCCTCACGGACACGGCGACGACCTACCTGGGCGCGGGCTGGCTGCTGCTGGACGCCTACCGGGAGGACGGGGTCTCGTCGCAGAAACTCGGCTATCTCACCCCGGAGGAGTTCGGTTACGTCCTGGCCAAGCGGGCCCTGCTCTTCCAGGAGGACCCCTCGGTGTGGTTCACCAGCCCGCAGGCCTACACCGCCTACGTCAAGGGGATGGCCCGGGCTCGCCAGGACGGGCAGCAGCCGCCGCTGACGGCGGCCGGCTGGGCGGGCCGCCGCCGCTACGCCCACGACCGCCGGCACGCCTCGGGCGCCCCGCCGGCCGCCCCGTACACCTTCACCCCCGACAGCGGCGGCCACCTCGGGGTGACCTTCCCGTGCCCCACCTGCCACCAGCGGATCAGGGTGCCGGTGCGGGGGCGGGTACGGGCGCGGTGCGGGTTGTGCCGGACGGTGCTGGAGTGCGACACCTAGCCGACCAGGATCTACGCCCCGTACACCTTCCCAGGCGGCTCCGTCTCCGCCAGCAGCTTCGGCGAACGCCGGCCGGCCGCTGTTCCGCCGCCGTCCCGGCACTCGGTCACGGCCGTTCGCCGGGCGTCCCACCGTGGTGTCACAGCCGTTCGATGATCGTCACGTTGGCCTGGCCGCCGCCCTCGCACATGGTCTGGAGGCCGTAACGGCCGCCGGTGCGCTCCAGTTCGTGCAGGAGGGTCGTCATCAGCCGGGCGCGGGTCGTGCCGAGGGGGGTGGCCGAGGGCGATGGCGTCGCCGTTGACGTTGACCTTGCCGGGGTCGGCGCCGCTCTCCTTCAGCCAGGCGAGGACGACCGGCGCGAAGGCCTCGTCGATCTCCACGAGGTCGATGGCGTCGAGGGTCAGGCCGGTCTTCTTCAGGGCGTGCGCGGTGGCCGGGATGGGCGCGGTGAGCATGCGGATGGGGTCCTCGCCGCGCGCGGAGAGGTGGTGGACGCGGGCGCGCGGGCGTAACCCGTGGTCGCGTACGGCTCGTTCGGAGGCGAGCAGCAGGGCCGCGGCCCCGTCGGAGACCTGGGAGGAGCAGGCCGCGGTGACGGTGCCGCCGTCGAGGACCGGGCGCAGGGCGGCCATCTTCTCCAGGGAGGTGTCCCGGCGCGGGCCCTCGTCCACGGTGACCTGGCCGCACGGGACGGTCTCGCGGGAGAAGCGCCCGGTGTCGATCGCCCAGATCACGCGCCGGTGCGAGCGCAGGGCGAACTCCTCCTGTTCCTCGCGGCCGATCCCCCACTGGGCGGCGATCGTCTCGGCGCCGGCGAACTGGTTGACGGGCCGGTCGCCGTAGCGGGCGCGCCGGCCGGTGCTGCCGAGGAAGGGGCGCTCGGTCAGGCCGAGGGGGACGGCGGCCTGCCAGCAGGTGCGGGCGATGTCACCGGCCTGCGGTCCGACCGTGTCCAGGCAGCCGAAGACCACGTCGTCCACGGCGGCCGGGTCGATCCCGGAGCGCTCCACCAGCGCGGTGAGCACCCGCGCGCCCAGGCCGGCCGGGTGGACCGCGGGGAGTCCTCCCCCGCGCCGCCCGACCGGTGTGCGGACCGCTTCGACGATGTAGGCCTCGGCCATGGCAACTCCCACTGCCGGAAAGGGGCTATTCGCGTACGGCGATCCCGTCCAGGACCATCGACAGGTACTGGCGGGCGATCTCCTCGGGGCTGTGCTTGCCGCCGGGCCGGTACCAGGAGGCGGCGACCCACACGGTGTCGCGGACGAACCGGTAGGTGAGCCGGACGTCCAGGTCGGCGCGGAAGACCCGTTCGGCGACCCCGCGTTCCAGCGTGCTGAGCCAGGCCTTCTCGAACCGGCGCTGGGACTCGGCGAGGAAGGCGAACCGGTCCTGGGTGGCGAGTTGTCTGCTCTCCTTCTGGTGGATCGCGACGGCCGCGCGGTGCCGATCGATCTCCCGGAAGGGCTCGGTGACCAGTGCCTCCAGCGTCTCGCGGGGCCCGAGTCCGGAGGCGAGGACGGTGTCGTAGCCGTCCCAGAGCTCGTCGAGGAAGGTCCGCAGGATCTCCTCAAGCATCGACTCCTTGGAGTCGAAGTGGTAGTAGAGGCTGCCCGCGAGGATCCCGGCCCGGTCGGCGATCCTGCGGACGGTGGTGGCGTTGTAGCCGTGCTCGGCGAAGACCTCGGCGGCGGTGCTCAGGAGCTCTCCGCGCCGGGCCGCTGCCGCGGTCACCTGGGGCTTCTTCTTGGTCGGCACGCACCCATTGTGGTCTGCCCGCCCGTCAGGGGTGCTGGCTGCTGAGCTCACCTGGACCCGCCTGGCCACCGCCGCCCAGGCCCTCGGTGTCGGCCTCGCCCTGCTCGACCGGACCATCGCCCAGGTGAGGCAGCGCGCCCGGTTCGGCGTCCCCGTCGGCTCCTTCCAGGCCGTCGAACACCGCCTGGCCGACGCGAAGACCGCCTGGAGTTCGCCCGCCCCCTGCTGTTCGGCGCGGCGGTGTCCCTGCGCCCGGCGGAGGTGGCCGCCGCCAAGCTCACGGCGTGCGAGGCGGCGTACCGGACGGCCCGTACGGCGCTGCACCTGCACGGCGCGATCGGGTACACGGCGGAGTACGACCTGTCCCTGTGGCTGACCAGGGCCCGGGCGCTGCGCTCGGCGCGGGGGACGCCCGAGGAGTGCCGTGACCTGGTGCTCGCGGACGGGCTCCAGGAGGTGGTGGCGGATCGACGCGGGGTCGTCGTGTCAGTCCGGTCGTACGACGCCCGCCGCGCGCGCGGCCGTGAGCCACTTCGGGAACTCGCCGACGAGACGGTCGTACAGCTCGGCGTCGGAGACCCGGCGCGGGTCCTTCCCGGCGTGGAAGAAGCCGGCGTTGTCCACGATCCGCTTGCCGGGGACCGCCAGTTCGTCCAGCTTGCGCAGGAACTCGAACTGCCGGCTGGCGGGGTCGCCGAAGCCGACGAACTGCCAGAACAGCGGGAGCCGCGCGGCCTTGCACAGATAGCGCTCGGCGGCGGGCTTGCTGATCGGGCCGCCGTCGGTCTGGAAGACGACGAGGGCGGGGGGGGTGGCGCCGCTGTCCAGGTAGTGGTCGATGACGGCGTCCATCGCCAGGTGGTAGCTGGTCTTGCCCATGTGGCCGAGACCGGCCACGATCCGCTCGACGCGGCCCTCGTGTCCGGCGAGGGCGATGTCGGTGACCGCGTCGACGTCCGTGGAGAAGAACACGACGGGCACCCGGCCGTCGTCGTCCAGGTGCGCGGACAGGCCGAGCACCCGGTCGGCGAGCGCCTGCACACTGCCGTCCTGGTAGTACGGCCTCATCGAGCCCGAGTAGTCGACCACCAGGTAGACGGCGGCCCGCAGTCCGTCGAGGCCGTGCTTGCGCAGGGACACCCCCGCCGACCGGTAGGCGCCGACCAGCGCGGGCGCGGTCTCCTCCACCTTGCGCAGACTGATCGCGGCCATGATCTTCCCCCTCGGCTGTTCCGGCGCCCGAGCGTACCCCTGCGACGTATATGCGACGACGCCTGCCCAGTCGTCCGGTCGGGGACAGGCGGGCAGGCGCCGTTTCATGTTCCGTACGCCTTTGTACGGGACGTCTGTGCGGGACCTGGGGTCCGTTGTGCGCGCGTCAGACCGCCAGGGCGCGGTCCGTCGGGCGGATCGGGGCCGGCAGGTCGCTGGCTCCGGTCAGGAAGCGGTCGACTCCGCGGGCGGCCGAGCGGCCCTCCGCGATCGCCCACACGATGAGGGACTGGCCGCGGCCGGCGTCACCGGCGACGAACACACCCGGCACGTTGGTCTGGAAGTCGGCGTCGCGGGCGATGTTACCGCGTTCGTCGAGCTCCAGGCCGAACTGCTCCACCAGGCCGTTCTCCCGGTCGGTGCCGGTGAAGCCCATGGCGAGGGTGACCAGCTGAGCGGGGATCTTGCGCTCGGTGCCCGGCTTCGGGGTGAGCTTGCCGTCGATGAACTCCACCTCGGTGAGGTGCAGCCACTGGACGTTGCCGTCCTCGTCGCCCTCGAAGTGGGTGGTGGAGACGGAGTAGACCCGCTCGCCGCCCTCCTCGTGCGCGCTGGTGACCTTGTAGAGCATCGGGAAGGTCGGCCAGGGCTGGTTCGTCGGGTGCCGCTCGTCGTTCGGGCGGGGCATGATCTCCAGCTGGGTGACGGAGGCCGCGCCCTGCCGGTGGGCGGTGCCCACGCAGTCCGCGCCGGTGTCGCCGCCGCCGATGACGACGACGTGCTTGCCCTCGGCCGAGATCGGCGCGGTGACGTAGTCGCCCTCCTGGACCTTGTTGGCCAGCGGCAGGTACTCCATGGCCTGGTAGATGCCCTTGAGCTCGCGGCCGGGCACCGGCAGGTCGCGGGCGGTCGTGGCACCGACGGCCAGGACGACCGCGTCGTACCGCTTCTTCAGGTCGGTCGCCTTGAGGTCGCGGCCGATCTCGACGCCGGTGCGGAAGCGGGTGCCCTCCGCGCGCATCTGCTCGATACGGCGGTTGATGTGCCGCTTCTCCATCTTGAACTCGGGGATGCCGTACCGGAGGAGACCTCCGACGCGGTCCGCGCGCTCGTAGACGGCGACCGTGTGGCCGGCCCGGGTCAGCTGCTGGGCGGCGGCGAGACCCGCCGGGCCGGAGCCGATGACCGCGACCGTCTTGCCGGACAGGCGCTCGGGGATCTGCGGGGCGACGTCCCCGGTCTCCCACGCCTTGTCGATGATCGAGACCTCGACGTTCTTGATGGTGACCGGCGGCTGGTTGATGCCCAGCACGCACGCCGACTCGCAGGGGGCCGGGCAGAGGCGACCGGTGAACTCCGGGAAGTTGTTGGTCGCGTGCAGCCGCTCCTGGGCGGCGGCCCAGTCCTCGCGGTAGGCGTAGTCGTTCCACTCGGGGATCAGGTTCCCCAGCGGACAGCCGTTGTGACAGAACGGGATGCCGCAGTCCATGCAGCGGCTGGCCTGCTTGCTGATGATCGGCAGCAGGGAGCCGGGGACGTAGACCTCGTTCCAGTCCTTGACCCGCTCGTCGACGGGGCGGGTCTTGGCGACCTCACGGCCGTGGTTCAGGAAGCCCTTGGGGTCAGCCATTGGTCGCCGCCTCCATCATCTTCTCGGTGATCTCGGTCTCGGTGAGACCGGCTCGCTCGGCGGCGTCCTTGGCGGCGAGCACTGCCTTGTACGTGCTGGGGATGATCTTGCTGAACCGCTCCGCGGCCGTGGCCCAGTCGGCGAGCAGCTTCTCGGCGACCGTCGAGCCGGTCTCCTCGGCGTGGCGGCGCACCACGTCGTGCAGCCACTGCTTGTCCGTCTCGTCCAGCGCCTCGACGGAGCCGGCGTTGCCGGCGTTGACGTTGTCGCGGTCGAGGTCGATGACGTAGGCGATACCGCCGGACATGCCGGCCGCGAAGTTGCGGCCGGTCGGGCCGAGGACGACCGCGTGACCGCCGGTCATGTACTCGCAGCCGTGGTCGCCCACGCCCTCGGAGACGACCAGCGCGCCGGAGTTGCGGACGCAGAACCGCTCACCGGTACGGCCGCGCAGGAACAGCTCGCCGCCGGTGGCGCCGTAGGCGATGGTGTTGCCCGCGATGGTCGAGTACTCGGCGAGGTGGTCGGCAGCCCGGTCCGGGCGGACCACGATCCGGCCGCCGGAGAGGCCCTTGCCGACGTAGTCGTTGGCGTCGCCCTCCAGGCGGAGCGTGACACCGCGCGGCAGGAAGGCGCCGAAGGACTGGCCGGCCGAGCCGGTGAAGGTGATGTCGATGGTGTCGTCGGGCAGGCCCGCGCCACCGAACTTCTTCGTCACCTCGTGGCCGAGCATGGTGCCGACCGTGCGGTTGATGTTGCGGATGGCGACCTGGGCGCGCACCGGCTGTGCCTCGGTGGCGTCCGAAGCGCCCAGCGCGTCGGCGGCGAGCTTGATCAGCTCGTTGTCCAGGGCCTTCTCCAGGCCGTGGTCCTGGGCCACCAGCTGGTGGCGGACCGCGCCCTCGGGCAGGTCCGGCACGTGGAACAGCGGCTCCAGGTCCAGGCCCTGTGCCTTCCAGTGGTCGACCGCGCGCTCGACGTCCAGCACCTCGGCGTGGCCGACGGCCTCCTCGATGGAGCGGAAGCCCAGCTCGGCGAGGAGCTCGCGGACCTCCTCGGCGATGAACTGGAAGAAGTTCACCACGTACTCGGCCTTGCCGGCGAAGCGGTCGCGCAGGGCCGGGTTCTGGGTGGCGATGCCGACCGGGCAGGTGTCCAGGTGGCAGACGCGCATCATCACGCAGCCGGAGACGACGAGCGGGGCGGTCGCGAAACCGAACTCCTCGGCGCCGAGCAGCGCGGCGATGACCACGTCACGGCCGGTCTTGAGCTGGCCGTCGGTCTGGACGACGATGCGGTCGCGCAGGCCGTTGAGCAGCAGGGTCTGCTGGGTCTCGGCGAGGCCCAGCTCCCAGGGGCCGCCCGCGTGCTTCAGCGAGGTCAGCGGGGAGGCGCCCGTACCGCCGTCGTGGCCGGAGATGAGCACGACGTCCGCGTGCGCCTTGGACACACCGGCCGCGACCGTGCCGACGCCGACCTCGGAGACCAGCTTCACGTGGATCCGCGCCTGCGGGTTCGCGTTCTTCAGGTCGTGGATCAGCTGGGCCAGGTCCTCGATGGAGTAGATGTCGTGGTGCGGCGGCGGCGAGATCAGGCCGACGCCCGGCGTCGAGTGGCGCGTCTTGGCGACCCACGGGTAGACCTTGTGGCCGGGCAGCTGGCCGCCCTCGCCGGGCTTGGCGCCCTGGGCCATCTTGATCTGGATGTCGTCCGCGTTGACCAGGTACTCGGAGGTCACGCCGAAGCGGCCGGAGGCGACCTGCTTGATCGCCGAGCGGCGCGCCGGGTCGTACAGGCGCTCCGGGTCCTCGCCGCCCTCACCGGTGTTGGACTTGCCGCCCAGCTGGTTCATGGCGATGGCGAGGGTCTCGTGCGCCTCCTTGGAGATGGAGCCGTACGACATCGCACCCGTCGAGAACCGCTTGACGATCTCGCTCGCCGGCTCGACCTCGTCGATGGAGATCGGCTGCCGGTCGGACTTGAAGCCGAACAGGCCGCGCAGCGTCATCAGGCGCTCGGACTGCTCGTTCACCCGCCCGGTGTACTTCTTGAAGATGTCGTACCGGCCGGTGCGCGTGGAGTGCTGGAGGCGGAAGACCGTCTCCGGGTCGAACAGGTGCGGCTCGCCCTCGCGGCGCCACTGGTACTCGCCGCCGATGTCCAGCGCGCGGTGCGCCGGGGCGATGCCGGAGGCCGGGTAGGCCTTGGCGTGGCGGGCGGCGACCTCCTGGGCGATGACGTCGATGCCGACGCCGCCGATCTTGGTGGCGGTGCCGTTGAAGTACTTCTCCACGAAGGCCTCGTCCAGGCCGACGGCCTCGAAGACCTGGGCGCCGCGGTAGGAGGCGACGGTGGAGATGCCCATCTTGGACATGACCTTCAGGACGCCCTTGCCGAGGGCGTAGATCAGGTTGCGGATGGCCTTCTCGGGCTCGACGCCGTTGATGAAGGTGCCCGCGCGCAGCAGGTCCTCCACCGACTCCATCGCCAGGTAGGGGTTGACGGCGGCGGCGCCGTAGCCGATGAGCAGGGCGACGTGGTGGACCTCGCGGACGTCACCGGCCTCGACCAGCAGGCCCACCTGGGTGCGCTGCTTGGTGCGGATGAGGTGGTGGTGGACGGCCGCGGTGAGCAGCAGCGAGGGGATCGGCGCGTGCTCGGCGTCGGAGTGCCGGTCGGACAGGACGATCAGGCGGGCGCCGTTACCGATCGCCGCGTCGGCCTCGGCGCAGATCTCCTCGATGCGGGCGGCGAGGGCCTCACCGCCGCCGGAGACCCGGTACAGACCGGACAGCGTGGCGGCCTTGAAGCCGGGCATGTCGCCGTCGGCGTTGATGTGGATGAGCTTGGCCAGCTCGTCGTTGTCGATGACCGGGAAGGGCAGCACGACGGACCGGCAGGACGCGGCGGTCGGCTCCAGCAGGTTGCCCTGCGGGCCCAGCGACGAGCGCAGGGAGGTGACCAGCTCCTCGCGGATCGCGTCCAGCGGCGGGTTGGTGACCTGCGCGAACAGCTGGGTGAAGTAGTCGAAGAGCAGCCGCGGGCGCTCGGACAGGGCCGCGATCGGCGAGTCCGTGCCCATGGAGCCGATCGGCTCGGCGCCGGTGCGGGCCATCGGGGCGAGGATGACGCGCAGCTCCTCCTCGGTGTAGCCGAAGGTCTGCTGGCGGCGGGTGACGGAGGCGTGGGTGTGGACGATGTGCTCGCGCTCGGGCAGGTCGCCCAGCTCGATCTCGCCGGCCTCCAGCCACTCGGCGTACGGCTTCTCCGCGGCGAGGGACGCCTTGATCTCGTCGTCCTCGATGATGCGGTGCTCGGCGGTGTCGACGAGGAACATCCTGCCGGGCTGGAGGCGGCCCTTGCGGACGACCCTGGCCGGGTCGATGTCGAGGACGCCGACCTCGGAGCCGAGGACGACGAGGCCGTCGTCGGTGACCCAGTAGCGGCCGGGGCGCAGGCCGTTGCGGTCGAGCACGGCACCGACCTGGGTGCCGTCGGTGAAGGTGACGCAGGCGGGGCCGTCCCAGGGCTCCATCAACGTGGAGTGGAACTGGTAGAAGGCGCGCCGGGCCGGGTCCATGGAGTCGTGGTTCTCCCACGCCTCCGGGATCATCATCAGCACGGAGTGCGGCAGCGACCGGCCGCCCAGGTGCAGCAGCTCCAGGACCTCGTCGAAGGAGGCGGAGTCGGAGGCGTCCGGGGTACAGACCGGGAAGATGCGCTCGATGGTCTTCTCGTCGGAACCGAACAGGTCGGAGGCGAGCTGGGACTCGCGGGCGCGCATCCAGTTGCGGTTGCCCTTGACGGTGTTGATCTCACCGTTGTGCGCGACGAAGCGGTACGGGTGCGCGAGCGGCCACGACGGGAAGGTGTTCGTGGAGAACCGGGAGTGCACGAGCGCGATCGCGGAGGCGAAGCGGCGGTCGGACAGGTCCGGGAAGAAGGGCTCCAGCTGGCCGGTGGTCAGCATGCCCTTGTAGACGATCGTCCGGGCGGACAGGGACGGGAAGTAGACCCCGGCCTCGCGCTCGGCGCGCTTGCGCAGCACGAACGCCTTGCGGTCCAGCGCGATGCCCTCGCTGGCGCCCGCGGTGACGAAGATCTGCCGGAAGACCGGCATGGTGGAGCGGGCGGTGGCACCCAGCAGCTCGGGGGCGACCGGGACCTCGCGCCAGCCGAGGACGGTCAGCCCCTCGTCGGCGGCGATCGTCTCGATGTGTGAGACGGCGTCCTCGGTCCCGTCCTCCGGCAGGAAGGCGATGCCTACGGCATAGGAGCCGGCCGCGGGAAGGTCGAAACCGGCCACTTCGCGGAGGAAGGCGTCCGGCACCTGCGAGAGGATGCCCGCGCCGTCGCCGGAGTCGGGCTCGGAGCCGGTGGCACCACGGTGCTCCAGGTTGCGCAGGACGGTGAGGGCCTGCTCGACCAGGGTGTGGGACGCCTCGCCGGTGAGGGTGGCGACGAAACCGACGCCGCACGCGTCGTGTTCGTTGCGGGGGTCGTACATACCCTGCGCAGCAGGGCGAGCATCCATGAACGACCACTTCTGGCCATTCGCGGAATGCTGGGACGGCTGGCGCGGCGTACGCATCGGCTCTCCCGTCGTCGTCATGTGGCATGTGGCAGGTGCCGAGGGACGACGTTGGCCCTCTGCGTGAGATCTACGATGAGATCAAAATTTCGTGCAGGTTACATGATGGAGCGGTTCTCGGGAACCGGAAACACCGTTCCAACATGCGGACGCCGCGGTCGCGGCTCGGGTGCCGCGCGAACGCGGCGGGTGCCGTGCGGTGGCGGCGCGGTGCCGTGCCAGGACGGCGGTGCCGTGCGGTGACGGCGGGGGGCCGCGCGGTGGCGGCCGAGGTGTGTACGGGGGGACCGTCGCGGACACGATCGGTCGGATCGGCGTCCGGCGGCCCGAAGGGGGCCGGAGCGAGCGTCATCGCCCACCCCGCGGGGTGCGGCGGGCGTCATTGCCCACAGCGCTTACGGCTCATGCCCGGTGGTCATGCACTCGAAACCAGCGAGTAACGGGTACTTATGCGGCCCATCGCATAGGTACCGGTCGAACTATCCTACGGCCGTTCCGAACAGAGTGCCCAGGGCGTACGTCACACCGGCCGCCGCACCACCGAGCGCGAGCTGCCGCAGACCGCTGAACCACCAGCTGCGCGCGGTCACCTTGGCCACGACGGCACCGCACCCGAAGAGACCGGCGAGCGCCAGCAGGACGGCGGGCCACAGCGCGGTCGCACCGAGCAGGTACGGCAGGACGGGCAGCAGGGCGCCGAGCGCGAACGAACCGAAGGACGAGACGGCGGCGACCAGCGGCGAGGGCAGGTCCCCGGGGTCGATGCCCAGCTCCTCGCGGGCGTGGATCTCCAGCGCCTGCTCCGGGTCCTTGGAGAGCTGCCGGGCGACCTGCCGGGCCAGTCCCGGCTCGACCCCGCGGGCCACGTACAGCGCGGCCAGCTCGTCCTCCTCGTCCTGCGGATGCCGGCGCAGCTCACGGCGCTCGACGTCGAGTTCCGCCTCGACGAGCTCCCGCTGGGAGGCGACGGAGGTGTACTCGCCGGCGGCCATGGAGAAGGCACCGGCGGCGAGCCCCGCGAGACCGGTGATGACGATGGTGTGCTGGGTCACGGACCCGCCGGCCACACCCGTCATCAGGGCGAGGTTGGAGACGAGGCCGTCCATGGCACCGAAGACGGCGGGGCGCAGCCATCCGCCGTTCACATCGCGGTGCGTGTGGTTGTCACGGTGCGCCTCGTGCAGCGCGGCCTCGGTTTCGATGATGGCCATCCGGGTCCCCCAGGGAAGCTAAGCCAAAGCTAACTTTGGACGCGTTCTACTTTTCGACAACACAGAACTTACGCTCATCATTTCGCCCGCGCCAGCAAGGAAAGGCTGGGCTAACCTGCGACTTCTCCCCCGGCCGCTCAGATGTGCGAGAGATGGCTCAGATGCCGACCGGGTGACAGAGCCCCTCCCCCGGCTCACGCGGGCGCCTCCCGTGGGACACATCCGCAAAGGGTCCCGTGGGGCCCGCCGAAGGAGGCCGCCCATGGCATCGACCGCCTGCACTCCCCCGGCCCCGGCGCCCGGTGACGCCGCCGGACTCCGCGAGCGGGCCCGCGGTGCGCTGCTGGGCCTGGCCGTCGGGGACGCGCTGGGCGCACCGGCGGAGAACCTCAGGCCCTCCGAGATCCGCGCCCGCTGGGGCCGGATCACCGGGTACGTCAGCGAGCAGCCGTACGGCACCGACGACACCGAGTACGCGATCTTCTCCGGTCTGCTGCTGGCCCGGCACGGCGCGGCGCTCACCCCGGAGCATGTCGAGGCGGCCTGGCACGAATGGATCGCCGACCGGGCGGAGGGGCCCTTCCGCGGCGCGGGCTTCAGCGAGCGCGGCACGCTGGAGAACCTCCGCCGCGGCCTCGCCGCGCCCATCTCGGCCCAGCACCGGCACGCCTGGAGCGACGGGCTGGCGATGCGGGCGGCGCCCTTCGGGGTCTTCGCCGCCGGGCGCCCCGCCGAAGCGGCCCGGCTGGTGGCCGTCGACGGCTCCGTCAGCCACGAGGGCGAGGGCATCTACGGCGGCCAGGCGGTCGCGGCGGGCGTGGCGGCGGCGATGAGCGGCGCGGCGGTCGCGGTGGTCATCGCCGCCGCGCTCGCGGTGATCCCGGACGACTCCTGGACGGCTCGCTCCCTGCGGCGCGCGGTGTCGGTGGCGCACCACGGGGAACGCGCGGTGCGCTCCGCGGTCGTCATCGGCGGCTACCCCTGGACCGACCTGGCCCCGGAAGCGGTCGCCCTCGCCTTCGGCGCGTACGCGGCGGCCGACGGCGACTTCCGGGAGGCGGTCCTGACGGCCGTCAACATGGGCCGCGACGCGGACACGACGGCGGCGGTGGCGGGCGCCCTCTGCGGCGCCGGCCAGGGCCTCTCGGCGATCCCGCCCCACTGGTCCGCAGCGATCGGCCCGGCCCGGGGCCGCTGCCTCCCGTCCATCACCGGCCACCACGTCCTGGAGATCGCGGAACTCCTGGTGACGGCGGCGGAGGCGGACACGGGTACGGGTACGGGTACGGCGGGAGCCGGAGCGACGGGGAAGCGTGAGGTGATCCCGGCGGCCGTGGTGGAGGGGGGCAGCGCGGAAGCGGGGACGGCGGGGAAACGGGAGCTGATCGCGGCGGAGGCGGCCGGGGCGTTGGCTGTGGCCGTACCAGGGACCGTGCTGGTGGAGGGCACCGCGGAAGCGGGAGCGGCGGGGAAGCAGGAGCCGATCGCGACGGAGACGGCGGCGGCCTTGGTGGCGGCACTGCCGGGGGCCGTGGCGGAGGGGGAGCGGGTGGCAGTCGAGGATGTGGTGCAGCCACCCCCACAGCCGACCGAACTTCCCCCACCCCTTCCCCCCACCACCCGGCCGACCGACCTGCTCCCACCCCTTCCCCCCACCACCCAGCCAACCGAGTCGGGTGGCGGGTGGGCGGGGGATCGGGGGTCCGGGGGGCGGAGCCCCCTGGTGGGGGACCGGAACGCCGGGCCGGCGGACAGCGGGCGGAGCCCCCTGGTGGGGGCCGGGCGGCCGGACGGCGAGGGGTGTCGGGGCACCGGGCGGAGCCCCCTCGCCGGGCGATGCGACAGCGAGGGCCGGCCATGACAGCGCGCCGTATCGAGGGCCTCCTCCTCGGCCTCGCCGCGGGAGACGCCGCCGGCTGGCCCGCCGCCCGGCACCGCGCCGCCCGGATGCCCGAGTGGACCCGCCGCCTCACCCGGGAACTGGACACCTTCGCCGAGCAGAACGCCACCACCACCCTCCCGGTGCCGATCGCCCTCAACCAACCCCCCGAGCCCCTCCGCCTCGGCCCCTCCGACGACGCCGAGTGGGCGGTGTTCGCCGCGGAGGCGGTCCTGCGCGCCGGCGCCGACGACGTCCTCGGCGACCTCAGCCGCGCCCGCCGTATGCGCGCCGCCATCGACCTCACCTGGACCGCCGTGGCCTGTGAGGTCGCCGCCGCGGCGGACCGCGCCCCGGAGATCGAGTCCGCCGTACTGCCGCTGCGCGCCCGCATCTCCGTCCGCGCCGGCCTCGGCAACCTCGCCACCGGCCTGCGCCCGCCCGCCACCGGACACGACAACCCGCACTACTTCGACGACGCGGCCTGCGTCCGCGCCTGCGTCCTCGCCGTGGCCCACCCCGGCGACCCGCAACAGGCCGCAGCGCTCGCCGAGTTCGACGCCCGCTACACCCAGGACGGCGACGGCGTGCACGGCGCGCGGGCCATGGCGGCGGCCCTCTCCCTCGCCCTCGCCGACGCGGACACCGGCACCTGCGTGACCGCCGCGCTCGCCGAACTCCCGGCGGACACCGAGATCGGCCGCAACACCCGCCACGCCCTCGCCCTGGCCGAGGACAGCGAGTCCGCCTTCGCCCTCGTCCCCCTCCTGGAACACCAGATCGTCGACCACGTCTACAGCTACGGCATCGCCGCCGCGGAGACCGTTCCCGTCGCCCTCGCCCTGGCCACCGCGGCCCGGGGCCGGATCGCCGAGGCCGTACCGGCCGCCGCCTGCCTGTCCCGGGTCGCCGACTCCGCGCCCGCCCTCGCCGGCGCGCTCACCGGCGCCCTCGGCGGCGGCGCGGCCATCCCCGCGACCTGGCGGGACGCCTGCCGCGTCCTGCCCGGCTGCACCCTGCCCCGTCTCACCGGCACCGACCTGGTGGAACTCGCCGGACTCCTGGAAGCCGCGCAACCGGCCCGTCCAGGAGGATGATTCGGGGCATGACGCCCAAGAAAGAAGAAATCAGCGGGCCCGGCCCGAACGGTCTCGCCGACCGCGTCACCGCCGCCGTGGTGGGAGCCGCCGTCGGTGACGCCCTCGGCGGCCCGGTCGAGGGCTACTCCCCCGACCAGATCGCCGAGCGGCACGGCGGTCGCGTGCGCGGCATCGTCGGCCCCTGGCACGGTGACGCCTGGCGCACCGCCCGCCCCATCGCGCCGTACCACAAGGGCGACGGCCACGTCACCGACGACACCTTGATGACGCACGCGCTCATCCGCGTCTACGACCGCGTCCGCGACCACCTCGACGCCTACGCGATCGCCGACCACCTGGTCCCGGACCTGATGACCGCCCCCCGCTGGATCCCCGAGCTGGAGGCCGAGGCACTGCCGCTGCACCGCCTCTTCCTCGCCGAGAAATGGCTGGTGGCCCGGCTGGCCTACGGTCACGCCGACCCCCGGGAAGCGGGCACCGGCAACATCGTCAACTGCGGCGCGGCGATGTACATGGCCCCGGTCGGCCTGGTCAACGCGGCCAACCCGGCCGCCGCGTACGCCGAGGCGCTGGACATCGCGGGTGCGCACCAGTCGTCGTACGGCCGTGAGGCGGCCGGTGTGTTCGCCGCGGCGGTGGCCGCCGCCGCCACCCCCGGCGCGACCCCCGACTCGGTGGTGGGCGCCTGCCTGTCCCTGGCCAAGGACGGCACCCGTACGGCGATCGAGAAGGTCTGCGAAGTCGCCGCCGGACACCGGGACTTCGAGTCGGCGCTCGGTCCGCTGCGCGCGGCGGTGGAGCCGTACGACACCGTCGGTCCGGACTACCGCGCCCCCTCCCTCGCCGCCCGCCGCCCCTCCCGGCTGCACTCCATCGAGGAACTCCCGGTCGCGCTCGGCATGCTGGTCGTCTCCGGCGGCGACTACCGGCAGGCCGTGCTCGGCGCGGTCAACTACGGCCGTGACTGCGACTCGATCGCGACGATGGCCGGTGCCCTCGCGGGCGCGCTCGGCTCGCCCGCCCCCGAGGAGTGGGCGAAGACGGTCGCCGACGCCAGCCGCCTGGACCTGTGGGCGCCGGCCCGGACGCTCACCGAGGTCGCGCGCGAGGTCTTCGAGCGGGACGTCCGCCGCCGGCGCGCCCACGAGGAGGCGTTCGGCGCGCTCGGAGGCCGGCCGTGCTCCGACTGACCTGGGTCCAGCCGGAGGACCTGCTGGGCCACGAACTGCGCCAGGCCCGCCTGGACGGGCGCGAGCCGAAGGCGGTCGAGGCGCGCTGGCGGGCGGCGGGCGGCCCGGACGCCCCGGAGCGCGCGGGCGCGTCCCCGCACCGGGTGTCCCGCTATCTGCGCCTGCTGGCGGAGGACCTGCTGGACGAACTCGCCGATCTGCCCAGCCGCTTCGCCGACGACGAGCCCACGGACCTGGCCCGCATCAGGGCCCAGTGCCCCGACTGGCCCGCCGGACGGTCCGCCACCGCCGTGGACCCCCGCGCCCTGGAGGCCGCCTGGCTCGGGCGGGCCATCGGCTGCCTCCTCGGCAAACCGGTCGAGAAACTCCCGCTCGACGGCATCCGCGCCCTCGCCCGGGCGGCCGGGAACTGGCCCCTCACCACCTGGTTCACCGCCAGGGGGGTCCCCGACGACCTGCTGGCCGCCCACCCCTGGAACCGCCGCTCGGCCCCCACCTCGCTCGCCGAGAACATCGACGGCATGCCCCAGGACGACGACCTCGACTACCCCCTGCTCAACCTGCTGCTGCTCCAGCGCCACGGGAGGGCCTTCACCACCGACGACGTGGCCCGGCTCTGGCTCGAAGAACTCCCGCCCGGCCGCACCTTCACCGCCGAACGCGTCGCCCACCGCAACCTCCTCGCCGGCATCGAACCCCCGCACACGGCCCGCCACCGCAACCCGTTCCGCGAGTGGATCGGCGCGCTGATCCGCGCCGACATGCACGGGTGGAGCAACCCGGGCGACCCGGCCGCCGCCGCGGAGCAGGCTCACCGCGACGCGGTCCTCACCCACACCGCCAACGGCGTCTACGCGGCGATGTTCACGGCCGCCGCCATCGCCACGGCCGCCACCGGCACGCACGACGTCCACGCCTGTCTGCGCACCGGCCGCACGGTGGTCCCGGCCCGCTCCCGCCTGGCGAAGGCGATCGACCACGCCGTCCGACTGGCCACCGCCACCGACGACTTCGACGACGTCGTGGACGAACTCCACGCCCTCTACGGCCCCACCCACCACTGGGTCCACGCCCTCCCCAACACCGCCCTGACCGTCGCCGCCCTCACCCACGCCGACGGCGACTTCACGGGCTCCGTCTGCCGTGCGGTGTCGGGTGGTTGGGACACCGATTCCAACGGCGCCACCGCCGGAAGCGTCGCCGGCCTGCTGGCCGGCTCCCCCGGCGCGCTCCCCGACCGCTGGCGGGCCCCGCTGAAGAACCGGCTCGCCACGACCGTCGCGGACTTCGACGGCGCCGGCTTCGACACCCTCGCCCACCTCACCCACCTGGAGGCGACCCGACCATGACCCACATCGCCGTCCTCGGCAGCACGAACATGGACCTCGTCACGTACGTCGGCAAGGCCCCGCAGCGCGGGGAGACGGTGACGGGCCGGGAGTTCCGCACGATCCCCGGCGGCAAGGGCGCCAACCAGGCGATCGCCGCGGCCCGCGCCGGCGCCACCGTCTCGATGATCGGCGCGGTCGGCAACGACGCCTTCGGCGCGCGGCTGCGCGACACCCTCGAACACTCCGGCGTGGACACCGACTTCCTGCGCACGGTCGAGGGCCCGTCCGGCACCGCGCACATCGTCGTGGACGACGAGGGCGGCAACGCGATCGTCGTCATCCCCGGCGCGAACGGCACGGTCGACCACCTCTCCCCCGGTGACGAGGGGGTGATCGCCACCGCCGACGCCCTGCTGCTGCAACTGGAGATCCCGCTGGCGGCGGTCGTCGCCGGCGCGCAGGCGGCCCGCCGGCACGGCATCCGTACCGTCCTCACCCCGTCCCCCGTCCAGCCGCTGCCGCCCGAACTCCTGGCCGCAGTCGACCTGTTGGTGCCGAACGAGTACGAGGCGGTCACGCTCACCGGCCGCACCGACCCGCGCGAGGCGGCGGCCACCCTGCTGGACCTGGTGCCGGAGGTCGTGGTCACCCTGGGCGCCACGGGCTGCCTGTACCTGACCCGGGGCGCCGAACCGCTCGTCGTCCCCGCGCCCCGGGTGCGGGCCGTGGACTCCACGGGCGCGGGCGACACGTTCGTCGGCACGCTCGCGGTGGCCCTCGCCGAGGAGAAACCGGTACGGGAGGCCCTGTCCTGGGCGGCGACCGCGGCGGCGATCTCCGTCCAGCGGGAAGGCGCGTCGGCGTCGATGCCGTACCGCCCGGAGATCGAGGCCCAGTACAGCTCATGAACACGACGAGCACGACACGTACGACGGCTGCGACGGCTGCGACGGCTGCGACGGCTGCGCAAACACGGACGACCCCGGCCCTGGACGGCCTGCGGGTGCTGGACCTCGCGACCCTCTTCGCCGGGCCGATGGCCGCGACGCTGCTCGGTGACTTCGGCGCCGAGGTGATCAAGGTGGAGCATCCCCGGCGGCCCGACCCGTCCCGGGGCCACGGCCCGGCCAAGGACGGCGTCGGCCTGTGGTGGAAGGTGCTCGGCCGCAACAAGCGGGCCATCACCCTCGACCTGTCCGCACCCGGCGGCCGGGCCACCCTGCTGCGGCTCGCCGCCACCGCCGACGTGGTGATCGAGAACTTCCGCCCCGGCACCCTGGAGAAATGGGACCTCGGCTGGCCGGAGCTGTCCGCGGCCAACCCCCGGCTGGTCCTCGCCCGGGTCACCGCCTTCGGCCAGTTCGGCCCCTGCGCGCACCGCCCCGGCTTCGGCACCCTCGCCGAGGCGATGAGCGGCTTCGCCGCGGTCACCGGCGAACCGGACGCGCCCCCGACGCTGCCGCCCTTCGGTCTCGCCGACTCGATCGCCGGCCTGGCGACCGCCTACGCCGTGCTGACCGCGCTGGCCGCGCGCGAGCGCACCGGCGTGGGGCAGACGGTCGACATGGCGATCATCGAACCGATCCTGTCGGTCCTCGGCCCCCACGCCACCTGGTACGACCAGCTCGGCTACGTCCAGGAACGCACCGGCAACCGGTCCGCGAACAACGCCCCGCGCAACACCTACCGCACCGCCGACGGCACCTGGGTCGCCGTCTCCACCTCGGCCCAGTCGGTCGCCGAGCGGGTGCTACGGCTGGTGGGCCGCCCGGAGCTGATCGAGGAGCCGTGGTTCACCACCGGCGCGGACCGGGCCGCCCACGCCGATGTGCTGGACGAGGCGGTCGGCTCCTGGATCGCCGGCCGTACCCGCGCCGAGGTGCTCGCGGCCTTCGAGGAGGCGGAGGCCGCGGTGGCGCCCGTGCAGGACGTCCGGGACGTCCTGGCGGACCCCCAGTACCAGGCCCTGGACACGGTCACCACCGTCGACGACCCGGAACTGGGCCCGCTGCGCATGCAGAACGTCCTCTTCCGGCTCTCCGCCACGCCCGGCGGCATCCGCTGGGCCGGCCGTCCGCACGGCGCCGACACCGACGCCGTGCTCGGCGAACTCGGCCTCACCCCGGCCGACATCGCGGCGCTGCGCGCGGAGGGCGCCCTGTGACCCGGACCCCGCTCACCTGGCTCTACGTCCCCGGCGACCGCCCGCATGTCGTGGCCAAGGCCCTGGTGGCGGGCGCCGACGTGGTGGTGATCGACCTGGAGGACGCGGTCGCCCCGGACCGCAAGGAGTACGCCCGCGCGGCCACCGCGGAACTCCTGACGCAGCCCCAGCCGGTCCCGGTGCACGTGCGCGTCAACGCCCTGGACGGCGCCTGGGCCGCCGCCGACTTCCACGCCCTGGCCGGTCTGCCGGGCCTGTCCGGCGTACGGCTGCCGAAGGTGACGGCCCCGGGCGAGGTACGGCAGGCCGCCGTGGCCACGCCGGTCCCCCTCTACGCGCTCCTGGAGTCGGCCCTCGGCATCGAGCACGCCTACGCCATCGCCACCGCCCACCCCGCCCTGCGGGGCATCGCCCTGGGCGAGGCCGACCTCCGCGCCGACCTCGGGGTGCGGGCCGACGCGGGCCTGGACTGGCCGCGCTCGCGGGTGATCGTCGCCGCCCGCGCGGCGGGCCTGGCCCCGCCGTCCCAGACCGTCTACCCGGACATCCGTGACCTGGACGGCCTGGCGGCCTCCTGCGCCCACGGCCGGGCTCTCGGGTTCCTGGGCCGCGCCGCGATCCACCCGCGCCAGCTACCGGTGATCGAGCGGGCCTACCTGCCCACGGAGGCCGAGATCGAACACGCGGAGACGGTCATCAAAGCGGCCTCGGCGAACTTGGGCGCCCAGGCCCTGCCCGACGGCCGCTTCATCGACGCGGCGGTGGTGGCGATGGCACGGCGGACCCTGTCGCTGGCCGCCCGGAGCTGACCCCCCGCACACACCGAGGGCGCCCGGAAGAACTCCGGGCGCCCTCGGTGCCGTACCACGAACGGTCAGCTCTTCTCGGCCGGAGCCGCCTTCTCCTCGCCCTCGGCGTCGGCATCCGCGTCGGCGTCGCCGTCAGCCTCCGTGTCCTTGACAGCCTCCGTGTCCTTGACCGGGCCGGCGGAGACCCCCGGCTCGACCACGGCTTCCCGTCCCGGCCGCTTCTTCGACGACACCACGATGTACGCCACCGCCAGCAGGAAGACGAGCAGCGCGGTCCAGTCGTTCAGACGGAGGCCCAGGATGTGGTGGGCGTCGTCCACCCGCATGTACTCGATCCAGCCCCGGCCCACGCAGTACGCGGCGACGTACAGGGCGAACGCCCGGCCGTGCCCCAGCTTGAAGCGGCGGTCCGCCCAGATGACCAGCAGGCCCACGCCGACGCACCACAGGGACTCGTAGAGGAAGGTCGGGTGGTAGTACCCCGGCACCCGGCCGCCCTCGGAGGAGGTGATGTGCAGCGCCCAGGGCAGATGGGTCTCGCGGCCGTACAGCTCCTGGTTGAACCAGTTGCCCCAGCGGCCGATGGCCTGCGCGAAGGCGATGCCGGGCGCGACGGCGTCGGCGTACGCGGGCATCGGGATGCCCCGGCGCCGCGCGCCGATCCACGCGCCGAGCGCGCCGAGCGCGATGGCGCCCCAGATGCCCAGGCCGCCCTCCCACACCTTGAAGGCGTCCACCCAGTCACGGCCCTCGCTGAAGTACAGCTCGTAGTCCGTGATCACGTGGTAGAGGCGGCCGCCGACCAGGCCGAAGGGCACGGCCCAGACGGCGATGTCCGCGACCGTGCCGGACTGCCCGCCGCGGGCGATCCAGCGCCTGTTGCCGAACCAGACGGCAACGAAGACGCCGATGATGATGCAGAAGGCGTAGGCGCGCAGCGGGATGGGGCCGAGGTACTGCACCCCGTGCGACGGGCTGGGGATGTAGGCAAGGTTCATGGGGTTCATGGCAAGTCCGACGCTACCGTGCCGGGCCGTGGGGACGGCAAGCAGACCGGCTACGGGTCCATAACGGGGGTGTGAGAAACGCTTACCCCCGGTCGGCCGCCTCCACGAGTTGCTTGAGCTTGGCCGGGGTCATCGTCTGGTCCTGGTAGATGTTCTTGCCGCCGAGCAGCACCGTGGGCGTACCCGTGAAGCCGCCGGAGCGGAACGCCTGGTTGGACCTGTCCACCCAGCTGTCGTGCGTGCCGTCCTGGACGCACTTGCGGAAGGCGGGCGTGTCCAGGCCCTTCACCTTGCCGGCCAGCTCGATCAGCTTGTCGTTGCTCGCGAAGGCGTCGTCGGTCTCCTTCGGCTGGTTCGCGTACAGCACGTCGTGGAATGCGCGGAACTTCCCGGCGTCCTGGGCGCAGGCCGCGGCGTTGGCGGCGCGCAGCGAGCCGCTGCCGCCGAGGTTGCCGTCGATCAGCCGGACGAGGTGGTACTCGACTCTGAGCTTGCCGGCGTCGGTCAGTTCATGGAGGGTCGGCCGGTACGCCACCTCGAAGGCCTGGCAGGCCGGGCAGCGGAAGTCCTCCCAGACGGTGAGCGTCGACTTGGCGCCGTCCTTGCCGACCGGGATCGCGAGGCCGTCCTTGCCCTGCGCGCCCGACGGCGCCACGGCCGGGCCCGCGCTGCTGGCCTTGTGCTTGCCGGAGTTCGCGGCGACCACGCCGATCACCGCCGCCAGCCCCAGGACGCAGACGACGCTCGCGCCCACGATCAGCGCGCGCCGTCGCTTCTCCGCGGCCTTCTGCTTCTCGCGCTCGACCGCCAGCCGTTCCCGGGCGGTGCGCTTTCCGTCACGGTTCTTCTCGCTCACACCCCCAGAACGAACCGGGGAGGCGCAGCGCGCCTCCCCGGTCCGAGGTCCACCCGTTCGAGTGATCGCGTCATCCGAGGCGGGATGCCCGCCGACGGTCACTCCCGCCCGTCACGCCTGTCCGCGCACGCCTTTCGCCAGCTCACCGGCCAGCTCGCGGACCGCCGCGAGGCCGGAGGCGTGGTCTGGGGCGTCCAGCATCCGCTTCACGAACGCCGAGCCGACGATCACGCCGTCGGCGAAGCCGGCGACCTCGGCGGCCTGGGCCCGGTTGGAGACGCCGAGTCCGACGCAGACGGGCAGGTCGGTGCCGGTGGCGCGGGTGCGCCGGACCAGGTCCTGGGCCTGCGTACCGACGGATTCCCGGGTGCCGGTGACGCCCATGAGGGAGGCCGCGTACACGAAGCCGCTGCCCGCCGCGGTGATCTGGGCGAGCCGCTCGTCCTTGCTGCTCGGCGCCACGACGAAGACCGTGGCGAGGCCGTGCTTCTCGGCGTGCTCCCGCCACAGCGCCGACTCCTGCACGGGCAGGTCGGGCAGGATGCAGCCCGCGCCGCCCGCCTCGGCCAGCTCGGCGGTGAACCGTTCCACGCCGTAGCGGTCGATGGGGTTCCAGTACGTCATGACGAGCACCGGCTTCCCGGTGGCCTCGTGGGCCTCCCGGACCGTGCGCATGACGTCGGCGATCCTCACTCCGCCCCGCAGGGCGATGTCGTCGGCGGTCTGGATGACCGGGCCGTCGAGCACCGGGTCGCTGTGCGGCAGCCCGACCTCGACCACGTCGGCGCCCCCGTCGAAGACGGCCTTGATCGCCTCGATGCCGCCGTCCACGGTCGGGAAGCCGGCCGGGAGGTAGGCGATGAGCGCGGAGCGGCCCTCGGCCTTGGCGGCGGCGAGGGTGTCGCTCAGCAGCTGTGCGTTCCCGCTCACTTGGCGTCCCCCTCGATCTCGGCGGTGTCGGCTTCGTTGGCGGCCACCTCGGCGTCGGTGTCGTAGAGGCCGAAGTAGCGGGCGGCGGTGTCCATGTCCTTGTCGCCGCGGCCGGACAGGTTGACGACGATCAGGCCGTCCTTGCCCAGCTCCTTGCCGACCTCCAAGGCGCCGGCCAGCGCGTGGGCGCTCTCGATGGCCGGGATGATGCCCTCGGTGCGCGACAGCAGGCGCAGGGCCTGCATGGCGGCGTCGTCGGTGACCGCGCGGTACTCGCCGCGGCCGGAGTCGCGGAGGTAGGAGTGCTCCGGGCCGACACCCGGGTAGTCCAGGCCGGCCGAGATCGAGTACGGCTCGGTGATCTGGCCCTCGTCGTCCTGGAGGACGTACGACCGGGAGCCGTGCAGGATGCCGGGCTCGCCGGCGGTGAGGGTGGCCGCGTGCTCGCCGGTCTCGACGCCGTGGCCGGCCGGCTCGCAGCCGATGAGGCGGACGCCCTCGTCGGGGATGAAGGCGTGGAAGAGGCCGATGGCGTTGGAGCCGCCGCCGACGCAGGCGACGGCCGCGTCGGGGAGACGGCCGGCGCGCTCCAGGAGCTGACGCCGTGCCTCCACGCCGATCACCCGGTGGAAGTCGCGGACCATGGCGGGGAACGGGTGCGGGCCGGCGACCGTGCCGAAGAGGTAGTGGGTGTGGTCGACGTTGGCGACCCAGTCCCGGAACGCCTCGTTGATGGCGTCCTTGAGGGTGCGGCTGCCGGACTTCACGGCGACGACCTCGGCGCCGAGCATGCGCATACGGGCCACGTTGAGGGCCTGGCGCCTGGTGTCGACCTCGCCCATGTAGATGGTGCAGTCGAGGCCGAACAGCGCGCAGGCGGTGGCCGTCGCGACACCGTGCTGGCCGGCGCCGGTCTCGGCGATGACCCGGGTCTTGCCCATGCGCTTGGTGAGCAGGGCCTGGCCGAGCACGTTGTTGATCTTGTGGGAGCCGGTGTGGTTGAGGTCCTCGCGCTTGAGGAACACACGGGCGCCACCGGCGTGTTCGGCGAAACGGGGCACCTCGGTGAGCGCCGACGGACGGCCGGTGTAGTTGACGAGCAGGTCGTCGAGCTCACGGGCGAACTCGGGGTCGTGCTTGGCCTTGTCGTACTCGACGGCCACCTCGTCCACGGCGGCGACGAGGGCCTCCGGGATGAACTTGCCGCCGAACGCGCCGAAGTAGCCGTCGGCGCTGGGCACCTGGCCGCTGGGGTCAGGGATGAAGAACTCGCTGGGCATGCGGAAACCTCACGGTGAGTGCGGTGGGACAACACTGATCGCCGTGGGGGCGGGGCCAGTCGTACGGCCTCAGGCCGGGTGTGGTTGCTCGCGCACACGCGGCGGTAGCCGCATGTCAGACAGGAATCCCGCGCCCCTTGGGGGCGCGCTGCCATCGGCGTCCGTTGACCTGCCCGGGTTCGTCGCCGATGACGTACCGGACGCGGCGGCCGTGCACGCGCCGCGCGGGCGCCCGGCAGCCACGCGGACGGCAGCCGCGCGCCAGGCGCGCGTGCCGGTCCACGGTCGTCACGGTGGGAGTCATCGGTGCCAAGCCTAGCGGGATCAGCCGCGCCCGTGCCGCAGGGCCGGGTGTTCGCCCGCCGCCACCAGGTCGGCCACTGCCGCCTTGGGGTCGCGGCCGGTCACCAGGGACTCGCCGACCAGCACCGCGTCGGCGCCGGCGTTGGCGTACGCGATCAGGTCGTGCGGGCCGCGGACGCCGGACTCGGCGACCTTCACGATGGTGTCCGGGATCTCCGGGGCGACCCGCTCGAACGTGCCGCGGTCGACCTCCAGCGTCTTCAGGTTGCGCGCGTTGACGCCGATGACCTTGGCGCCCGCGTCCACCGCCCGCTCGACCTCGTCCTCGTCGTGCACCTCGACGAGGGGGGTCAGGCCGATGGACACCGCCCGCTCGATCAGCGACTCCAGGGCCGGCTGGTCCAGGGCGGCCACGATCAGCAGCGCGAGGTCGGCGCCGTACGCCCGGGCCTCCCAGAGCTGGTACGACGTGACGATGAAGTCCTTGCGCAGGACGGGGATGTCGACCCGCGCGCGCACCGCCTCCAAGTCGGCGAGCGAACCGCCGAAGCGGCGCTGTTCGGTGAGGACGGAGATGACGGCCGCGCCGCCCGCTTCGTAGTCCGCGGCGAGTCCGGCGGGGTCGGCGATGGCGGCCAGCGCGCCCTTGGAGGGGCTGGAGCGCTTCACCTCACAGATCACCTTGACGCCGTCGCCCTTGAGCGCGGCCACCCCGTCCTTGGCGGCGTGGGCCTTGGCCGCGCGCTCCTTGAGCTCGTCGAGGGTGACGCGTGCCTGCCGCTCCGCGAGGTCGGCACGGACTCCGTCGATGATCTCGTCGAGCACACTCACGCGAGCGGCCCCCTTCCAGACGGTGGTTCCTTCAGGTTCTGAAAACCCGTGGTCAAACCGATGGTATCCGCAGGAGCGCCGTGGCCTCGCATCCGGTGGGGGGCGGTCCCACTACCTGGACATTCGCTGTTGATCAAGGGTGGAGCCAGCCACCGAACGGCAGGTTCCGGACGACGGTGAACACCAGCAGCAGGGCGCCGGCCGCCCACAGCGGCGCCGGTCCGAGGTCGATCCGCAGCGGCCTGCCGTGTGCCGCGCGGACCACCCAGACGGTCCACAGCACGGCGAAGCCCACATAGGCGGCCACGGCCGGCGCGTTGTCGCGCAGGGCGGCGAGGAGGTCGCCGTGCAAGAAGGCGTGCGCACTGCGCAGCCCGCCGCAGCCGGGGCAGTACAGACCGGTGAGCCGGTACAGGGGGCAGACGGGGTAGTGCCCGGGTTCACCCGGATCGACGACACCGACGTAGGCGAAGGCCCCGCCGACGGCCGCGAACAGCCCGGCGGGGACGGCGACCCGCCGCCAGAGGGGGGCGGGCCGCGGCACCGGGCGGCCGGGAGCATCCGCGCGGGCGTTCACGGGGGCATCCGCAGGGGCGTTCACGGGGGCGTTCACGCGGGCATTGTCCCCCGCCGCCCGTCGGCGCACCCGCTCGCGGCCGCGGTCGGCGGCACCGCTGACTGCGAATGCGAAGGGCGGCCGGCACCGGGTGCCGGCCGCCCTTCGCAGAAACCCTGGGCTCAGCTCTCCGCCGCGGCCGGCTCCCGCGTGGCCGCGGGCGCGGTGTGCGGCAGCGTGCGGGACTCCTTCGGCTGCCCCAGACCCATGGCGCGCATGATGCCGCCGACCACACCGCCGAGGAGCGTGAGGGCCATGCCGGCCCAGAAGCCGACGGGCTGGGCCATCACCATGAAGGCGCCCGCGACGCAGAAACCGATGAAGGCGATGATGACACCGGTCCAGGCGGCCGGGGTGTGACCGTGGCTGCTGCCCGCCATGACTTGCTCCTCGTTGCTGTGTACGTGTCGTACTGTCCGAGCCGGACGCTCGCCCTCCATTGTCCCGTACGCGCACGCGTGCCCGACGCGGGGGTGGCGTCTGTTTCACCACACCGGGGGTCCCCGCTCCGGACGCGGGCTCCGGGTGCGCCCCGCGGATTCAGGCGCCCGTCGGGTCCTCGCCCCGGTCCAGCGCCTTCCAGATCTCCTCGGGCCGCTCCGGATCGACCGGCCGGGCCGTGCGCCGCGGGCGGTCGGTGCCGCGCTCGTAGCGGCCGGACATGGCGGGCCACGAAGGGCCGTAGCGCAGGGCGAGCAGTCCGGCGAGCAGCAGCAGCACGCCGCCGGCGGCGGCGACGTACGGCCAGCCGGTGTGGGTGAGCGCGTCGACGGTGGCGGAGGTGTCGCCGCTCGCCTTGGCGGCCTGCTCGTCCAGCGCGGAGCTGTCCGAGGCGGACACGAGGGCCGCGGCGGCGATCCCGGCGCCGGACAGCGCGAGCAGCCCGGAGACGAGGAACCGGCCGGCCCTGCGGACGGCGAAGACGGCGACGAGCGCGGCGAGGCCCACTATGGCGAGGGCCGCGGGGACGCCCGTGACGTCGCTGCCCTTGGCGGTCAGCGGGAACGCGCCGCCGGCCACCGTCGCGGTGCCCTCCGCCCAGCGCTGCCGGGTCGCGAGCAGCGCCACGGCCGCGCCGAGCGCACCGCACAGGAGGGCCACGGCGAGGCTCCGCCGGCCGGACCGGGCGGACGCGGCGGCTTGGGAACGGGGGTCAGGTGCAGCAGTCACGTACTCCACTATCGCCTGAACCCCGGGTGCGCCGTCACCCGGGGTTCGTATGAGAAGCGCCCTACGCGCGAGCGGAGTGCCCTGGGGAACGCCCTACGCGCCCAACCGGTTGGCGGTGTGCACGGCCCGCAGCACCGCCGCGGCCTTGTTGCGGCACTCCTGGTCCTCCGCGACCGGGTCGGAGTCGGCGACGATGCCGGCGCCGGCCTGGACGTAGGCCGTGCCGTCGCGGAGCAGGGCCGTACGGATGGCGATCGCGGTGTCGGAGTCGCCGGCGAAGTCCAGGTAGCCGACGCAGCCGCCGTACAGGCCGCGCCGGGACGGCTCCAGTTCGTCGATGATCTGCATCGCGCGGGGCTTGGGGGCGCCGGAGAGGGTGCCGGCCGGGAAGCAGGCGGTGAGCACGTCGAAGGCCGTGCGGCCGGGGGCGACCGTGCCGGTGACGGTCGAGACGATGTGCATCACGTGGGAGTAGCGCTCGACGGACATGAAGTCGACCACCTCGACCGAGCCGGGCTCGCAGACCCGGCCGAGGTCGTTGCGGCCGAGGTCGACCAGCATCAGGTGCTCGGCGCGTTCCTTGGGGTCGGCGAGGAGTTCCTCGGCCAGGGCCTGGTCCTCCTGCGGGGTGGCCCCGCGGTGCCGGGTGCCGGCGATGGGGTGGACCATCGCGCGTCCGCCCTCGACCTTCACCAGCGCTTCCGGGGAGGAGCCGACGACGTCGAACCCGTCGAAGCGGAAGAGGTACATGTACGGCGAGGGGTTGGTGGCCCGCAGGACCCGGTAGACGTCCAGGGCGCCGGCCGTGCACGGGGTCTCGAAGCGCTGGGAGGGCACGACCTGGAAGGCCTCGCCCGCGCGGATGCGCTCCTTGACGTCCTCGACGGCCCGCTGGAAGTCGGGGCCGCCCCAGCGGGCGGTGTACTCGGGCAGCTCGGAGGGCGGCAGGTGGGCCGGGGGCTGGGCGACCGGGCGGGAGAGGTCGGCCTCCATGGCGTCGAGCCGGGCGACGGCGTCCGCGTACGCCTCGTCGACGCCGGTGTCGAGGTCGTTGTGGTTGATCGCGTTGGCGATCAGCAGGACCGAGCCCTCCCAGTGGTCCATCACCGCGAGGTCGCTGGTCAGCAGCATGGTCAGCTCGGGCAGCCCCAGGTCGTCGCGTTCGCCGGGGCCGATCTTCTCCAGGCGGCGGACGATGTCGTAGCCCAGGTAGCCGACCATGCCGCCGGTGAAGGGCGGCAGGCCCTCCTGGTGCGGGGTGTGCAGGGCCTGGAGGGTGGCGCGCAGGGCCGCGAGGGGGTCGCCGTCGGTGGGGACGCCGACGGGCGGGGTGCCGAGCCAGTGGGCGTGTCCGTCCCGCGCGGTGAGCGTGGCGGCGCTGCGGACGCCGACGAAGGAGTAACGGGACCAGGAACGGCCGTTCTCCGCGGACTCCAGCAGGAAGGTGCCGGGGCGCTCGGCGGCGAGCTTGCGGTACAGCGCGACCGGGGTGTCGCCGTCGGCGAGCAGCTTGCGCGTGACCGGGATGACACGCCGGTCGGTGGCCAGCTTGCGGAAGGTCTCCAGTTCCATGGCCGCTGACCTTACTGACCGGATCCGGGTACGCCGGAACCGGCGTCCTTGAGGAGCACGTCCGCGTCGAAGCAGGTGCGGGCGCCGGTGTGGCAGGCGGCGCCGACCTGGTCGACCTTGACCAGCAGGGTGTCGGCGTCGCAGTCCAGCGCGACCGACTTCACCCACTGGACGTGGCCGGAGGTGTCGCCCTTGACCCAGTACTCCTGGCGGCTGCGCGACCAGTAGGTGCAGCGGCCGGTGGTCAGCGTCCGGTGCAGCGCCTCGTCGTCCATCCAGCCGAGCATGAGCACCTCGCCGGTGTCGTACTGCTGGGCGATGGCGGGGACGAGCCCGTCGGCGCTGCGCTTGAGCCGCGCGACGATCTCCGGGTCGAGGCTGCTGGGCCGGGGGGCACCGGTCGTACTGGTCATGGGTCATATTGTGCCGCGCGGGACCGGCGGCGGGACGCGGCCGTCCATGGAATGGTCACGACGGCGCGCGGCGCCTCCTTGGGGGGGGGTGACGGGTGGGCGGAATGTTTACGCGGTCGTAGGCTGACACCATGTCGACCTTCGCCAAGCGTGAACGGCTTCTCCTCGCCGACCTCTTGGAAACCGTCGGGCCGGACGCCGAGACCCTCTGCGAGGGCTGGCGGACCCGGGACCTGGCCGCGCACGTGGTCGTGCGCGAACGCCGCCCGGACGCGGCGGGGGGCACGCTGATCAAGCAGCTCGCGCCGCGTCTGGAGAAGGTGACGGCCGAGTACACGGCGAAGCCGTACGAGGAGCTGATCCAGCTGATCCGCACCGGCCCGCCGCGCTTCTCGCCCTTCCAGCTCAAGCAGGTCGACGAGGCGGCCAACATCGTGGAGTTCTACGTCCACACGGAGGACGTCCGCCGCGCCCAGCCGGACTGGAGCCCGCGCGAGCTGGACCCGGTCTTCCAGGACGCGCTGTGGTCCCGCCTCGAACGCGGCGCGCGGCTGATGGGCCGGGGCGCGCCGACGGGTCTGGTGCTGCGCCGCCCGAACGGCCAGACGGCGGTGGCGCACCGGGGCACCCCGGTGGTCACGGCGACCGGTGAGCCGTCGGAGCTGCTGATGTTCGCGTTCGGCCGGCAGCGCGCGGCGAAGGTGGAGCTGGACGGCGACGCGGAGGCGATCGCCAAGCTGCACGAGACCAAGCAGCTGGGCATCTGAGAGGGCCGGGCCGTGATCAAGGTGGCGATGACCGGCGTGTACGTCGACGACGTGGCGGCGGCGCACGCCTTCTACACCGACGTCCTCGGCTTCGAGACCCGTACGCACATGGACCTCGGCGACGGCACGCTCTTCGTGACGGTCGGGGCGCGGGAGGGCGCCCAGCCGGATCTCCAGCTGCTGCTGGAGCCCGGCCAGGGCCCGATCGCGGAGCCGTACCGCAGGGCGCTGTACGAGGCGGGGCTGCCGTGCATCGTCTTCTCCGTGGACGACCTGCGAGCGGAGTACGACCGGCTGCGCGGCCTCGGTGTCCGGTTCACGCATCCCCCGCAGGAGCAGGGGCCGGTCATCGCGGCGGTGCTGGACGACACGGTGGGCAATCTGGTGCAGCTGGTTCAGCCCAAGGAGTGAACGGCGGTCAGCCCGGGAGTTCGGCGCGGCGCAGGGCCGGTACGGCGAGGGCGACGACCCCGCCGAGCCCGCAGACGACCGCGCTGGCGACGAACACCGGGCCGAGGCCCCAGGCCCCGATCGCGGCGGCGGCGAACGGCATGCTCAGCGGGGTGAGGCCGAGGCTGACCAGGCTGGAGACGGAGGTGACCCGGCCGAGGTAGGCGGGGTCGGAGTGGGTCTGGAGCAGGGCGCCGCACATCGCGCCGCTGAGCCCGGTGAGCAGGCCGACCAGTACGGCCGTGGCGACGGCGGCGACGAGGCCCGGCACGTAGGCGAGGGCGCCGATGGCCACGCAGCCCGCGATGATGGCGGACCCGGCGACCAGCCCGGCGCGCGGCAGCCGCCCCCGGACGGCCAGCAGCAGTGAGGCGGCCCCCGCGCCGACCCCGAATCCGGCGAGCACCCAGCCCATGCCGGCGGCACCCCAGCCGCGCCGGTCGGCGAGCAGGGTCAGCCCGACGTTCAGCGGCCCGACGAAGCCGAGGTCACCGAGGGCGATGGCGGCCATCAGCGGCGCGAGCACCCGGTGCCGCCGGATGTACCGCAGTCCGGCCCTCAGGTCGCCCCAGGGGGTTCCCGCCGTGCCGGGGGCGCCGTCCTCGGGCAGCTCCCGCACCCGCACCGACACCAGGAGCGGTACGGACAGCGCGATGAGCAGCCCGGCGACGGTGAACGCGGCCGGGGCTCCGCCGGCGGCCACGGCGAGTCCGCCGAGCGGGGCGCCCAGGACGCTCGCGCAACGGATCGCGAGGCCGCGCATGCCCTGGATGCGGGCGAGCTGGTCCTTCTCGGTGAGACGGGCCGGCAGCGCGCCCACGGCGGGCATGAACACGGCGTCGACGGTGCCGAAGACCAGCGCCAGCAGGGCGAGCGGCCACAGCCCGGGGCTGGTGAGGTACAGCAGGGCGGCCACGGCGAGGACGGCGGCGCAGCGTACGGCGTCACTGCCGATGACGACCCGGCGCGGCCCGAACCGGTCGGCGACCACTCCCCCGCCGAGCATCAGCACGGCCCGGGGCAGCGCGCTGGCCGCCATCACCAGCCCGGCCTGCGCGGGGCTCCCGGTCTGGACGGCGGCCCAGGACAGGGCGAGGTAGTAGACGCTGTCGCCGAGCATCGAGGAGGTGTAGGCCCCGAGCCAGCGCAGCACGTTGGGGTCGCGGTGGGCCCGCGCGGTGGCCGGCGGTATGAGCGTGGCGGTCACGGGATGGCTGTCCTCTCAGACGTCAGACGCGGAACGGGAAGCCGTACACGTGCAGCGCGACATGCTCGCGCCCGTCGGTGTCACCGGCGGCCTCGCGGGCCCGCCCCCGCTCGTCGTACCGCGCGAGCAGGTCGGTGAGGTCCTTCTTCAGCTCGGCGAGTTCACCGGCGGTGAGCCGGAGCAGGGACTCGGAGTCGTGGGCCGCCGTGTTCCAGCCGGGCCCCCACCGGGCGCGTTCGTCGAGGTACCGCCGGTACATCTCGGCGCGCTGGTCCAGGAACAGCCGCGAGGCCGCGAGGTGCGCCGCCGCCTTCTCGGGTGCGTCGCGGAAGTCCTCGTCGCGGATGGTGACGCCGTCGGACGCCGGCTGCCACCAGCGCTCGCGCGCGTCCGCGCTGCGCGGCTCGGCCTCCTCGACGAGACCGTGCTCGGCCAGCTTGCGCAGGTGGTAGCTGACGAGGGAGACGGCCTCGTCCACCTGCTCGGCCAGCTGGGAGGCGGTGGCGGCCTCCGCGACGAACAGCAGCCGGTACAGCTTCATGCGCAGCGGGTGGGCGAGCGCCTTGAGCGTCCCGATGTCCGTGATCCGGCGGTTCTCCTCGCGTGCCATGACACCGACCCTAGATACGAAAGAGAAACTGCGCAATATTCCTTGCGCAATTTCTCTTGCGCTTCTCCTCGACAAGAAGGCCCCGGCCGTCCGGCCGGGGCCCTGGGAAGCGGCGGCTACCGCACCGGGTGCCCTGCCCCCCGCAGCGTCTCCTTCACCTGGCCGATCCTCAGGTCGCCGAAGTGGAACACCGATGCCGCGAGGACCGCGTCCGCGCCCGCGTCGATGGCCGGGGGGAAGTCGGCCAGCTTGCCGGCGCCGCCGGAGGCGATCACCGGGACGGTCACGTGCTTGCGCACCGCCGCGATCATCTCCAGGTCGTAGCCGTCCTTCGTGCCGTCCGCGTCCATGGAGTTCAGCAGGATCTCCCCCGCGCCCAGCTCGGCCGCCCGGTGCGCCCACTCCACCGCGTCGATGCCGGTGCCGCGCCGGCCGCCGTGGGTGGTGACCTCGAAGGTGCCCCCGGGGGTGCGGCGCGCGTCCACCGAGAGGACCAGCACCTGCCGGCCGAACCGCTCGGCGATCTCGCGGATCAGGTCGGGTCGCGCGATGGCCGCCGTGTTGACGCCCACCTTGTCGGCGCCCGCCCGCAGCAGCTTGTCCACGTCCTCCGCCGTGCGGACGCCGCCGCCGACGGTCAGCGGGATGAACACCTGCTCGGCGGTGCGGCGCACCACGTCGTACGTCGTCTCCCGGTTGCCGGAGGACGCGGTGATGTCCAGGAACGTCAGCTCGTCGGCGCCCTCGGCGTCGTACACCTTGGCCATCTCGACGGGGTCGCCGGCGTCGCGCAGGTTCTGGAAGTTGACGCCCTTGACGACCCGGCCGTTGTCCACGTCCAGGCAGGGGATGACTCGGACCGCCAGGGTCATGAATCCACGGCTCCTTAAAGGCCTTCAGCCTCTGAATGCTTCTAGTTCTACTTCGACCAGGATGCGCGGGTCGACGAAGCCCTCCACGACCAGCAGGGTCGAGACCGGGCGGACGGCGTCGAACAGTTCCTGGTGGGCCCGCCCGACGGCGTCCACGTCCCGCACATGGGTCAGGTACATCCGCGTACGGATCACGGACTCGATGCCGAGCCCGAACTCGCCGATCGCCTCCAGGGCGCTGGTGAAGGCCACCTTGGCCTGTTCATACGGGTCGCCCTCGCCGTACAGCACGGTGCCCTTGAAGGACGTCGTGCCGCCCACCAGCACCCGGTCACCCGCCGTGACGGCGCGTGCGAACCCGAAACTCTCTTCCCAGGGACTCCCGCTCTGCACGCGCCGCACGGCTCCGCTCATGACGACACAGCCTCCAAGGCCTCTTCCAGGGTGAACGCCTTCGCGTACAGCGCCTTCCCTACGATGGCGCCCTCGACACCGAGGGGTACCAGTTCGGCGATGGCGCGGAGGTCGTCCAGGGACGACACGCCGCCGGAGGCCACGACCGGCCGGTCGGTGGCGGCACACACGTTCTTCAGCAGCTCCAGGTTGGGGCCCTGGAGGGTGCCGTCCTTGGCGATGTCGGTGACGACGTAGCGGGCGCAGCCCTCCTTGTCCAGGCGCTCCAGCGTCTCGTAGAGGTCGCCGCCGTCGCGGGTCCAGCCCCGGCCGCGCAGCGTGGTGCCGCGCACGTCCAGACCGACGGCGATCTTGTCGCCGTGCTCGGCGATGACCTTGGCGACCCACTCGGGGGTCTCCAGGGCGGCCGTGCCGAGGTTCACCCGGGTGCAGCCGGTGGCGAGGGCGGCGGCGAGGGTGTCGTCGTCGCGGATGCCGCCGGACAGCTCCACCTTGATGTCCATCGCCTTCGCGACCTCGGCGATCAGGGCGCGGTTGTCACCGGTGCCGAACGCGGCGTCCAGGTCGACCAGGTGCAGCCACTCGGCGCCGGACCGCTGCCAGGCGAGGGCGGCCTCCAGCGGGGAGCCGTAGGAGGTCTCGGTCCCGGACTCGCCGTGCACGAGGCGGACGGCCTGGCCGTCGCGGACGTCGACGGCGGGGAGGAGTTCGAGCTTGGCCATGGTCTACAGGGTTCCGATCCAGTTGGTGAGGAGCTGGGCGCCGGCGTCGCCGGACTTCTCGGGGTGGAACTGGGTGGCCCACAGGGCGCCGTTCTCCACGGCGGCCACGAACGGCTTGCCGTGCGTCGACCAGGTGACCTTGGGGGCCTCGATCACCGGGTTGTGGCTCTCCAGGGCCCAGTCGTGGACGGCGTAGGAGTGCACGAAGTAGAACCGCGCGTCGGCGTCCAGGCCGGCGAACAGCCGCGAGTCGGCCGGGGCGTCCACCGTGTTCCAGCCCATGTGGGGCACGACGTCGGCCTGGAGCGGCGCGACCGTGCCGGGCCACTCGTCCAGGCCCTCGGCCTCCACGCCGTGCTCGATGCCGCGCGCGAAGAGGATCTGCATGCCGACGCAGATGCCCATGACCGGGCGCCCGCCGGACAGCCGGCGGTCCACGACCCAGTCGCCCCGGGCGGCGCGCAGGCCCCGCATGCAGGCGGCGAAGGCGCCGACGCCCGGCACGAGCAGGCCGTCGGCGTTCATCGCCTTGTCGAAGTCACGCGTGATCTCGACGTCGGCGCCCACGCGCGCGAGGGCCCGCTCGGCGGAGCGGACGTTGCCGAAGCCGTAGTCGAAGACGACGACCTTCTTGTTCGGGGACGTGGTGCTCAATTCCACACCTCCAGCCGCATGACGCCCGCCACCAGGCACAGGCCCGCGCCGATCGAGAGCAGCACGATCAGGCTGGTGGGCATCTTCTGCTTGACGAAGGAGATGATGCCGCCGACCAGGAAGAGGCCGACGACGATCAGGAGGGTCGACAGACCGGTCATGGGTTACAGCGCGCCCTTCGTCGACGGGAGGATGCCGGCCGCGCGCGGGTCGCGCTCGGAGGCGTAGCGCAGCGCCCGGGCCAGCGCCTTGAACTGGCACTCCACGATGTGGTGCGCGTTGCGCCCGTACGGCACGTGCACGTGCAGCGCGATCTGCGCCTGGGCAACGAAGGACTCCAGGATGTGCCGGGTCATCGTCGTGTCGTACTCGCCGATCATCGGCGCCATGTTCTCGGGCTCGGTGTGCACGAGGTACGGGCGGCCGGACAGGTCGACGGTGACCTGGGCGAGGGACTCGTCCAGCGGGACCGTGCAGTTGCCGAAGCGGTAGATGCCCACCTTGTCGCCGAGCGCCTGCTTGAAGGCGGCGCCGAGGGCGAGGGCGGTGTCCTCGATGGTGTGGTGGGAGTCGATGTGCAGGTCGCCGTCGGTCTTGACGGTCAGGTCGAACAGACCGTGCCGGCCGAGCTGGTCGAGCATGTGGTCGTAGAAGCCGACGCCGGTGGCGATGTCGGTCCGGCCGGTGCCGTCGAGGTCTATCTCGACCAGCACCGACGTCTCCTTGGTGGTGCGCTCCACGCGTCCAACGCGGCTCATCGCTCAAGCTCCTTCTTCAACTCACGGACCGCGTCGAGGAACGCGTCGTTCTCCTCCGGGGTGCCGGCGGACACCCGCAGCCATCCCGGTACGCCGTTGTCCCGGACCAGGACGCCCCGGTCGAGGATCCTCCGCCAGGCCTCGTGGGCGCTGGCGAACCGGCCGAACTGCACGAAGTTCGCGTCGGACTCGGTCACCTCGTAACCGATCGCGCGCAGCTCGGCGACCAGCCGGTCCCGCTCCGCCTTCAGCTGTTCGACGTACCCGAGCAGCGTGTCGGTGTGCTCCAGCGCGGCCAGGGCGGTCGCCTGGGTGATCGCCGACAGGTGGTACGGCAGCCGGACCAGCTGGACGGCGTCCACGACCGCCGGGTGCGCGGCCAGGTAGCCGAGGCGCAGGCCTGCCGCGCCGAACGCCTTGGACATCGTCCGGGAGATCACCAGGTGCGGGCGGCCGGCCAGCAGCGGCAGCAGCGAGTCGCCGTGGCTGAACTCGATGTACGCCTCGTCCACGACCACCATGGACGGCTTGGCCGCCTGCGCCGCCTCGTACAGCGCGAGGACGGTCTCCGGCGGGACCGCGTTGCCGGTGGGGTTGTTGGGGGTGGTGATGAAGACGACGTCCGGCTTGTGCTCGGCGATGGCCCGCCGGGCGGCGGCGAGGTCGATCGTGAAGTCCTCGGCGCGCGGGCCGGAGATCCAGCCGGTGCCGGTGCCGCGCGCGATGAGCGCGTGCATCGAGTACGACGGCTCGAAGCCGATCGCCGTGCGGCCCGGTCCGCCGAAGGTCTGGAGGAGCTGCTGGATGACCTCGTTGGAGCCGTTGGCGGCCCACACGTTCTCGGGGCCGAGCGGGTACTTCCCGGTCTTCGTCAGGTACGTGGCCAGCTCGGTGCGCAGCTGGACCGCGTCCCGGTCCGGGTAGCGGTTCAGGCCGCGGGCGGCCTCCCGCACCCGCTCCGCGATCCGTTCGACCAGCGGCTCGGGCAGCGGGTAGGGGTTCTCGTTGGTGTTCAGCCGTACGGGGACGTCCAGCTGGGGCGCGCCGTAGGGGGACTTGCCACGCAGCTCGTCCCGTACGGGGAGATCGTCGATCCGCACGTCGCTCACTTGCTCTCGGGTACCTTCCAGCCGAACCGCGCCTTGACCGCCGCGCCGTGCGCCGGCAGGTCCTCCGCCTCCGCCAGCGTCACCACGTGGTGGGCGACCTCGGCGAGCGCGTCCTTCGTGTAGTCCACGATGTGGATGCCGCGCAGGAAGGACTGGACGGACAGGCCCGAGGAGTGGCAGGCGCATCCGCCGGTGGGCAGGACGTGGTTGGACCCGGCCGCGTAGTCGCCGAGCGAGACGGGGGCCCAGGGGCCGATGAAGATCGCGCCGGCGTTGCGGACCCGGTCGGCCACCGCCGCGGCGTCGGCGGTCTGGATCTCCAGGTGCTCGGCGCCGTACGCGTCGACGACCCGCAGGCCCTCGTCGATGCCGTCGACCAGCACGATGGCGGACTGCTTGCCCTTCAGCGCGGGCACGATCCGGTCCTCGATGTGCTTGGTGGCCGCGACCTGCGGCTCCAGCTCCTTCTCGACCGCGTCCGCCAGCTCGACGGAGTCGGTGACCAGGACGGCCGCCGCCAGCGGGTCGTGCTCGGCCTGGCTGATCAGGTCGGAGGCGACGTGCACCGGGTCGGCGCCGGCGTCCGCGAGGATCGCGATCTCGGTCGGGCCGGCCTCGGCGTCGATGCCGATCTTGCCGGTGAAGTAGCGCTTGGCGGCGGCGACCCAGATGTTGCCGGGCCCGGTGACCATGTTGACGGGCGGGCAGGACTCCGTGCCGTACGCGAACATCGCGACGGCGGTGGCGCCGCCGGCCGCGTACACCTCGTCCACGCCCAGCAGGGCGCAGGCGGCGAGGATCGTCGGGTGCGGCAGCCCGCCGAACTCGGCCTGGGCCGGTGAGGCGAGCGCGATGGACTCGACGCCGGCCTCCTGGGCGGGCACCACGTTCATCACCACGGAGGACGGGTAGACCGAGCGGCCGCCGGGCGCGTACAGCCCGACGCGCTCGACCGGAACCCATTTCTCGGTCACCGAGCCGCCGGGCACGACCTGCGTGGTGTGGGTCGTACGGCGCTGTTCGCGGTGGACCAGCCGGGCGCGCCGGATGGACTCCTCCAGGGCGGCGCGCACGGCCGGGTCGAGTCCGGCGAGCGCGTCGGTGAGCGCCTGGGCCGGGACACGGACGGTTTCCAGCCGTACTCCGTCGAACTTCTCGGCGAAGTCGATCAGCGCCGCGTCGCCACGATGATGCACGGCCTCGCAGATCGGGCGCACCTTCTCCAGGGCGGCCTGAACGTCGAAGTCGGCTCGGGGCAGCAGGTCGCGCAGGGCGGGGCCCTCGGGAAGGGCGTCGCCGCGCAGATCGATTCGGGAAATCACAGTCCCAATTCTCTCAGACCGCCGTCGGGAGCCGTCCGCGCGTATCAATGGCTGATACAGACCGTGGGCCAATGTCTGGTACAGAGGGTGGCCGGAACCCGGAAGATCACCTTCACGGGTGGTGTCCCGGCGGTCACAGAGGGCATGAACGGCTGTACGAAAACCAGCGAACCGGAAGAGGAGAGAAGAGGAGAACGGTGAGCGAGGGGGCCGGCATCCGCACGGGGGACCTGCCGGACGACCTGACCGCGACCGAGGCGGGCATGTGGCAGGCCTTCCGCAACGGCAGCGTGTACGACCTGACCAGCGGCGACTTCGCGGTGGACGATCCGCACGGCGGGCATCCCTGGGGTCCGGAGCGGACCGTACGGGCCCGCATCGTCTGCTGGCTGCTTCTCGACGGCCCGCCGGCGCTCGCCGGCCGGGTGTCCGCGCTGAAGCTCGCCGGCGTGCGCATCACCGACCCGCTGGACCTGGCGGGCGGCCAGGTCACGCCGTACGTGGAGCTGCGCGGCTGCCGCTTCGACGAGGAGATCCGGCTGCCGGAGGCCCGGTTCACGACCCTGCGCCTGGTGGACTGCGCGGTGCCGCGCCTGGAGGCCGCCCGTGTGCACACGGAGGGTGATCTGCACCTGCCGCGCTGCCGGTTCCAGAACGGGATCCGGCTGACGGACGCGCACATCGGCACGGATCTGCTGCTCAACCAGGCGGTCGCCTACCGGGACCGCAGCGGGCGGTCGATCGCGGCCGACGGCCTGACCGTCGGCCAGGACCTCCAGGCGGAGATGCTGGAGTCGCACGGCGAGTTCAGCCTGCGCGGCGCCCAGATCGGCGCCTCGCTCAGCCTGCGCGGCGCCAAGCTCGCCAACCCCTACGCCCGGTTCGCCCTGAACGCCCCCCAGCTGACGGTCGAGCGCACCCTGTACCTGACCCCGGCCGGCGTGGGCAACCCGCTGCTGAGCGGCACGACGCCCGCGCGCGGCACGCGCGTCCAGCGCTTCGAGGCCCGGGGCGGGGTGCGCCTGGACGACGGGCGGTTCGGGGACGCCGTCGACCTGGAGCGGGCCGGGTTCACCCTCACCGACGACCAGGAGCTGTCGCTGCGCCGGGTGCAGACGCCGGAGCTGCGTTTCCTCGGGGACAAGCCGGGGCGCGGCAAGGTGGTGCTGTCCGGGGCGCGGATCGTGAACCTGGTGGACCGGGCGAGCAGCTGGCCGGACGCGGGCAGTCTGCACATGGGCGGGTTCACCTACGAGAACCTGGTGCCGCAGGGCCCGTTCCCGCTGGCCCAGCGCCTGGACTGGGTGTCGGCGGCCACCGCCGAGTACGCCCCGGAGCCGTACGAGCGGCTGGCGGCGGTGCTGCGCGCGGCCGGGGAGGACGAGGACGCGCGCGAGGTGCTGCTCGCCAAGCAGCGCCGGCGGCGGGAGACGCTGCCGCTGGCCGGCCAGTTCTGGGGCTACCTCCAGGACTGGACGGTCGCCTACGGCTACCGTCCCGGCCGGGCCGCGGTGTGGATGGCGGTGCTGTGGGCGGCGGGCACGCTCGCCTTCGCGCGCGCGGACCACCCGCCGGTCAGCTCCGGCGGCCATCCGGTCTGGAGCCCGGCGCTGTTCACGCTGGACCTGCTGCTGCCGGTGATCGACCTGGGTCAGGCCGGCCAGTGGCAGCTGCGCGGCGGCTGGCAGTGGCTGGCGGCGGCGCTGATCCTGATCGGCTGGGTGCTGGCGACGACGGTGGCCGCGGGCGCGACCCGGCTGCTGCGGCGGAGCTGACGGCACCCTGCGGCACCGGCGGAACGCGGCGCGGGGCCGGCGCCGCCCCTCAGGATTGCCGGAACCCACCCTTCACGCACACACCTCGCACAAAACACACATTCACCCTTTACCGGACCTTGACTCTCGACCGTACAACTTTCCCTGACTTGCCCAGGCCCTCTGGCGCCGCCCCGACCTGCGGACTTTCAATGGTCGAACCATGGCTCTGCTGCCCTCGTTCATCCGCCCCACCCGGATGACCAAACGCTCCGCACGTCCGGCCGACCGCCCGCCGGCCGGGGACGAGGCCGTGCTCGACGCGCCCGACGACCGCCTCTCGCCCGCGCTGGTCGCGGCCGGCCGGGGCGAGTACACCGCCGCGGCCGGCCTGCTCGCCGCCACCCGCGCCGCGGCCGACTGGGAGAACCGGGACCGGTACGTACGGCGCCTGACCGCCTTCGCCCGCTCGCGCCCCGAGTGGTACGAGGAGTGGCGCGCCGCCACCCCGGACGACCCCGACGTGCTGCTGCTCGGGGCCCAGCTGGCGGTCGACCGCGTCTGGTCCTCGCCCGCCCGGGCCGAGCTGCTGCGCGAGGTGAGCCCGCTCATCACCGCCGCCGCCCGCGCCGACGTACGCGACCCGGTGCCGTGGCGGATCGCGCTCGACCACGCGCGCGGCTCGCGCACCGGGCACCGTTACTTCGAGGAGCTGTGGGAGGCGGCCGTCCGGCGCGCCCCGCACCACTACGGCTGCCACGTGGCCGCCCTGCGCTACCTGGCCGCCTTCTGCTGCGCCCGGTGGGGAGACACGCCCCACACCCCCCACGGCTCGCACCGCGCGTGCTTCGACTTCGCCGATCGGGCCGCGCAGGACGCCCCGGCCGACTCGCTCGTCCAGGCGCTGCCCGCCCGCGCGGCCTACGGCTGCCTGACCGACGACCGCGGCTCCGACGTGCCGCGCGCCCGGCTGGACGCGGCGGCCGACCGCGCCATCGAGTTGTCCGGACGCTTCCCGGCGGCCGACCCGTGGCCCGCCGAGGTCCGCAACAAACTGCTGTACGTCCTGCTGCGGCTGGACCGCCGGGAGGACGCCCGCACCCAGCTGCGCCTGATCGGCCCCTACGCCACCTCCTTCCCCTGGGACCGGATCTCCGACGACCCGCTCGCCCACTTCCTGCGGGTGCGCGAGCACCTTCAGACGGCGGCCCCGCGGCCCGCCCCGGCCGGGCTGCTGACGGCGTCCCGGGACCCTCTCGGCGAGCACGGCGGACACGCCCGCGCCGCCGACCACTAGGCTGGGGCGCCGTGACCACCGTCCGTCTTCCGCTCTTTCCGCTGAACTCGGTGCTGTTCCCGGGGCTCGTGCTGCCGCTGAACGTCTTCGAGGAGCGCTATCGCGCCATGATGCGCGCGCTGTCGAAGACCCCCGAGGAGGAGCCGCGCCGCTTCGCCGTCGTCGCCATCCGCGACGGCCACGAGGTCGCGCCGAGCGCCCCGGGCATGCCGAACCCCACGGCCCAGCCCGACCGGGGCCCGGCCGCCGGCTTCGGCCCCGACCCGCTCAAGGCCTTCCACGGGGTGGGCTGTGTGGCGGACGCGGCGACCGTCCGGGAGCGGTCCGACGGCACCTTCGAGGTCCTGGCGACGGGCACGACGCGTGTCCGCCTGCTGTCCGTGGACGCGTCCGGTCCGTTCCTGACCGCCGAGCTGGAGGAGCTGCCGGAGGAGCCCGGGGACGAGGCCGGCGCGCTGGCGGAGGGCGTCCTGCGCTCCTTCCGCCAGTACCAGAAGCGTCTTGCGGGCGCCCGCGAGCGCTCGCTGTCCACCGGTGCCGACCTGCCGGACGACCCGGGCGTGGTGTCGTACCTGGTGGCCGCCGCGATGGTGCACGACACGCCGACCAAGCAGCGTCTGCTCCAGGCCCCGGACACCGCCTCCCGGCTCCGGGACGAGCTGAAACTCCTTCGCGCGGAGACGTCCATCATCCGTAGTCTGCCGTCGTTGCCCGCGTTCGAGCTGACGCGGACGCCGACCAGTCTGAACTGAGGGAAGCACGACACCCTGATGGCGAAGAAGCCGAAGAAGCAGCAGCAGTCCGGGGGGACGCCCGCGACGGTGGCCCTGACGGCGGCGGGCGTGGACTTCACGGTCCACGCCTACGACCACGACCCGTCCCACCCCTCCTACGGCGAGGAGGCGGCGGAGGCGATGGGCGTCTCCCCCGAGCGCGTCTTCAAGACGCTGGTGGCCGACGTGGACGGCTCCCTGGTGGTCGGTGTGGTCCCGGTGGCCGGCTCGCTGGACCTGAAGGCCCTGGCGGCGGCGGTGGGCGGCAAGCGGGCGGCCATGGCCGACCCGGCCCTCGCCGAACGCACCACGGGCTACGTCCGCGGCGGCATCTCCCCGCTCGGCCAGCGCAAGAAGCTCCCGACGGTCATCGACGACTCGGCGGAGTCCCACGCGACGATCTGCGTGTCGGCGGGCCGCCGGGGCCTGGAGGTCGAGCTGGCGCCGGGGGACCTGGCGAAGCTGACGGAGGCGGTGCTGGCGCCGATCGGGCGCGGCTGACGCGGCGCCCCCCAGGTCACGGCACCTCGGGGTCCCGGGGCCCGAACAGCGCGGTCAGTCCGAGGTGCACCAGCAGCCCCGCCAACGGCCACGCCAGCAACGCCCCCTTCGCCGACAGCTTCAGCGGCGCCGAGAACGTCACCCCCTTGCCCACGGCCTGCGCGTGCGCGAGCACGTTCGACTCGGGCCCCAGCCACACCCCGAGCCGCCAGGCCAGCAGCGACCCGAGCAGCCCGCCGAGGCCGAGGGCCACCGCGAGCGGCACACCGCCGCGCCGCCGCAGCAGGAACACCACCACGGCGCTGACCAGCCCGAAGGCAAGTCCCAGCAGGGTGAACGTTCCGTCCACCCCGACCGCCTGCTCGCCCTCGCTGTCCTTGAGGTAGACGACCCAGTTCTTGTCGACCTCGTCACCGATCAGCGGCACGTGCGGCGCCAGCCACCACCACAGCAGCCCCAGCAGCACCCCGCCGAGCGCCACCGCCACCGTGATCACGGCGGCCTCCCGCAGTTCCGTCTTCATCCCGGGGCCGTCCTGTTCGTACGTGCCCGCGCCCGGCGCCCCGGCGGGCGGCGGCGCCTGCCAGACCTGGTGCGGGGAGTTCTCGTGCGGCGGAGGAGGCGGAGTCAGCGGTGCGGTCACCCGACCATCGTGCCAGGTCGTGCTGTGGGCCGCGTCACCGGACGGCGGCCCTGCGGTACGCCCAGGTCGCCACGGCCAGCGAGACCACCCCGACGCCCGCGCACACCCCCAGGTCAGCGAGGACGACGGCCCAGTCGGGGTCCGCCTGGAAGGTCCGCGCGTACGCCTCCACGCCGTAGGTCGACGGCAGCAGATCGCGGGCCAGCCGTACGACCTCCGGCATCCGGTCGGCCGGCAGCACGCCCAGCAGCAGCGCGGCCGACATGCCGAGCTGCCCGAGCAGCGTGGCCAGCTCCGGCCGGGGCGCGAGCAGCCCGCAGGCGGCGCCCAGCCCGGCCAGCGCGGCCCCGGCGAGCGGGATGACGGCCACCAGGATCCACAGATTGGACAGCGGCAGCCCGAAGAGCGCGCAGCCGAAGACGGCCGTCACCAGGGTCCCCGGCACGGTGAAGGAGGCGTACGCCGCCGCCGCGCCCAGCACCACGGCCGCCGGCGGCACCGGCAGCGTGGCGTAGTGGTCGAGCCCGCCGCTGGCCCGCAGCTGACCGAAGTACTGCGACAGCAGGTTCAGCGCCACGTACGCGACGACCAGCACGGAGGACCCGGCCACCACGGACTGGGCCTCATGGCCGCTGTCGACGACCCCGCGCATCATCACGGCGATGCCGATGGACTGGAAGGTCGCCACGAACAGCAGCGGGATGCGCGCCACCCGGGCCCGGGACAGCTGCGCCCGGTAGACGGCCACCAGCGACGGCCACAGCCGCGCGGACGGCCCGAGCTTGGCCGCGCCGGCCGCCGTGTCCGGCACGGCCCGGGCACCGCCCGGCAGAACCTCGGCGGGTACGACACTCACGACCGGCTGCTCCTCTTCCCTACGGCAGTCGCCACGGCGGGCCTTCCCACCCCGGCGGTCGCGCGGACCCGTACGCATTCCATGGCCGGTGCGCTCATGTCCTCACCAGCCCCTGCCGGGCCGCGCCGCCCAGCGCCAGGTAGACGTCCTCCAGGCTGGGCGTGGCGAGCGTGAAGTCGTCCAGGGCGGCGAAGGCGGCGCCGCCGGTCACCGTGGCGACGACGGCGCGGGCCTCCTCGGGCGCGAGCCGGAGCGTCCAGCGCCGGCCGGACTCCGCGGCCCGCTCGCGCAGCACGGCGACCTCGGGCACCTCCAGCGGCGCCCGCTCCCGCCACACCAGCTCCACCCGTACCTCCCCGGCGACCTGCTCCTTGAGTCCGGCGGGGGTGTCGCAGGCGATGACCCGGCCCTGGTCGAGCACGGCGACCCGGTCCAGGACCGTCTCGGCCTCGATGACGTTGTGGGTGACCAGCAGCACGGTCGTGCCGCGCTCGGCCCGCCGCCGGTCCACGGCCGCCCAGACCGCGCGCCGGGCCACCGGGTCCATGCCGGTGGTCGGCTCGTCCAGCACGAGCAGCGGCCGTTCCCCGACGAGGGCGGCGGCGAAGCAGGCGAGCCGCCGCTGCCCGCCGGACAGCTTCTTCAGCGCCCGTCCGGCGATCGGGGTCAGCCCCAGTTCCTCCAGGACGGCGTCCCGCTCGGCCCGCGCCCGCCGGACGTCCAGGCCGCGCAGGCGTCCGGTGGTCTCGGCGGCGAGGGAGACGGTCAGCTCGTCCAGTGCGGTGGACTCCTGGCCCAGGTAGGCGAGGAGCCGCGCGGCCCGCTCGGGATGGCGCACGATGTCGTGGCCGAGTATCTCGACGCTGCCCGTGTCCGGCCGCAGCAGCCCGCAGAGCTGCCGTACGAGGGTGGACTTGCCGGCGCCGTTCGGGCCGAGCAGCCCGAAGACCTCGCCGCGCCGCACGTCCAGTTCCACCCCGTCGGTGGCCCGCACCTCGGGGGCGCCCGGGGCGCCCCGCCGGCCCTTCACGGCCGGGTAGGTCTTGCCGAGCCCGCGCACGCGTACGACCTCGTCGTACCGAAGTGCCTGTCCCGCGCGCGTACTCACAAGGGACGAGCCTACGGGGTCGGGGGCCTTTACTCGCCTTTGGGGGCGGCTCCGGGCATTCAGTCGGCGGCGGGCGCGTGCTGTTCGGCCGCCGCCGGGACGTCGATCTCCCGCCAGAACCCCGCCCGAATGGCGTAACGGTCGTGCTCGTCGATCTGGTCGTCCTTGTGCGCGAGCAGTCCGAACCGCGCCGCGTACCGCAGCAGTTCCCCGTCGATCCGGTGCGGGATCCGCGGGTACATCTGCGACAGCCGCTGGAGGTGGCTCTGGTCGCCGAGCCGGGACATCCAGCGGCGGGCGAAGACCTGCCCGACCTCGTACGGGTCGCCGCCGACGGTGGTGATGTCCTCCTCCCGGTCGGCCCACCGCTGCTCGGCCGTGGTGAGCTGGGCCAGCGTCGGCATGGAGGCGACCTCGGGGGGCTCGGCGACCGCTCCCGGCCGGTCGACCCAGCCCTTGTCGGAGGACCAGCGCAGGGTCGCGGTCGCCGGGTGCTGCACGGGCTGGGCGCCGGGTGCGCGCAGCGCGGCCAGGTCCTTGGGGGTGGGGACGCCCTTGGAGGCGGTCACCCGCTCCTGGGCGCCGTTCTCGGCCGCGGCGGCGGCCGGCGGGTGGGCGGGCTGTTCGGCGGGCCGCTCGCTGGCCGTGCCGAGCGCGGACTCGGGCAGCGGCGCGGAGAGGATGGCGGCGATCTCGGGGCGGGGCGCGGGCGGCGGGGCGCAGACGCCGGTCAGCTCCTTGGCGCGGACAGCCTGGGTGATCCAGGCGCGGTCCAGCACGCGCCGCTCGTCGGCCTCGGCGACCAGGTCCTCGGACTGGTTGTAGTCGCCGTCGGCGGCCTGGACGGCCCACAGGTGGACGGCGACGCCGTGCTCCTTGGCGGCCATCATGCCCGGCAGCAGATCACCGTCGCCGGTGACGAGGACGACGTCGGAGCAGGCGCGGTTGCGGGCCAGCTCGGTCAGTTCCGCGTGCATGGCGGCGTCGACGCCCTTCTGGGCCCAGCGTCCGTCGCTGCGGGTGAGGGCGCCGAGGCGGACGGTGACCCGGGGCATCACGCGCAGCCGGCGGTGCTCCGGCTGGGGGACCCGGTCGGGGGCGCCGTCGAACCAGTAGATGCGCAGCAGGGGGCGCTCGGTGTCGGACTCCGCGCGTTCCCGCAGCGCCTGGATCAGCGCGGCGTGGTCGACGGTGATCCGGGACCGCGAGGGCTCGCCGGCGAGGAGGCTGGCGGCGGCTCCCAGCAGATACCCGGCGTCCACCAGGACGATGCAGCGGTCCACGCGACTCACCCTCTTCCCGGGAGGTTTTGCTTCGGACTTCCTTCGAGTCTGCCCGACCTCGCGGGGGTTAACGGCCCGAACTCGATCTTCGGCGTGGCGTTTGCGGTTCCGGTGCGCCCACCACCCCTGTCACAGACGGTAATTATCCGACATGCGCTTGATGTCAGCGTATGTGAATCTGGTCCCGGCCCTGGCCCCTAGATCCCCCACAGGAGGCAGATCACCATGGCCAAGAACAAGAACCGCAAGCAGTCCGGCCCGCAGAACCGCGCTCCGCAGTCCGAGCACGCGCAGCGTCCGCAGGCGGAGGAGCACGAGCCGCCCATGGCGCACACCCCGGGCAGCCCTTCGGAGGCCGCGCGCAAGAAGCAGAAGAGCTTCGGCCACAACTAAAGGGCAGTTGACGCCCGGGCACAGGTGAGGGGCGCACCCGTCAAGGGTGCGCCCCTTCGCGTCGGCGCCTTCCGCCGGGCCTCAGCCGGCCAGGCAGGACGGGCCGAGCAGCACCTTCAGGTCGCCGAACAGCGCCGGGTCGGGCTTGACCCGGTGCCGGTCCAGGCGGAGCACGGTGGTCTTGCGCGGGCCCTGGAGCTTGATCCGGACCTCGCTGTCGCCCCTGTGGTGGCTGAGGATCTCGCCGAGGCGGCTGACCATCGGCGGGGTCACCTTCACGGCCGGGATGGTGAGCACCACGGGCGCGTTGGTGCCCGCGTTGGACAGGTCCGGGACCATCAGCTCCATGGCGACGAGCCGGGGCACGTCCTCGCGCTTGTCGAGGCGGCCCTTGACGAACACCACGGCGTCCTCGACGAGTTGGGTGGACACCAGCTGGTAGGTGGCCGGGAAGAACATGCACTCGATGGAGCCCGCCAGGTCCTCGACGGTGGCGATGGCCCAGGCGTTGCCCTGCTTGGTCATCTTGCGCTGGAGGCCGGAGATGATGCCGCCGATGGTCACCACCGAGCCGTCCGCGTAGTCACCGCCGGTGAGCTGGGCGATGCCCGCGTCCGCCTTGTCGGAGAGCACGTGCTCCAGGCCGAAGAGCGGGTGGTCGGAGACGTACAGACCGAGCATCTCCCGCTCCTGGGCGAGCAGATAGGTCTTGTCCCACTCGTCGTCGGTGAACTCCACGTCGAGGCCGAAGCCGGGCTGGTCGCTGGTCTCCTCGCCCATCCCGCCGAAGAGGTCGAACTGGCCCTCGGCCTCCTTGCGCTTGACCGCGACCACGTTGTCGATCATCGGCTCGTACTGGGCCATGAGGCCCTTGCGGGTGTGGCCCATCGAGTCGAAGGCGCCGGCCTTGATCAGCGATTCGGTGGTGCGCTTGTTGCAGACCACCGCGTCGACCTTGTCGAGGTAGTCGGGGAAGGAGCCGTACTTCCCCTTCGCCTTGCGGCACTTGATGATCGACTCGACGACGTTGGTGCCGACGTTGCGGACGGCGGACAGGCCGAAGAGGATCACGTCGTCGCCCTGGGCGGCGAAGTTGGCCTCGGACTCGTTGACGTTCGGCGGGAGCACCCGGATGCCCATGCGGCGGCATTCGTTGAGGTAGACCGCGGACTTGTCCTTGTCGTCCTTGACCGAGGTGAGCAGGGCGGCCATGTACTCGGCGGGGTGGTTCGCCTTCAGGTACGCCGTCCAGTACGACACCAGGCCGTACGCGGCGGAGTGCGCCTTGTTGAACGCGTAGCCGGCGAAGGGGACCAGCACGTCCCAGAGCGCCTGGATGGCCTCGTCGCTGTAGCCGTTCTTGCGGGCGCCGGCCTGGAAGATGACGAAGTTCTTCTCCAGCTCCTCCGGCTTCTTCTTGCCCATCACGCGGCGGAGGATGTCGGCCTCGCCGAGCGAGTAGCCCGCGATGATCTGGGCGGCCTTCTGCACCTGCTCCTGGTAGACGATCAGGCCGTAGGTGACGTCCAGGACCTCCTTGAGCGGCGCCTCCAGCTCGGGGTGGATCGGCGTGATCTCCTGCTGCCCGTTCTTGCGCAGCGCGTAGTTCGTGTGGGAGTTCATGCCCATCGGGCCCGGCCGGTACAGGGCCGACACGGCGGAGATGTCTTCGAAGTTGTCCGGCTTCATCAGCCGCAGCAGGGACCGCATGGGGCCGCCGTCGAACTGGAAGACGCCGAGGGTGTCGCCGCGCTGGAGCAGTTCGAAGGTCGTGGGGTCGTCGAGCGGGAGGCTCAGGAGGTCGATGTCGATCCCCTTGTTGGCCTTCACCATCTTGACGGCGTCGTCCATGATCGTGAGGTTGCGCAGGCCCAGGAAGTCCATCTTCAGCAGGCCGAGCGACTCACAGCTCGGGTAGTCCCACTGGGTGATGGTCACGCCGTCGGTGTGCCTCACCCAGACCGGGACGTGCTCGGTGATGGTCTCGCTGGACATGATCACACCGGCGGCGTGCACGCCCATCTGCCGGACCAGGCCCTCCACACCGCGCGCGGTGTCGATGACCTTCTTCACGTCCGGCTCGTTCTCGTACATCCCCCGGACCTCGCCGGCCTCCGAGTAGCGGGGGTGGCTGGGGTCGGTGATGCCGGACAGCGGGATGCCCTTGCCGAGGACGTCGGCGGGCATGGCCTTGGTGATGCGGTCGCCCATCGCGTACGGGTAGCCCAGCACGCGCGCGGAGTCCTTGATCGCGTTCTTGGCCTTGATGGTGCCGTAGGTGCCGATCATGGCGACCTTGTCGGCGCCGTACTTCTCCGTCACGTACCGGATCACCTCGACGCGCCGGCGCTCGTCGAAGTCGATGTCGACATCGGGCATCGAGATGCGCTCGGGGTTGAGGAACCGCTCGAAGATCAGGCCGTGCGGGATCGGGTCGAGGTCGGTGATGCCGAGCGCGTAGGCGACGATCGAGCCGGCCGCGGAGCCTCGGCCGGGGCCGACCGCGATGCCCTGGCGCTTGGCCCACATGATGAAGTCGGCGACCACGAGGAAGTAGCCCGGGAACCCCATCTGGATGATGACGTCCATCTCGTACTCGGCCTGCTTCTGGCGGTCCTCGGGGACGCCGCCCGGGAAGCGGCGCTCCATGCCGCGGCGGACCTCCTCCTGGAACCAGGTGACCTCGGTGTAGCCCTCGGGGATGTCGAACTTGGGCATGAGGTCGCGCTTCTCGAACATGCCGGTGGTGTCCACCATCTCGGCGACGAGGAGCGTGTTGGCGCAGCCCTCCTGCCAGGCGTCCGAGGAGTCGATGGCGTACATCTCGTCCGTGGACTTCAGGTAGTAGCCGGTGCCGTCGAACTTGAAGCGGTCGGGGTCGGAGAGGTTCTTGCCGGTCTGGATGCACAGCAGGGCGTCGTGGGCGCCCGCCTCGTGCGCGTACGTGTAGTGCGAGTCGTTGGTGACCAGCGGCGGGATGCCGAGCTTCTTGCCGATCTCCAGCAGGCCGTCGCGGACCCGGCGCTCGATCTCGATGCCGTGGTCCATCAGCTCCAGGAAGTACCTGTCCTTGCCGAAGATGTCCTGGTAGTCGGCGGCGGCCTTGAGGGCCTCGTCGAAGTGGCCGAGGCGCAGCCGGGTCTGCACCTCGCCGGAGGGGCAGCCGGTGGAGGCGACGATGCCCTCGGACCACTGGGCGATGGTCTCCTTGTCCATCCGGGGCCACTTCTGGAGCCAGCCCTCGGCGTAGGCGTCGGAGGAGAGCCGGAAGAGGTTGTGCAGGCCGGTCTTGTTCACGGCCCACATCGTCTTGTGGGTGTAACCACCCGAACCGGAGATGTCGTCCCGCTTCTGGTGCGGCTGGCCCCAGAGGATCTTGCGCTTGTTCCGCCGGGACTCGGGGGCGACGTACGCCTCGATCCCGATGATCGGGGTGATCCCGGCCTTCTTCGCGGAGTGGAAGAAGTCGTACGCCCCGTGGAGGTTGCCGTGGTCGGACATGGCGATGTGCGTCATGCCCATCTCGTTGCACGCGTTGAACATGTCCTTCAGCCGCGCGGCACCGTCCAGCAGCGAGTACTGGGTGTGGACGTGCAGGTGCGTGAAGGGCGGCTTTGACACGGTGAGTCCTCCGGGGGAAACACTCGGCGACGGGCGGGCGGACAGTTCTGGGGTCAGCGTCGAAGTCTATGCCGCGGCACTGACAACGCGATGAAGACGTGGCGCGAAGGACCTCGATGGGGGGGCGCTGGCCGGACGGCGAGATGAAATCTTGGCGCGAAGCGCCTCGATGAGGGGTGGTGGTCGGGCGACGAGATGAAATCTTGGCGCGAAGCGCCTCGATCAGGGGTGGTGGTCGGGCGACGGGCGGGCACTCCCGCGTACCTTCGTGCGTTGGGTACGGCAGAAACGCTGTCGTACAGGTAACGCACCAGGAGGCACCCCGCGATGTCGGTCCCCCAGCTCGACGAGGAGCAGCGCGGCGAGGAGATCCTCGCCGTCTTCGACACCGCCTTCGGCCGGCTCCTGGCCGCCGACCCGGCCGCGTTCCGGGTGAAGTTCCGGAAGATGGCGGCCTCGGCCTTCGCGTTCTACCGGGGCACGGCGGCCCTCTTCTACCACGATCTGGATGCCGAGAAGCGCGGCGGCCCGTACCTGGACGAGCGCACCTCGCGCGTGTGGATCCACGGCGATCTGCACGCCGAGAACTTCGGCACGTACATGGACTCCAACGGCCGCCTGGTCTTCAACGTCAACGACTTCGACGAGGCCTACGTCGGCCCGTTCACCTGGGACCTGAAGCGCTTCTCGGCGTCGGTCGCGCTCATCGGGTACGCGAAGGCCCTCAGCGACGCGCAGATCACCGAGCTGGTGACGGTCTACGCCGCCGCCTACCGCGAGCGCGTCCACGCCCTGGCCACGGGCGCCAAGCGGGACGAGGTGCCGCCGTTCACGCTGGACACCGCGCAGGGTCCGCTGCTGGACGCGCTGCGTGACGCCCGCTCGCTGACCCGCTTCGGCCTGCTGGACTCGATGACCGAGATCCGCGACTTCGAGCGCCGTTTCGCACCGGGCGGCGGCTCCATCGAGCTGGACGCGGCCACCCGCTACAAGGTCCTGGCGGCCTTCGACGGCTATCTGGAGACGCTGCCGGACTCCTCGCTGGCGCGCCCGGACTCGTACCGGGTGAAGGACGTCGTGGGCCGCCGGGGCATCGGCATCGGCTCCGCGGGCCTGCCGTCCTACAACATCCTCCTGGAGGGCCACAGCGACGCCCTGGAGAACGATGTCGTGATCTACATCAAGCAGGCCCAGACCCCGGCCGTGTCCCGGCACATCACGGATCCGGCCATCGCGGAGTACTTCCTGCACGAGGGCCACCGCACGGTGATCTCCCAGCGCGCCCTCCAGGCGCACGCCGACCCGTGGCTCGGCTGGACCGAGCTGGACGGCGCCGGCCAGCTGGTCGCCGAGGTCTCGCCGTACGCCGTGGACCTGGACTGGGACGACATCGACGACCCGGAGGAGATCGCGGCCGTCGTCGCCGACCTGGGCCGGGCCACCGCGACCATGCACGCGGCGGCGGACGACACCTCCGGCGAGTCCCTGGTGCCGTTCTCCACCGAGCGGGCCATCGACGCGGCGCTCGCGGCCGACGAGGAGGGCTTCGCACCCCTGCTGGTGGACTTCGCGCACAGCTACGGCGCACGCGCGCGTGCCGACCACCAGATCTTCGTCGACCTGTTCCGCAACGGCCGGATTCCGGGGCTGTAACCTTCCCGGATTCACAGGCACCCTTTAGGGGTCCCTTACCCGTGTACGTGACAGACTCTCCTTTCGCTATGGACATATCCGGGATCCAGCTCAGAGCCGTGCGCGCGGCGCTGTTCACGGCCTTCGTCGTGACGCTCAGCACCGCGTCGCACGTGCTGCTGTCCCGTGCTCCGCTGCCGCTGGCGACCGTGGGCGCGGTCGCCGCCGGGGTGTTCGTCACCGCGTACGCGCTGGCGGGCCGTGAGCGCGGCTTCGGCCGGATCGCGGCCCTGCTGATCCCGCTGGAGCTGGCCGCCGACACGGTGTTCACCACGGGCCAGCACGCCTGCTACGGCCGGGCGGGCGGCCCGGTCGCCGGCCCGCTGCGCGCGGTCGGCCTGGACGTGCTGTGCGAGGGGCGGGTGGGCACCCCGCTGGCCCGGATGACCGGCGGTCCCGACCGCGCCGGGGCGCTGCTCGCCCACGCCAGCCCGGCCGCCGCCTGGCTGCTGCTCGCCGCGCACATCGGTGTGGGGCTGCTCGCCGCCGCCTGGCTGCGCCGGGGCGAGCGGGCGCTGACCCAGCTGCTGCGGGCGGTCGCCGCCACCACGTTCCGGCCGCTGCTGCTGGCGGTGGCCGCGGTCGCCGCACGGCCGCTGCCGGCCCGCCGGCTGCCCCGCCCGGCCCCGCGCCGCGCCGCCGCCCGCGACCGGCTCCTCACGCACTCCCTGGGACGGCGTGGACCGCCGTGCTCACCGGCGTTCGCCTGAGCACGACCAGTCCCCCACCCGTATTCCGCGTACGACGTGTGCGCGTCCCACATGGAGATCACCAATATGAGCAAGCGGAACAGCCAGGCGGCGAAGACGGCGGCCCGGGAGCGGCTGCGCCAGGAGCGCGAGCGGCAGGCCAAGCGCGACAAGGCCAGGCGGCAGCTCATCGTGGCCGCCTCGGTCGTGGCCGTCCTGGCCGCGGCCGGCGGCATAGGCTACGCCGTCGTGCAGAACAACAAGCCCGCCTACTGGGAGGCCGCGAAGGACGACAAGCTCGTCAAGCCGGCCAACACCACGGGCACGGACGGCACGACGATCGTCATCGGCAAGAGCAGCGCCAAGAAGACCCTCGTGATGTACGAGGACCCGCGCTGCCCGGTCTGCGCCGTTTTCGAGCAGACGGTCGGCCCGACCGTCAAGAAGGACCTCGACGCCGGCAAGTTCAAGATCCAGTACGTCGGTGCGACCTTCCTCGACAAGAACCTCACCGGCGAGGGCTCCAAGAACGCGCTCAGCGCCCTGGGTGCCGCGCTCAACGTCAGCCCCGAGGCCTTCCTGGAGTACAAGAGCGCGATGTACTCCAAGAAGTGGCACCCCGAGGAGACCACCGACAAGTTCAAGGACGACAGCTACCTGATCGAGATCGCTGACACGGTCCCCGCGCTGAAGGGCAACGCGGCGTTCCAGAAGGCCGTGAAGGACGGCACCTACGACAGGTGGGCGCTGGAGGAGTCCAAGATCTTCGACAAGGACGGCATCTCGGGCACCCCGACCCTGAAGATGGACGGCAAGACGCTGACGGGCTCCGACGGCAAGAACGCGCCCATGTCGGTCGCCGAGTTCAACACCGCGCTGGAGGCGGCCCTCAAGGGCTGAACCGACCATCAGTCAAAGAGCGGGCGAACTTTTCCGAGTTCGCCCGCTCTCGCGTGTACCGATCAGTAACCTGATCGTCCGTGACCAGTCGATACAGATCATCCGAGGCCTCCCAGGGCCTCGGTCCGTTTTCGCCCCGCCGCCGTACGGTCGTCAAGGCCGCGGCGGCGACCGCTGTCCTGGCCGGCCCGCTGGCCGCCGCGACGTCGGCCCGCGCCGCCACGGACGCCCCCGCCTTCCTGCACGGTGTCGCCTCCGGTGACCCGCTGCCCGACGGCGTGCTGCTGTGGACCCGGGTGACCCCGGCCCCGGAGGCGATACCGGGTTCGGGACTCGGCCCGGACACCGAGGTCAGCTGGGTCGTCGCCAGGGACAAGGCGTTCACCAGCATCGTCGCCAAGGGCTCCACCACCGCGACGGCCGCCTCCGACCACACCGTGAAGGCCGACATCCGCGGCCTGGAGCCGGCCACCGACTACTGGTTCCGCTTCTCGGCCGGCGGCACCGACTCCCCGGTGGCGCGCACCCGCACCGCGCCGGCGGCGGACGCGGACGTCTCCTCCTTGCGCTTCGGCGTGGTCTCCTGCGCCAACTGGGAGGCCGGCTACTTCTCCGCCTACCGCCACCTCGCGGCCCGGAACGACCTGGACGCCTGGCTGCACCTCGGCGACTACATCTACGAGTACGAGTCCGGCGAGTACGGGACCCGGGGCACGGTCGTCCGCCCGCATGCGCCTGCCCATGAGATCCTCACCCTCGCCGACTACCGGATCCGGCACGCCAGGTACAAGACCGACCCCGACCTCCAGGCCCTGCACCTGAAGGCACCGGTCGTCGCGATCTGGGACGACCACGAGTTCGCCGACAACGCCTGGTCCGGCGGCGCCGTCAACCACACCGAGGGCGCCGAGGGCAGCTGGACGGCCCGTCAGGCCGCCGCGAAACAGGCCTACTTCGAGTGGATGCCGGTCCGCCCTGCCGTCGCGGGCACCACCTACCGCCGGCTGCGCTTCGGCAAGCTCGCCGACCTCTCCCTGCTGGACCTGCGCTCCTTCCGCTCCCAGCAGGCGTCCACGGCCAGCGGCTCGGTGGACGACCCGGACCGCACGCTCACCGGGCGCGCCCAGCTCGACTGGCTGAAGGCCGGTCTGCAGGCCTCCGACACCAGGTGGCGGCTGGTCGGCAACTCGGTGATGATCTCGCCGTTCTCCTTCGGCTCCCTCTCCGCCGACCTGCTCAAGCCGCTCGCCAAGCTGCTCGGACTGCCGCAGGAGGGCATCGCCGCCAACACCGACCAGTGGGACGGCTACACCGACGACCGCCGCGAACTGCTGGCCCACCTGCGCTCCAACGCCATCGGCAACACCGTCTTCCTGACCGGTGACATCCACATGGCGTGGGCCAACGACGTCCCGGTGGACGCGGGCACCTACCCGCTGTCGGCGTCGGCGGCCACCGAGTTCGTGGTGACCTCGGTGACCTCCGACAACCTGGACGACATCGTGAAGGTGCCCGAGGGCACGGTCTCGGCGATCGCCGCGCCGGTCATCAAGGCCGCCAACCGGCACGTCCACTGGGTGGACACCGACCGGCACGGCTACGGCGTGCTCGACATCACCGCGGACCGCGCGCAGATGGACTACTACGCGCTGTCCGACCGCACCGACGCGAACGCCACCTCCAGCTGGGTGCGTTCCTACCGCACCCGCAGCGGCACGCAGAAGGTCGAGCGGACCTACGACCCGGTGTGACCGCCCGGACGTGAGCGCTCAGCCGAGCGATTCGAGGAAGCCGAGCGCCACCCGCCAGGTGGCCTCGGCGGCCTCCGCGTCGTAGTCCGGCAGCCCGGGGTCGGTGTAGAGGTGCCCGGCCCCCGCGTACCGGTAGACCTCCACATCGGCGCCCGCCCGGCCCATCTGCAAATACCAGGCGCTCAGCCAATCGTCCGTCTCGAACGGGTCCGGCTCGGCCACGTGCAGCTGCACCGGCAGCTCGTCCACGTGCGCGTTCGGCGCGATGTCCGAGGTGCCGTGCAGGAGCAGCAGCCCGCGCGCCTTGTCGTCGCCGAGGGCCAGGGTCTGGGCGACGGAGGCGCCGAGCGAGAACCCCGCGTACACCAGCCCCCGGTCCGAGTACGGCGCCGCAGCCAGCACGGCCCGCTTGAGCAGCTCCTCCTTGCCGGTCCGCTCCTTGAACTCCATGCCCTCCTCGACGGTGTCGAACGTACGCCCCTCGAAGAGGTCCGGCGTCCACACCTCGTGGCCCGCCGCGCGCAGCCGGTCCGCGGCCTCGCGCACCGCGGGCCTGAGCCCGTAGGTCGAGTGAAAGAGCATGATGTTCATGAGGCCATGGTGCCAGCCGGCTCCGGCAGTGCCGGTGCCGCCGTACCCAGGAACGCGCCGAACTCACATGTTCATGCCCTGCGCACTCCGGTTAGGAGCGGAGGCATGGAGAACGTACTCCGCCCACTGATCGTGCTCGGCGGCACGGTGCTGCTGACCCTGGCCATCGGCTGGGTCACCGACCGGCTGCTGTGCAAGGCCGACGAACGCGACCACGACACCCCCCTGTGGGGGCTGCTGCGCCGTGCCCGCATCCCCTACCAGCTCGTCCTGTGCACCGCTCTGCTGCGCGGGTCCTACGACCAGGCGAAGCTGCTGGAGCGCCACCAGGTCGGCATCGGCCGGACGCTGACACTGGTGCTGATCGGCTCGGCCGCCTGGCTGGTGATCCGGATCGCCGCGGCGATCGTCGAGACCACCTACACCCGCTACGCCCGCGTCAACCGCGATGCGGCCCGGGTGCGCCGGGTGCGCACGCAGGTGGAGCTGATCATGCGGGTGGTGTCCGCGATCGTCATCGTCGTGGCCGTCTCGTCGATGCTGCTGACGTTCCCGGCGATGCGCGCGGCGGGCGCCTCCCTGCTGGCTTCGGCGGGCATCATCGCCGCCATCGCCGGTGTCGCCGCCCAGTCGACGCTGTCGAACATGTTCGCCGGGCTCCAGATCGCCTTCGGCGACATGGTGCGCATAGGCGACACCGTCGTGGTCGACGGCGAGTGGGGCACGGTCGAGGAGATCACCCTGACATTTCTGACGGTACGGACCTGGGACGAGCGCCGGATCACCATGCCGGTGTCGTACTTCACCTCCAAACCCTTCGAGAACTGGTCCCGTGGCACTCCGCAGATGACCGGGATCGTCTACTGGCATCTCGACCACAGCGCGCCGATCGAGGCGATGCGCGAGAAACTGCGGGACATCCTGCGCGCGTGCCCGGCCTGGGACGGCCGCGCGTGCAACCTCCAGGTGACGGACACCACGCCGAACACCATCCAGGTACGCGCGCTGGTGACGGCGAAGGACGCCGACGACATCTGGTCGGTACGGGTCACGGTCCGCGAGCAGATGATCAGCTGGCTGTCGGCGGAGCACCCCTACGCGCTGCCCCGGGTGAACACCGCGGAGTCGGTGCTTCCACCGTCCCGTGTCCCGTCCCCCGACCGCGCGTCCCTGCGCAGGGCCTACGAGTTCCCGCGCACCGGCCGGGGCTGACCGGTCACCGGCAGGGGCCGGCCGGGACCGGCCGCGCCGCTCAACGGCCCCGTTCCGCGCCCCCGTTCACCTGGACGATCTGCGAGGTGACGTGCCCGGCGGCGGGCGAGGCCAGCCAGCGCAGGGTCTCGGCGACGTCCCCCGGTATGCCGGCGCGGCCGGTCGAGGTGTCCGCGATGAGCCTCTCCCGCCGGGCCTCGTCCATGGTGTCGCCGAAGAACTCGGTGTCCTCGACATACCCCGGGGCCACCACGTTCACGGTGATGCCGCGCGGACCCAGCTCCCGGGCCAGGTCGTGGGCGTACGGGTGCAGCCCGGCCTTGGCCGCCGCGTAGGCACCCGTGCCCGAGCCCCGGTAGGCGGCGATGGAGCTCAGGAACAGCACCCGTCCACCGGGCTCGGCGAGCCGGTCCTTCAGCGCCTCGGTGAGGAGCGCGGCGGTCAGGGTGTTCTGCCGGAAGTTGACGGTCCAGTTGTGGGCGACCCGGTCGAGGGGGTCGTCGCTGCCGGCCGGGGGCTCCAGGTATCCGGCTCCTCCGGCACTGTTCACGAGCACGTCCACGGTGCCCAGCTCGTCGGCGACGAACCGGGCGACACCGCGGACGTCACCCGGTTCGGCGAGGTCCGCCGCGTAGGTGAGCGCCCCGGGCACACCGGCCTTCTCCAGCACCTCCGCGCGCCGCCCGAGCAACAGCACCCGGTCCCCGTCCGCCGCGAACGCCCTCGCCGCCGCCAGTCCGATGCCCGTGCCGCCGCCACTGATCACGATGTTGCGAGTCATGATCCGAGAGTAGGAGCGTGGGGCGGACCGTGCCGGGAGTTATCCACAGGGTCGCCACATTCATATGACTGGCGGGGGCGGCTTCCACGGCTGGTGCCCGGCGCTCACCGCAGGCTCCGCACGTCGAGATGCCGGAGCACCCGGTCCACGATCTCCGGGTCCGCCCCCGGTTCGCTCCGCGCCGCCAGGACCTCGTGGCGCGCGGCGCTCAGCATCTCGTTCTGGATGCGCCGCACCCGCTTCAGCCGCCTGGCCCGCTGGTGGTGCGCCTCCCGCCGCTCCTCCTCGCCCATGTCCGGGCTGATCCGGATCCCGATGTCGAAGGCCCTCCGCAGCATCTGCTCGGAGAGCTCCTCGGGCAGCTCCTCCACCTGCTCGATCTCCCGCAGCCGCCGCTTCGCCGCCTTCGCCGCCCGCACCGCCAGCTCCTTCTCGAACTCCTTCTCCCGTTCGGAGTCCGCCCGCACCCCGAGCCGCTTCACCAGCCAGGGCAGCGTCAGCCCCTGCACCACCAGCGTGACGACGATCACCCCGAAGGCGATGAAGACGATCTCGTCCCGGTCGGGGAACGGCGCCCCGGCGTCCGTCTTGAGCGGCACGGCCAGCGCCAGCGCCACCGAGGCCACCCCGCGCATCCCGGACCACCACATCACGACGGTCTCCCGCCAGCTCACCGGGATCTCCTCGTCGTAGTCCCGGCGGGCGTGCAGCCGCTTGGTCAGCCAGGTCGCCGGCAGCAGCCACAGCAGCCGTACGACGACCACCACGCCCACGACGGCCGCCGCCCAGCCGAGCATCTCGCCCCACCGCCCCTGGGCCGTGCGGATGGCGTTGTGCAGCTCCAGTCCGATGAGTCCGAAGGCGACGCCGGTGACGAGCGTGTCGATGATGTCCCAGAAGGTGTGGCCGGCGAGCCGGGTCATCACGTCGTCGGCGTCGGTGGCGTACTCGGCGAGGAAGAGCGCCGTGGTCAGCACCGCGAGCACCCCGGAGCCGTGCAGCTTCTCGGCGAGCACATAGGAGGCGTACGGCACCAGCAGGGTCATGCCGATCTGGAGGGTCGGATCGCCGAGCAGGTCCATCAGCTTGTTCGCGCCCCAGCCCAGCGCCAGGCCCACGGCCACCGCGACGACGGCGGACAGCACCAGGTCCAGACCGGCCCGCCAGGGCGAGAACGCACCGCTCACGGCCGCGGCGATGGCCACGTGGTACAGCACGATGGCGGTGACGTCGTTGAAGAGGCCCTCGCCCTCCAGGATCGACACCAGGCGGCGCGGCAGCCCGAGCTGTCCGGCGACGCTGGTCGCGGCGACCGGGTCGGGCGGCGCGATCAGGGCACCCAGCGCGACGGCGGCGGCGATCGGCAGCCCCGGCACGATGGCGTTGGCGACGAACGCGACGCACACCGTCGTGACGAACACCAGGGCCACGGCCAGCAGGAGGATCGGCCGGAGGTTGGCCGCGAACTGCCGCCAGGAGGTCCGGCGGACGGCGGCGTAGAGCAGCGGTGGCAGCAGCCCGGGCAGGATCAGGTCCGGCGGGATGTCCACGTTGGGCACGAATTGGGCCACGGCCAGGACCCCGCCGAACAGGGTCATCAGCACCGGCGCCGGCACCCCGAACCGGTCCCCCACCGGGACGCTCACCAGGGCCCCGAGCAGAAGGACGAACAACAGAGCCAGCTGATCCACGGACGGCGCTCCGGGAGTCGACGATCACACGGCAGACCTCAAGCCTGCCACGACGCCCGCGACCCGGCGTACCGACGCCTTGGCGCCCGCGCACTCCGGCGCGGACTCGTGCGGCCGGCGGCGGCTCCCCCGGCTACAAGGTCCGGCGCATCGCCCGGTGCGGTATGCCCGCGTCCGGGAACTCGGGGCCGTACGCCTCGTAGCCGAGCCGCTCGTAGAAACCCAGGGCGTGGGTCTGCGCGTGCAGGTCCACCGCCGTGAGGCCACGCGCGCGGGCCGCGTCCTCGATGGCGCGCACCAAGGCCGCGCCGACGCCGAGCCCACGGGCCGCCCGGGAGACGGCGAGCCGGCCCAGCGAGCCCACCGCCGGGTCCCCGCCGGTCTTCGCGACCGCCGCCTCGCCGTGCAGCAGGCGCCCGGTGCCCAGCGGCACCCCGTCCTCGCGGACCGCGAGCACATGGACGGCCACGGCGTCGTAGGCGTCGTACTCGATGTCCTCGGCCACGCCCTGCTCGGCCACGAAGACCTCCTTGCGGACCGCGAAGCAGGCCTCGCGGTCGGCGGGGTCCTCGGCGACCCGGACGGTGTAGGCGGGGCTCACGCCCATGTCTCCTCCCGGACCTGGTCGAGGGCCTGCTGGAGGTCGTCGGGGTAGTCGCTCGCGAACTCCACCCAGGAGCCGTCGCCGGGGTGCTCGAAGCCGAGGCGTACGGCGTGCAGCCACTGGCGGGTCAGGCGCAGCCGCTTGGCGAGGGTGGGGTCGGCGCCGTAGGTGAGGTCGCCGACGCAGGGGTGGCGGTGGGCGGCCATGTGGACGCGGATCTGGTGGGTGCGGCCCGTCTCCAGCTTGACGTCCAGCAGGGAGGCGGCGCGGAAGGCCTCGATGAGGTCGTAGTGGGTCACCGAGGGCTTGCCGTCGGCCGTGACCGCCCACTTGTAGTCGTGGTTCGGGTGGCGGCCGATCGGGGCGTCGATGGTGCCGCTCGTCGGGTCCGGGTGGCCCTGGACCAGGGTGTGGTAGCGCTTGTCGACCGTGCGCTCCTTGAACTGGCGCTTGAGCGAGGTGTACGCGTACTCCGACTTGGCGACCACCATCAGGCCCGACGTGCCGACGTCCAGGCGGTGCACGATGCCCTGGCGCTCGGCGGCGCCGGAGGTGGAGATCCGGTACCCGGCGGCGGCGAGGCCGCCGATGACGGTCGGGCCGGACCAGCCCGGCGACGGGTGCGCGGCCACGCCGACCGGCTTGACGATCACGACCACGTCATCGTCGTCGTGCACGATCTCCATGCCCTCGACCGGCTCGGCGACCACCTGCACCGGCGCGGGCGCCTGCGGCATCTCGACCTCAAGCCAGGCGCCGCCGCGCACCCGCTCGGACTTGCCGACCACCGCGCCGTCGACCTGCACCTTGCCGGCCGCGGCCAGCTCGGCCGCCTTCGTGCGGGAGAAGCCGAACATGCGGGAGATGGCGGCGTCGACGCGCTCACCCTCCAGGCCGTCGGGCACGGGCAGGGTACGGATCTCGGGAATCGTGCTCACCCGTCGAGTATGCCGGACGGGCCGGACGGCTCCGCACGAGCCTGTGGAAAACCCGGACGGACCCCGGGATCAGTCCTTGTGGACCGTGCCGTCGGGGTCCAGGCCGCGGAAGGACAGCAGCACGATCAGGATGCCGCCGCACACGATGGCCGAGTCGGCGAGGTTGAACACCGCGAAGCCCTTGGGCGCGATGAAGTCCACCACCTCGCCCTCGAAGACGCCCGGCGCCCGGAAGATCCGGTCGGTGAGGTTGCCGAGCGCGCCGCCGAGCAGCAGGCCGAGCGCGACCGCCCACGGGAAGCTGTACAGCTTGCGGGCCAGGCGGATGATCACGACGATCACGGCCGCGGCGATCAGCGTGAAGATCACCGTGAAGGCCGCGCCGAACCCGAAGGCGGCACCCGGGTTGCGGATCGCGTGCAGCTCCAGCAGGTCACCGACGACCTGGATGGGCGCGTGCCCCTCCAGACGGGACACGACGAGCATCTTGCTGATCAGGTCGAGGGCGTACGCGAACACGGCCACCGCGAACAGCACGGCGATCCGGCGCCCCCGGCCGGCCCGCCCCGCCGTGGCTCCCTGCCCGCCCGCGCCGGACGCGCCGGCCTGCCCGGACGCACCGACCGCGCCGGTGCCGGCGGGTGCCCCGGCCGCCGCCGTGTGCTCGCCGCCGTCGTCCGGGGTGTCCGGCGTACCGATGATCCGCTCCGCCTCTGCCACGTGAGTCCCTCAACCTAGGTGCCTGACTGAGGACGAGACTACGGCACGCCCTGAGGGCCCCTCGCGCTCAGGAGCGGCGTTCCTGCTTCTGCTTGCACTCCACGCACAGCGTGGCCCTCGGGAACGCCTGCATCCGGGCCTTGCCGATGGCGTTGCCGCAGTTCTCGCACAGGCCGTAGGTACCCGCGTCGAGCCGTTCCAGGGCGCGCTCGGTCTGGACGAGCATCTCGCGCGCGTTGGCGGCCAGCGCCAGCTCGTGCTCGCGCGTGATGTTCTTGGTGCCGGTGTCGGCCTGGTCGTCGCCCGCGCCGTCCCCGGAGTCCCGCATCAGGCCGACCAGGGAGGCCTCGGACGAGCTGATCTCCTCCCGCAGCCGCTCCAGCTCGGACTGCAACTCCGCGCGGGCCTCGTCGACCTCTTCCGCGGTCCAGGGGTCCTCACCGGGGCGTACCGCCAGTTCGCCGGGCTCCACCGCGCCGAGCCGCGCCTTGGGAACGGCGGTCTGCTCCGCCGTGGCCGTGCCAGGAGTCTTCTTCGCAACCACCGTCGTGGCTCCCGTCTGCTTCGCGGCCCGCGCCGCGCCCGCGTCCTTGGTCGTGCTCTTGCCGGCCGTCTCCTTCACCGCGGCCGTCTCCTTCACCGCGGCCTTCCCGGGGGCGGCCTTCTTGACGATGGCCTTCCCGCCGACCGCTTCTTCGGCGGCCGTCTCCTTGGCGGCCGTTTGCTTCATCGCCGACTTCTCCGCCGCGGCCGTCCGCTGGGCGGCCGACCTCTTCGTGGCCGTCTTCTTCGCCGCGGACTTCTCCGCCACGGCGGTCCTCCTGGCCGCCGCGTCCTTCCCAGCCGCCTCCTTCACGGTCTCCTTCAGGGCCTCCTTCACGGCCTTCGCGGCCGGCTTCTTGCCGGTCGTCCTGCCGACGGCCGTCCGGTCGGCCGCCGTCGCCCTGACGGCCGGCCTCTTGGTGACCGCCTTGGCGCCCGCGTCCTCCTTCGCGGCCGTTCTGCCGGCAGTTTCCTTCACAGCCGCCTTCTTCGCAGCCGCCTTCTTCTCGGCAGTCTTCTTCTCAGCCGTCTTCTTCGCGACCTTCCCCGTAGCGGCCGATTTCCTGCCGACGACCGCCTTGGTGCCCACCGCTTTCGTGGCCACCGCCTTGGTGGCCACCGCCTTCGCGGCAGCCGTCTTCGTGGCAGCCGCCTTCGTGGCAGTCACCCTGCCGGGCGCCGCCTTCTCGGCCACCGCCTTCACGGCAGCCGTCTTCGTGGCGGCCGTCGTGCCCGGGGCCGTCTTCTTGGTGGCAGGCCTCGCGCCAGTCTTCCCGGTCGCCGGCTGCTGTACGGCGGTCTTCTTCGCCACCATGGCCGCGGCCCCTTCACATATTGTGATCTTGCTCGCGAATCGTGCTGGGACGATAAATCGACTTGAGTCCCGCGGCAACGGGGCACACCGCCCGATTCGCCCGCCCGCACCCCCCGAGCCACGGGCATGCATCCGTTGTGCCCAGCTCCCCGCCGGGTAATCCGCCGGGCCGGACCCGCGGCGACCCCGGCGCCCGCTCCCCTCGCCGTTCGGGTCATACGGCCCGGTCGGCGGGCCCCGCCGGCGCCGCGCGGAAAACCGGTCCGCCGCTGTCCGCGCGGCGCCGTACACTGGGCGGAGCGAGAAGCGTGGATGGGGACGAGTAGCGGCGTACGCAGCCCAGAGCGACCCGGGGACGGTGTGAGCCCGGGGGCGAGCGCGACGTGAAGATCACCCCGGAGCCGCCGGAAGAAAGCCGCAGCCGCAGGGCGGCGGCGAGTAGAACCGGCTTCGCGACCCCAATGAGGGGGCTCACCGACGCGTACGGCGTGGCGGAGGGCCAAGGAGGGTGGTACCGCGGGAGCGCGCCGCACACGGCGTAGACAGGAACGAAGGCTCTCGTCCCTCCGACGGAAGGCAGCAAGTCCGTTGGAGGATGCTCGCAGATGACAGCGCCGACGTACCGCCAGGTGCCCGCACAGGTCGACCTGCCCGCTCTTGAGCACGCCGTGCTCGACTTCTGGCGCGAGCAGAAGATCTTCGCCAAGAGCCTGGAGCAGTCCGAGGGCCGCCCGGAATGGGTGTTCTACGAGGGCCCGCCCACCGCGAACGGCATGCCCGGCGCCCACCACATCGAGGCCCGCGTCTTCAAGGACGTCTTCCCCCGCTTCCGCACCATGCGCGGCTACCACGTGGCCCGCAAGGCGGGCTGGGACTGCCACGGCCTGCCCGTCGAGCTGGCCGTCGAGAAGGAGCTGGGCTTCTCCGGCAAGCCGGACATCGAGGCGTACGGCATCGCCGAGTTCAACGCCAAGTGCCGCGAGTCCGTGACCCGGCACACCGACGCGTTCGCCGAGCTGACCACCCGCATGGGCTACTGGGTCGACCTGGACGACGCCTACCGGACCATGGACCCCGACTACGTGCAGTCGGTGTGGTGGTCGCTGAAGCAGATCTTCGACAAGGGACTCCTCACCCAGGACTACCGGGTCGCCCCCTGGTGCCCGCGCTGCGGCACCGGCCTGTCCGACCACGAGCTGGCGCAGGGGTACGAGACGGTCGTCGACCCGTCGGTGTACGTCCGTTTCCCGCTCACCTCCGGTCCGCTCGCCGGCCAGGCCGCCCTCCTGGTGTGGACGACGACCCCCTGGACCCTGGTGTCCAACACGGCGGTCGCCGCGCACCCGGAGGTGACCTACGTGGTCGCCACCGACGGCGAGGAGAAGCTCGTCGTCGCCGAGCCGCTGGTCGCCAAGGCGCTCGGCGAGGGCTGGGAGACCACGGGCCAGACCTTCACCGGCGCCGAGATGGAGCGCTGGACGTACCAACGTCCGTTCGAGCTGGTGGAGTTCCCGGCCCCGGCGCACTTCGTCGTGAACGCCGAGTACGTCACCACCGACGACGGTACGGGCCTGGTGCACCAGTCCCCGGCCTTCGGTGAGGACGACCTCAAGGTCTGCCGCTCCTACGGCCTGCCGGTCGTGAACCCGGTCCGCCCGGACGGCACCTTCGAGGAGGACGTCCCGCTGGTCGGCGGCGTCTTCTTCAAGAAGGCGGACGAACAGCTCACCGACGACCTGAACCAGCGCGGCCTGTTGTTCAAGCACCTGCCGTACGAGCACAGCTACCCGCACTGCTGGCGCTGCCACACCGCGCTGCTCTACTACGCGCAGCCCTCCTGGTACATCCGCACGACGGCCATCAAGGACCGGCTCATCCAGGAGAACGAGAAGACCAACTGGTTCCCGGAGACGGTCAAGCACGGCCGGTACGGCGACTGGCTGAACAACAACATCGACTGGGCGCTGTCCCGCAACCGCTACTGGGGCACCCCGCTGCCGATCTGGCGCTGCGAGGAGGACCACCTCACCTGCGTCGGCTCCCTCGCCGAGCTGAGCGAGCTGACCGGCACCGACCAGTCGGGCCTCGACCCGCACCGCCCGTACATCGACGAGGTCACCTTCGCCTGCCCGCACGAGGGCTGCGGCGCGACGGCCACGCGCGTGCCGGAGGTCATCGACGCCTGGTACGACTCGGGCTCGATGCCGTTCGCGCAGTGGGGCTACCCGTACAAGAACAAGGAGCTGTTCGAGAGCCGGTACCCGGCACAGTTCATCTCCGAGGCGATCGACCAGACCCGTGGCTGGTTCTACACGCTGATGGCCGTCGGCACGCTCGTCTTCGACAAGTCGTCGTACGAGAACGTCGTCTGCCTGGGCCACATCCTGGCCGAGGACGGCCGCAAGATGTCCAAGCACCTGGGCAACATCCTCCAGCCGATCCCGCTCATGGACCAGCACGGCGCCGACGCGGTGCGCTGGTTCATGGCCGCCGGCGGTTCCCCGTGGGCCGCGCGCCGGGTGGGCCACGGCACCATCCAGGAGGTCGTCCGCAAGACGCTGCTGACCTACTGGAACACCGTCGCCTTCCAGGCCCTGTACGCCCGTACGTCGAACTGGGCGCCGTCCGCGGCGGACCCGGCGCCGGCCGAGCGGCCGGTGCTGGACCGCTGGCTGCTGTCCGAGCTGCACGCGCTCACCGACCAGGTGACGCAGGCACTGGAGGCGTACGACACCCAGCGCGCCGGCAAGCTGCTGTCCGCGTTCGTCGACGACCTGTCGAACTGGTACGTCCGCCGTTCCCGCCGCCGCTTCTGGCAGGGCGACAAGGCCGCGCTGCGCACGCTGCACGAGGTGCTGGAGACGGTCACCAAGCTGATGGCGCCGATCACCCCGTTCATCACCGAGCGGGTGTGGCAGGACCTGGTCGTTCCGGTCACCCCGGGCGCGCCGGAGTCCGTGCACCTGGCCACCTGGCCGCAGGCGGACCTGTCGGCGATCGACCCGGAGCTGTCGAAGCAGATGGTCCTGGTCCGCCGGCTGGTGGAGCTGGGCCGTGCCACGCGCGCGGAATCCGGTGTCAAGACGCGTCAGCCGCTGTCGCGGGCGCTGATCGCGGCGACCGGGTTCGAGGCCCTGGACCGGGAGCTGCACGCGCAGATCACGGAGGAGCTGAACGTCGAGGGCCTGGCGTCGCTCAGCGAGGTCGGCGGCAGCCTGGTCGACACGACCGCGAAGGCCAACTTCCGGGCGCTCGGCAAGCGGTTCGGCAAGCGGGTGCAGGACGTGGCGAAGGCGATCGCCGCCGCCGACGCCGCCGCGCTGTCCCTCGCCCTGCGCGAGGGCACGGCCTCCGTGGAGGTCGACGGTGAGACGGTCGCCCTCGCTCCGGACGAGGTGATCATCACGGAGACCCCGCGCGAGGGCTGGTCGGTGGCCTCCGACTCCGGCGCCACGGTGGCGCTGGACCTGGAGATCACCGAGGAGCTGCGGCAGGCGGGCCTGGCCCGTGACGCGATCCGGCTGATCCAGGAGGCCCGCAAGAACAGCGGACTGGATGTCGCCGACCGGATCGCGCTGCGCTGGACCTCCACGGACCCGGCCGTGGTCGCGGCCCTCATCGAGCACGCGGGGCTGATCGCCGACGAGGTCCTGTCGACCGACTTCGGCCAGGGTGAGGCCGACGACAGCTTCGGTGAGCCGTTCACCGACGAGGGGCTGTCCCTCACGTTCCGGCTGCGCAAGGCGTAAGCGCCGAGCGGTTCGAAGAAGGGCCCGGTCTCCCCAGGGAGGCCGGGCCCTTCGCTCATGGTTCCGTCCGCGTGCAACGCGCGTAAAAAGGGCGGGCCCCCAGGACCGAAGTCCGGGGGGCCCGCCCTATCAGACGCTGCCGACGCCGTTGTCGTACTGGTGCCCGGTGCTCAGTTGTCGTCCTCGTCGATCAGGAACCCACGCATCGGCGAGGGAGCCTGACCCATCGGGGACGGGCCCTGCGGGCGGACCGGGGCCATGGGCTGGGTCATGGCCGGGGTCATCTGCTGCTGACCGCCGTAGGACGGGGCGGACGGCGAGGGGTTGCCGCCCATCGCCTGGTTGCCGCCGTAGGACGGTGCGCTCGCGCCGGCCGGGGCCATGGAGGGCGCCGGGGACGGCGGCAGGGACGCGGCGGCCGGAGTGCGCGGCGGGGCCAGCGAGTCGTCGGCCTGGGTCTCCAGCTGACGCAGCTGCGACTCCAGGTACGACTTCAGGCGCGTGCGGTACTCGCGCTCGAAGCCGCGCAGGTCCTCGACCTTGCGCTCCAGCGTGGCGCGGGCGGACTCCAGGGAGCCCATGGCGACGCGGTGCTTCTCCTGCGCGTCCCGCTCCAGGGCGTCGGCCTTGGCACGGGCGTCACGCTCCAGACCCTCGGCGCGGCTGCGGGCCTCGCCGACGATCTTGTTGGCCTCGGAGCGGGCCTCGGCGATCGCCTGGTCGGCGGTCTGCTGGGCCAGCGAGAGGACACGGGCGGCGCTGTCGCCACCGGGGCCCTGACCGGGGCCGCCCATCGGACCGCCCATGGGGCCACCCATGGGACCGCCCATCGGGCCGCCCATCTGCTGCTGCATGGGCGGCTGTCCGCCCATCGGGCCCTGACCCATCGGACCCTGGCCCATCGGGCCGGGACCCTGCGGGCCGCCCTGACCGCCGGGGCCGGCGGGCAGCTGCGGGGCACCGCTCGGCAGCTGGGGCGGACCACCCATGGGGCCACCCATCTGCTGCTGCGGCGGGCCCGATATCCCGGCGGGCACCGGAGCGCCGGGACCTCGCATGCCCTGCTGCTGCTGGTGCTGCTGCTGGTCCTGCTCCGGGGGCTTGCGCGCGTTCTGCTGGTTCTGCGCGGCGGCACGGGTGGCCGCGGCCAGCTTGGCGCGCAGGTCCTCGTTCTCGCGGAGCAGACGCGTCAGTTCGGCTTCGACCTCGTCGAGGAAGGCATCGACCTCGTCCTCGTCATAGCCTTCTCGGAGGCGGACGGTCGTGAACTGCTTGTTCCGCACGTCCTCGGGGGTCAACGGCATCTCTTCACCTCAACGTAGTCATCGGCAGTCGGCAAGACCGGATCGTCCCCCATCCTCATCTCACGAAGTTCCGCACGACGGCGATGAGAATGTAGACGATGATCATCAGTACGAAGAAGGACAGGTCGAGCGCCACGCCCCCGAGACGCAGCGGCGGGATGAACCGCCGCAGAAGCTTCAGCGGTGGATCGGTGACAGTGTAGGTGGCCTCCAGTACGACCACCATCGCCTTGCCGGGTTGCCACGAGCGGGCGAACTGGAAGACGTAGTCCATGACCAGCCGGAAGATGAGCACGACGAGGAACACCATCAGCGCGATGTAGATCACCTGCGCGAACACGCTCATGGCCTGTGGTTCCCTCTCCCCTGTTCCGTGCTCTTCCGTGCTTCGATCCGGTCATACGTCTCAGCTCTGGTTGAAGAACCCGCCCTCTGCGATGCGGGCCTTGTCCTCCGCCGTGACATCGACGTTAGCAGGAGACAACAGGAACACCTTCTGCGTCACCCGCTCGATGCTGCCGTGAAGACCAAACACCAAACCGGCCGCAAAGTCGACAAGTCGCTTGGCGTCTGTGTCATCCATCTCAGTCAGATTCATGATCACCGGGGTGCCCTCACGGAAGTGTTCCCCGATGGTACGGGCCTCGTTGTAGGTCCGCGGGTGAAGCGTGGTGATCCGGTAAGGCTCTCGTTCCGACACGACCTTGGGCATGATCACCGGCGCGTTCTTCTCCAGGGACTGACGTTCTTGTGTGATGGATGCCACGGGCGCGATCCGCGCCGGACGTCCGGATTCCGCGGCGAGCGAAGTCGAACGGGCCACCGGTTCGCGAGGCGCGGGCGGTTGTGCGATTCGCACCTCTTCGTCCCTTTGGGACTGGTGTGCACCGTGCGACTGGTGCGACGGCTCGTGCCGTCGGTGGTCCCGCTCGGGCTCCGGGTCCAACTCGGGCTCGAAGTCGTCGTCGGGGTCGAATCCGCGGCCGTCGTACCCATCGTCCTCCACGAGGCCGAGGTAGACCGCCATCTTGCGCATCGCGCCGGCCATGCTCTGAGTCCTCCGCTCTGTGGTGGATCGACTGACGACTGCCAAGTGCCCGCGATCCACGTGGTCGTTGTGCCCGCATTGGCGCGCACTGACCATATTTTCTGCTGTGGTCCGACTTCCTGGCGACGTTACCCGAGCCTGGGGCGGACTCCGAGTACCGCGGTGCCGACGCGCACATGTGTCGCCCCGGCGGCCACGGCCTGTTCGAGGTCCGCGCTCATCCCTGCCGACACCATGGTTGCAGCCGGATGAGCCCGGCGCAGGTCAGTCGACAAAACCACCAGGCGCTCGAACGCCGCCTGTTCGCGTCCCGCGTACTCCCCGGTGAGCGGAGCGACGGTCATCAGTCCGTCGAGCCGCAGTCCGGGTGCCTCGGCGACGAGGTCGGCCAACTCTTCGATTCCCTCCGGGCCCACGCCACCGCGGTCGCCCCGGCCGCTCGCTCCCGCGTCGAGCGCGACCTGGATCAGACAGCCCACCTCGCGCTCCGCCCGCACCGCCTCCTTCGACAGCGCGGCGACGAGCCGCGAACGGTCGACCGACTGCACGACATCGGCGTAACCGACCACGGAACGCACCTTGTTGGTCTGCAACTGACCCACAAAGTGCCACTTCAGGGGCAGATCCGCACAGGCGGCGGCCTTCGGGGCCGCGTCCTGGTCGCGGTTCTCGGCGACGTGGCGCACACCGAGTTCCGACAGGATCCGCACATCGCTCGCCGGGTAGGTCTTGGTGACCACGATCAGGGTCACCTCCTCCCGGGCGCGCCCGGCCGCCGCACACGCGGCGGCGATGCGCTCCTCCACCTTCGCCAGATTCGCGGCGAGTTCGGTCTTACGGTCCGTCATGCCCCATCAGTCCAGCCAGACATAGCCCGCGAGCCGCCCGGTGGTGCGGTCGCGGCGGTACGAGAAGTGGTCGCCCGACTCCAGCGTGCACACCGGCGCCTGCGCCCGGTCGCACACCCCGAGCCGGTCGAGCTGCGCGTGCACGCCGGCGCTCACATCGAGCGCCGGCGTGCCCCAGCTCGTCTCGGCGTGCGCCGCCGGCTCGACGGCGGCCACCTCGGCGCGCATCGCCTCCGGCACCTCGTAGCACCGGCCGCACACGGACGGGCCGCTGCGGGCGACGATCCGGCGGGTCTCGGCACCGAGTTCGACCATGGCGCGCACGGCGGCGGGGACGACCCCCTTGACCATGCCGGGCCGGCCGGCGTGGGCCGCCGCGACGATACCGGCGACGGGGTCGGCCAGCAGCACCGGCACGCAGTCGGCGGTGAGGACGGCGAGGGCGAGCCCGCGCCGGGCGGTGACGATCGCGTCGACCTCCGGCACCGGGTTCTCCGTGCCCCACGGCTCGTCCACCACGGCGACGTCGGCGCCGTGCACCTGGTTCATCCAGACGACCCGGCCGGGGTCCAGGCCGAGCGACTTGGCCGCCAGCTCCCGGTTGCCCCGTACCGCCTCGGGTGTGTCGCCGACCGCGCCGCCGAGGTTCAGCTCCTCATACGGAGCGGCGCTCACCCCGCCCCACCGGTCGGTGAAGGCGAAGTGCGCGCCGCTCACGCTCTCGCGCTGTCCTATCACTTGAGGAAGTCCGGGACGTCCAGCTCCTCGGCCGCGCTGTCCGAGTAGGTCCGGGGCGCCGGCGGCACCGGCGGGGCGACCGGGATCTCGGCCACCGGCTCGGGCGCCGGCTCCGGCTCCTCCTTCGGCTTGACGCTGCCCAGCGAGCCGAAGGACGGACGGCTCGGCTCGCTCGGCCGGGACGGAGCGGGCTCCTCGCGGCGGGCGGGGGCCGGTCCGGAGGCCGTGCCGAGGACGTTGTCGCGGCGGGCGGGCGGCTGACCGCCGTCGAAGCCGGCCGCGATCACGGTGACCCGGACCTCGTCGCCGAGGGCGTCGTCGATGACCGCGCCGAAGATGATGTTGGCCTCGGGGTGGGCGGCCTCGCTGACCAGCTGGGCGGCCTCGTTGATCTCGAACAGGCCGAGGTCCGAGCCGCCGGAGATGGAGAGCAGCACGCCGCGGGCGCCGTCGATGGACGCCTCCAGCAGCGGCGAGGAGATCGCCATCTCGGCCGCGGCCACCGCACGGTCGTCGCCGCGGGCCGAGCCGATGCCCATGAGGGCCGAACCGGCCTCGGACATGACCGACTTGACGTCGGCGAAGTCGAGGTTGATCAGGCCGGGGGTGGTGATGAGGTCGGTGATGCCCTGAACACCGGAGAGCAGGACCTGGTCGGCGGACTTGAAGGCGTCCAGGACCGAGACCTGGCGGTCCGAGATGGACAGCAGCCGGTCGTTCGGGATGACGATGAGGGTGTCGACCTCTTCGCGGAGTTCGGCGATGCCGTCCTCGGCCTGGTTCGCGCGACGCCGTCCCTCGAAGGTGAACGGGCGGGTGACCACGCCGATGGTGAGGGCGCCGAGCGAGCGCGCGATGTTGGCCACGACGGGCGCGCCGCCGGTGCCGGTGCCGCCGCCTTCACCGGCCGTCACGAAGACCATGTCGGCCCCCTTGAGGACCTCCTCGATCTCCTCGCGGTGGTCCTCGGCGGCCTTGCGGCCGACGGCCGGGTTGGCTCCGGCGCCGAGTCCGCGGGTGAGTTCGCGGCCGACGTCGAGCTTGACGTCGGCGTCGCTCATCAACAGCGCCTGTGCGTCGGTGTTGATGGCGATGAACTCGACGCCCTTGAGACCGACCTCGATCATCCGGTTGATGGCATTGACACCACCGCCGCCGACACCGATGACCTTGATGACTGCGAGGTAGTTCTGCGGTGCTGCCACGTCGAAGGCCTCTCGCCTCGAATTACGTTGTCGCCGCCGTGCGGTGCCCCGCGCCGGGACGACGGATGCCGAATGGGACGGTCCGTAACGCCGACCCGAACCCTAACCCTGAAGTTTAGGGTTACCAGTGTGTCTGTTCCCTGGAGTCTTCTGAACAGGACACTAAGTCGACAAGTGGCGCCCGTTCAACGAACACGCCGAACCTCCCGTTTTTCTTTTCACCCTATGTGATCAGCCGTAGCGGTGCCCAACCAGGGTGCTGGCCTGCGCGGATGTGCGTCAACTACCCGATGACGCAGGGGCGGTGGGGACGCTGACATCGAAGTGCCGCGCGCCGGGAGATGCTTTCATGAGAGCCGTGAGGGCCCGTGCCTTGGCGCGGCCCTGTTCGCCGCTGCCCCACTCGACGGTGCGGCCGCCGGCCAACTCCAGCGTGATGTCGTCGTAGGTGCGCACGTGGACGCTCCGGGCGGTCTTCGCCACGGCGGCCGGCAGGTCCCCCGCGACCCGGACCGCCTCGCGTACCAGCCGGTCGGTGCCGAAGCGCCGGAAGCTGGCGGCGCCCGGACCCGTCCGGGACGCGGACAGGCGCAGCATCGGAACGCCGTTCGGCGCCTGCGCGACCGTGGCGAAGCGCACCCCGTCGTCGTCGACTTCGACGAAGTTCGCGCCCTTTCGGATCAGCAGCACCGGAGTGCGCTCGATCACTTTCAGGCTGATTCCGTGCGGCCAGGAACGCGCCACATCAACGGTGTCAATTCGGGGCAATTTCCGACGAAGTCGGGCTTCGATGGCATCCATGTCGGCGGAAATCATCGGTTTTCCGACAGGCACGGCCGCCGCCCGGCGCACCTCGGCCGGCGTCAGCACGCGCGTGCCCGACACCGAGACGTGCTCGACGCGCAGCCACGACGAGCCGTACAGGACCCAGACGGAACCGGCGCCCAGGAGCACGAGGAGGGCGGCCAGGGCGGCGATCGCGCGAAGGCGCCGCCGGCCCGGCCCGCGGGCGGGCGGCGGGCCGGACGACTCCTGCTGGCGTTCACCGCGCTCGGCGGTGGAGGGTCCGGCCACGCTGCTCACTGCCCTTTCGTCATACGGTCCTATCGGCGCGAGGCGATCGCCTCGTACACCATGCCGACGAGCAGGTCGTCGGCGTCCCGGCGGCCGAACTCGCTCGCCGCGCGGGACATCTCGTACAGCCGGTGCGGGTCGGCGAGCACGGGCAGCACGTTCTGCTGCACCCACTCGGGGGTCAGGTCCGCGTCGTCGACGAGGAGTCCGCCGCCGGCCTTGACCACCGGCTGGGCGTTGAGCCGCTGTTCGCCGTTGCCGATGGGCAGCGGGACGTACGCGGCCGGGAGCCCGACGGCGGAGAGTTCGGCGACGGTCATCGCACCCGCGCGGCAGAGCATCATGTCGGCCGCCGCGTACGCGAGGTCCATCCGGTCCAGGTAACTTACCGGGATGTAGGGGGGCATTCCCGGCATCTGGTGCACCTGCGGCAGTTCGTTCTTCGGGCCGACCGCGTGCAGGATCTGGATGCCGGCCTGCTGGAGCCACGGGGCGACCGCCTGGGTCACCTCGTTCAGCCGCCGGGCGCCCTGCGAGCCGCCGGAGACGAGCAGCGTGGGCAGGTTGGGGTCGAGGCCGAAGCGGTGGCGGGCCTCGGGACGGACGGCGGCGCGGTCCAGCGTGGCGATGGAGCGGCGCAGCGGGATGCCGATGTAGCGGGCGTCACGCAGCTTGCTGTCCGGGGTGGAGACGGCGACCCGGGCCGCGTACCGCGAGCCGATCTTGTTGGCCAGGCCCGGACGGGCGTTGGCCTCGTGGATCACGATGGGCACGCCGAGGCGCTTGGCGGCCAGATAGCCGGGCAGGGCGACATAGCCGCCGAAGCCGACCACGCAGTCCGCCTTGGTGCGCTCCAGGATCTGCTCGGCCGCCTTGATCGTGCCGCGCAGCCGGCCCGGGACGGTGATCAGCTCGGGGGTGGGCTTGCGCGGCAGCGGCACCGCCGGGATCAGCGCCAGCTCGTAGCCGCGCTCCGGGACGAGCCGGGTCTCCAGGCCGCGCTCCGTGCCCAGGGCCGTGATCCCCACGGTCGGGTCCTGCCTGCGCAGGGCGTCCGCGAGGGCGAGCGCGGGCTCGATGTGGCCGGCGGTCCCTCCACCGGCGAGTACGACATGCACCGAAATTCACCGCTCTCCGGACGAACGCGCCGCCGAGGCACGCCGTCGCATCGTGTTCCATCTCCGAGGAGCCCCGGTCGGCCTTTTGACGGGCCCTGGGTCTCCCGCCCGCTTTCTACCAAAGCGAGGTTGCCGCATCGCAAGCGCTGCCCGCGCAGCGGGCTCGTCGCGCGCGAAGGCGATCAGCAGCCCGATGGCGAACATGGTCGGCAGCAGGGCGGACCCTCCGTAGGAGAACAGCGGGAGGGGGACACCGGCGATCGGCAGCAGACCGAGCACCGCACCGATGTTGATCACCGCCTGGGCGGTGATCCAGGTGGTCACGCCTCCCGCGGCATACCTCACGAAGGGGTCCTCCGTGCGTCCGGCCACGCGGATACCCGCATAGCCTAGAGCCGCGAACAGGGCGAGCACCGACAGCGTCCCCGCCAGGCCCAGTTCCTCACCGGTGACGGCGAAGATGAAGTCGGTGTGCGCTTCCGGGAGTTGGCCCCATTTTTCCACACTCGCGCCGAGTCCGGAGCCGAAGAGCCCGCCGGAGGCCAGGGCGTAGATGCCGTGCACGGCCTGCCAGCAGTCGGCGACCCCGGCCTTGGGCTCGGTGGCGCCGATGCAGGCGAGGCGGGCCATCCGGTTGGGGCTCGTCTTGATGAGCGTCACACCGATCAGGCCGGCGACGGACAGCACGCCCGCGAACAGCCGAGTCGGCGCGCCCGCCAGCCAGAGCAGGCCGAAGAGGATCGCCGTGAGGATGATCGCGGTGCCCATGTCGCCGCCGAGCATGATCAGCCCGAGCAGCAGGAACGCGACCGGGACCAGCGGCACCAGCATGTGCTTCCACTGGGTCAGCAGCTTCCTCTCCTGCTTGCGGGCGATCAGGTCCGCCCCCCACAGCACCAGGGCGAGCTTGCCGAACTCGCTGGGCTGGATCTGGAAAGAGCCGCCGAGGGAGATCCAGTTCTGGTTGCCGTTGACCGCCATCCCTATCCCGGGCACCTGCACCAGGGCCATCAGGAAGACGGCGCCGGCGAGGATCGGGTAGGCCAGCGCCCGGTGCAGCCTCACCGGCATGCGGGAGGCGGCGAACAGCAGTGCGCCGCCGATCAGCGCGGCGAGGAACTGCTTGCGGAAGAAGTACGACCCGGGCAGCGACAGCTGGAGCGCGGTGATCTGGGAGGCCGAGTAGACCATCACCAGGCCCAGCACGGTGATCAGCACACTGCCGCCGACGATCAGGTAGTAGGCGGTCAGCGGCCGGTCCCAGGCCCTGCGCGCGCGGGTGTAGAGCCGTTGTACGGGGTTCTCGCGCGGGTGCCGGGGAACGGCGGCGCGCGGGCGCCGGGACGCCCGCTGCACGGGTGGCCGGCCGGTACGGCTACTGGGCATCGGCGCCTCCGTTGAACGTCGACCGTCCCACGCGTCCCTCCCAAGATCCGCCCGGCAGGCGGCCGGGGTCAGGCGCCGAGTTCGCGGACCGCCGCCGCGAACGCGTCACCGCGCTGGTTGTAGTTGGTGAACATGTCCATGGAGGCACAGGCCGGGGCCAGCAGCACCGTGTCGCCGGGCTGCGCCAGCCGCTTCGCTTCCGTCACCGCCTGGAGCATCGCCCCAGTGTCGGTCCGGTCGAGGTCGACCACGGGTACTTCCGGCGCGTGTCGCGCGAGGGCGTCCCGGATCAGGGCCCGGTCGGCACCGATCAGGACGGCACCGCGAAGCCGCTTCGCCGACCTGGCGACCAGCTCGTCGAAGGTCGCGCCCTTCGCCAGACCGCCCGCGATCCACACGATCGGTTCATAGGACGCCAACGATGCTTCCGCGGCGTGGGTATTGGTCGCCTTGGAGTCGTCCACGTACGCGACCCCGTCGATGTCGGCGACGTGCGCGATGCGGTGGGCGTCCGGGCGGAAGGCCCGCAGACCGTCCCGTACGGCGCTCGCGGGCACCCCGAAGGCGCGGGCGAGGGCGGCGGCGGCGAGGGCGTTGGCGATGTTGTGCGGCGCGGGCGGGTCGACGTCGGAGACCTCGGCCAGCTCCTGCGCGTTCTTCTGCCGGTTCTCCACGAAGGCCCGGTCGACCAGGATGCCGTCCACGACGCCGAGTTGGGAGGGGCCGGGCGTGCCGAGCGTGAACCCGACGGCGCGGCAGCCCTCTTCGACGTCGGCCTCGCGCACGAGGTCCTCGGTGGCCTTGTCGGCGACGTTGTAGACGCAGGCGACCTGGTTGCCCTCGTAGACGCGGCCCTTGTCGCGCGCGTACGCCTCCATGGAGCCGTGCCAGTCCAGGTGGTCCGGCGCGAGGTTGAGGACCACCGCGGAGTGCGCCCGCAGGGAGGGCGCCCAGTGGAGCTGGTAGCTGGACAGCTCCACGGCGAGGACGTCGTACGGTTCCTCGCCGAGGACCGCGTCCAGCAGGGAGACGCCGATGTTGCCCACGGCGGCCGTGCGCAGGCCCGCCGCCTTCAGGATGGAGGCGAGCATCTGGACGGTCGTGGTCTTGCCGTTGGTGCCCGTCACCGCCAGCCAGGGGGCCGCGTCCGGGCCGCGCAGCCGCCAGGCCAGCTCCACGTCGCCCCAGACCGGCACACCGGCCTTCCCGGCGGCGAGGAACAGCGGCTTGTCCGGCTTCCAGCCGGGCGCGGTGACGATCAGCTCGGTGCCTTCCGGCAGGGTCTCGCCGTCGCCGAGGCGCACGGTGATGCCGAGCGCCTCCAGCTCCGCGGCCTGTTCCCGCGCGCGTGCGTCGTCGCCGTCGTTGACGACGGTGACGATCGCCCCGCGCGCGTGCAGCACTTTCGCCGCCGGGACGCCGGAGACGCCGAGCCCGGCGACGGTGACGTGCTTGCCCTGGAAGTCGGAAGGCCCAGAAGGCACCGAGGAGGTCACTTGTCCGCTGCCCATCCCGCGTAGAAGAGGCCCAGTCCGACGATCACACAGATGCCCTGGATGATCCAGAATCGGACCACCACCAGGACCTCGGACCAGCCCTTGAGTTCGAAGTGGTGCTGGAGCGGTGCCATCCGGAAGACGCGCTTGCCGGTGAGCCGGAAGGAGCCGACCTGGATGACGACCGACATGGTGATGAGGACGAACAGGCCGCCCATGATGGCCACCAGCAGCTCCGTGCGGGAGAGGATGGCCAGGCCGGTGAGGACACCGCCGAGGGCGAGCGAGCCGGTGTCGCCCATGAAGATCTTCGCCGGCGAGGTGTTCCACCACAGGAAGCCGAGGCAGGCGCCCATCAGCGCGGAGGCGACGACCGCGAGGTCGAGCGGGTCGCGCACCTCGTAGCAGGCACCGGGGTTGGTCAGGGTGCCCGCGTTGGCGCAGGACTCCTGGAACTGCCAGACGCCGATGAAGGTGTAGGCGCCGAAGACGAGCACGGAGGCACCGGTGGCCAGGCCGTCCAGACCGTCGGTGAGGTTCACGCCGTTCGACATCGCGAGGATCATGAACAGCGCCCAGACGACGAACAGCACCGGGCCGATGGACCAGCCGAAGTCGGTGATGAACGACAGCTTGGTGGAGGCCGGGGTGTTGCCGCGGGCGTCGGAGAACTGGAGCGACAGCACGGCGAAGGCGATGCCGACGATCAGCTGGCCGGCCATCTTGGCCTTGGCCCGCAGGCCCAGCGAGCGCCGCTTGACGATCTTGATGTAGTCGTCGAGGAAGCCGACCAGGCCCATGCCGAACATCAGGCCGAGGACCAGCAGCCCGGAGTAGGTGGGCGGGTAACCGGTGATGAGCTTGCTCAGGAAGTACGCGGCGATCGTCGCCAGGATGAAGGCGATACCGCCCATGGTCGGCGTACCGCGCTTGCTGGCGTGCTCGCGCGGGCCGTCGTCACGGATGTACTGGCCGTAGCCCTTGCGGGCGAGGAGCTTGATCAGCAGCGGAGTGCCGACCAGCGTCAGGAAGAGGCCAATGACTCCTGAGAACAGGATCTGCTTCATCATCGGGCGGCAACCTCACCCTCGGCACCGGTCTCGACGAGCGCCTGGGCGACGCTCTCCAGACCCACCGAACGGGACGCCTTCACGAGCACGACGTCCCCCGGGCGCAACTCGCTGCGCAACAGGTCGATCGCCGCCTGTGCGTCGGACACGTGCACCGACTCCTCACCCCACGAACCCTCGTTATATGCGCCCAATTGCAGCCAGGAGGCCTCAATCCCCCCGACGGCGACGAGCTTGCTGACGTTGAGCCGGACGGCGAGCCGTCCGACGGCGTCGTGCTCGGCGAGCGCCTCGTCCCCCAGCTCGGCCATCTTGCCGAGCACCGCCCACGTGCGGCGCCCCTTGCCCATGGCCGCGAGCGCCCTGAGGGCGGCCCGCATGGACTCGGGGTTGGCGTTGTAGGCGTCGTTGACGATGGTCACGCCGTCCGGGCGCTCGGTGACCTCCATGCGCCAGCGGGAGAGGGAGCCCGCCTCCGAGAGCGCGGTGGCGATCTCTTCCGCGGACATGCCCAGCTCATGGGCGACGGCGGCCGCGGCGAGCGCGTTCGACACGTGGTGCTCACCGTACAGGCGCATCGTCAGATCACTTGCACCGGAGGGTGTGTGAAGCCTGAAGGAGGGCTGTCCGCTGTCCGTGAGTCGTACGTTCTCGGCCCGTACGTCCGCTTCGGCCGACTCTCCGAAAAGGACCACCTTCGCCTTGGTACGGGAGGCCATGGCCCGCACCAGCGGGTCGTCGGCGTTGAGGATCGCCACGCCGCCCTCCTCCGCCGGGGGGAGGGCCTCCACGAGTTCGCCCTTGGCCTGGGCGATCTGCTCACGTCCGCCGAACTCGCCGATGTGGGCGCTGCCGACGTTGAGCACCAGGCCGATCCTCGGCGGGGTGAGACCGGTGAGGTAGCGGATGTGCCCGATGCCCCGGGCGCCCATCTCCAGCACGAGGAACCGTGTCTCCTCGGTGGCGGACAGGGCGGTCAGCGGCAGCCCGATCTCGTTGTTGAGCGAGCCGGGCGTGAACACCGTCGGTGCCTTGCGCCGCAGCACCTGGGCGATGAGGTCCTTGGTGCTGGTCTTGCCGGCCGAGCCGGTCAGGGCGACGAGGGTCGCGCCGAGCCGGTGTACGACGTGCCGGGCGAGGGCGCCGAGGGCCGTCTGGACGTCCTCGACGACGATCGCGGGAACGCCGACCGGGCGGGAGGCCAGCACGGCGACCGCGCCGGCCTCGGTCACCGCCCGGGCGTAGTCGTGGCCGTCCACGCGCTCGCCGACGAAGGCGGCGAACAGGCTGCCGGGCACCACCTCGCGGGAGTCCCGGACGACCGGTCCCGTGACCTGCACGGACGGATCCGGTATGTCGTGCGTCTGCCCGCCGACGACAGCTGCGATCTCGGCGAGGGAGAGGGCGATCACAAGTTCATCCCCTGGGTCTTCTGGATTTTCATCCCTGGGTCTTCTGGATAGCTTCGCGAAGCACCTGGCGGTCGTCGAAGGGACGGACCACGCCGGCGATGTCCTGGCCCTGCTCGTGGCCCTTGCCCGCGACCAGCACGGTGTCGCCGGCCTGGGCGCGGCCCACGGCGGCGGCCACGGCGGCGGCCCGGTCCTCGAAGAGGAGGACCTCGCCACGCTCGTGCGCGGGCACGGAGGCCGCGCCCTGGAGCATGGTCGCGAGGATCGCGAGGGGATCCTCGGAGCGGGGGTTGTCGGAGGTCAGTACGGCCGTGTCGGCGAGCCGGGCCACGGCGGCGCCCATCGGGGCGCGCTTGGTCTGGTCGCGGTCGCCGCCGCAGCCGAGGACGACGTGCAGCCGCCCCTTGGTGACCTTGCGCAGCGCCTTGAGCACCGACTCGACGGCGTCGGTCTTGTGGGCGTAGTCGACCACCGCCAGGTAGGGCTGCCCGGCGTCGACGCGCTCCAGGCGGCCCGGGACGCCCGGGACGGCGGCGATGCCGTCGGCGGCGGTCTGCGGGTCCAGGCCGGCCGCGGCGAGGGCGACGATGGCGGCGAGGGTGTTCGCCACGTTGAAGGGGCCCGGCAGCGGCGACTTGGCGTGCACGCGCTCGCCGTTCGGACCCAGCACGGTGAACGTCGAGTCCATGGGGCCGACCTGGACGTCCTGGGCGCGCCAGTCGGCGTCCGGGTGGCCCTCGGCGGAGAAGGTGACGACCGGCACGGTCGCCTCCTTCGCGAGCCGGCGGCCGTACTCGTCGTCCGCGTTGACCACGCCGAACGCGCTGCGTTCCGGCGTGAACAGCCGTGCCTTGGCCCGGAAGTAGTCCTCCATGTCGGAGTGGAACTCCATGTGTTCCGGGCTGAGGTTGGTGAAGACGGCGACGTCGAAGACGCAGCCGTCGACCCGGCCGAGGACCAGGGCGTGGCTGGAGACCTCCATGGCGACCGCCTCGACGCCCCCTTCGCGCATGACGGCGAACAGGGCCTGGAGGTCGGTGGCTTCGGGCGTGGTGCGCTCGGACTTGATGCGCTCGTCGCCGATGCGGATCTCGACGGTGCCGATGAGGCCGGTCGACCGGACGGTCTTCAGGCCGCCTTCCACCAGGTAGGCGGTGGTGGTCTTGCCGGAGGTGCCGGTGATGCCGATCTGGAGCAGGTCGCGGCCCGGGTGGCGGTAGATCGTGGCCGCGAGCTCTCCCATCCGCCCGCGCGGGTCCTCGACCACCAGGACGGGCAGCCCGGACGCGGCGGCGCGCTCGGCGCCCGTGGGATCGGTGAGCACGGCGACGGCGCCCAGGCTCGCGGCCTGGGTGACGAAGTCGGCGCCGTGCAGCCGGGCGCCCGGGAGGGCGGCGTACAGGTCACCGGGGCGGACCGCGCGCGAGTCGTGGGTGATCCCCGTGACCTCGGCGACGGCTTCCGGCGCGGTGACACCCAGCTGGCCGGCGAGCTCCGCGAGGGGTGTGGCGGGGAGCGTCGTCGGCCGGGGCAGTCCCGGATAGGTCACGGGTTGGCCCTTCTGGGTGATGGGGGACTGATCAGCGTGTGGCACGGCGGTGAGCGTACCGGGCGCACCCGCTCCGGAGCGAAGTGAGGGCCTGTGGCCGCCTTGGTTCCCGGGGTCCGGGGTGATCGTTGTCACGAGCTGGTTCCTGGTGTTTCCGAGGTGCTGATCAGGGCTTGTAGTCGACGGGCAGGTTGGCGGCCTTCGCGCCGGTCGGCGGGACCTGGAGGGTCTTCAGGGCGAACTCCATCACCTGCTTGTAGATGGGGGCGCAGATCTGGCCGCCGAAGTAGCTGCCCGAGGTGGCGTTCTGGATGGCGCAGTAGACGGTGATCCGCGGGTTGTCGGCGGGGGCGAAGCCGGCGAAGGACGACGTGTAGCCGCGGTAGCGGCCGGTGACCGGATCCACACGGTTGGCCGTGCCGGTCTTGCCCGCGACCCGGTACCCGGGGATGCGGGCCTTGATGCCGGTGCCCTGCCCGTCGTCGACGACGGACTCCAGCATCTGCGCGAGGCTCTTGGCGGTCTTCTCGCTGACGACCCGTGTCTGCTCGGGCTTCGGAGCGGGGGTGAAGCTGCCGTCGGCGCCCTTGGTGCCGCGCACCAGGGTCGGCTGGACGCGGACGCCGCCGTTGGCGATGGTCGAGTAGACGGAGGCGGCCTGCATCGCGTTGATGGAGAAGCCCTGGCCGAAAGGGATCGTGTACTGCTGAGAGGTGGACCACTTCTGCGGCGGCGCGAGGATGCCGGCGGTCTCGCCGGGGAAGCCGAGGCCGGTGGGGCTGCCGATGCCGAACTTGCGCAGGTAGGAGTAGAGGACCTTGTTGGCTTCGGGCTGGGTCTTGCCGAGTTCGCCGGTGGCCAGGATGGTGCCGATGTTGCTGGACTTGGCGAGCACGCCGTTGAGGGTCAGGTGCCAGGTGGCGTGGTCGATGTCGTCCTGGAAGAGCCGGTCGCCGCGGTGCAGCCGGTTGGGTACGACGACATGGGTGAGCGGGGTCGCGACGTTCCGCTCCAGCACGGCCGCCATCGACATCACCTTCGCCGTGGAACCGGGCTCGTAGGCGTCCTGGACGGCCGCGTTGCCCATGGCGTCGCCGTCGGCCTTCGACAGGTCGTTGGGGTCGAAGCCGGGCGAGTTGGCCATGGCGAGGATCTGGCCGGTGCGGGTGTCCTGGACGATGACGTAGCCCCGGTCCGCCTTGGACTTCCTCACCTGTTCGCTGATCGCGTCCTGCGCGGCCCACTGGATGTCGCGGTCGATGGTCAGCTCGACGTCGGAGCCGGGCACGGCGGGGGTCTCCGTGGACCCGGCCGTCGGCACCTGGCGTCCGCCGGCCTGGGCGTAGCGGACCTTGCCGTCCTTCCCGGACAGCTGCTTGTCCAGCTCCTGCTCGATGCCGCCGCCGCCCTGGCCGTCGGCGTTGACCCAGCCCAGTATCCCGGCGGCCAGGTCGCCGTTGGGGTACACGCGCTGGCTGCTGGGGTCCGCGAAGACACCGGCCAGCACGTTGACGGTGGTGTGGTCCGTCTCCGACTTGTTCGTGAGCGCGGTCTTCAGGTCCTTGATCTGCTTCCAGACCTGCGGGGTCTGCCGGGCGGCGAGCCGGGTGTAGCGGGAGTTCTTGTTCGCGGGGCGCAGTTTCCGCACGAGCGCGGCTTGGTCCTGGCCGAGGATCGGGGCGAGCAGCGCGGCGGCCTTCTCCGGGCCGTCGGAGATCTTCAGCTGCGCGCGGCCGAACATCGTCGGGTCGGCCGTGATGTCGTACGCGTCCTCGCTGACGGCGAGGGCGACGCCGTTGCGGTCGGTGATCTCGCCGCGCTCGGCGGCCAGCGTGTGCACCACGTACCGGTTCTGCTCGGCCCGCGCCGTGTAGGAGCTCGCGTCGACGGCCTGGACCTGGAGCAGCCGCACCACGAAGGCGAGCAGCACCAGGGTCAGGGCGAGGCTGACCAGGCGCAGCCGGGGCCGGGGGCTGCCGAGCCGGAGGGGGCGCGACACCGGGGGCCGGGCCCCGCCGGAGCGGCGGACCGGCCGGGCGCCAGGCCCGGGCTGCCGCCGGACGGCACCCCGCGGCCGGGGAGGCTTGGCGGGCCCGGGCACACGGCGGCGCGGCGGTTCCCTGTCGGACACTTCCGTCACCTGCCGGGGGTCGGGGTAGGGGTGGGCTGGGGGATCGCGAACGGCGTCATCGCACCTGCCGGGGCCGGCGTCCGGGCCGCTCGCCGCCGGACGGCCTGACAGCGCCGCCGCGCGCGCGGGAGCGGCCGCGCCTGACACCCGGACGAGCCGCCGCCACCGGAGCGCGACGCGTTCCGGGCCGGCCGGCACCGGGTGGCGCACGGCGGCCGGCGCGGGGAGCGGTGTCCGCCCGGCGCCGGCGGGCCGGAGTACGCGGGCCCGGCTACGCGGTGGCGCGGCGGTTCCCTGTCGGACACTTCCGTCACCTGCCGGGGGTCGGGGCGGGGATGGGCTGGAGGGTGGCGGGCGGCGCGGGGGGCGCGGCTGCCGGGTCGCCCGGGGACCGGGGCGGCGCGGTGGGGGCCGGGGCGACGGGCGGGGCCGTGGAGAGGGGGGCGCCGGCCGGGGTGAGGGGGCCGGTGCCGGCCGGGGCCATGAGGGCGGCGGGCTCGGGGGCGGCGACGCCGGGGACGCCCTTGACGGTGCCGTCGGGGCCGAGGAAGGCCGGGTCGCCGCCGGGGACCATGCCGAGTTCGCGGGCGCGGCGCTGCAAGGCGTCCGGGGACGAGTAGGCGTCGATGTCCCGCTGGAGGGCCTGCTCCTCGTCGGTGAGGTTCTTCGTCCGCTTCTCCAGGTCGGCGAGTTCGAACGACCCCTCGCTGAGCGCGGAGTTCAGCACCAGCAGGCCGATGAGGCCGCCGCCGAGGAGCAGGACGACGAGCAGGACGAACGGGGTGCGGGCCGCCTGGGCGCGGCCGGCCGGGAGGAGCCGGGCCAGCCGGGCGGCCCTCCCCTTCAGCTCGGGTTTCCTGCTCACTGCTCCCCCGGTGCGTGCGGGACACCGCTCCCCCGCTGCGCGGGGGAACCCTTCCGACCCGTCTCGCTCACTCGACGTCCTCCCGGATGCGCTCGGCACCCCGCAGTCTGGCCGGTGCGGCCCGGCGGTTCTCGGCGATCTCTTCCTCGGTGGGAAGTTCGGCACCACGGGTGAGCAGCTTGAGCCGCGGCTGGTACCGCTCGGGCACGACGGGCAGCCCGGGCGGCGCGGTGGTGGCGGCCCCGGCCGCGAACACCTGCTTGACGAGCCGGTCTTCGAGCGAGTGGTACGACAGCACGGCGACGCGCCCGCCGACGTCCAGGGCCTTCACGGCGGCCGGGATGGCCCGCTCCAGGACCGACAGTTCGCCGTTGACCTCGATGCGCAGCGCCTGGAAGGTCCGCTTGGCCGGGTTGCCGCCGGTGCGCTTGGCGGCCTGCGGCAGCGCGTCCCGGATGAGTTCCACGAGCCGCGCGCTGGTGCCGAACGGCTCCTTCTCGCGCTCCCGGACGATCGCGGCGACGATCCGCTTGGCCTGCTTCTCCTCGCCGTACGCCCGCAGGATCCGCACGAGTTCGCCGGCCGGGTAGGTGTTGAGGACCTCGGCGGCGCTGATCCCGGTCGTCTGGTCCATGCGCATGTCCAGGGGCGCGTCCTGCGCGTAGGCGAAGCCGCGGCCGGCCTCGTCCAGCTGCATGGAGGAGACGCCGAGGTCGAACAGCACGCCCTGCACGCGCGCGATGCCGAGCCGGTCCAGCACCTCGGGCAGCTCGTCGTACACGGCGTGCACGAGGGTGGCGCGGTCCCCGTAGGGGGCCAGCCGCTCGCCGGACAGCCGCAGCGCCTCCTTGTCCCGGTCGAGGCCGATCAGCCGCGCCTCGGGGAACCGGCCGAGCAGCGCCTCGCTGTGCCCGCCGAGGCCGAGGGTGCAGTCGACGACCACCGCGCCCGGCCGCTCCAGGGCGGGCGCCAGCAGATCCAGGCACCGCTGGAGCATCACCGGGACGTGTCGACTCTGGCTCAAGGGGGCCTCTCAGGATCCGGCGCAGGATACGCACCGCCGCGGGTCCCCGCCAGCTCGTGAAGGGGCGGCCTGCCGGCGCCGGAAGCGTCAGCCGACCGGGAGCGGGAGGAGGCCGAGCCGTACGTACGCGCCGCGCGCGTGGGGAGACGGTCCGGGCGCATGCCGGGGTCTCCGGGGGTTTCACCAGCAGGAAGAGCCACGCCTCCCGCTTCGCGCCACTTTAGTCCACCCTGTCTCGCGGTCAATCAACCGGCCTGCGCGTCGCGCACCGCGCGCGGACCGGTGCGGTCATTCGAACGGATTCATCCGTCCGGTCGGGTATGCCCTCCATGTGGGTTGGCTCACAACACGCCACGATGACGATTTTCACCCCCTCTCACAGCACGCCGGAACCTCGTGTGACCAGTAACGTCGTCAGTATGACGACTTCCGCAGCAGTGCCCACTGGATCCGAAGGCGCCATAACAGCCGGCGACACCGTGACCGACCGCCTCGTGGAGGCCAACCGGCGGTACGCCGAGGCGTTCACGGACCCCGGTATGGACGCCAGCCCCGTTCTCCACGTCGCCGTCGTCGCGTGCATGGACGCCCGCCTCGACCTGCACCAGGCCCTCGGCCTCCAGCTCGGCGACTGCCACACGATCCGCAACGCGGGCGGTGTGGTCACCGACGACGTCATCCGGTCGCTGACCATCAGCCAGCGCAAGCTCGGCACCCGCAGCATCGTGCTCATCCACCACACCGGCTGCGGCCTGGAGGCCCTCACCGAGGACTTCCGCACCGAACTGGAGATGGAGATCGGGCAGCGCCCGTCCTGGGCGGTGGAGTCCTTCCGCGACGTGGACCAGGACGTGCGCCAGTCCATGCAGCGGGTGCGCACCTCGCCGTTCCTGCTGCACACCGACGACGTCCGCGGCTTCGTCTTCGACGTGCGCACCGGACTGCTGCGCGAGGTCGACCCGGCCTGACCCGGGGCGCCGGCCCACCGCCCCGGTACGCGCCCCGCCGTCCCGTATCGAAAATGCGGTCGAAATGTCGTAAGACCGGCATCGTGCGGGCAGTTGTCCACAGGCGAGTGACACGAATCGGTAACGGCAGCAAGAATGCGGGGGTGTGACGTCACGCGGAACTCTTCCCGCGTGGTGTCCGTGTTTCGGGGTGGGCCGGTTTCGCACGAGAGCGTCGGCCCGGAATGAACGGGCCGAGGAGGGCCGGGTGACGACCTATGACGATCGAGCGAACCTCAATGATCTGACCGCCACGGTGGAGCGGGTGCGCGGTTCGGTGGAGGGCGTGATCGAGGGCAAGCCCGAGGTCGTACGACTCGCGCTGACCGTGCTGCTCGCGGAGGGCCACCTGCTGATCGAGGACGTCCCCGGGGTGGGCAAGACCATGCTCGCCAAGGCGCTGGCGCGGTCCATCGACTGCTCGGTGCGGCGCATCCAGTTCACACCGGACCTGCTGCCCTCGGACATCACGGGCGTGTCCATCTGGGACCAGCAGCGCCGCGACTTCGAGTTCAAGCCCGGCGCCATCTTCGCGCAGATCGTGATCGGCGACGAGATCAACCGCGCCTCGCCCAAGACCCAGTCCGCGCTGCTGGAGTCGATGGAGGAGCGGCAGGTCACCATCGACGGGCAGACGTACGAACTGCCCAGCCCCTTCATGGTGGTGGCCACCCAGAACCCGGTCGAGATGGAGGGCACCTACCCGCTGCCCGAGGCCCAGCGCGACCGCTTCATGGCCCGCGTCTCCGTCGGCTACCCGAGCGTGGAGGCCGAGCTCCGGATGCTCGACGTCCACGGCGGGGTCAGCCCGCTGGAGGACCTCCAGCCGGTGGCGCACGCGCACGAGATCGTGAAACTGGTCGAGGCGGTGCGCGGGGTGCACGTCGCCGAGCCGGTCCGGCGCTACGCGGTCGAACTGGTCGCCGCCACCCGTACCCACCCCGACCTCAGACTCGGTGCCTCCCCGCGCGCGACGCTGCACCTGCTGCGCGCGGCCAAGGCGTCCGCGGCCCTCGCCGGCCGGGAGTACGCGCTGCCGGACGACGTCCAGGCGCTCGCCGTCGCCGTCCTCGCCCACCGTCTGCTGCCCACCGCGCAGGCCCAGCTGAACCGCCGCACGGCCGAGCAGGTGGTGCTGGAGATCCTCCAGCACACCCCGGTGCCCACCGCCCAGGCCCCGGCCCCGCAGAACGGCTTCGGCGGTCTGGGCCGCAACGTCCCGGCCTATCCCCAGCAGCCCCCGCGGAGTCTGTGATGAGTTCCTGGGGGGCCGGGCCGGCGGAGGCCGACCGCGGGGAGGCGGGCGGCGTCCGTACGGCCCTGGCGGGGCTCACCACCCGGGGCCGCTCCTTCCTCGCGGCCGGGATCGCCGCCGCGATCTGCTCGTTCGTGCTGGGCCTGAGCGAGCTGCTGCGGGTCGGCCTGCTGCTCGCCGTGCTGCCCCTGATCTGCGCGGCCGTGCTGTACCGCACGCGCTACCGGGTGGCCGCGAGCCGCCGCCTCGCCCCCGCGCGCGTCCCCGCGGGCAGCGAGGCGCGGGTGCACCTGCGCATGGACAACGTCTCCCGGCTGCCCACCGGCCTGCTGATGCTCCAGGACCGGGTGCCGTACGTCCTCGGGCCCCGGCCCCGCTTCGTGCTGGACCGGGTCGAGCCGGGCGGTCGCCGCGAGGTGTCCTACCGGGTCCGCTCCGACCTGCGGGGCCGCTATCCGCTCGGCCCCCTCCAGCTGCGGCTCACCGACCCCTTCGGCATGTGCGAGCTGACCCGCTCCTTCTCGACGCACGACACCCTGACGGTCATCCCGCGCGTGGAGCCGCTCTCCCCGGTCCGCTTCGGCGGCGAGGCCAAGGGGTACGGCGACGGACGCCAGCGCTCGCTGGCCCTCGCCGGCGAGGACGACGTCATCCCGCGCGGCTACCGCTACGGCGACGACCTACGCCGGGTGCACTGGCGGTCCACCGCCCGCTACGGCGAGCTGATGGTGCGCCGCGAGGAGCAGCCCCGGCGCTCCCGGTGCACCGTGCTCCTGGACACCCGCGGCGGCGCCTACGAGGGCGCGGGCCCGGACTCGGCCTTCGAGTGGGCCGTCTCCGGTGCCGCCTCCGTGCTGGTGCACATGCTGGAGCGCGGCTTCTCGGTACGGCTGCTGACCGACAGCGGCAGCGCGGTGCCCGGCGAGGGCGCCGACGGGTTCGCGGGCACCGGCCAGGAGACCGCGGACGCCGCCGGGCTGATGATGGACACCCTGGCGGTGATCGACCACTCCGACGGCACCGGGCTGTCCCGTGCGTACGACGTGCTGCGCGGCGGCAACGAGGGGCTGCTGATCGCCTTCCTCGGCGACCTGGACGAGGAGCAGGCCGCGACGGTCGCCAAGATGAGCCGGCGCAGCGGCGGCGCCGTCGCCTTCGTGCTGGACCCCGACACCTGGACCCGGGAGGCGACCGACGTGCCCCGGCCGGGCGGCCGGCACGAGGAGCGGCTGCGGATGCTGCGCGAGGCGGGCTGGACGGCGCTGAGCGTGCCGCGCGGGGCCTCGCCGGACGAACTGTGGCGGCAGGCGGACCGGGAACGCTCCGGGCTGACCGCCGTGACCGGGGAGGCGCGCGGATGAGCGGGCGGGCACGACTGGCACTGTGCGCGGCGGCGGCCACCCTGATGGCGTCCTGCGCGCTGCTGCCGCTGGTCACCGAGCCGACCTGGCTGCTGCAACTGGTCCCGCTGGTGGCCATCCAGACCGGGGTGGGAGCGGCGGCCCGGCGGGTGCCGCTGGGCCGGACGCTGACGGTGGCGGCGCAGGCGCTGGTCACCCTGATGCTGCTGACCCTGGTCTTCGCCCGGGGGCACGCGCTCATCGGGCTGATCCCCGGCCCGGACACCTTCCGGTACTTCGCCGACCTGCTCCAGCAGGGCACGGACGACGTCAGCCGGTACGCGACACCGGCACCGCTCACCGACGGCATCAAGCTGATGCTGATCGGCGGCGCGCTGCTGATCGGCCTGCTGGTGGACACGCTCGCGGTGACCTTCCGCAGCGCGGCCCCGGCCGGTCTGCCGCTGCTCGCGCTGTACTCGGTGGCCGCGGGCCTGTCCGGCGGCGGCGCGGACTGGCTGTGGTTCCTGGTGGCGGCGGCCGGCTATCTGATGCTGCTGCTCGCGGAGGGCCGGGACCGGCTCGCCCAGTGGGGCCGGGTCTTCGGCGGCGCGCCGCGCACCCCGGGCGGCCCGGAGGGCGCCGTGGCGCCGGTGCGCACCGGACGCCGGATCGGCGCGGTCGCGCTCGGCGTGGCCCTGGTGGCGCCGCTCGCCCTGCCCACGATCAACGGCGGCCTGCTGGACGCCGCGGGCACCGGCGTGGGGGTGGGAGGCGGCAACGGGGGCACGATCTCGGCGGTCAACCCGCTGGTGTCCCTGCGCGACAACCTGAACACGAACGACGACCGCCAGGTGCTGACGCTGCGGACGGACTCGAACGACATCTCCGACCTGTACCTGCGCATCGTCTCCCTGGACGACTTCGACGGCACCACCTGGAAGCCGGCGCAGCGGCACATCGTCGGCGTGCCGGACAAGCTCCCCACCCCCATTGGCCTGGGCTCGGACATCGAGCGCGGCAAGGTGAAGACGACCGTCACGGCGGCGGACTGGTACGCGCAGGACTGGCTGCCGATGCCCTACCCGCCGAGCGATGTGAAGGTCAGCGGCCGGTGGCGGTACGAGCCCGTCGGGATGACCCTCGTCGGCGACCGCGGCCAGACCACGCGCGGCCAGACCTACCAGGTGACCAGCCTGGACGTGCGGCCGACGGCGCAGCAGCTCGCCGCCGCGCCGCAGCCGCCGGCCGCCCTGAGGCGCGAGTACACCAAGGTGCCGTCCGCGCTGCCGAAGGTGGTGGCCCGCACCGCGCAGGAGATCACGGCGGGCGCGAGCAGTCACTACGAGGAAGCCGTGAGGCTCCAGGACTGGTTCGCGGTCAACGGGGGCTTCCAGTACGACACCTCGGTGGAGGTGGGCCGCGGCCCCGGCGCCATAGCCAATTTCCTGAAGAAGAAGCAGGGCTTCTGCGTCCACTTCTCCTTCGCGATGGCCGCGATGGCCCGCACCCTCGGCATCCCGGCCCGGGTCGCGGTGGGCTTCGCGCCCGGCACCCCGCAGGCCGACGGCACGGTCGCGGTGAACCAGAAGGACGCGCACGCGTGGCCCGAGCTGTACTTCGAGGGGGTGGGCTGGACCCGCTTCGAGCCGACCCCCACCCGGGGCACCACGCCGTCGTACACCCAGTCGGACACGCCCGGCAGCTCGCTGCCGGAGGAGGCGCTGCCGTCCAAGGGCGCGTCCTCGGCGCCCTCGGCGGCGGCCTCGCCGAGCGAGAGCTGCGCCGGTGAGCTGCGCAGGCTCCAGGCCTGCGGCAGCCCGTCCGCGGCGGCGGTCCCGCACCACGAGGACGGCGGCGCCGGCTGGTGGTGGTGGCCGCTGACCGGGCTGGGCGCGCTGCTGGTCCTGGCGGTTCCGCTGTCGCCGCTGCTGTGGCGGGAGCGGTTGCGCGGGCGCCGGCTGGGCGGGCACGCCCGGACGGCGGGGGGCTCGGCGGCGCACACCCTGGCGGCGTGGCAGGAGCTGACCGACAGCGCCTGGGACCACGGCATCGCGCCGGACGAGTCGCTGACCGCGCGCAAGGCCGCCGACCGGATCGTCCGGCTCGGCCATCTCGATCCGGCGACCGGGGCCGCCGTGCACCGGGTGGCGGACGCCGTGGAGCAGGTGCTGTACGCGCCCGCCCCGCGCCCGGCGGCGGGGACGGCGCAGGACGTGCGCCGGGTGATCGAGGGGCTGCGGTCCACGGTGAGCACCGGGACGCGGCTGCGGGCGCGGTTCCTGCCCCGCTCCTCGGTCCGGGTGCTGTGGGCGGTGTCGGCCCGCTGGTCGGCCCTGCGCACCCGGATCGCGGCGGCCCGCCCGACCCTGCGCCGGCCGTCCGGGCAGCGGGGCTGAACGCGGGCGGCGCGGGCTTTCCGGGCAGCGGGGCTGAACGCGGGCAGCGCGGGCTTTCCGGGCAGCATGGACGACGCGGGGGGGCAGGGGCGGCGCGAGCGGTGCGGGGCTGTACGCACGCGGGGCCGATGCTCCCAGCGCGGCCGACCGGGCGCGGCGCGGGCGGAATGGCTCGGCGGCGGCGCGCCTCTCCCTGAGACACGCGTCCCAGTGCGGCTGAGCGGCAGCGTGCCGAGCACCGTGAGGCAGGGCTGAGCACGTGTGAGGGGCGGCCACCGGCTGGTGGCCGCCCCTCACGTATGTCTGCGTGTCCGGCGCCGTGGGAGGCGCGGCGCGGTCAGTGACCCTGTTCGTCCCGGCGGCGCTGCCAGCGCTGCTCGATCCGGTCCATCATGGAGCGCTTCGGCCGCACCTGGCGGCGCGCGGCGCCCTGGGGCTGCTCACCCGGCTTCGGTGCCTTGCGCCAGCCGGTGACGGCGAGCACGGCACAGCCCAGCATGACGAGGAAACCCACCACGCTGACCCAGATCAGCTGCGCGACCATTCCGGCCATGAGGAGCGCGATACCCGCGAGGAAGCCTGCGACCGCCTGGTAGACCCGCCGCCGGGTGTACGTCCGCAGTCCGTTTCCCTCAAGCGCCGACGCGAACTTGGGGTCTTCGGCGTACAGCGCTCGCTCCATCTGCTCAAGCATTCGCTGCTCGTGCTCAGAGAGCGGCACGGAGTCCTCCTCATCGTGCAGTCGCCGGGGGCGACCGGGGGGGTCCCTTCAGGATAGGCAGGGAATCGCCCCCGTGAAACCCGCCCCTCTACGCCAATTGGCCAACCGGAGCCCGTCATGGCCGTCCGACTCGCTGAGGCTTCCATTCCCCGGCGGCCGACCCGTCATGCCGGACGGTGTACCTCGATCATACGGCGCAAACCCCTCGATCGGGGGGCTTGTGGCGTACTCCATCCGCGCCCGAGGCGCTGATCAGCGGCTCGTCCCGCCTGTGCGCCCCGGCCCCGGTGATGCGCTCCCGTGCCGGTCGCGATCTCAGGCCTCGCGGGCGCCGGTGGTCTCACCGAGCACATGGAGCTGGGTGGCGACGGAGTGGAACGCGGGCAGCTCGGCCGCCGCGGCCTCCAGCTTCAACAGCGCGTCGAGGGCGCCGGGCTCGGTGTCCACCAGGACGCCGGGCACCAAGTCGGCGAAGACGCGTACACCGTGCACCGCGCCGACCCGCAGACCGGCGCCCTCGACCAGCGCGGTGAGCTGCTCGGCGGTGAAGCGACGGGGCACGGGGTCGCCGGTGCCCCAGCGGCCGTCGGGGTCCTGGAGCGCCTGCCGGGCCTCGGTGAAGTGCCCGGCCAGGGCGCGGGCGAGCACGGCACCGCCGAGGCCGGCCGCGAGCAGGCTGAGGACGCCCTCGGGGCGCAGCGCGGCGACCGCGTTGCGGATGCCCTCGGCCGGGTCGTCCACGTACTCCAGGACGCCGTGGCACAGGACGGCGTCGTAGCCGCCGCGCTCGACCACGTCGAACAGACCGTGCACGTCGCCCTGGACGCCCTTGACCCGGTCGGCGACACCGGCCTCGGCGGCGCGGCGCTCCAGCGCGAACAGCGCGTTGGGGCTGGGGTCGACCACGGTGACGCGGTGGCCGAGGCGGGCGAGGGGCACGGCGAACCTGCCGCTGCCGCCTCCGGTGTCCAGGACGTCCAGCGCATCCCGGCCCGCGCCCTTGACCCGGCGGTCCAGGGCGTCCTGGAGGACCTCCCAGACCACGGCCGTACGGAGGGAGGCGCGAGGACGGGAGGGGTCGGAGCGCGGCGACGTCGCCTGGGGGTGGTGGTGGGAGACGGGCGGGCGCATCGGGTCCGACACGGCAGTTGACTCCTCGGCGGGGCGGGACTTCAGGCGATGTCCACCCTATTGCCTCCACGCCGTGCCTGGTCACCGCGACGGCGCCGCCCCGTGCGCCTCCCCGGCGGGGCGCCCCGCGGTCAGCCCGCGTCCGGCAGATCACCTCCCGGACCGGCCCTCCCGCTCGGACCGTCCCCGCCGGTGCCGGTGCCGTCGGCGGCGGTGTCGCCGGCGGGGTCCTGGCGGGGCTGGGGCAGGACCGGCTGGAGGACCAGCATCCGCTCCACGATGCGGAGGAACATCTCCACGTCGCGTATCAGGTCGTCGGCGTCCCGCTGTCCGGCCGCTCCCTGGATGCCCGCCTCGGCGCGGGCGCGGCGGGCGGCGCCGGAGGCGAACAGCGCGCTCCACTCGGTCAGCTCCGGGGCGATCTCGGGCAGCACCTCCCAGGCGCTGCGGATCCGGGCCCGGCGGCGCGGGGAGGTCTCGGGCCGGCCCCGGGCGGCGAGCACGGCGGCGGCGGTCCGCAGGGCGGCGAGGTGGGCCGTCGCATAGCGTTCGTTCGGGGTGTCCAGGACGGTGGCCTCCTCCAGTCCGGCACGGGCCTGGGCGAGCAGGTCGAGGGCGGCGGGCGGGGCCGTGGCCCGGCGGAGCACGGGGTGCACGTCGCTCGCCGGGCCGGTCAGTGAGGGGGCAGGGCCGGTGGCGCGGCGCCGGCGTGCGGCGGCTGCGGACGAGTGGGCCATGACGAACCTCCTGTCGTCTGGGTGACGGCACGAATGCCGTATGTGCCCATCGTGCGGTATGCCACTGACAATCCGTTCTGACCTGGGCTTTTGCCTCGATCGTAGGTTCGGGCGTATTTTTGCACTGACCAGTCAGTTCAATTACGGCCTACGCCGTCAGGGGGGCTTGTGGACGACGCACACGGAACGGCCGGCGCGGACGGCCCGGCCGGCGCCGGCGTCAGGGCCGAGGCGCTCGGGATCAAAGGGCCGCGGGGGTGGGCCTTCCGCGGCGTCGCCCTGGACGCGGAGCCCGGCTCGCTGATCGCGATCGAGGGACCGTCCGGCTCCGGCCGCACGTGTCTGCTGCTCGCACTCACGGGACGGATGAAGCCCACCGAAGGAGTAGCCACCGTCGCCGGGTTCGAACTCCCCCGCCGGATGGCGGCCCTGCGCCGGGTCAGCGCGGTGGCGAACGTGACCGGCGTGACCGACCTGGAGCCGGCCCTCACCGTCGGGGAGCACCTGCGCGAACGGGCCCTGTTGCAGCGCAGGTTCGGCGACTCCCTGCGCCGACTGCTGCACCCCCGCGCCCAGCGGGCCCACGAGGCGCGGCTGCGGGTCGACGCGGCCCTGGCCGCCGCCGGACTCGACCTGGAGACGCTCCCCAAGGGCTCGCGCACGGCCGTACGCGACCTCGAACGGCCGCAGGAGCTGCGCCTGTCGCTCGCGCTGGCCCTGCTCGGCCGGCCCCGGCTGCTCGGGGTGGACGACGTCGACATGAAGCTCTCGGACGCCGAACGCGCCGAGGTCTGGGACCTGTTGCGGTCGCTCACGCGCGCGGGCACGACGGTCGTGGCCGTGTGCCGCACCGCTCCCGAGGACTGCGTCAACGTCCCGACCGGGCCGACGGACTCCGGACCGACGGACTCCGAACCGACGGACTCCGGACCGACGGACTCCGAACCGACGGACTCCAAGCCAAGGAACTCCGAGCCGGCGGACTCCAAGTCAAGGAACTCCGCACCGAAGGAATCCGCACCGAAGGAATCCGAGCCGAAGAAGGAGGACGCCGGTGATGCGCTCACCGAGGCTGGCCGCGCTTGAGCTGAGGCGCTTCGGGCGCGGGAAGCTTCCTCGGGCCGCCCTCGTCGCGCTGCTCGTGCTGCCGCTGCTCTACGGCGCCCTGTACCTGTGGTCGTTCTGGGACCCGTACGGCCGTCTGGACCGCATCCCGGTGGCCCTGGTGAACGACGACAAGGGCACCACGGCGGGCGGCAGGAAGATCACCGCCGGTGACGACATCGTCGACGGGCTGCGCGACAGCCGGACGTTCGAATGGCACGAGGTGAGCGACGAGGAGGCCCGCGCGGGCGTCGAGGACGGCACCTACTACCTGTCGCTCACCATGCCGGCCGACTTCAGCAGCCGGATCGCGTCCAGTTCCGGCGACTCCCCGGAGACCGGCGCCCTCCAGGTGCGCACCAACGACGCGAACAACTACATCGTCGGCCAGATCTCCCGCACGGTCTTCAACGAGGTGCGCTCGGCCGCGTCCACCAAGGCCTCCCGGAGCTTCCTGGACAAGATCTTCGTGTCCTTCTCCGACATCCACGACAAGACCGTCACGGCCGCGCAGGGCGCCGACAAGCTGAGCAGCGGGATCGGAAAGGCGGAGAGGGGCTCCAAGGACCTCGCGGACGGGCTGAAGGACGCCAAGGGCGGCAGCGGCAAGCTGGCCAAGGGCCTGAAGAAGCTCGACACCGGCTCAGGCGACCTCCAGGAGGGCTCGCGGCAGGTCGCCGACGGCACCCAGGCGCTCGCCGACAAGGTCGACGGCGTCTACGCCCAGGCGGGCCCGTTCCTGAAGGACAACGAGAAGACCATCGGGGACACCGCCCGGCTGGTCTCCGACTCGGCCAAGGCGGTCAAGGACAACCTGGACGTGCTGGTGAAGCTCGCGCCGGGCGCCGCGAAGACCGCGCACGCCTCCTCCGCCGTCCTGGACGAGATCTACCGGGCGCGCTGCGAGAACGCGACGCTCCCCGACCCGGCCTGCCCCGAGCTGAAGCGGGCCAGGACGGCCGCCGCCGAGGTGGCCACCGTCGCCGACGACCTCAACACGCTGATCGCCGACCAGGACGGCGACCTGAAGACGATGCGGGACAACCTGAGCGCGCTCCAGAAGCAGGCCGACGCCCTCGCCGAGCGCGCACCGCACCTGTCCGAGGACGTCGAGGACGCCGTCAAGAAGATCGACAAGCTGAACACCGGCGCGCACCAGGTCGCTGCCGGTGCCGAGAAGCTGCACACCGGACTGGGCACCGCCCACACCGGCGCGGTCGCCCTGGACAAGGGCATCGGCACGGCGAAGTCGGGCGCCGAGACCCTCAACGGCGGCCTGTACAAGCTGTCCGACGGCTCCGGCAAGCTCGCCGGCGGACTGCACTCGGGCGCGAAGAAGATCCCGGACTACGACAAGCAGGACCGCGACCGGCGCACCGGCGTGATGGCCGACCCGGTCCAGCTCGCCTCGCACGACCTGCACAAGGCGCCGAACTACGGCACCGGTTTCGCCCCCTACTTCATCCCGCTGTCGCTGTGGGTCGGCGCGATGGTGGCCTACATGCTGATCCCGCCGCTCAACCGGCGGGCCCTGGCGGCCGGTGCCTCCGCCTGGCGGATCGCGTTCGCCGGCTGGCTCCCGGTGGTCGCCGTGGGCGTGCTCCAGGTGGCCGCCCTGATGGCCGTGCTGCACTGGGCGGTCGGCCTCCAGATGCTGCGGGCGGCCGGCACGATCGGCTTCCTGTTCCTGGTCACGGCCTGCTTCGCGGCGATCGTGCAGTGGCTGAACGCCCACTTCGGCGCCGCCGGCCGGATCCTCGTGCTCGCGCTGCTGATGCTCCAGCTGACCTCGGCGGGCGGCACCTACCCCGTCCAGACCAGCCCGGGCTTCTTCAACGCGATCCACCCGTTCCTGCCGATGAGCTACATCGTGGAGGCGCTGCGCCGGCTGATCACGGGCGGCGGGCTCGGCCCGGTGTGGCTGGCGTGCGGTGTGCTCACCGCGTTCACCGCCGGCGCCCTCGCGCTGACCGCCCTCGCGGCCCGCCGCCGCCAGGTGTGGACGCCGGCGCGGCTGCACCCGGAGCTGAGCCTGTGATCCGGGGCGAGCGCCCGCACGCGCGCGTACCTGTGAGAATCGGGGCCATGGAAAGCAGCAGCGCCAAGGCCGGCGGCAGCACGCGCCGCGAGGCCACCCGGCAGAAGCTCTACGAGGCGGCCGTCACGCTCATCGCCGAGCAGGGCTTCTCCGCCACCACGGTGGACGAGATCGCCGAGCGGGCCGGGGTCGCGAAGGGCACGGTCTACTACAACTTCGCGAGCAAGTCCGTCCTCTTCGAAGAGCTGCTCAGGCACGGCGTCGGCCTGCTCACCGCCTCCCTGAAGGAAGCGGCCGAGCAGGCGGCACGCGAGGGCCGCTGCAAGGTGGACGCGCTGGACGCGATGATCCGCGCGGGCCTGGTCTTCATCGACCGCTACCCGGCCTTCACCCAGCTGTACGTCGCCGAGCTGTGGCGCACCAACCGGGCCTGGCAGTCCACCCTGATGGTGGTGCGGCAGGAGGCGGTCGCGGTGGTGGAGGGGGTGCTGCGCGAAGGCGTGGCGGTCGGCGAGTTCAGCGACGAGATCGACGTCCAGTTGACGGCGGCGGCACTGGTCGGCATGGTCCTGGTGGCCGCGCTGGACTGGAAGTCGTTCCAGCCGGAGCGCTCCCTGGACGACGTGCACGCGGCCCTGTCCCGGCTGCTCCAGGGACGGGTCAGCGGCAGGGTCTGAGCGCCGCACCCGGCCCGGGGGGCGGCTGCGGCCCGGGAGGCGTACGCGGAAGGCGCCGGTCCGCTGTGGACCGGCGCCTTCCCCTTCCCCGTGCCGCCACCGGGATTCCCCCGTTCTCCCCCGTTCCTCCCGGTGGCGCCCCCGGACCCCCGTGGTGGTCTTCCCCCACGGCCCCCGTGTCTCGCTTCCGCCGACGGATCGGCGGAAGGAGCGGCCAGGGGGCGGGCGCCGTTCCGCCGCCCCGTGCCGGCGGTGCCGGGCCGCGCCCCTCTGCCGTGCCTCCACTCTCCCGTTCGCACGTCTCCCGGCCCATCCGCGCGCGTACTCATCTGGCCGTCTGAGTACGCGTACTCAGCCGTCCGCGCGCGTGCCCATGCCCGTGGTCCGGCGCCTGGCTACGATCGCGTCCGTGTCCGTACTCCCTCTGGTCTTCACGAGCGGCTGGGCCAGCGGCATCAACGCCTACGCGGTGGTGCTGCTGCTCGGCCTCTTCGGCGCGGCGGGGATCGCCGATGACGTCCCGCAGACGTTGCAGCGCCCCGAGGTGCTGATCGTCGCGGGTGTGCTGTTCCTGTGCGAGGCCGTCGCCGACAAGATCCCCTACGTCGACTCGCTGTGGGACTCCGTGCACACGGTGGTCCGGCCGCTCGCCGGTGCCTGGGTCGGGGCGCTGCTCGCCGGGCAGAGCGGCTCGCTCTCCGACGTGGCGGCCGGCCTGATCGGCGGTTCGACGGCGCTGGCCAGCCACGCCGTGAAGGCCGGGACGCGGATGGCGGTCAACACCTCGCCCGAGCCGTTCAGCAACATCGCGCTGAGTCTCGCCGAGGATCTCGGGGTCGGGGGCATCGTCACGTTCGCGGTGTTCCACCCGGAGGCGGCGGCGGTCATCGCGGCCGTCCTGCTGGCCGGCGGGCTGCTCACCCTGCTGTTCCTCGTCTCGCGCATCCGCCGTTTCCTGCGTCGCCGGGCCCAGCGCCGGGAGGAGCGGCGCCTCGCCTCACGGGCCCCCTGACCTGCGCCGGCGCCGCCCGGCGGCCGGGTTGTCGGTGGCGGTCGATACAGTCACGGGCATGGCACGGATTGCGGTGATCGGCGCCGGGATGGGCGCGATGGCGGCTGCCGCCCGGCTGGCCGTCGCGGGCCACCGGGTGACGGTGTACGAACGGACGGAGACGTACGGCGGCTCGGTGCGCCGGTTCGAGCGGGACGGGTTCCGCTTCGACACGGGCCCGGGACTGCTGACGCTGCCCGCCGTGTACCGCGACCTGTTCATCAAGACCGGCAAGGAGCCGCTGGAGGACCGCGTCGAGCTGGTCCAGGTCGACCCGTCCGCGCGGCACGTCTTCGCGGACGGCACGCAGGTGTCCCTGCCCAACGCCTCCCGCGCGGGCGTCGTCGCGGCTCTGGACGAGGCGCTGGGCGCGGGGGCGGGCGAGCGCTGGGGCGACTTCCTGGTGCGGGCCCGCGAGGCCTGGGACCGCACCCGCCGGCCGCTGCTGGAGGAGCCGCTGTGGCCCAACTGGCAGGTGCTGGCCGGCAAGGAGCCGTACCCGGGCACCACGTACAAGCGGCTGCTGGGCAGGCGCCGCGTGGTCACGCTGTCCGAGATCGGCAAGCGGGAACTGCGCGACCCCCGGCTGGCTCAGTTGCTGGACGGCTACGCGCTCGCGTACGGCGTCGACCCGGGCGCCGCCCCGGCGAGCGCGGCCGTGCTGCCCTACATGGAGCACGCCTTCGGCACCTGGTACGTGCGCGGCGGCATCCGGGAGCTGGCGGACGCGGTGTACGAGCGGTGCCGACAACGGCGGGTCGAGTTCGTGTTCGGCGCCGAGGTCACCCGGATCCTGGAGAAGGACGGCGGCGCGGCCGGGGTGGAGCTGGCCGGGGGCGCCTCCCCGGCGTCCGGCTCCGGGGGAGCCACGGTGGCCGAGGCGGACTTCGTGGTCGGCCAGGGCCCGTGGAGACTGCGCGACCTGACGGGCCGGCAGGTGTACGGGGCCGGGGCCGTCGAACCGGAGCCGGAGGACCGGTACCCCGGCCGGATGGTCGTGTGCCTGGCGCTGCGCGGGGCACGGGAGCCCGGCGCGGTGCACCGCACGGTGGTGCACGCGGCCGACGACGAGGGCGACCTGGATCTGTTCCGGCACGGCGTGCTGCCCGACCTGCCGACGACCGTCGTCGACCGGCCGGACGACCCGGCCCTGCGCCCCGACGGGGAGCACGAGAGCGTGGTGCTGACGGCGACGGTGCCGTCGGCGACGGAGTACGACTGGGCGGCGCCCGGTGCCGCCGACGCCTTCGCGGACCGGATGGTCGCCGCCGCCGAGCGGGCCGTGCCGGGGCTGCGCGAGCGGGTGCTGTGGCGCGAGGTCCGCACACCGCTGGACACCGAGCGGGAGACGGGAGCCGTGGGCGGTGCCGTGCCGCCGCCCGCGCTGGCCGCACCGGAGGGGGTGCTGCACCCGGCCAACTCCACGGCGGTACCGGGCCTGTTCGCCGTCGGCGGCTGGTCCCATCCGGGCGGCGGCCTGCCGCACGCCGGCATGTCGGGCGCGCTGGTGGCCGGCCTGATCGTGGAGGGCCCGGAGTTCCGCGGCTCGCAGTGAACGGGCGCCGGGTGAACGGGCTCCCGCCGGGCGGCCCCCAGGGCTGCCTGTGAGCGGGTGAGCCCGGGGAGCCGGACCGTCAGAAGCGGTACTGCTCGTCGTACCCGGCCCCGGACTGCGGCTGCGGTCCGCCCTGCTGGTGGGGATACGGCTGCTCCTGCGGGAGTTCACCGCCGTAGGTCTCGTCGGTGCGCTGCTGCGGCACCCACACCCCGCCGGCCGGGGTCTCGCCGTAGCCGCCGGTGGCGTACGGGTCCTGCGCGTAGCCCTGCTGCTGCCCGTACTGCTGGGCGTACCCCTGGTCGTAGGAGCCGTAGGGCTGGCTGCCGATGTACGGGTCGGAGTAGTTGGCGTAACCCTGCTGGGCGGCGCCGTCGTAGTCGTAACCCTGCTGGCCGTAGCCCGAATAGTCGTAGGCGTGGTTCTGCTGGGCGGTGTGCGCGTGCGCGGGATCGCCGTAGACGCCGTAGTTGCCGGTGTCGTCGGGGAGGGGCTGCGGCTCGTAGACGGCGGTGGTCTCGGCGGCGGTGGTCTCGGCCGTCCGGGCGTTGGCCGGGGTGAAGACGTCGTCGCGGTCGTAGTCGTCGTAGTCGCCGTGCGCCTGGCCGTGGCCGCCGTGGTCGGTGGCGTGCTCGGGGTCGCGCTCGTCGGCGGCCGGGGCGAACTCCGGGTCGGCGCCCTGCGGGTCCGGCGCGTGCCGGTCCGCCCGGCCGCGGCGCCGCTTGCTGCCGGCCGCCGCCTCGGGGCCGGGCCGCTTGACCGCCCAGCCGGAGGAGAAGCCGCGGCGGAACGACAGCGTGACGTAGGTCTGGCCGACCGCGAAGGCGATCGCGCCCAGTCCGATCACGATGACGGACGGGATCAGCACGCCCACCACGACGCCGAGGAAGCCGCCGAAGGCGAGGAGGCGCCAGCGCAGCCGCGCCTTGTACTGCAACAGCACCTCGCCCAGCAACCACAGCGCGACGCCGCCGAACGCGATGTAGAGGACCGTCCAGCCCATGTACGCCCCTCTCCCAGTGACCGCTACGCAGTGTGTCGTATCGCGGTGCGGCCGGTCTAGGCCTGCGGGGGGTGGTGCAGGCCCAGGTTCTCGTAGATTTCCAGGGTCGCCGTGGAGTTGTTGAGCGTGATGAAGTGCAGTCCGGGCACTCCCTCGGCCAGCAGCCGCGCGCAGAACTCCGTGGCGAACTCGATACCGATGGAGCGTACCGCCGCCGGATCGTCCTTCGCTGTGAGGATCCGCTCTTTCAGGGCGTCCGGGACATGGGCGTTGCTGAGCTTCGGCAACCGTTCCAGCATCTTCACACTGGTGACCGGCAGGACTTCCGGGATGACCGGGGTCTCGCAGCCCGCGACCGCCACGCGGTCGCGCAGGCGCAGGTACGACTCCGGCTGGAAGAACATCTGCGTGATGGCGTAGTCGGCCCCCGCACGGCACTTGTCCACGAAGTGGGCGACGTCGGTGTCCCAGTCCGCGGAGCGCGGGTGCATCTCCGGGAACGCGGCGACGCCCACGCAGAAGTCGCCCGACTCCTTGATGAGCCGGACGAGTTCGGCCGCGTAGGTCAGGCCGCGGGGGTGCGGCACCCACTCGCCCATCGGGTCGCCGGGCGGGTCGCCGCGCACGGCGAGCATGTTGCGGATGCCGGCGTCCGCGTACTGGCCGATGATGTTGCGCAGTTCGGCGATGGAGTGGTCGACCGCGGTGAGGTGGGCGACCGGGGTCAGTGTGGTGTCCGCGACGATCTGCTGGGTCTCCTTGACCGTGCCCGCGCGGGTGGAACCGCCGGCGCCGTAGGTCACGGAGACGAAGTCGGGGGCGACCGCCTCGACCCGCCGGAGCGCGCTCCACAGGTTCCGCTCGCCCTTCGGGGTCTTCGGCGCCGAGAACTCGAACGAGTACGTCGTCTTGCCTGTGGCGAGGATGTCACTCACGGTACGTGCGCGATCAGTCCTGGTGGATGCGGTTCCTAGGGCCATACGGGCAGGTTAGCCAGGGGTGGGCGGTCCCCCAACCGGATACCGGGAAATTGCCTGAATTGCCGCTCTCCTGTCCAGCAGATGGACAGAACCGCTCTAGCGGGCGTCCCGCAGCCGCTTCGCGAACTCCGTCGCCGCCGCGCCCGGGTCGTCCGCCTCGGTGATCGCGCGGACCACGACCACCCGGCGGGCGCCGGCGTCCAGCACCTGGTCCAGGTTGCCGAGGTCGATGCCGCCGATGGCGAACCAGGGGCGGTCGGTGCCGAGGCCCGCCGCGTAGCGGACCAGGTCCAGGCCGGGGGCGTGGCGGCCGGGCTTGGTGGGGGTGGGCCAGCAGGGGCCGGTGCAGAAGTAGTCCACGCCCTCCTGGACGGCGGCAGCGGCGGCCTCCGCCTCGGCGTGCGTGGAGCGGCCGATCAGCACCCGGTCGCCGAGGATCGCCCGGGCCGCGGGGACCGGGAGGTCGCCCTGTCCGAGGTGGAGCACGTCGGCGCGGGCGGCGTGGGCGACGTCGGCCCGGTCGTTGACCGCGAGCAGCTTGCCGTGCCGGGCGCACGCGTCGGCGAAGACCTCCAGGTGCTCCAGTTCCTCGGCTGCCTCCATGCCCTTGTCCCGCAGCTGCACGATGTCGACGCCGCCGGCCAGGACCGCGTCCAGGAACTCGGGCAGGTCGCCCTGGCGCTCGCGGGCGTCCGTGCAGAGGTACAGGCGGGCGTCGGCGAGCGCGGCGCGGGCGGTGTCGGACATGCGTGGGTCCCCCCGTGGTCGGTGTCCCTGGCGGTGGTGCGCGGTGGCGTACGGGCGTCCGGCCCGCACGCCACCTGCCTGCTGCGGATCGGCTCAGACGGCGAGCGCCTGGGCGCGGCGCTTCACCTCCGTGCCGCGATTCTCGCTCAGGGCCTGCGCGGGAGTGCCGGGCAGGGTCGGGTCGGGGGTGAAGAGCCACTCGATCATCTCTTCGACCGTGAAGCCGTCGTCCCGCAGGAGCGTCAGGGTCCCGGACAGGCCCTTGACGACCTTGTCCCCGTCGATGAAGGCGGCGGGGACGTGCAGCGCCCTGTTCTCACCCCGGCGTACGGCGATGAGCTGGCCCTCCTTGACCAGCTGCCGGACACGCGTCACCTCGACACCGAGCATGTCGGCGATGTCGGGCAGGGTGAGCCAGGCGGGGACGAGAGCATCGATCTTTGCGTCAATCTCGGTCACGTTCCTAGCCTGCCATCCCCCACTGACAGTCGGAAGTCAGGCAGGTCCAGGCGGGAGGGTGGGCTAGTCGGCCGTGGCGTTCTTCAGTGGCCGCGCCGGGTCGGTCAGGGCCTCGGGGTCCATCCGCCGGCCCGCCTCGATCAGGCGGCGGCCCTGGGCCAGGTCGCGGGGGCGGCCGACGGCCAGGAGGGCCACCAGGCGGTCTTCGCGGAGCCAGCAGACCGTCCAGGACGGGCCTGCCGGGTCGCCGCGCCAGACCAGGCGGTCGGCGCCGGCGTGGTGGCCGGCGTACTGGACGAACCGGCCGAACTGCTCGGACCAGAAGTACGGCACCGGGTCGTAGACCGCCGGGGTCTCGCCGAGGATGTTCGCGGCGACCGTGCGCGGACCTTGCAGGGCGTTGTCCCAGTGGTGGACGAGGAGCCGTTCGCCGTAGCGCGCCGACGGGAAGGAGGCGCAGTCGCCGACGGCGTACACATCGGGCACGGAGGTGCACAGGCGGTCGTCGGTGAGGACCTCGCCGTGCGCGCCCAGCTCGACGCCGGAGCCGGCCAGCCAGCCGGTGGCGGGACGGGCGCCGATGCCGACGACGACGGCGCCCGCGGGCAGCCGGGTGCCGTCGGCGAGCACCACCGCGCCGGGCTCGACGCGCTCCACGCGCGCGTGGGTGCGCAGTTCCACGCCCGCCTCGGCGTACCAGGCGGCCATGGGCGCGGCGACCTCGGCGGGCAGGGCGCCGGCGAGCGGATGGCCGGCGGCCTCCACGACGGTCACCGCGCAGCCGGCCTCGCGGGCGGCGGTGGCGAACTCGGCGCCGATCCAGCCGGCGCCCACGACCACGATGTCGTGCTGGCGGGCGAGCACGGGGCGCAGCCGTTCGGCGTCGTCCAGGGTGCGCAGCAGGTGCACGCCGGGCACGCCCTCGGTGCCGGGCAGCCGGACCGGTTCGGCGCCGGTGGCGAGGACCAGGACGTCGTACGGCACCGGGCCCGTCCCGGTGTCCAGCTCGTGCTCGGCGGGGCGCACGCCGTACACCTCGCAGCCGAGCCGCAGCCCGACCCCGAGGGACTCGAAGTCCACCTCGAAGGCGGAGTCCTCGGCCTTGCCGAGCAGCACCGCCTTCGACAGCGGCGGCCGGTCGTACGGCTGGTGCGGCTCGGCGCCGATGATGGTCACGCCGCCCCGGAAACCCTGCTCGCGCAGGGCGACCGCGGTCTGCACCCCGGCCATGCCCGCGCCGACGACGACCACGCGCCGCGCCGCCGTGCCCTCTTGCGCTGTCTGCTCGCTCACCCGATCACCATAGACAATTGACGATCCGTCAGTCAGGCGGCGGGCTCGGTGACCTGCTCCACCACGCTCGTGCCGGAGCCGGCCTGGGACTCCCACTCCCAGGTCTCGTCCAGGCGCACCCGCCCGTCCGGCAGCTCGGCGACCGTGGACACGCAGTGCCCCGAGGAGGTCGTCCCGTCGGTCTTGAGCTGCACGTACCGGAAGTCCAGCCGGTCGCCCTCGCGGGTGCCGACCAGATGGCCGCGCACGACGTCACCGCCCGCGTACTCGGCCCAGATCGCGCCGTCCTCCTCGTGGTACGCGAACCGTGTGCGGGTACCCACCTGACCTGGGGCTTGGTCCGCCACAGGGGCGAGGATCAGTCCATCGAGCGACCGGGCCATGGAACGGGGCTCCCTTACGGGTGAGGAGGGCGGCGGGCTAGGGTTGCCACCGTACAAGCACTCGCGGGAGCCCGGACGCACCGGGCTGAGAGGGAGGCTGGCGGCCTCCGACCGTACGAACCTGATCCGGGTCATGCCGGCGAAGGGAGGGGCTGGACGCCCATGTCGTCACGTACGTCCGACGTCCTCGTCATCGGGGGCGGGATCATCGGCCTGGTCACGGCCTGGCGCGCGGCGCAGCGCGGGCTCGCCACGGCCGTCGTGGACCCCGAGCCCGGCGGCGGGGCCGCGCAGGTCGCGGCCGGGATGCTGGCCGCGGTCACCGAACTGCACTACGGCGAGGAGACCCTGCTCGCCCTGAACCTGGAATCGGCCCGCCGCTACCCCGCCTTCGCGGCCGAGCTGAGCGAACTGACCGGCCATGACCTCGGCTACCGCCGCTGCGGCACCCTCGCCGTCGCCCTGGACGCCGACGACCGAGCCCACCTGCGCGAACTGCACGCGCTCCAGCAGCGCTCGGGCCTCGCCCCGGAGTGGCTGTCGGGGCGGGAGTGCCGGCGCCTGGAGCCGATGCTGGCACCGGGGGTGCGCGGCGGGCTGCGGGTGGACGGCGACCACCAGATCGACCCGCGCCGGCTGGCGGCGGCGCTGGTGGCCGCGTGCGAGCGGGCCGGTGTGGTGTTCCACCGGGCGTGGGCGGAGCGGCTGGACGTGGTGCGGGACCGGGCCGCCGGGGTCACCACGGCGGACGGCACGGCTCTGCGCGCGGACCGGGTGGTGCTCGCGGCCGGCAGCCTGAGCGGGCGGCTCGCGGGCGTGCCGGACGAGCTGCTGCCTCCGGTGCGGCCGGTGAAGGGGCAGGTGCTGCGGCTGACCGTGCCGCGCCGGTACGCGCCGTTCCTGAGCCGGACCGTACGGGCCGTGGTGCGGGGCGGCCAGGTCTACCTGGTGCCCCGGGAGAACGGCGAACTGGTCGTCGGCGCCACCAGCGAGGAGCTCGGCTGGGACACGACGGTCACCGCCGGGGGCGTGTACGAGCTGCTGCGCGACGCGCACGAGCTGGTGCCCGGCATCACCGAGCTGCCGCTGACCGAGACCCGGGCCGGGCTGCGCCCCGGCTCCCCGGACAACGCGCCGCTGCTCGGCCCGTCCGGGCTGGCCGGGCTGCTGCTGGCCACCGGGCACTACCGCAACGGCGTGCTGCTCACGCCGGTCACCGGGGACGTGCTGGCGCACGCCCTGGTCACCGGGGAGCTTCCGCAGGAGGCCCGTCCGTTCACGCCGCGGCGCTTCGGCACCGCGCGCGGGCAGGGCGCCGCGGTCAGGGAGACGACGGAGGAGTTGGAGCAGCCCGCATGAACAGCCCGGTCATGATTTCCGTCAACGGGGAGCGCCGGGAGATCGCCCCGGGCACCGCCCTCGACACCCTCGTCCGGACCCTCACCGCCGCCCCGCGCGGGGTGGCCGCCGCCGTCAACGAGACCGTCGTCCCGCGCGCGCAGTGGGCGACGACCGCGCTCGCCGACGGCGACCGGGTCGAAGTCCTCACCGCCGTGCAAGGAGGCTGAGCCATGGCCGACGATCCCCTGGTCCTGGGTGACCTGACCTTCTCCTCCCGGCTGATCATGGGCACGGGCGGGGCGCCCAGCCTGGACGTGCTGGAGCGGGCGCTGGTCGCCTCCGGTACGGAACTGACCACGGTCGCGATGCGCCGGGTGGACCCCTCCGTGCACGGCTCGGTGCTGTCGGTGCTGGAGAAGCTCGGCATCCGGGTGCTGCCGAACACGGCCGGCTGTTTCACCGCGGGCGAGGCCGTGCTGACCGCCCGGCTGGCCCGGGAGGCGCTGGGCACGGACCTGGTGAAGCTGGAGGTCATCGCCGACGAGCGGACGCTGCTGCCGGATCCGGTGGAGCTGCTGGAGGCGGCGGAGACGCTGGTGGACGACGGGTTCACGGTGCTGCCGTACACGAACGACGATCCGGTGCTCGCGCGGAAGCTGGAGGACGTGGGGTGCGCCGCGGTCATGCCGCTGGGGTCGCCGATCGGGTCCGGGCTGGGGATCCGCAACCCCCACAACTTCCAGCTCATCGTCGAGCACGCGCGGGTGCCGGTGATCCTGGACGCGGGGGCCGGTACGGCGTCGGACGCGGCGTTGGCGATGGAGCTGGGGTGCGCCGGGGTGATGCTCGCCTCGGCGGTGACCCGGGCCCAGGAGCCGGAACTGATGGCCGGCGCCATGAAGCTCGCGGTGGAGGGCGGCCGGCTGGCCCGGCTGGCCGGACGGATCCCCCGCAGGTACCTCGCCGAGGCGTCGTCCCCGGCGGAGGGCCTGGCCGTGCTGGATCCCGAGCGTCCCGCGTTCTAGCCCGTTTCGTCCCCGTCGCCGGCGGCCCCCGGTTCGCGCGTGTGTCGCGTCACAGGTCGGCTTCAGTCCCGCTCCGATGCCGGTGGGCGGGGCGGTCGTGTCGGTCCCCCCTCGTAGACTCGCCTCTCGTGGATACGACCCTTCAGGACCCCCTCGTCGGGCAGGTGCTCGACGGCCGGTACCGCGTCGACGCGCGGATCGCGGCCGGTGGCATGGCCACGGTCTACCGGGCCCTGGACACCCGCCTGGACCGCGTGCTCGCGCTGAAGGTGATGCACCCGACGCTCGCGGCCGACGGCACGTTCGTCGAGCGGTTCATCCGGGAGGCCAAGTCGGTCGCCCGGCTCGACCACCCCAACGTGGTGCAGGTCTTCGACCAGGGGACCGACGGGTCGTACGTCTACCTGGCGATGGAGTACATAGCCGGCTGCACCCTGCGGGACGTGCTGCGCGAGCGGGGCGCGGTGCAGCCGCGGGCCGCGCTGGACGTCCTGGAGCCGGTGCTCGCCGCGCTCGGTGCCGCGCACCGGGCCGGGTTCGTGCACCGGGACATGAAGCCCGAGAACGTGCTGATAGGCGACGACGGCCGGGTCAAGGTCGCCGACTTCGGGCTGGTGCGCTCCGTGGACACGGTGACCAGCACGACCGGTGCCGTGCTCGGGACCGTCTCCTACCTCGCGCCGGAGCAGATCGAGCAGGGCACCACCGACCCGCGCGTCGACGTGTACGCGTGCGGTGTGGTGCTGTACGAGATGCTGACGGGCGCCAAGCCGCACTCCGGGGACTCCCCGGCCCAGGTGCTCTACAAGCACCTCCACGAGGACGTGCCGCCGCCCTCGGCGCTCGTGCCCGGCCTGCCGTACCACCTGGACGAGCTGGTCGCGTCGGCCACCGCGCGCACCCCGGACATCCGGCCGCACGACGCCGTGGCCCTGCTCGCCCAGGTGCGCGAGGCCCGCCTGTCGCTGACCGACGAGCAGCTCGACGCGCTGCCGCCGCAGGCGCTGACCGCGGAGCACGACAACGCCGAGGACCGCACGAGCGTGATCCCGCGCGCGCTGACCTCCCCCACGCTCGGCTTCGCCCGCGTGGGGGGATCCCCGTCCCGGCCGCTGCCGGTGGACGAGGACGCGGACGCCTCCGTGGACGGCGTCGACCGCACCGCCCGGTTCCAGAGCCCGCCCGTGCCGCCCCGCCGGCGCCCGGCGCGGCCCCCGCGCGCGGTCCTGGCGGTGATCGCGGCCGTGCTGGTGGTGTTCGGCGTGGGCGCCGGGGTCTGGTACATCAACTCCGGCCAGTTCACCAAGGTGCCGCCGCTGCTGGCCAAGACGGAGGCGCAGGCCAGGGAGCGGCTGAAGGCGGCCGGGCTGGACGTCGGGCAGGTCAAGCGCGCGTACAGCGACACGGTCGAGCGCGGCACGGTGATCGGCAGCGACCCGGCGCCCGGCGCGCGGATCCGGGACCACGACTCGGTGACGCTGACCGTGTCGCTGGGACCGCAGACGGTGAACGTGCCGGACGTGGCGGGCCAGTCGCTCGCGAAGGCGCGGGCGCGGCTGAAGGCGGACGACCTGGAGCCGGGCATGGTCACCCGCGCGTTCAGCGACGACGTCCCGAGGGGCTCGGTGATCGGTACGACGCCCGAGGCGGGCACCGAGCGGCACGCGGGCTCGGCGATCGCGCTGACCGTCAGCAAGGGCAGCCCGATCGACGTGCCGGACGTCACCGGCGAGGACCTGGAGAGCGCGAAGCAGGAGCTCACGGACGCCGGGCTGAAGGTGAGGGTGGCCGGGCAGCGGGTCCACTCCGAGTACGACGAGGGCGAGGTCGCCGCGCAGAGCCCGGGCCTCGGCCGCCAGGCGGCCGAGGGCGACACGGTGACGCTGACGCTGTCCGACGGCCCGGAGATGGTCGAGGTCCCGGACGTGGTCGGCGACAGCGTGGACGACGCGCACCAGGCCCTGCAGGACGCCGGGTTCGAGGTGAAGGAGGACCGCGGGCTGCTGGGGCTGTTCGGGGACACCGTGAAGAAGCAGTCGGTGGACGGCGGCGACGAGGCGCCCAAGGGGTCGACGATCACGATCACCATCCGGTGACCGGTCTCACCGGGGAGCGCGGTCCGGGCGTGGGGGCGGACATGACACCCTGAACGGGTGAGTCCCGTTCAGTCCCCCCTCCCCCGCAACCCCGTCGGCGGCCATGTGCCCGTGGCCGGTGGTCTGCACTCCGTCGGGCTGTCGTACGCCCGTGACCTGAAGGCCGAGACCGTGCAGGTCTTCGTCGCCAATCCGCGCGGCTGGGCCACGCCCGCCGGGAACCCGCGGCAGGACGAGGCGTTCCGCGCGGCCTGCGCCGAGGAGTCGGTCCCGGCGTACGTGCACGCGCCGTACCTGATCAACTTCGGCTCGCACACCGAGGCGACCGTGGAGCGGTCGGTGGAGTCGCTGCGGCACTCGCTGCGGCGCGGGCGGGAGATCGGCGCGCTGGGTGTCGTGGTGCACACCGGGAGCGCCACCGGCGGGCGGACGCGGGAGGTCGCGCTGAAGCAGGTGCGCGCGCGTCTGCTGCCGCTGCTGGACGAGCTGACCCACGACGACGACCCGTTCCTGCTGCTGGAGTCGACCGCCGGGCAGGGCGCCTCGCTGTGCTCGCGGACCTGGGACTTCGGGCCGTACTTCGAGGCGCTGGACGCGCATCCGAAACTCGGCGTGTGCCTGGACACCTGCCACATCTTCGCCGCCGGGCACGATCTGACCGGGCCGGACGGCATGCACCGGACCCTGGACCTGCTGGTGGACACCGTCGGCCCGGGCCGGCTGAAGCTGATCCACGCCAACGACTCCAAGGATGTGGTGGGCGCCCACAAGGACCGGCACGAGAACATCGGCGCCGGCCACATCGGGGAGGACCCGTTCCGGGCGCTCATGACCCACCCCGCGACCGAGGGCGTGCCGCTGGTCATCGAGACGCCCGGCGGCAAGGAGGGGCACGCGGCGGACGTGGAGCGGCTGAAGAAACTCCGCGGGGACTGACCGTTGGGGAATACCCCCATGGGGTATATGGTTCCTAGCCAGGCGCAGGAGCCGTCACCTGACATGGGGGTAGTCATGCAGCACGAGGCGCACGCGGCACACGCACACGCACACCACCACGGGCACGCGGACGCGGACCAGGGACACCACCACGCACCCGCCGCCACCTGGGCCATGGCCGTCCAGGCCACCCTGCACTGCCTCACCGGCTGCGCCATCGGCGAGGTGCTCGGCATGGTCGTCGGCACGGCCTTCGGCTGGGGCAACCTGCCGACCATGGTGCTGGCGATCGTCCTGGCCTTCGTGTTCGGCTACTCACTCACCCTGCGCGGGGTGCTGCGGGCCGGCGTCGACTTCCGTACGGCCTTCCGGGTGGCGCTGGCGGCGGACACCCTGTCCATCGTCGTGATGGAGCTGATGGACAACGGGGTGATCCTGGTCTGGCCGTCGGCGATGGACGCCACGCTGGGCGACGCGCTGTTCTGGATCTCGCTCGCGGTCTCGTTCGTGATCGCCTTCATGGTGACCACCCCGGTCAACAAGTGGATGATCGGCCGGGGCAAGGGGCACGCGGTGGTGCACCGGTACCACCACTGAGCGGGCCGGGGATCAGAGCTCGGGGCCGTCCCCGGGCTCCTCCTGGTAGGAGTAGCGCTGCTCCTTCCAGGGATCGCCGATGTTGTGGTAGCCGCGCTCCTCCCAGAAGCCGCGGCGGTCGGCGGTCATGTACTCCACGCCCCGGACCCACTTGGGCCCCTTCCAGGCGTACAGGTGGGGCACGATCAGCCGGACCGGGAAGCCGTGCTCGGCGGTGAGCAGCTCGCCGTCCTTGTGGGTGGCGAAGATCGCGCGGTCGGAGACGAAGTCCGCGAGGCGCAGGTTCGAGCTGAAGCCGTACTCCGCCCAGACCATCACATGGGTGACGTCCGGCGCCGGCGGGGCCAGGTCCACGATCACGCGGGCCGGGATGCCGCCCCACTCCGCGCCGACCATGCTGAACTTCGTCACGCAGTGCAGGTCGGCCACCACCGTGGTGTACGGCAGGGCCGTGAACTCCTCGTGGTCCCAGGTGCGCTTGTCGCCGTCGGCGGTGGCGCCGAAGACCCGGAACTCCCAGCGCTCGGGCCGGAACTTGGGGACCGGTCCGTAGTGCGTGACCGGCCAGCCGCGCTGGAGCCGCTGACCCGGCGGAAGCTCGGACCCTGCCGCTGCCCCAGACTCTCGCTCCACCGGATGACCCATGTATCCATCCTGACAGACCTGGGGCAGTGCCCCTGACCACCCACTCCCGAACCCGACGAATACCATCATCACTGGGCGTACTTACTAAGTGCGTACTTACTGGACGATCTTCCTCACCGGTGCAATCATGCGGCGCTATCGGCCGGGTCCACCTGGAAGGAGTCCACAGCGATGCAAGGCGACCCCGAGGTCATCGAACTGCTCAACGAACAGCTGACCGCCGAGCTGACCGCGATCAACCAGTACTTCCTGCATGCCAAGCTCCAGGACCACAAGGGGTGGACGAAGCTCGCCCGGTACACGCGGGCGGAGTCGTTCGACGAGATGCGGCACGCCGAGGTCCTCACCGACCGCATCCTGCTCCTCGACGGCCTGCCCAACTACCAGCGGCTCTTCCACGTGCGGGTCGGGCAGACGGTGACCGAGATGTTCCAGGCCGACCGGCAGATCGAGGTCGAGGCCATCGACCGGCTGCGCCGGGGCGTCCAGGTGATGCGCGAGAAGGACGACATCACGTCGGCGAACGTCTTCGAGGCGATCCTGGCCGACGAGGAGCACCACATCGACTACCTGGACACCCAGCTTGAGCTGGTGGACAAGCTGGGCGAGGCTCTCTACCTGTCGACCGTGATCGAGCAGAGCCAGCCCGACTCCTCCCACTGAGCCCGCGGGGGCACGGACGCTACGCGGCGTCGTCCAGCGGTACGAGGGCCGGGGCGCGCTGGTCGATCAGTTCCCGGCGGGGGCAGGCGCCACGGCCGAGCAGCGCCTGGATGCGCCGGACGCAGCCGCCGCAGTCGGTGCCCGCCTTGCAGGCGGAGGCTATCTGGCGCGGGGTGCAGGCGCCGTTCTCCGCGTGCTGCTTGACCTGGGCCTCGGTGACACCGAAGCAGCTGCACACGTACACGCGGATCCACCTCCCGACGGGGTCACTGTTCCTGCCACCCCATTTCCGGTGAGGCAAACCTAACCTAACCCATCCCCGGCAGCCGCAAAAGTGGCGGGGGCGCGGATCGGATGTGATCCGCGCCCCAGGACTCCCCGTCACAGGACCGCGCGTGACAGGACGGTCGCTACCGGTCCCCGGTCACTGGTCCCGGTACATCTCGGCCACCAGGAACGCCAGGTCCAGCGACTGGCTGCGGTTCAGCCGCGGGTCGCAGGCCGTCTCGTAGCGCTGGTGCAGGTCGTCCACGAAGATCTCGTCGCCGCCGCCCACGCACTCGGTGACGTCGTCGCCGGTCAGCTCCACGTGGATGCCGCCCGGGTGGGTGCCGAGCGCCTTGTGGACCTCGAAGAAGCCCTTGACCTCGTCGAGCACGTCGTCGAAGCGGCGGGTCTTGTGCCCGGAGGCCGCCTCGAAGGTGTTGCCGTGCATCGGGTCGGTCACCCAGGCCACCGTCGCACCGGACGCCGTGACCTTCTCGACCAGCTCGGGGAGCTTGTCGCGGATCTGGCCGGCGCCCATGCGGACGATGAAGGTCAGCCGGCCCGGCTCCCGCTCGGGGTCGAGGCGGTCGATGTACCGCAGCGCCTCCTCGGCCGTGGTGGTCGGGCCGAGCTTGATGCCGATCGGGTTGCGGATCTGCGAGGCGAACTCGATGTGCGCGTGGTCCAGCTGGCGGGTGCGCTCGCCGATCCACACCATGTGGCCCGAGACGTCGTACAGCTTGCCCGTGCGGGAGTCGACCCGGGTCAGGGCGGACTCGTAGTCCAGCAGCAGCGCCTCGTGCGAGGAGTAGAACTCGACGGTCTTGAACTCCTCCGGGTCGGTGCCGCAGGCCCGCATGAAGTTCAGCGCGTTGTCGATCTCGCGCGCGAGCTGCTCGTAGCGCTGGCCCGACGGCGAGGTCCGCACGAAGTCCTGGTTCCAGGCGTGCACCTGGCGCAGGTCGGCGTAGCCGCCGGTGGTGAAGGCGCGCACCAGGTTCAGCGTCGAGGCCGACGCGTGGTACATGCGCTTCAGCCGCTCCGGGTCCGGGATGCGGCTGGCCTCGGTGAAGTCGAAGCCGTTGACGGAGTCGCCCCGGTACACCGGGAGCGTCACGCCGTCGCGGGTCTCGGTCGGCTTGGAGCGGGGCTTGGAGTACTGGCCCGCGATCCGGCCGACCTTGACCACGGGCACGGAGGCCGCGTAGGTGAGGACGGCACCCATCTGGAGCAGCGTCTTGAGCTTGTTGCGGATGTGGTCCGCGGACACCGCGTCGAAGGCCTCGGCGCAGTCGCCGCCCTGGAGGAGGAACGCCTCTCCCTTGGCGACAGCCGCCATCCGGGCGCGCAGCTGATCGCACTCGCCCGCGAAGACGAGCGGCGGATACGACTCAAGGTCCGCGATCACTGCGCGCAGAGCCTCGGGGTCGGGGTACTCGGGCTGCTGCGCCGCGGGCAGGTCTCGCCAGGTGTTGCCAGCGCTCGGGCTGGTCTTAGCGTTCACGGTCACGAGCTCAACAGTACGGGGTGATGCCGAGGGCTCCTGCCGATGCTCAGCTGATGAGACACCGCGTACACAGTGCGGACATGCGATAGGGTGCGTCGCATGTTCGCGCTTTCGATCCAGAACTGGTGGTGGACCGCTCATCCGGCGGCCCACTGACTGCGCGTACGCAAGACTTCGCGAAGGCCGCCCGAGGGGCGGCCTTCGGTGTGTCCGGGGCCGTTCCTCTCCGTCAGACGACTCAGAAGGAGCCCGACCCGTGGACCTCATGGACCTGCTGTCCGATCCCCGCCCCTTCGCCCTGCTCCGCCGCCGCACCCCGGGCCGCGACGAGCACCTGGTGGAGGTGCTGCTCGGCCCGGTGACCAGCCGGGACCGGCTCGCCGACCTGCCCGACGAGGGCCTCGCCCTGATCCCGTTCCGGCAGATCCGCGAGCGCGGCTTCGACGTCCGCGACGACGGCACCCCGCTGCTGGTGCTGACCCCGCAGGAGACGCACACGCTGTCCCTGGCCGAGGCCCTCGACCGGCTCCCCGCGCACGACGTGCGGGTCGAGGGCGGCGGCTTCGACGTGAGCGACGAGGAGTACGCGGAGACCGTCGGTCGGGTGCTGCGCGAGGAGATCGGGCGGGGCGAGGGCGCGAACTTCGTGATCCGGCGCACCTACGAGGGCGGGATCCCCGGCTTCGGCCGCGCCGACGCGCTCGCGCTGTTCCGGCGGCTGCTGGAGGGCGAGCGGGGCGCGTACTGGACGTTCGTGGTGCACACCGGGGACCGGACGCTGGTGGGGGCGAGTCCGGAGGTGCACGTCCGGATGAGCGGCGGGACCGTCGTGATGAACCCGATCAGCGGGACGTACCGCTATCCCCCCGAGGGTCCGACGCCCGAGCACCTGCTCGGCTTCCTCGCCGACGGCAAGGAGATCGAGGAGCTGTCGATGGTCGTCGACGAGGAGCTCAAGATGATGTGCACCGTCGGCGACAGGGGCGGGGTCGTCGTCGGCCCGCGGCTGAAGGAGATGGCGCACCTCGCGCACACCGAGTACGAACTGCGCGGGAAGTCCTCGCTGGACGTGCGGGAGGTGCTGCGGGAGACCATGTTCGCGGCGACGGTGACGGGGTCGCCGGTGCAGAACGCGTGCCGGGTGATCGAGCGGTACGAGCGCCCCGGGCGGGACGGCGTGGGGCGCGGGTACTACGCCGGGGCGCTCGCCCTGCTCGGGCGGGACTCCGGGGGCGCGCAGACCCTCGACTCCCCCATCCTGATCCGCACCGCCGACATCTCCGCCGACGGCCGGCTGCGCGTTCCGGTGGGGGCGACGCTGGTGCGCGGCTCCGACCCGGCGGGCGAGGTCGCGGAGACCCACGCGAAGGCGGCGGGCGTGCTGGCCGCCCTCGGGGTACGGCCGTCCCGGCCGCGGGCGGAGCGGGAGCGGCCCCGGCTGGCCGACGACCCGCGGGTGCGGGCCGCGCTGGACGGGCGCCGGGCCGCACTGGCGCCGTTCTGGCTGCGGATGCAGGACCGCGCGCCGGAGCCGGCCGGCCACGCGCTGGTGGTCGACGGCGAGGACACCTTCACGGCGATGCTGGCGCACGTGCTGCGCTCGGGCGGCCTGGAGGTGACGGTACGGCGGTACGACGAGCCGGGGCTGCGGGCGGCGGTGCTCGCGCACGAGGGGCCGGTGGTGCTGGGTCCCGGTCCGGGCGACCCGCGCGACGGGGCCGATGCGAAGATGCGGCTCCTGCGGGAGCTCGCCGCCACCGTGATCCGCGAGCACCGGCACGGGGTGCTGGGCGTCTGCCTGGGGCACGAGCTGATCGCGGCCGAACTGGGTCTGGACCTGGTCCGCAAGGAGGTCCCCTACCAGGGGGCGCAGACGGAGATCGACCTGTTCGGGCGGCCGGAGACGGTCGGCTTCTACAACAGCTTCGTCGCGCGCTGCGACGAGGAGGCGGCCCGCGAACTGGCGGCGCACGGCGTCGAGGTGAGCCGCGCGGCCAACGGCGAGGTGCACGCCCTGCGGGGCCCCGGCTTCGCGGGCGTGCAGTTCCACCCCGAGTCGGTGCTGACCCTGAACGGCGCGGCGGTCGTACGGGAGCTGATCGGTCAGCTGCGCCGCACGACCGTGTAGCGGCCGGGGCTGCCGTCAGCCGAAGAACACCCCGATCTCCCGGTACAGCCGCGGGTCCACCGTCTTCAGCCGGGCCGTCGCCTCGGCGAGCGGGACGCGGACGATGTCGGTGGCCCGCAGGGCGACCATCGTGCCGAAGTCGCCGTCGTGGACGCAGTCGATGGCGTGCAGACCGAAGCGGGTGGCGAGCCAGCGGTCGAAGGCGCTGGGGGTGCCGCCGCGCTGGACGTGCCCGAGGACCGTCGTACGGGCCTCCTTCCCGGTGCGCTTCTCGATCTCCTTGGCCAGCCACTCGCCCACCCCGGACAGCCGGACGTGCCCGAAGGAGTCCAGCGACCGGTCCTTGAGCACCATGTCGCCGTCCTTCGGCACGGCACCCTCGGCGACGACCACGATCGGCGCGTACGACGCCCGGAACCGGGAGGTCACCCAGTCGCAGACCTGCTCGATGTCGAAGCGCTGCTCGGGGATGAGGATGACGTTGGCGCCGCCGGCCAGGCCGGAGTGCAGGGCGATCCAGCCGGCGTGCCGGCCCATCACCTCGACCACGAGGACCCGCATGTGGGACTCGGCGGTGGTGTGCAGCCGGTCGATGGCCTCGGTGGCGATGTTGACGGCGGTGTCGAAGCCGAAGGTGTAGTCGGTGGCCGCCAGGTCGTTGTCTATCGTCTTCGGCACCCCGACGCAGGGCACCGCGTACTCGCCGGACAGCCGCGCGGCGACGCCCAGGGTGTCCTCGCCGCCGATCACGATGAGGGCCTGGACGTCCAGCTTGGCCAGGTTGTCCTTGATCCGGCGGATGCCGTCGCCGGCCTTGAGGGGGTTGGTCCGCGAGGAGCCGAGGATGGTGCCGCCGCGGGGCAGGATGCCGCGCACCGCGGGGATGTCGAGACGGACGGTGTCGCCTTCGAGGGGGCCCCGCCAGCCGTCCCGGAAGCCGACGAAGTCATAGCCGTACTCCTGCACGCCCTTGCGGACGATGCCCCGGATGACGGCGTTGAGCCCGGGGCAGTCGCCGCCCCCGGTCAGTACTCCGACCCGCATGGAAATGTCCCTTCGCAGCGGTTCCCTGACACCCGGTCACGCTAATGGTGATTCAGGTCACACCGGGAGGGGCGGGAAGGGTGATTCCGGTGCACGCGCGGGAGCGGGCCCGCGCCGGTCTACTCCTCGTCCAGGCCGCGCTCGATCGCGTACCGCACCAGCTCCACCCGGTTGTGCAGCTGGAGCTTGCCAAGGGTGTTCTGCACGTGGTTCTGCACCGTGCGGTGGGAGATGACGAGGCGTTCGGCGATCTGCTTGTAGCTCAGGCCCTTCGCCACCAGCCGCAGCACCTCCGTCTCCCGGTCCGTCAGCCGGGGCGCGCCCGGTTCGTCGGCGTCCGGCGCGGGCGCGGGCTCGGCGGCCAGCCGCCGGTACTCGCCGAGGACCAGCCCGGCGAGGCCCGGCGTGAACACCGGGTCGCCCACGGCGGTACGGCGCACCGCGTCCAGCAGTTCCTCGGTGGAGGCCGACTTCAGCAGATAGCCGGTCGCTCCGGACTTCACCGCCTCCAGCACGTCCGCGTGCTCGCCGCTCGCCGAGAGGACGAGGACACGCAACGCCGGGTTGTGGCCGACGAGTTCCTTGCACACCTGGACGCCGGGCTTGGCGGGCAGGTTGAGGTCCAGCACGAGGACGTCGGGGGCGGCGGCCCTGGCACGGCGCACCGCCTGCTCGCCGTCGCCGGCGGTGGCGACCACCTCGAAGCCGGACTCGGCCAGGTCACGGGCGACCGCGTCACGCCACATCGGGTGGTCGTCCACCACCATGACCTTGATCGGGTCCTGCTGTGTCATCGCTGCTCCGCCTTCTTCCCCCGCGCCCGCACGGCGCCCTTCGGTACCTTCAGTTCCACTTCCGTGCCCTGGCCGGGTACGGAGACGATCGCGGCGCTGCCGCCGAGGTCGCGCAGCCGGCCCCGGATCGACTGGGCCACCCCGAGCCGGCCCTCGCCCTCGGCCTGCGCCAGCCGGCCCTCGGGGATGCCGGGGCCGTCGTCCCGGACGGTGACGACGATCTCGTCCGGCTCGTCCTCCACCAGGATCCAGGCCCGGCCCTCCGCCCCCGCGTGCCGGCGCACGTTGTCCAGGGCGGCCCCGACCGCGGCGGCCACCTCGCGGGCCGCGGCCGACGGCAGCAGCACCGGGGCGCCGGGCTCGGCGAGGCTGACCCGGGCGCACGCGTACCGGGCGAGCAGGGAGCGCAGGTCGACCGGGCCGGCCGGGTCCTCCTCGTCGGGCTCCTCCACCGCGCGGACCACCGCGCCGGCCGCCAGGTCCTCCGAGACCCGGGACACCGGGACCAGGCCGCCCGACACCAGCGTGCGCAGCGCCACCTCCTGCTCCCCGGCCAGCCGGCCCAGCTCGGCCGCCTCGCCGCCGAGGGCCGCGCCCCGGCGCTTCACCATGGCCAGCACCTGGAGCACGCTGTCGTGGATGTCCCGGGCCAGCCGCTCCCGTTCCCTGGTCGCGGCCTCGATCTCCAGCGCGCGGGCGAGGGTGCGCTCGGAGGCGCGGGCCACCTCCACCACGTAGCCGATGGCGATGGAGGCCACCCAGACGAGGATCACGTTGTGCACGGTGTCCCGGGCCGGGTGGCCGCGCTCGACCAGGTTGACGGCGGCCACGGCCGTGGAGGCGACGGCCGCCCAGCGCCAGCCGCCCTTGAGGGCGAAGGCCAGTACCGCGCCCGCCGTCCATATCGACGGCAGGGTGGGGCCGCCGCCCGCGATCCGCTCGTGGCTGTCGGCGACCGGGGTGAGCAGGATGCCGACGAGGGCGACGGCCAGGTCGGCGGCGAGGAAGCGCCGGGTGCAGCTCGCCGCGCCCGCCACCTTGGGCAGGGTGGCGAGGGTCCACACGACCAGGACGGCGTAGTAGGCGACGGCGACCCAGGGCCGCACGAAGTGGTCGTACGCGGTGGCGCACAGGCCGATCGCGTACAGCATGGTCAGGACGCGGTAGCCGGCGAGCGCACGCCACAGCGGCAGCTCGACCGACATGCGCATGACGCGTTCACGCTTGGGCATGTCCCCCGGTTCCCCCCGGTTCCCCGTTGTGCCCCGTCTAGGACTCGGCCTGCTCCTCGCCGGCCTGCTCCGCCTCCTTGGCGGCCTTCGCCGCCTTCTCGGCCTTCTCCGCCTCCTTGGCCGCCTTCGCCGCCTCCGCGATCTGCCGCTTGGCGGCGGTCGCGTACATGTCGACGTACTCCTGGCCGGAGAGCTTCATGATCTCGTACATGACCTCGTCGGTCAGCGCCCGCAGCACGAACCGGTCCTGCTCCATGCCCTGGTACCGGCTGAAGTCCAGGGGCTTGCCTATGCGGATGCCGGGCCGCATCAGCTTCGGCACGACCTGGCCGGGCGGCTGGATCTTCTCCGTGTCGATCATGGCCACGGGGATGACCGGCGCGCCGGTGGCGAGGGCCACGCGCGCGAGGCCGCCGGGCTTGCCCCGGTACAGCCGCCCGTCGGGCGAGCGGGTGCCCTCCGGGTAGATGCCGAACAGCTCGCCGCGCTCCAGCACCTCTATGCCGCTCTTGATCGCCGCCTCACCGGCGCCGCGCGCCCCGGAGCGGTCCACCGGGAGCTGGCCGACACCCTTGAAGAAGGCGGCGGTGAGCCGGCCCTTCACGCCCGGGGTGGTGAAGTACTCCGCCTTGGCGATGAAGGTGACCTTGCGGTCCAGCATCACCGGCAGGAAGAACGAGTCCGAGAAGGACAGGTGATTACTGGCCAGGATGGCCGGGCCCGTGGCCGGAATGTTCTCCAGGCCCTCCACCCATGGCCTGAAGGCGACCTTCAGCGGCCCTCCGATGGCGACCTTCATCGCGCCGTACAACACCCGTGTGCCTCCTGTTTCCGTCGAACAGACCTTAACCCGGAGTACCGTCAATGAGCCCGACGACCCTGGTCGGTGTCAGTGCGGTCGCGTACGGTGAAGCACATGCCAGTTCTCCCCGGAGCCGAGCCGTACCGCCACGAGGGCGGTGAGGTGGGGGTTCTCCTCTGCCACGGCTTCACCGGCTCGCCCCAGTCGCTGCGCCCCTGGGCGGAGCACCACGCGGCCCACGGCCTGACCGTCTCCCTGCCGCTGCTGCCCGGCCACGGCACCCGCTGGGAGGACATGCAGCTCACCACCTGGCAGGACTGGTACGCGCAGGTGGACCGTGAACTGCGGCTGCTCGCCGAGCGCTGCTCCCGGGTGTTCGTCGCGGGCCTGTCGATGGGCGGGGCGCTGGCCCTCAGGCTCGCGGCCCGGCACGGCGAGCGGGTCGCGGGCGCGGTGGTCGTCAACCCGGCCAACAAGGTGCACGGCCTGTCGGCGTACGCCCTTCCGGTGGCCCGGCACCTGGTGCGGACGACGAAGGGCATCGCCAGCGACATCGCGAAGGAGGGCGCGGCCGAGCTGGGGTACGACCGGGTGCCGCTGCACGCGGCGCACTCGCTGCGGGTGTTCCTGCGCCGGCTGGACGGCGAGCTGCCCCGGGTCACGCAGCCGCTGCTGCTGCTGCGCAGCGCCCGGGACCATGTCGTCCCGGCGGCCGACTCGGCGCGGGTGCTGAGCCGGGTGTCGGCCACGGACGTCACGGAGATCGTGCTGGAACACAGCTACCACGTGGCGACGTTGGACAACGACGCGGACCGGATCTTCGAGGAGAGCCTCGCCTTCATCGGCCGGCTCGCACCCAGTGTCGGCAAGGAAGGGACGGCCGCAGTTGGCTGAGCACTACTCCGACCGTGAGGGCCGTGAGGACCGCGAGGGCCGTGAGGACCGCGAGGGCCAGGACGGCCAGGAGGCCCGGGAGCCGGACCGGCGGGAGGTGCCGTTCGACGAGGACGCCGCCTGGCGCGCCATCGTCGCCGGGTACGGCGAGGAGCCGCCGGACCCGCCGGGCGCCCGGCCCTTCAAGCCGGTCGAGGATCTCGCGCTGCTGGAGAAGAACGTGGCGAAGGACCAGGAGGGCGAGTCCCGCGGTGAGCCGGAGGACTCCGCGGACCGGCAGCCCGCCCGGCCGCTGGGCGGCTCGGTCTCCTTCGCGCCCGGCATCGGCCCGCGGGACTACACGGCGCCCGAGCCGTCCGACGACGACTTCGACGAGGACGACGAGGGCCACTTCGTGCCGCCGGAGCCGCCCCCGCTGCCGACCTCGGACACGACCGCCAGGTTCGCCTGGCTCGGCGTGGTCGGCGGCCCGGTCCTGCTCCTGCTCGCGGTGCTGCTCGGCTGGGACATGACCTGGTGGCTGGCGACCCTCGGCATCGGCGGCTTCCTCGGCGGCTTCGTGACGCTGGTGACGCGGATGCGGACGGACGACGAGGAGGACGACGACCCGGGGCGCGGCGCGGTGGTCTGAGCCGGCTCAGGCCGGGATCCTGACGGCGGCGAGGACCGGGAGGTGGTCCGTGGCCGCCCTCAGGTCCGCCTCGCGCACGCCCGGCTGGTCCAGAGGCACCCCGCAGCCCAGCACCTCGATGCCCTTGGTCGCGAAGACCGCGTCGATGCGCCGGCGGGGGTCGGCGGGCGTGGAGGTGAACTCGCCGCCCCAGGGAGCGGTCGCACGGCAGTCCTGGAGGGTCTCGGCGAGCCGGCGGAAAGTACGGCCGTCGGGGCCCTCGTTGAGGTCGCCGCCCGCGACGGCGTGCTCCACACCGAGTCCGGCAAGGCGGTCGAGGAGCAGGCCGCCCTGCTCGTGGCGCTCGTCCCGCTGGAGCGACAGGTGGCAGCTCAGCACGCCGAGGCGGGTGGCGCCGAACCGGACCACCGCCGTGGCGAAGCCGCGCCGGTGGAGGCCGGGGGTGAGCGGGAGGAGGACGTCCTCCGTGCGTTCGACGGTGGCGCGCAGGGAGCACAGGATCGCCGGCCCCGCCGCCGTGGCGCCGCCGGTGAGGACGACCTGCCCGGAGGCCGCGGCGAGCCGCGCCAGCTTCTTGCGCCAGCGGAAGAAGCGGGGGGCCTCCTGGACGAGGACCAGGTCGGGGGCGCAGGCGGTGATGACCCTCGCCAGAGCGTCCGTGTCGTCGCGCATCGAGCGGATGTTGTAGCTCAGGACGCGGATGACCGCGGAACCGTCGGGCTCTGTTGCGGAGTTGGGGAGCAGCGCCATGTGGATCAATGTACGCCCAGTGGGCAGGGGCGCGGGGACCGTGGGCGACCGCCGCATCCGTGGTGGCTCGTCGCGCCGTTCCTCGCGCCCCTTCGGGCACTACATGATCGGGTCGGGCTCCCGGGCCAGGTCCGCCGCGCCCACCATGCCCGCCTTGTTGCCCAGCTGGGCCGCGATCACATCGGCGACCGGACGCCAGTTGCCGCCGACCAGCCAGCGCTTGTACGACTTGCGGATCGGGTCGAGCACCAGCTCGCCCTCGTCGGACAGGCCCCCGCCGACGATGAAGGCGGACGGGTCGAAGAGGGAGGCCAGGTCGGCGAGGCCGGCGCCGGCCCAGCGGGCCAGCTCACGGTAGGAGTCCACGGCGACGGGGTCGCCCTGGCGGGCGGCCATGGAGATGTGCTTGCCCTCGATGCCCTCCGGGGTGCCGTCGCCCAGCGAGAGCAGCAGCTCGGCGTTCTCCGGGGTGGCGTTGGCGCGCTGCTTGGCGTAGCGGACCAGGGCGCGGCCGGAGGCGTACTGCTCCCAGCAGCCCTGCGAGCCGCAGCCGCACAGCAGGCCGTCCGGCACCATCCGGATGTGGCCGAACTCGGCGGCCACGCCGAAGTGGCCGCGGCGCAGCTTGTTGCCGATGATGATGCCGCCGCCGAGGCCGGTGCCGAGCGTGATGCAGATGACGTTGCGGTGGCCCTTGCCGGCGCCGAACTTGTACTCGCCCCAGGCGGCGGCGTTGGCGTCGTTCTCGACCACGACGGGGAGACCGGTGCGTGCCTCGACCTTCTCCTTGAGCGGCTCGTTGCGCCAGTCGATGTTCGGCGCGAAGTACACCGTGGAGCGCTGCCGGTTGACGTAACCGGCCGCGCCGATACCCACGCCGACGATCTCGTGCCCGGCGCGCGCGCCCTCCACCGCCGAGGCGATGGCGTCCACGATGGCCTCGGGCGTGGTGGGGGTCGGCACCTTGAAGGTCGAGAGGATGTTGCCTTCCTCGTCGACCACGCCGGCCGCGATCTTCGTGCCGCCGATGTCGACGCCGATGGTGAGTCCCATGAATCCCTCAGTTTCGGTCGAGCCCCGCTACGGCCAACCGTACCCGAGGCCCCGCCGTGCGAGGGTTTCAGTCCAGGTCGATGCGTTCTCCCGGGCCGGTGCCCTCGCCCGGGTCGCGCGGGTCCTTCCGGTCCCGCGCCGGGTCGGCCGTGCCGGCGGTCCAGCGGCGCTCCTGGGCCTGGACGGCGGAGCGGTAGGCGGCGAGCAGTTCGCCGCCGGCGGCGGCCAGGTGGTCGAAGACGTCCGGGTTGCGGTCTATGACGGGCTCGACGGCGGCCTTCGCCTGCTGGACGACCTGCCGCACCACCTGCTGGGCGGCGGGTCCGGCGAGGCCGCCGAGGAGCGGGGACTGGAGGCCGGCCAGTTTGTCGGCCACCGTGTCCACGAGCTTCTTCAGCTCCTCGGCCGCCGAGCCCGGCGGCGGGCCGTGCTCGGCGCGGCGGCGGGCCTGCTCGGCGGCGAGGTCCTCGGCGGCTGCCGTGGCCCAGGCGTCGGCGTCGGTCGCCTTCGCCGGCTCCTCCGGGGAAGGGTCGGATGCGGGAGGCTCTTCGCTCATGGCGGCTCCTGACTACGGTTCGCCTTTACGACGTTACCCGAACGGGCGTACCCGTTCACCGTCCGGCGGCGGGCCACAGATCCGGGTCCGGGGCGAACCGGATGCGCAGCTCGCCGTCCCGGAGCCCGGCGCCGGCGACGGTGCAGCGGCGCAGGGCGGAGGGCAGCGCGACGATCCGGCGGAACGGGCCCGCGGTGATCAGGAGTTCGTCGCCGCGCCGGATGAGGTCCAGCTCGTCCCGTATCGCGCCGGGCAGCGGCAGGTGCCAGACGAGCACGCCGTCCTCGGCGAGCCGGTCGGTGACAGGCCACCCGACCGAGGTGGTCGCCGGGTTGACGCCGGGCACGGCGAGGGCGGTGAGGTCGTCCGGGCCGTGCGGGTCGCGGCCGAGGTGCGGGACGGGGTGGACGTCGTACGACTCCCGCCAGTCGGCGAGCGTCTTGCGCTGCTGGGCCAGCAGCGAGGAGAGCCAGCTGTCGGGGGCGGTCTCGGGCAGGGCGCGGTTGGCGATCAGGGACTCGGTGCGCAGGGCGCGCAGGGCGAGGCCGAGGGTGGCGGCGCGGACGGCGTCGGCGCCGGCCGGGCCGGGCTCGGCGACCAGGCGCACGGCGGTGTTGCGGTCGGTGAGGACGGCCTCGACGGCGGCCAGTTCGACGTCCCAGCGGGCCGCCGTCTCGTAGAGCCAGTCGGCGGGCATGGGGACGCCGGCGAGGCGGCCGAGGACCGGGCGCAGGGCGCGGGCGGCCTGCCGTTCGGGCGGCAGGAGGCGGCGCAGGTAGCGGCGCAGTTCCTCGGGCAGGGCGAGCAGGGCGAGGGCCTGCGGGAGGGGCGGGAGGTCGACGACGAGGAGGTCGTACCGCTCGGACAGGGCCGCGTCCCGCAGCGCGCGCAGGAAGGACAGTTCCTCCGCGCCGGGCAGCGGGGTGACCTCCTCGGCGTCCAGGCGGGCGGCGCCGAGGAGGTCGAGGACGTTCGCGGCGCGGGTCTGGAAGGCGGTGAGGTCCTGCCGGAAGCGTTCGGCGGCGTCGGGCCGCCAGGCGCTGAGGTGCTCGGTGACCTCGGTGGGGACCGGTCCTGTCGCGGTGCCCAGGGCCGTGCCCGGGGTGTCCGTGCGGTCGGCGCTCAGCAGGAGGGTGCGGTGGCCCTCGCGGGCGGCTTCGAGCGCGGTGGCGGCGGCCACGGTCGTACGACCGCTGCCGCCGGGGCCCGTGATCAGGATGGTGCGCATGACGGTGAACGGTACCGCCGAGTGCGGGAGGCGGACGGGGGTGTCTACTTCTCCCCCGACTCCACCCTCTTCTTCAGACCCGCCAGTGCCCGGTCGATGATGACCTTCTCCGCCTTGCGCTTGATCATGCCCAGCATGGGGATCTTGACGTCGACCGTGAGCTGGTAGGTGACCTCGGTGGCGCCCGCGCCGGCCGGCTTCAGGAGGTAGGAACCGTCGAGGGAACGCAGCATCTGGGACTTGACGAGGGTCCAGGAGACCTCGTGGTCGCCGGTCCAGGTGTAGGCGAGGGTCTGGTCGTCCTTGATGGCGCCGGCGTCCATGACGAGGCGGACCTGTTCGGCGCGGCCCCGCTCGTCCGTGGCGAGGACGTCCGCCTCCTTCACCTCACCGGTCCAGTCCGGGTAGCGCGCGAAGTCGGCGATCACCGCCATGACGTCGGCCGGAGCCGCCTCGATCGTGATGCTCGAACTGGTGTGTTCCGCCATCGCGGTGGCTCCTCCAGATGCGGGCCGGGTGGGAGAGGTTCGTGTGCGCCGGGCTGCGCACGTGTGTGCAGCGTGAAGGCTACCGCGCCGCCGACCTGCCGCCTTCACCGCGCCTGCCGGAGCTCACCATTCGAGTGCCCAGGGCGTGCCGGTCCCGGCGAAGTGCCCCACGTTCACGCACTCGGTGGCGCCGATCCGCATCCGGCGGACCAGCGGCTGGTGCACGTGCCCGAACAGGGCGTACCGGGGCCGGGTGCGGCGGATGGCGTCCAGCAGGGCCCGGCTGCCCCGCTCGAAGCGGCGGGCCACGGTGTCGTAGACCAGTTCGGGCACCTCCGGGGGGATGTGGGTGCACAGGACGTCGACCTCGCCGACGGCCTCGATCTTCGCCGCGTACTCCTCGTCGCTGATCTCGTACGGGGTCCGCATCGGGGTGCGCAGGCCGCCGCCGACGAAGCCGAAGGTCCACCCGCCGATCTCCGCCCGCTGGCCGTCGAGGACCGTGGTGCCGGGCCGGGCGTACTCCGGCCAGAGCGTCGGCATGTCGACATTGCCGTAGGTGGCGTACGTCGGGGTGGGGAACGCGGCGAACAGCTCCGCGTACTGCTTGCGCACGGCCTTCTCGATGGCCGTGGCCCGGTCGGCGCCGATCCCGGCCCACAGCCGGGCGCCGAACGCGCGGGCCTCCTCGAAGCGGCGGGCGGTGCGCAGTTCGACGATGCGGTCGGCGTTCTCCTTGCCGAACAGGTCCGGGAAGATGCCGCGCGCGTGGTCGGCGTAGTCGAGGAAGAGGACAAGGTCGCCGAGGCAGACCAGGGCGTCGGCACCGTCGCCGGCCCGGGCCAGGTCGCGGGCGTTGCCGTGCACGTCGCTGACCACATGGACGCGGGTCCGCCGGGCGCCGGAACGTGTGGATGCCATGGCGATCAAGCGTAGGCGCGTGCGATCCAGGTGAACAGTGCCGGTCCGGCCTGCGGTTACTCGCCGGTCGGTTCGGCCGTGGACTACTGTGCGCGAAGGAACGCCCACGTGTGTGACGCAGCGAACATCTCGCCGGGACCCCCTGTCGTAGAAGCCATACCGGCGGGTAACGTCCGGGCAGTCCAGTCGTGCTCAGGATTTCAACATGTGCATCCTCATGTTGTACCGGAGCACCTGCCCGAGCCTTGGACCGCACCGTCGCATCGCACAACGTCGTGGCGCCGGCGCCCTATGAGGAGCAGCAGTCTTGCGCGAGTTCAGCCTTCCGGCTTTGTACGAGGTCCCCGCGGACGGGAATCTGACCGACATCGTCCGCAGAAACGCCGCGCAGCATCCCGACGTCGCCGTGATCGCCCGCAAGGCGAGGGGTGGCTGGCAGGACGTGACCGCCCGGGAGTTCCTGGCCGAGGTGCGCACGGCCGCCAAGGGTCTGATCGCCTCCGGGGTGCAGCCGGGCGACCGGGTGGGCCTGATGTCGCGGACGCGCTACGAGTGGACGCTGCTGGACTTCGCGATCTGGAGCGCGGGCGCGATCACCGTACCGGTGTACGAGACCAGCTCGCCGGAGCAGGTGCAGTGGATCCTGTCCGACTCGGGCGCCACCGCCTGCGTCGTGGAGCTGGACAACCACGTGGCGGCCGTGGAGGCGGTGCGCGAGTCGCTGCCCGCGCTGAAGCACGTCTGGCAGATCGAGGCCGGGGGCGTCGCGGAGCTGGGCCGGCTCGGGCAGGACGTGTCGGACGCGACGGTGGAGGAGCGCAGCTCGCTCGCCAAGGCCGACGACCCGGCGACCATCGTCTACACCAGCGGCACGACCGGGCGCCCCAAGGGCTGTGTCCTCACCCACCGCAGCTTCTTCGCCGAGTGCGGGAACGTCGTGGAGCGGCTGCGCCCGCTGTTCCGCACCGGCGAGTGCTCCGTCCTCCTCTTCCTGCCGCTCGCGCACGTCTTCGGGCGGCTGGTGCAGGTGGCGCCGATGATGGCGCCGATCAAGCTGGGCTGCCTCCCGGACATCAAGAACCTCACCGACGAACTGGCCTCGTTCCGCCCGACGCTGATCCTCGGTGTGCCGCGGGTCTTCGAGAAGGTCTACAACTCGGCGCGGGCCAAGGCGCAGGCGGACGGCAAGGGCGCGATCTTCGACAAGGCGGCGGACACCGCGATCGCCTACAGCAAGGCGCTGGACAGCCCGTCGGGCCCGTCGTTCGGCCTGAAGCTGAAGCACAAGGTCTTCGACAAGCTGGTCTACAGCAAGCTGCGCGCGGTCCTGGGCGGCCGGGGCGAGTACGCCATCTCCGGCGGTGCCCCGCTCGGCGAGCGGCTCGGGCACTTCTTCCGGGGCATCGGCTTCACGGTGCTGGAGGGCTACGGCCTGACCGAGTCCTGTGCGGCGACCGCGTTCAACCCGTGGGACCGGCAGAAGATCGGCACGGTCGGGCAGCCGCTGCCCGGCTCGGTGGTGCGGATCGCCGACGACGGCGAGGTGCTGCTGCACGGCGAGCACCTGTTCAAGGAGTACTGGAACAACCCGGGCGCGACGGCGGAGGCGCTGGCCGACGGCTGGTTCCACACCGGTGACATCGGCACCCTCGACGAGGACGGCTACCTGCGGATCACCGGCCGGAAGAAGGAGATCATCGTCACGGCGGGCGGCAAGAACGTGGCCCCCGCGGTGATCGAGGACCGGATCCGGGCGCACGCGCTGGTCGCGGAGTGCATGGTGGTGGGCGACGGGCGGCCGTTCGTGGGCGCGCTGGTCACCATCGACGAGGAGTTCCTGGGCCGCTGGTGCGCCGAGCACGGCAAGCCGGCGGGTTCCACCGCGGCGTCGCTGAAGGACGACCCGGATCTGCTCGCGGCGATCCAGGACGCCGTGGACGACGGCAACGCCGCGGTGTCGAAGGCGGAATCGGTGCGGAAGTTCCGCATTCTTCCCTCCCAGTTCACGGAGGAGTCGGGCCACCTCACCCCGTCGCTGAAGCTCAAGCGGAACGTGGTGGCGAAGGACTACTCGGCCGAGATCGAGGCGATCTACGCCAAGTGAGGGGCGGCGGTCCACGCCCGGTGATCCGGGCGGTGCCTCATGGCGCGGTGTCCTCGGCGAGGACCCGCGCCATGGTGCGTTCGGCGAGGGCCGTGATGGTGACGAAGGGGTTCACGCCGATCGACCCGGGCACGAGCGAGCCGTCGGTGACGTACAGCCGTGGGTACCCCTTCACCCGCCCGTAGGCGTCGGTGGCCCTGCCCAGCACGCAGCCGCCGAGCGGGTGGGGGGTGAAGTCGTCCGCGAAGACCTTGTCGCCGGAGCCGAACAGGTCGTACCAGCCGGTGGAGGCGTCGTACGAGAACGCCGCCCGCTCGGACCACGTCCAGCCAGAGGAACGTGGCGAGCGGGGCCTCGGTGCGGGTGCGGAACCACGGGGAGCGCTGGTCGGGGGCGGTGGTGGAGCAGAACACCTTGCCGTCGGCGCCGGCGGTGTTCCACAGCCGGCCCGTCTCCAGGACGAGCGTGCGGATGCCGGCCTGGCCGAGGCGGAGGGCGGCGACCGCGCCGCCGTATCCGGAACCGGCCACGATCGCGGGGGAGTTGTCGGCGGCGGCCGGTTCGACGGCCCGCGCGGACTGGAGACCGATACGGGTGAGACCGAGGGTGGCGGCGGTCTGCAGTGCGACCACCCCGAGGATGTGACGCCTCGTCAGTTTTGCTGTCATGCGGGCAGCATCGGCGGATCTGGTTCCGCCCAGAGTGCCGGCACGGTTCAGAGCAACGTCTTCAGCCGCTCCGCCAGCAGGTCCCAGCGCCACCTCTCCTCCACCCACCGGCGGCCCCGCTCCCCCATCCGGCGGCGCAGTCCGGCGTCGGCCAGCAGCGCCACGATCCGTTCGGCGGTCTGCTCCACCGAGCCGCCCCGCACCACCCAGCCCGTCTCGCCCTCCAGGACCGCGTCCGGGGCGCCGCCCGAGTCGCCCGCGACGACCGGCAGGCCGGTCGCCGACGCCTCCAGGTAGACGATGCCGAGTCCCTCCACGTCCAGGCCGCCGCGCCGGGTGCGGCAGGGCATCGCGAAGACGTCCCCGGCGCCGTAGTGCGCGGGCAGCTCGGACCAGGGCACGGCGCCCGTGAAGCGCACCGAGCCGGCCACCCCCGTCTCGTGGACGAGGCGGCGCAGGTCCTTCTCGTACGGTCCGCCGCCGACGATCAGCAGGACGGCGTCCGGCTCGGCGGCCAGGATGCGGGGCATGGCCCGGATCAGGGTGTCCTGGCCCTTGCGCGGGACCAGCCGGGAGACGCAGACGACCACCGGGCGGTCGGTGAGCCCGAGCCGGGCGCGGACCTCGTCGCCGCCGGAGCCCGGGTGGAAGGTCTTCTCGTCGACCCCCGGCGGCAGCTGCGCCATCCGCGAGGCCGCCTGAGGCGTGAGGGCGGTCGCTATCCGGGAGCGGGTGTACTCGCCGAGGTAGGTCATCGTGTCCGTGGACTCGCCGATCCGGCGCAGCAGCTGCCGGGCGGCCGGGAGCTGGGCCCAGCCGGCCTCGTGGCCGTGGGTGGTGGCCACCAGCCGCTCGGCGCCGGCCTTCCGCAGCGCCGGCGCCATCAGGCCCAGCGGTGCCGCCGCGCCGAACCACACGGACGCGCACCCGTGCTCGCGCAGCAGCCCGACCGCCCGCCGGGTGGCCCGCGGGGTGGGCAGCAGCATGGTCGTACGATCGCGTACGACGGTGAAGGGCTGCTCGGCGTCGAAGGCGGCGGTGGCCTCGGCGCCCTCCCGGCCGCGCTTCCAGGTGGAGGCGTAGACGACCAGCCGGCCGGGGTCCAGGCGCAGGGCCATGTTGTGCAGGAAGGCCTGGATGCCGCCCGGCCGGGGCGGGAAGTCGTTGGTGATGATCAGGGTCTTGTGCATCGCCGCCGACCCTACCGAACGGGGCGTTCGAGGACGGGCGCGGCCGAGCCTGTGGCATGCGCACAGGCGTGCACGACATCATGGACGCTCGCAGCGGATGCGAACGGCACGGCGATCGGCGCGGGAACCGGACGGCAGGGGGATCAGGTGGAGATGAAGGGTGCCGGGCGGTCCCTGGCATGGCTGCTCGCGACCTGGGCCGCCACCCGTGCGCTGCTGCTGCTGTTCGTGTTCCGGGTGTTCGCCTTCCCGGGCCCGGACGTCACCTCGGACGTGTCGGTGATCTACCGCGGCTGGTACGAGGTCCTGCGTCAAGGAACGTTTCCGCTGGACGACGTGACCTGGCAGTACCCGCCCGCCGCGGCCCTGCCCGTCCTCTCCCCCGGCGTCCTGCCCTTCCTGTCGTACGCGCACGCCTTCTTCGTGCTGGCCTGCCTCGCCGACGCCGTCGTGCTGGCCCTGCTGCGGTACGCGGGCGGACGGCCGGACCGGTCGCCGCGCGGGGCCTGGGTGTGGGTGGCGGGCGTGCCGCTGCTCGGGCCGACGGTGTACGCCCGCTACGACGTGATGGTGACCGCGGTGGCCGTGGCGGCGCTGCTGGCCGGGACCCGGCACCCGCGGGTGATGGGCGCCCTGACGGCCTTCGGGGCGCTGCTGAAGGTGTGGCCGGCGCTGCTGCTGGTCGGTGCCGTGCGGCGGCGGGCGTGGGCGGCGGCGGCGGTGACCGCGGCGGGTCTCGCGCTGCTGTTCGCGGTGTCCGTGCCGGGCGCCTTCGCGTTCCTGACCTTCCAGCGGGACCGGGGCACCGAGGTGGAGTCGCTGGGCGCGCTCGTCTTCCACGTGGCCCGGCACTTCGGCTGGCGGGGCGAGGTGCTGCTGAACTACGGCTCGATCGAGTTCCTGGGCCCGCACGTCGACCAGGTCAGCACGGCCGCGCTGGCGCTGACCGGTGCCGCGTTCGGCTGGCTGCTGCTGTGGCGGGTGCGCGCGACCCGGTTCGCGCCGCACACTCTCGCCGACGCGGCCCTGACGGCGGTGCTGCTGTTCACGGTGACCAGCCGGGTGATCAGCCCCCAGTACCTGGTGTGGCTGATCGGCCTGGCCGCGGTGTGCCTGTCGTACCGGGCGAGCCGGATGGGACCGCCCGCGCTGCTCTGCCTCCTCGCGTCCTTCGTGACGGTCCTGGAGTTCCCGCTGGGCTTCTCGCACGTGGTGACGAGCGACTGGTACGGGGTCACGCTGCTGGTGGTGCGCAACGGCCTGCTGGTCGCGGCCACGGTCACGGCGGCCCGCCGGCTGTGGCGCGCGACCGCCCCGCCGTCCGCGGCCACCCCGTTCGCGCCCCGGACCACCAGCGCGCAGGAGACCCCGGTGTCCTCCTGACGCCGAGCAGAGCGCCCTGCTCAGCCGAGGCGGGTCGTGAGGTAGTCGCGCCAGCGCGCGGTGAACTCCGCCGGTGTCGTCCCGAGCACCTTCTCCAGTGCCCCCCGCACCGCGCCCGCCCGCTTCTCGTGGGCGCCGACGGCCCGGTAGAAGGCGGCGAGCCGGTCCGCGCCCCACCGCTCGGCGATCATCCGGCAGGCCAGCCAGCCGCCCTCGTAGGCCCGCGCGAGCCGGCTCGGCTCGCTGGTGAAGGCGAAGTCCTCGTCGCCGGGGAGCGCGTCGGGCACGTCGCCGTCCTGGACGGACCGGGCCAGCTCCGGCGCGATCTCGGCCGGGGTGCGGCCGGTGCCCAGATAGCCGATCCAGTCGGCGTAGCCCTCGGAGAGCCACAGCGGGGTGGCGGCGGTGGTGTCCGCCCGGGTGGCGACATGGGTCGTCTCGTGGGTGAGGACGACCTGCTTGCCGGCGTCCCCGAGCACGGCGTACGCCTCCGGGTTGACCAGCACCCGGTCCGCCGGCGACCGGCCGGAGCCGCCCGACTCGCCCGTGGTGACGGCCGCGATGCCCCGGTAGTCGGCGGCGGGCGAGCCGAGCAGCGCCGCCATGCCCTGAAGGGACGGGGGGACGAGCACGACGATCCGGCGGCTCCAGTGGCGGCCCCACGCCCCGGAGACGGCGGGGACCGCCCGGTCGGCCAGCCGCGCGTACGTCCGCAGTCCGGCGGCGGACCACCCGGCGCCGAGCACCAGGCTGTGCGCGCCCTTGACGGCGGTCACCGTGCCCTGATCCCACAACTGCTGCCCGGCCTTCCGGGCGGGCTCGTCGGCGGTGACGTACCAGTGGCCGTCGGCCGCGCGGCCCAGGGTGAGGGTGCGGCGGGCGTCGACGGGGGCCCCGTCGTAGCCGGCGACGCGGTAGCGCAGGTCGGCGTCGGCGGTGGCGCCCGAGGGGGTGCGGCGCAGGGCGGTGACCCGGTAGCTCCAGGAGGACAGCGGGAGGGCGCGCAGCCGGGTGTACTCGGTGCGGGTGCCGGTCGCGCCGTACGCCGTCTCGTCGTGGCCGAGCAGGGCCGCCGCGCGCCGGTCGAGCAGCCGCTGCACCTCGGCCCGCGCGGAGTCGGTCACGGTGTGCCCGCCGCACCCGGCCAGCGGCAGCAGCAGGGCGAGCCCCACGCCCCCGATCTCCCACGCCCGCCTGCGACCAGCCATTTCCCGATCGTACGGCGCGGAGGGCGGTCAGGGCCGGGTGACCGAGGAGACCGGCATCATCCCGACCGGGTCGTAGCGCACCGGGGCACCGGGATAGGGGGCGTGGATGACCTGGCCGTTGCCGGCGTACATCGCCACATGGCTGGCGTCGGAGCGGTAGACGACCAGGTCGCCGGGGCGGGCCTGGGAGAGCGGCACCCGCCGGCCGGCGAACCGCTGCTCCTGCGAGGTGCGCGGCAGATGGACCCCGGCGTGCGCGTACGCCCACTGCATCAGGCCCGAACAGTCGAAGCCGGAAGGGCCGTTGGCGCCCCACACATAGGGCCGGCCGAGGGCGGAGCGGGCGGCGGCCAGGGCGGCGGCGGCGCGGCCGTCCGGGGCGGGCACGCCGCCCGGGCCGGGCAGGGCGGCGCGGCCGTCGCGGGAGGCCCGGTCGTAGGCCGCGCGGTCGGCGGCGGGCAGGGCGTTGATCAGCCGCCGGGCCCGGGCGAGCTTGCGCTCCACGGTCCGCTTGTGCGCGGCCACGGCCTCGCGGCTCTTCTCCAGCTCGGCGAGCTTCCCGGCCGCCTCCGCCCGCTCCTGGGCGAGGTCGCGCAGCGCCGACTGCAACTCCCCCAGCCGGCGGGCCTGCCGGGCGCCGATGCGGTCGAGCGTGGACGCCTTGTCCAGGTAGTCGTCGGGGTCGGCGGAGAAGAGCAGGGCGACCGTCGGGTCGAGTCCGCCGGAGCGGTACTGGGCGCCGGCCAGCGAACCGAGCTGCTCCCGCAGGTCGTTGACGCGCTGCTGCTGCCGGGCGATGTGGTCCTGGGCGTCCCGGACCTCCCGGCGCAGCCGGCCGGCGCGCTCGTCGGCCTTGTCGAAGGCCTGGGTCGCCTTCTCGGCCTCCTCGTACAGGCGGTCCACCTCGGCCCGGGTGTCGGCGCCCGGCACGGCCTGCGCCGGTACGGCGCCGAGCGCGGCGGCGGCCGACAGCACGCACAGGGCGGCGGCGCCCCGGTCGAATCCGGACGGGGCAAGGCGACGATGGGACCCCACGGCAGTCCTCACTGCTGGCGGACACAGACCGTTTCCCCGGCGCCTGGGGACGGGGAGGCCCCGGCGCCGGGGAAACGCGGCAGACAGTAGCCGTGCGGACGGGCCGGGACCAAAGACCCCGGAGTCAACACAGACTGACGCCCCACCGCTGACGCAGGTCAACGGCGGGGCGTGGAGTCAGTTCCGGTCCCCGGGATTCGCCCGTTCGGGCGCCACCGTGTCCGTGTGTCGCCGGGGTGTCAGACCCGGACGCCGAACATGAACGGGCCACCGATGGTCGTCATCGACTCGTACCGGACGACCGTGCCGGTGCGCGGGGCGTGCAGGATCTGGCCGTGGCCCGCGTAGAGGCCGACGTGGTGCAGGTCGTTGAAGAAGAAGACCAGGTCGCCGACCTTGAGGTCGCTCTGGTTGTAGATCCTCGTGCCGATCTGCGACTGCGCCTCGGAGGTGCGCGGGATGGAGACGCCGGCCTGGGCGTAGGCCCAGGAGGTCAGGCCCGAGCAGTCGAAGGAGGAGGGGCCGGTGGCGCCGTAGACGTAGGGAGAGCCGAGCCGGGTCTGCGCGGCGGAGAAGGCCGCCTGGGCGAAACCGGAGCCGGGCGGGGTGTCGCCGAGGTCCACGCGCTCGGTGGAGGAGCGGCTGGCGCGCTGCTGCTCCTCGGCGAGCTGCGCCTTCTCCTTGGCGGTGAGGGAGTTCAGGAGCTTCTGCGCCTCGGCGAGCTTGCTCTGGACTTCCTTCTTCTTGTTGCCCAGCTCGGTGCGGGTGGCGGAGAGGTCCTTGAGCTTCTCCGTCGCCTCGGCCCGCTCCTGGGCGAGTTCGCGCTGCTTGTCCTGGATCTTCTTCAGCGCGTCGACCTGCTGGCTGCTCAACTGGTCGAGCGTGGACGCCTTGTCGAGGTAGTCGTCCGGGTTGGACGACAGGAAGAGCTGGACCGAGGCGTCGATGCCGCCGGAGCGGTACTGGGCGGTGGCCAGCGAACCCAGGCCGTCGCGCAGCTTGTTGAGCTCCTCCTGGCCGCGGGCGACGCTGTCCTGGATGGTGGAGATCTCCTTTTGCAGCTTCTGCTGCTTCTCCTTGGCGCCGTTGTACTTCTCGGTCGCCTGCTCGGCCTGCTCGTAGAGCTTGTCGACCTTCGCCTTGACCTCGTCCTTGCCGAGCTTCTCGCTCGGCGCGGCGTTGGCGGCGTTGGCGCTGAGCGCGACGGCTGCTGCGGCAGCGGTGGTGAGCACGGTCACACGGGTGCGGCTCGGCTGCTTGGGTCGACGGTGGGACGCCACGGAGGACGAACTCCTTCTTGTGAGTGATCACCCGTTCGGAGGTTCGAGCCCAGACCCTAGTGACCTCGTTGTGATCAGTTCAAATCCCACAGCGAAAAATCTCGTCACACAGTGCATTCTTTGCACACAACTCACGTGCAGTGAGAGCCGGTTGACACTACGTTGCGTGACGATACGGCCAATTCGGGCATCGGCTACGCCCGTTGGACCTTCAGGACAGTCGCTTCAGAAGCACCGCAGAGGCCACCGGTCGGGCACCCGCCTTCGCGACCCCGTCGGCCACCTCGCGGTCGGTGGAGGCGACGATGACCGGACGCCCCGGCGGCTCCGCGCGCACCAGCTGGCGGATCAGCTCGTCCGCCGTGACGCCCGGCTTGGAGAACAGCACCCGCACCCCGCGCGGCGGCGCGAGCAGCACCGGCGCGGCCAGTTCGGCGCCGTCGAAGACACACGTCACCTCGGCCCCGGTCTGCGCGGCGAGCGCCGAGAGCTGCCCCAGCAGCCGCAGCCGCTGCTTCTCCAGCGGCATCTGCGGATAGCCGGTCTTGGTCACGTTGTAGCCGTCGACGACCAGATGCGCCTGCGGCAGGGCGAGCAGTTGATCGAGAATGGCCGGATCGTTCTCCGACAGGGCGCGCGCCGCGATGTCCTTCGGTGTCATCCGGCCCGGTTCGACCGCGTCCACCGTCTCGGCCGGGCGCACGGACACCGGGGGCAGGGCCAGTTCGCGCCGCAGCCCCTGGGTCGCCTCCAGCAGGGTGTCGAGCAGCAGCCGTACCCGCATGTCCTCCACGCTGCGGCCCTCCCGGGCCGCCCGGCGGGTGGCCTCCAGCGCGGCCTCGGCCTCGCCCAGGCGGGCCTTGAGCCGCCGGGACTCGCTCTCCGCGGCCGACACCTGCGCCTGCGCCTCGGCGCGTAGGGCGTCCATCTCGCCCTGCGCCTTGCGCAGCGCGGCCTCGCCCCGCTTGACGTCGCTGAGGGCGGCGCGCAGCTTGCGGTGAAGCGATTCCGCTTCCTTCTTCGCCGATTCGAGCTCCGTGCGCAGCCGCTCGGTCTCGGCGCGGGTGTGGTCGCGGGCCTGCGCCAGCTCCGCGCGCAGCCGCTCCAGCTCGGCCCGGTTCTCCTCGTCGGCGCGCTCGGCGTGCGCCCGCTGGGCCTCCTCGCCGGCCGCGGTGACCAGCTTCACCCAGCCCGCCGGGCGCAGCACGTAGGCCGCGGCCGCCACGTCGAGCGGGTCCGCGGCCGGGGGCGGGGAGCCGGCGTCGAGAGCACCGGCGAGTTCCGGCTCCGCCTCTCTGAACCGCTCCCCGATCCGCTGCCGGAACACGGCATCGGTCTCCAGCGCCGCCGCCATCGCGTTCCCGGCGAACTTCGCCCGGCGATTGGGGGCGAACCGGGCGTACTGTCTGAGCTGGGCGGGCAGTTCGGCCACGGTCAGCCCGCCGAAGCCGTCCGACACGATCTGCACGACCCGCTTGCGCACGCCGTCGGGCAGCGGACGGTCAAGCACCTCGGCGGTGCCGTCGCCCGGCCCCCCGCCTGCGGTCTCCACCATCCGTCACACCCCAATACCGGAATAAGCCTCTCCGGGGGCCGCTCCGCTCAGGAGCCGGCGCCCGGCCTGTCCACGAGTTCCACCTGGTCCACCGCGTTGCACCAGCGGCAGCGCACCGATTCGATGGTCTCACTGACCACCTCGCGCTCCTCCACCGTCGGCTCGCCCGCCAGGTCGAGGTGGACGTACTCGACGACCTTGGACGAGCGGGTCACGTCGAAGCGCGTGAGGTTGCCGCACAGGGTGCAACGCCATCGTGTCGTGGCCGTCGGCAGGGGAACCGTCATGGTGACTGTTCTCTTCCTTCTCGTGTCGGTCCGCGCCGTCCCCGACGCGTGTGGCCGTAACCCTACGGCCTGGCGGGTGCCCGCCGCCCGTCCGTCCACGGCGGCGAGGCGGTCTGTCAGCAAGCGTCCCGTTACGTCATGCTCTGTAGTCATGATCAGCACCTGGAGCACGGCGGCCGGCAGGGCACTCAGAGCGGTCCGGGGCGCCTCGGCACCGATGACGTACGGCCTCATCGTCCTGTGCGGTCTGGTCTTCGCCCTCGGCCCGGCCTCCGGGCTGGTCCCCGGGTACGGCTCGGGGGGCGCGCTGCTCGCCGCGCAGCGGGCGTACTTCCGGCACTGGGGCGTGGTCCCGGCCGAGCTGTTCGACGGCCCGGCCGGGGCCGCGCTCACCCCGGCCACCGCGCTGTTCGTGCACGGCAGCTGGGTGCACCTGCTCGGCAACATGCTCTTCCTCTTCGTCTTCGGGGTGATGACCGAGGAGCGGATGGGCCGGGTGGAGTTCACCCTCTTCTACGTCGGCTGCGGCTACCTCGCCCTGCTGGGGTACGCGGCGGCCAACGCGGCCTCCGAGCAGTCGCTGGTCGGCGCCTCAGGGGCGGTCTCGGCGGTCCTCGGAGCGTTCCTCTACCTTTTCCCCCGGGCCCGTGTGACCAGTCTCCTGCCGTTCCTGTTCTTCCTGCCGCTGCGCTTCCCGGCCTGGGTGGTGCTGCCGTCCTGGGCGGCCCTCCAGTGGCTGGCGGCGGGGCGCGCCTCCGACGGTCCCGGGGTGGCGTATCTGGCGCACCTGGTGGGGTTCGGGCTGGGGTTCGGTTACGCGTGGGTGCGTTACGGCCGTACAGCTAGAGTGAAAGCCGCCGCAGCTCCGGTCACCGAGGGAGAGAGACAGCCGTGATCACCGCGATCGTCCTGATCAAGACCAGCGTGGACCGGATCCCCGAGATCGCGGAGCGGATCGCTTCGCTGGATTCGGTGAGCGAGGTGTTCTCCGTCACCGGTACGTACGACCTGATCGCGATGGTCCGGGTGCGGGAGCACGAGGACCTCGCCGAGATCATCCCGGGGCGGATCAGCAAGATCCCCGGGGTGGAGGCCACCGACACGCACGTCGCGTTCCGCACCTACTCCCAGCACGACCTGGAGGCCGCGTTCGCGATCGGCCTCGACAACTAAGGACGGCCAGGGGCGGCTACGCCCTCACGTCCACCGCGGCGATCCCGGTGCCCGAGGGGACGTAGAGCCGGCCGCCGCGCGCGACCGGGGTGTGCTGGTCGTCGCCCGCGTCCCGGCCCAGGACGGCGTTCCAGCGCCTCTTGCCGTTCAGGTCCAGCGCACAGACCTTCTCGCCCGCACGCGCGTACACGGTGTCGCCGGACAGCACCGCGCGGGGGTAGGCCCTGCCGCCCTCGAAGCCGTACCTCCAGGCGCGGGAGCCGTCGGCCGCCCGGACGGCGTACACGCCGCCCTGTTCCGTTCCGACGGCCAGCGTACGGCTGCCCCCGGTCAGGATCCCGCCGTCGTCCTCCCTGCGCCACAGCCGCCGGCCGTCCGTGACGCGGAACCCCCGGAGTTCGGCGGCCGAGTCCGCGAACAGGGTGGTGCCCGCCAGGACGAGGGCGGTGACGTCCGTGCCCCCGGACACCTCCCACTTGCGCGAACCGTCCCGCGCGTCCAGCGCCAGCAGGACGTCGCCGTAGCTGCCCGTGAAGACGGTCCCGCCCGAGACGATCGGGGTGCCGGTGGGGCCGGCCAGGGTCTTGGCGGTCCACTTCTCGCCGCCGTCGGAGGCGTAGCAGCGCAGCCCGCCCGTGGTCGTGCCGCCGACGGAGACGAGGACGTCCTGGCCGAGCAGGACGGGGACGTCGTACCGCTGGTCACCGAGGGTGCGGGTCCACAGGGGGCTGCCGGACGGGCTCACCGCGGTCAGCCGGCGCGCGTCCTCGGAGTGCAGGCCCACCACGCAGTAGACGGCGTCCCGGGTGGCCACGGGCGTGGAGACGTCATCGCCGAGCCGGACCTTCCAGCGCTTGGAGCCGTCCCGGGAGATCGCGTGCAGCACGCCGCCGGAGGTGCCCGCGTAGACGACGGAACCGTCCGGGGAGAGCGCGCAGCAGGCCCCGTCCAGGCCGCCGATGCCGCCGAGGTCGTACTGCCAGCGCAGCACCGCCGCCCCGTTCGTGCGGTCGGCCGACGGGACCGATGAGCTGTCGCTGCCGCCGCTGCTCTCGGTGCGCAGCCCGTACTCCCACAGCCAGCCGCCGACGCCGACCCCGGCCACGGCGACGGCTCCCCCGCCGAGGGCCTTGAGAAGCCGACGCCGACCGGGAGCCACGGCGCCCAGACGGCGGCCGGGGGCGTCGGAATCGACGGAGGTGACCGCCCCGGCCGAGCCGCCGGGGGTGCCAGGGGCGGCGGAGCCGTCCGGGGCGGCAGGGGCAGCCGAGCCCGCCGGGTCGGTCCGGGCGGCGCGCGCAGCCGAGTCCGCCGGGTCCGCGGGGGCCCCCGAGCCGCCTGGGGTCGCCGACACCGCCGAGCCACCGTGGCCGCCAGGGATGGCGGAGCCCTCCGAGGCCGCCGGGCCTGGCGGGGCGGCAAGGGCCGCCGAGTCCGCCGGGGTGGCGCGGTCCGCCACATCGGTCCGGGCGGCGCGCGCAGCCGAGTCCGCCGGGTCCGCGGGGGTCCCCGAGCCGCTCGGGGTCGCCGACACCGCCGAGCCACCGTGGCCGCCAGGGACGGCGGAGCCGTCCGGGGCCACAGGGGTCGCCGGGTCGGTCCAGGTGGCGCGGGTGGTCGCGTCCGCCGGGGTGGCGGTGGGGTGGGGGGCCAGGTACTCCACGCCGCTGGGGCGGTCGTCCGGGACGGGGCGGGGCCGGGACGCGGGGCCGTACCAGCCCGGGCGGACGGCGGCGCGCAGGGTGTCCGGGGCGAACCCGGCGCTCGCCACCACCTCCGCCGGCTCCGGGCGCTCCAGCGGGTCCTCGCGCAGACAGGCCGTCACCAGCGGGCGGATGTCGTCCGGCACGCCGGACAGGTCGAAGTCGCGGGTGAGGATGCGCAGCAGGACCACCGAGTCCTGGCCCTCCCCGAACGGCTCCCGGCCGGCCGCCGCGTACGCGAGGACCGCGCCGAGGGAGAAGACGTCGCTGGGCGGGCCGACCTGGCCGCCGTTGCGGATCTGCTCCGGCGAGACGTAGCCGACCGAGCCGACGACCGCGCCGGTGCGGGTCAGCGCGGTGGCCTCCAGCGCCCGGACGATCCCGAAGTCGATGACCCGCGGCCCGTCCGGGCCCAGCAGGATGTTCGACGGCTTCAGGTCCCGGTGGACCAGCCCCTTGGCGTGGATGGCCGCCAGCGCCTCGCCGAGCGCGGCGGCGAGGATCCGGACCGCGGGGCGCGGCAGCGCGCCGTGGTCCAAGATGGCGTCCCGCAGGTTGGGTCCGGAGACGAACTCCGTTGCCATCCAGGGCCGTTCGGCATCGGTGTCGGCGTCCACGACCCGTGCGGTGTAGGTGTCCGCGCCGCCGACGGTCTGGGCGGCGCGGACCTCGTGGCGGAAGCGGGCGCGGAAGGTGCGGTCCTCGGCGTGCTCGGCCCGTACCACCTTCACCGCGAGCCGCAGCCCGGTGCGGGACTCGGCGAGGTAGACCTCGCCCATGCCGCCCGCGCCCAGTCTGTGCGTGGTGGCGTACGGGCCGATGTGGCGCGGATCTGTGGCGCGCAGCGGCTGCACTCCGGGGTCCCCCTGTCCGACGTGGTGTCAAGGGGAGGTTATAGCGCCGTTCAGACCGCCGGCACGCAGCGGCCGTCCTCCGTGCGGTACTGCCACTTCGCGCCCTCCGCCACCAGTTCCCTGACGGCGTTGACGAAGCGCTCCACGTGCTCGTCCGGCGTGCCCGCGCCGAAGCTGACGCGGATGGCGTTGAGGGACTTCTCGCCCGGGGCCGCCTCGGGGGCGCCGCACTCGCCCTGGGTCTGCGGGTCGCTGCCGAGCAGGGTGCGGACCAGGGGGTGGGCGCAGAAGAGGCCGTCGCGGACGCCGATGCCGTACTCGGCGGAGAGCGCGGCGGCGAAGTGCGAGCTGTTCCAGCCCTCGACGACGAAGGAGAGGACGCCGACGCGCGGGGCGTCGTCGCCGAAGAGGGACAGCACGCGCACCTCGGGCACCTCGGCCAGGCCCTCGCGGACCTTGGCGATCAGGTGCTGTTCGCGGGCGACGAGGGTGTCCCAGCCGGCCTCGGTGAGGGCCTTGCAGGCGGAGGCGATGGCGTAGGCGCCGATGACGTTCGGGGAGCCCGCCTCGTGCCGGGCCGCGGTCTCGTGCCACTCGACGGCCACGCCGCCGTCCTGGCGCCGGGTGACCCTGCGGCTGGCGCCGCCGCCCGCGAGGTACGGCTCGGCCGCCTGGAGCCAGTCGGCGCGGCCGGCCAGGACACCGGAGCCGAAGGGGGCGTACAGCTTGTGGCCGGAGAAGGCGATCCAGTCGACGTCCAGGTCACGCAGGTCCACCGGGTGGTGCGGGGCCAGCTGGGCGGCGTCCAGGACGATGCGGGCGCCGTGGGCGTGGGCGGCGGCGGCCAGTTCGCGCACCGGCCACAGCTCGCCGGTGACGTTGGAGGCGCCGGTGACGCAGACCAGGGCCGGGCCGTACGGGTCGCGGCCGGCGAGGGCCCGCTCCAGGGTCTCCACGGCCTGCCGCGGGGTGCGCGGGGCGTCGAGGTAGGTGACCCGCGCGTCCTGCCAGGGCAGCAGGGAGGCGTGGTGCTCGGTCTCGAAGACGAAGACCTCGCAGTCGGCCGGGATCGCCCGGGCCAGCAGGTTGAGGGAGTCGGTGGTCGAACGGGTGAAGATCACCTGGTCGGCCGGGCGGCAGCCGAGGAACTCGGCGACCGTCTTGCGGGCGTTCTCGAACAGGTCGGTGGAGAGCTGGGAGAGGTAGCCGGCGCCGCGGTGGACACTGCCGTAGTACGGGGCGTACGCGGCGACGTCGTCCCAGACGCGCTGGAGGGCGGGGGCGCTGGCGGCGTAGTCCAGGGCGGCGTAGCTGACTTCGCCGCCGGTGACCAGCGGGACGGTGACATCTCGCCCCAGAACGGGCAGAGGGGTGCAAACGGACTGGTCGGCGGCAGCGGTGGAGACAGACATGGCGGAACTCCCGTGAAGGCATGCGAAGAAGAGAGAAAAAGGGGTGTGCGGAGGCGGGGCTCTGCGGCCCTAACGCATTCGCTTGCTCACGGAAGACTCCCTCGAACGACCAGGACCCCTGGTGTGTGAGGGGTCCGCGCTTGCCGTAGGCCTTGCTGCCGTACGACCTGGTCTTCACCCGGGGCACCCCGCCACGGACGGAGGGTTGCCGGACAGTCGGCCGGGGCCTCATGACTGTCACTCATGACCTGGTACAGGAACGTACTGAAGTGATCGTCGTCCCGCAACCCGTGTCCGGATCGCGGGACGACTCCCAGGGGCGTCAGGCGTTGCTGACGGCCACCCAGCGCTCCAGGGTGCGCTTGGCCGCGCCCGAGTCGATCGACTCCGCGGCCCGCGCCATGCCCGCGCGGATCTGCTCGGTGAGCGGCGCGTCCGTCGGCTCCAGGGCCACCAGCGCCGCCGCCGAGTTCAGCAGCACGGCGTCCCGTACGGCCCCCCGCTCGCCGTCCAGCAGCCGGCGGGCGACCTCGGCGTTGTAGGAGGCGTCGGCGCCGCGCAGGGCGTCCACGGGGACGAGGTCGATGCCGGCCTCGCGCGGGTCGAAGACCTCCTCCGTGACCTTGCCGTCCCGGACCACCCACACCCGGGAGGCGGCGGTGACGGTCAGCTCGTCCAGGCCGTCCTCGCCCCGGAAGACCAGTGCGGAGTTGCCGCGCTCGGCGAGGACACCGGCGACGATCGGCGCCATGCGGGGATCCGCGACACCGACGGCCTGCGACCGCACCTGCGCGGGGTTGGTCAGCGGGCCCAGCACGTTGAAGGTGGTCCGGATGCCCAACTGGCCGCGGGCCGCGGCGACATGGCGCAGGGACGGGTGGAACCGCACCGCGAAGCAGATGGTGATGCCGGCCTCCTCGGCCACCTCGGCCACCCGCTGCGGACTCAGGTTGAGGTTGACGCCCAGCTTCTCCAGGACGTCGGAGGAGCCGGAGGCGGAGGACGCGGCGCGGTTGCCGTGCTTGACGACCTTCGCCCCCGTGCCCGCGACGACGATCGAGGACATGGTGGAGATGTTCACCGTCTTCGCGCCGTCGCCGCCGGTGCCGACGATGTCCACGGCCGGACCGGGCACCTCGATGACGTTCGCGTGTGCGTACATCGTCCGGACCAGTCCGGTGATCTCCTGGACCGTCTCGCCCTTGGCCCGCAGCGCCACCATGAACCCGGCGATCTGCGCGTCGGTCGCCTCCCCGCGCATGATCAGGTCCATCGCCCAGGCGGTGTCGTCGGCGGACAGGTCCCGGCCGTCCAGCAGACCGTTCAGCAGGGCGGGCCAGGAGCGGCCCGCCGCGGTGTCGCCTCCAGCGGGGGTCACAGCGCTCATCAGCCGCTCCTTGAACAGGTTCCTGCTACGTCGTACACCACCCTATCCAGCCGGGCGGCACGGCGAAGGGCCCCGTCCGGGTTGCGGACGGGGCCCTTCAGCGTGGCGTGGCGACGCGGGGATCAGTGGTGGCCGTGGCCGCTCGTGATCTCCTTGTACTCCTCGACGGTCGGCTTCGGGATCTGGTTGTCCTCGCCGAAGTAGGCGTTGGACAGCTTCGCCCGCAGCTTCTCCGAGGCCGGGACCTTGCGCTCGACCCCGTTCTCGTCGACCGTCGGACCGATCTCGGCCGGCCGGTACTGCTCGTGCGAGGTGAGCGTGTGCAGCTGCTCCTGGCTGAGCGGCTCGTGCACCTCGATGAACTCACCGTGCGGCAGCCGCTTGATGATGCCGGTCTCGCGGCCGTGCAGCACCTTGTCGCGGTCGCGGCGCTGGAGACCCAGGCAGATCCGCTTGGTGGCGATGAAGGCGAGGACCGGAGCCACGAAGTAGGCGATCCGGACGAACCAGGTGACCGCGTTGATCGACAGGTGGAAGTGCGTGGCGAAGATGTCGTTGCCGCCACCGATCAGCATCACGAAGTACACGGTCAGCCAGGCGACACCGAACGCCGTACGCGTCGGGGCGTTGCGCGGGCGGTCCAGGATGTGGTGCTCGCGCTTGTCCCCGGTGACCCAGGCCTCGATGAACGGGTACATCGCGATCGCGCCGAGGATCACGCCGAACAGCACCAGCGGGATGAACACGCCCAGGACCAGCGTGTGGCCCCAGAAGTTGATCTCCCAGCCCGGCATGGCGCGGATCAGGCCCTCGGCCATACCCATGTACCAGTCCGGCTGGGCGCCGGTGGACACCTGGTCCGGACGGTAGGGGCCGATGGCCCAGATCGGGTTGATCTGCGCGACGGCCGCGAGGGCCGCGAGCACACCGAAGACCAGGAAGAAGAAGCCGCCGGCCTTCGCCATGTACACCGGCAGCAGCGGCATGCCGACGACGTTCTTGTTCGTCTTGCCGGGGCCCGTGAACTGCGTGTGCTTGTGGTAGAAGACCAGGATCAGGTGGCCCACCACCAGGCCCAGCATGATGCCCGGCAGCAGCAGGATGTGGATCGAGTAGAAGCGGGCAACGAAGTCGCCGCCCGGGAACTCGCCGCCGAAGAGGAAGAACGAGATGTACGTGCCGACGATCGGCACGGACAGGATCGCGCCCTCCATGAAGCGGACACCGGTGCCGGAGAGCAGGTCGTCCGGGAGCGAGTAACCGGTGAAACCGGTGAACATGCCCAGGACGAGCAGCAGGAAGCCGAACAGCCAGTTGACCTCACGCGGCTTGCGGAACGCGCCGGTGAAGAACACGCGCATCATGTGCACGAACATGCCGGCGATGAAGACGACCGCGCCCCAGTGGTGGATCTGCCGGATGAGCAGACCGCCGCGCACGTCGAAGGAGATGTGCAGGGTGGAGCTGAATGCCTCGGACATCAGCTGTCCCTGGAGCGGGACGTAGGAGCCGTGGTACTCCACCTCGTTCATCGACGGGTGGAAGAACAGCGTCAGGTAGACACCCGTCAGGATGATGATGATGAAGCTGTAGAGGCAGACCTCGCCCAACATGAACGACCAGTGGTCGGGGAAGATCTTGCGCATGTTGGCCTTGGCGAGGGAGTAGATCCCGAGCCGGCCGTCGGCCCAGTCGGCGAGACGCTCGCCGGCCGGTGCCTTCCCGCGGGGGCGGGAGGTCTCGTTCGCTGCAGTACTCATCCGCGCTCCCAGAATGCAGGACCGACGGGCTCCTCGAAGTCGCCGAGCGCCTGGAGGTAACCCTCACTGTCCACACCGATGCGCAGCTGCGGCAGGGCGTGGCCGGCGGGACCGAAGATCACTCGGGCGCCGTCGGAGAGGTCGAAGGTGGACTGGTGGCACGGGCACAGCACGTGGTGCGTCTGCTGCTCGTACAGGGAGATCGGGCAGCCGACGTGGGTGCAGATCTTCGAGTAGGCGACGATGCCCTCGTGCGACCACTCCAGCTCGCGCTTGTCCTTGATGTTGCCCGGCTGGAGCCGGACGATCATCAGGGCGGCCTTGGCGATCTCCGTCTGGAACTCCTCGGAGTGCTCCTCCAGGCCGTCCGGCTTGGCGAAGGTGAGCGAGCCGACGGCGACGTCCTCGGGACGCAGCGGCTGGTTCGTGTTCATGTTGACCAGGCGCTTGCCCTTGGCCCAGATGGTGTGGCGGAGCTTGGTCCCCGGCGCCGGGCCGAGACCGCCGAGCAGCATGACACCGGAGAGCGGCACCAGGGCCAGCGCGCCGAACATCGTGTTGCGGATCAGCTTGCGGCGGCCGAGCGCCGACTCCTTGGCACCCTGGCGGAAGTCCGCGTGGACCTTCGCCCGGACGTCGGAGGGAGCCTCGATCGCGTGCCGGTCGTCGGCGATCTCCTCGTCGGACATCAGGGTGCGGGCCCAGTGGACCGCGCCCGCGCCGATGCAGAACAGCGCCACACCGAGGGTCAGGCCGAGCGCGAAGTTCATCGCGCTGATGTGCCCGATCGGGAAGACGAAGATCTGCTTGTCGTTCGGGATGGCCAGGTACGCGACGATGAAGCCGATGGTGGCCAGCATCGACACCGTGAACAGCAGGGCCACCACGCGCTCGGACCGCTTGGCGGCCCGCTCGTCGATGTCCTGGATCCGGTGCTCGTGCGGCGGAAGCCCCGGGTCCGCGAACGGGTTCTCCTCGTCCGCGATCCCTACCGCGCCGTGCGCGTGGTCCTGCTCAGCGGGCAGGTTCTCTTCTGGAATGTCTTGGCTACTCATGACTTCTTGGCCTTTGCGGTCCGAGCGGCGACCCAGACGGCGACCACGATGAGCGTGCCGAGGCCGAAGATCCAGCCGAACAGACCCTCACTGACCGGCCCGAGGCCGCCCAGCTCCAGACCACCCGGGTTCTCGGTCTTGTCGCCGTTGACCGCGTTGAGGTACGCGATGATGTCCTTCTTGTTCTTCTCCGACAGCGTGGTGTCGGGGAAGGACGGCATGTTCTGCGGGCCCGTCTGCATGGCCTCGTAGATGTGCTTCGGAGCGACACCCTCCAGGTCCGGCGCGAACTTGCCCTTGGTCAGGGCACCGCCCTTGCCGGTGAAGTTGTGGCACTGCGCGCAGTTGGTGCGGAACAGCTCGCCACCCTTGGCGATGTCCGCGCCCGCGGGGCCGTACTGCTCCTTCGTGGGCACATTCGGGCCGGCGCCCAGCGAGGCGACGTACGCGGCGAGCTGGTCGATCTGGGCCTGCGAGTAGATGTTCTTCTTGCGCGGGATCTGGGCGCCCTGCGAGGTGGCGGCGGGCATACGGCCGGTGCCGACCTGGAAGTCGACGGCCGCGGCGCCCACGCCGACGAGGCTCGGGCCGTCGGAGGAGCCCTGGCCACCGGTGCCGTGGCAGCTGGCGCAGCCGACCTCGTAGAGCTTCTTGCCCTCCTTGATGGTCAGGGACTGGGAGGTTTCATCGGCCTGCGCCTTGCCCGCGGGCGCGAACGCGGCGTACAGCCCCCCAGTGGCCGCCAGCGCGAGGAGTAGGACGACGACCGCCGCCAGCGGATGGCGTCGTCGTACGGAGAGCTTTTTCACGGATTACCCCGGTGTCAGGATCTTCTGCGTCGGTGCTTCTGGATGTGCGGGAGCGGTCCCGGCTACTTGATCAGGTAGATCGTGGCGAAGAGGCCGATCCAGACGACATCGACGAAGTGCCAGTAGTAGGACACGACGATGGCGGCGGTCGCCTGCTCGTGAGTGAACCTCTTGGCCATGTAGGTGCGGCCGAGGACCAGCAGGAAGGCGATGAGACCGCCCGTCACGTGCAGGCCGTGGAAGCCGGTGGTCAGGTAGAACACCGAGCCGTACGGGTCGGAGGACAGCGAGATGCCGTCCTTCTTCACCAGCTCCGTGTACTCGTAGATCTGACCGCCGATGAAGATCGCACCCATGATGAAGGTGAGGATGAACCAGCCACGGAGCTTCTTCACATCGCCGCGCTCGGCCGCGAACACGCCGAGCTGGCAGGTGAGGGAGGAGAGCACCAGGATCGTGGTGTTCGTGGCGGAGAAGGGCACGTTGAGTGCCTCCGCCATCTCCTTCCAGTGAGCTGGTCCGGTCACCGACCGGAGGGTGAAGTACATCGCGAAGAGGGCCGCGAAGAACATCAGCTCGGAACTCAGCCAGATGATGGTTCCGACGCTGGTGAGGTTCGGCCGGTTGACCGACGGGTGCGCGTGCCCGGTTTCTACTGTCGTTGCTGTCGCCACGACCGACATTATGTCGGTCGCTTATCTCGCGCTCACTCCGGGGGGTGCCGTTCGGAGTGTTGCCACCCGTCGGACCGGTGTTGACGTGGTGTTCACGGGGACGATCGCGGGAGTAACATCCGCCGGAACGGGCCCGCCCGTCCTGTCCGTACGACGCTGACGTCTCGGAGGAACAATGCAGCCGACCGCCACGGTGCTGGTCTACAGCGACGACTCCAACACCCGCGAGCAAGTACGGCTGGCCGCCGGACGTCGGCCGGCGCCCGACGTCCCCCTCGTCGAGTTCGTGGAGTGTGCGACTCCGCAGGCGGTGCTGCGGGAGCTGGACAAGGGCGGCATCGACGTCTGCGTGCTCGACGGCGAGGCCGTGCCGATGGGCGGCATGGGGGTGTGCCGGCAGATCAAGGACGAGGTGTTCAACTGTCCGCCGGTGCTGCTGCTCATGGGGCGGCCGCAGGACGCGTGGCTGGCCACGTGGAGCCGGGCCGACGCGGCGGTCACCCTGCCGGTGGATCCGGTGGAGTTCGCCTCCTCCCTGGCCTCCCTGCTGCGTCAGCGGCGCCTGGTGGGCGCCTAACGGGGCAGGGCGGGGCGGGGCGCCGGGTTCGTGGGCGAGTGCGGGCCGGTGGGTCCTCCTCGCGCAGTTCCCCGCGCCCCTTCGTCACGCCGCGGCCGGCTGGACGCGTAGCGCGTCCCCCGGGGCCGGGCCGTCCGGTTTGCCGTTGAAGAGGGCGCTGCCCTGTCGCCACTTCTGCCAGTCGACGTTCCAGTCGCCGAAGCCGTTGCCGAAGGGCTCCATGTCGTCGCCGTTGGAGTTGACGACCTTGACGATGTCGCCCTCGCGGACGGTGTCGAAGAACCACTCCGCGTTGGACGTGCTCATCCCGGTGCAGCCGTGGCTGACGTTGGCGTACCCCTGGGAGCCCACCGACCAGGGGGCGGCGTGGACGTACTCGCCGGACCAGGTGACCCGGGTGGCGTAGTAGACCGGCAGGTCGTAGGAGTCGGCGCTGCCCTCGGCGATGCCGACCGTGGTGCCGCGCATCCGTACGAAGTACTGCTTGGCCAGGACGACCTTGACGCCGTTGCGGGTCTCGAAGCCGGGCTTGCCCGTCGTGACGGGGATCTGGTTGATCTCCTCGCCGTTCTTGTAGACCGTCATCTGGTGCGTGGCGGCGTCCGTGACGGCCTCGATCCTGTCACCGGTGGTGATCTTCAATGGCTTGGCCTTGCCGCCCCACAGCCGGTCGCCGATCTTGACGCCCTCCAGGTTGCTGTGCACCTGGATGGTGGCGTGAGCGGGCCAGTAGTCCTTGGGCCGGTAGTGGAGTTCCTTGTTGTCGACCCAGTGCCAGGCGCCCTGCACGGCCGGCGCGGAGTCCACCCGCAGGGCCTGTTCCACGACGGCGCGCTGCGCCTTGTCCTTGATCTCGTGGTCGAGTTGGGCAGTGATCGGCTGGCCGACGCCGTAGGTGCCCTTCTCCGGCCCGAACGTGACGTTCAGGCGCTGCTTGGTGGTCGGCTGGCTGGTGTCGAACGTGAAGACCTTGCGGCCGGGCGCGCCGTCCTCGTCCTCGGTGCTCACGGTGACCGTGTAGTGGGCGTTGGCGGCCAGCGGGGAGGTGCTGTGCCAGCGGCTGCCGTCGGCGGCGAGTTCGCCCGCCACATGGCGCCCTGTGGAGTCCTGGGCGGTGACGTCCGTGATACGGCCCTCGTCGCCGTCGGCGGTCACCTCCAGGGGCTTGTCCGGGTCGGCCCGCTTTCCCGCTTCGGTGGGGCCGTTGAAGGAGATCAGGCCCGCTGCGTCGTACGGCTTGGCCGACAAGGGGTTGCCGTCCGAACCGCAAGCGGTGACGCCCGCGCCGAGGGCGGTCACCAGCAGCGCGCAGCTGACGACGGTGCGGGTCCGCGGAATGTGGTTCATATGATCACGCTATGAGATGAAGAGCCCACTGGCATGGCAGGTAACTCGTACGAGCGAACGGCACTACGCCAGAAGAAGGACACCGCGGAGGGCGCGCGCAGGACACGCCGGAGCAGCCGGAAACGCCGGGAGCCCGGACCCCCATCAGGAAGGTCCGGGCTCCCGGCGTACTGCCGCGCGTTCTGCTACTGGGTGCGGTTCTCACCGTGGTAGTACTCGAACACCCAGCCGAAGATGCCGACCACGATGAACGGGGCGGCGAAGTAGATCAGCCACCAGCCGATCGCGATGCTGAGGAAGGCGACGGCGCCGCCGAAGCCCAGCATGAGCGGCTGCCAGCTGTGCGGGCTGAAGAATCCCAGCTCGCCCGCGTCGTCCGCGACGTCGGCCTCCTTGTCGTCCTGGGCGCCCGCGTCGACCCGCCGGGCGGTGAAGCCCAGGTAGAAGCCGATCATGACGCTCAGGCCGAAGGCCAGGAAGAGCGCGGTGGTACCGGCCGGCTCCTTCGACCACACGCCATACACGATGGCCATGATCAGGATGAAGACGCTCAGCCAGATGAACATCCGACCCTGGATCTTCACTTGCCGGCCTCCTTGCTGCCCGCGACGGCGGTGCCGTGACCGGCGTGCTCAAGCTGTTCGAGCGCGGCGATCTCAGGGTGGTGCAGGTCGAACGCCGGGGATTCGCTGCGGATCCGCGGCAGGGTGAGGAAGTTGTGCCGGGGCGGCGGGCAGGAAGTCGCCCACTCCAGCGAGCGGCCGTAGCCCCACGGGTCGTCCACGCCGACCGGCTTGCCGTACTTCGCCGTCTTCCAGACGTTGTAGAGGAACGGCAGGATCGACAGGCCGAGCAGGAAGGAGCTGATGGTCGACACCGTGTTCAGCGCGGTGAAGCCGTCGGCGGCCAGGTAGTCGGCGTAGCGGCGCGGCATACCCTCGGCGCCCAGCCAGTGCTGGACCAGGAAGGTGCCGTGGAAGCCGATGAACAGCGTCCAGAAGGTGATCTTACCGAGACGCTCGTCGAGCATCTTGCCGGTCCACTTCGGCCACCAGAAGTGGAAGCCGGAGAACATCGCGAAGACGACCGTACCGAAGACCACGTAGTGGAAGTGGGCCACCACGAAGTACGAGTCGGAGACGTGGAAGTCCATGGGCGGCGAGGCCAGGATGACACCGGTCAGCCCGCCGAAGAGGAAGGTCACGAGGAAGCCGGTCGCCCAGAGCATGGGCGTCTCGAAGGACAGCGAGCCCTTCCACATCGTGCCGATCCAGTTGAAGAACTTCACACCGGTCGGAACGGCGATCAGGAAGGTCATGAAGGAGAAGAACGGCAGCAGCACACCGCCGGTGACGTACATGTGGTGGGCCCACACGGTCACGGACAGACCGGCGATGGCGATGGTCGCGGCGATCAGGCCCATGTAGCCGAAG
>NZ_KQ948357.1:0-153400 GCF_001514055.1 Streptomyces corchorusii | reverse complement strand
AAACCGGAGAAGGCCAGACCCATGATCCACATGTCGGCGCCGATGCCCGGCGAGCGGACCGCGTCCGACAGCGGGGAGTAGGCGAACCAGCCGAAGTCGGCCGCGCCCTGCGGGGTGAGGAAGCCGCCGACCGCGATGAGCGAGCCGAACAGGTACAGCCAGTAGGCGAACATGTTCAGCCGCGGGAACGCCACGTCGGGCGCGCCGATCTGCAACGGCATGATCCAGTTCGCGAAACCGGCGAACAGCGGCGTCGCGAACATCAGCAGCATGATCGTGCCGTGCATCGTGAACGCCTGGTTGAACTGCTCGTTCGACATGAACTGGAGCCCGGGACGGGCCAGCTCGGCGCGCATGATCAGCGCCATCACGCCGCCGATCAGGAAGAACGCGAACGACGTCGCCAGATAGAGCGTGCCGATCGTCTTGTGGTCGGTGGTCGTCAGCCACTTCACCACGACATTGCCGGGCTGCTTGCGCCGGACCGGCAGCTCGTCGGCGTGCGAGCCTTCAGCTGCCGCGGCACCCTGGGGTTCGTTGAGGATGCTCACAGGTTGTTCGTCCTCTGGTTCTTCTCGTGGCTCGTCTGCGCGATGCCGGCCGGAATGTAACCGGTCTGCCCCTTCTGCGCGAGCTCCTTGAGGTGCTGCGCGTAGCGCTCCGGGGAGACGACCTTCACGTTGAACAGCATCCGGGAGTGGTCCACGCCGCAGAGCTCGGCGCACTTGCCGAGGAAGGTGCCCTCCTTGTTGGGGGTCACCTGGAAGGCGTTGGTGTGGCCGGGGATGACGTCCTGCTTCATCAGGAACGGCACCACCCAGAAGGAGTGGATGACATCACGCGAGGTCAGGACGAAGCGGACCGTCTTGCCCTTGGGCAGCCACAGCGTCGGGCCGGGGTTGTTCGTCTGCGGGTTCCGCGTGCCGGGCGTGCCGACGTCGTAGACACCGCCGGCGTTGGCCGGGAACTGGTTCCGCAGCTGGTCCGGAATGGCGTCCAGGTTCTTGTCGGTCTTGGCGTCGCCGGAGGAACCAGGGACGTTCTCGATGTAGTTGAAGCCCCAGCTCCACTGGAAGCCGACCACGTTGACCGTGACGTCGGGCTTCTTCGAGGTGTCCAGGAGCTTCGACTCGTCCCGGGCCGTGAAGTAGAAGAGCACCGAGATGATGATGATCGGGACCACCGTGTACAGGGCCTCGATCGGCATGTTGTACCGAGTCTGCGGAGGAACCTCGACCTTGGTGCGGCTGCGCCGGTGGAACATGGCGCTCCACAGGATCAGGCCCCACACCAGCACGCCGACGGCGAGCGCGGCAGCCCAGGAGCCCTGCCACAGGGAGAGGATCCGCGGAGCCTCTTCCGTGGTCGGGGTGGGCATGCCAAGGCGGGGGAAGTCCTTGTATGTGCAACCGGTTGCGGTCGCCAGGACCAGGCCCGCGGTCAGTGCCTGCAGCAGCTTCCGCCGCATCGGGCGCCGCGGCGAGCGGTCGGAGCCGTTGGGACTCACGTAGCGCCTTCCCGAGAGTCTCGCCCGCGCGGTCGGCTGCGGCCTTCTCGCTGGTCGGTCGCCGCCCTGCGTCGGGCAGGGGTTTGGATGTTTATGCGGACCAAACCCTAGCCCACCCTCTCCGAGGGTTCGCGGGGAGGGGTGCCTACTAACCCGGGTGGTTCGCTTGATTGGCGGCTGCGGGTGCGTTGTGGCTGGTCGCGCCCCGCGGCGGAGCCGCTGAGGTCACGGCCTCGCGCCCCGGGCCGGCCGCCTCCACCAGGGTCTTAACGTTGCCGTATGGCCTACTTCGATGCTTCCTCCGCCGTTCCTCTCCACCCCGTCGCGCGTCAGGCCCTGTTGGCCTCTTTGGATGAGGGGTGGGCCGATCCCGCCCGGCTCTACCGGGAGGGACGCAAGGCCAGGATGCTGCTGGACGCCTCGCGGGAGGCGGCTGCCGAGGCCGTCGGCTGCCGTGCGGACGAGGTGGTGTTCACGTCGTCCGGCACCCGGGCCCTGCACACGGGGGTCGCGGGGGCGTTGGCCGGGCGGCGGCGGGTGGGACGCCACCTGATCGTGTCGTCCGTCGAACACTCCTCCGTCCTCCATTCGGCGGAGGTGTTCGAGGCGGACGGCGGGACCGTCACCCGGGTGGCCGTCGACCGGGCGGGAGCCGTCGACCCGGCGGGGTACGCGTCCGCGCTCCGGGCGGACACCGCGCTGGCGTGCCTCCAGTCGGCCAACCACGAGGTGGGGACCGTGCAGCCGGTGGCCGAGGTGGCGGAGGTGTGCCGGGCGGCCGGGGTGCCCTTGCTGGTGGACGCGGCGCAGTCGCTGGGCTGGGGGCCGGTCGAGGGCGACTGGTCGCTGCTCGCGGCCAGCGCGCACAAGTGGGGCGGGCCGTCGGGGGTCGGGCTGCTCGTCGTACGCAAGGGCGTGCGGTTCGCCGCCCAAGGGCCGGTGGACGAGCGGGAGTCGGGGCGGGCGCCCGGGTTCGAGAACATCCCGGCGATCGTGGCGGCCGTGGCCTCGCTGCGCGCGGTCCGGGCCGAGGCGGCCCAGGAGGCGGTACGGCTGCGGGGGCTGACGGAGCGGATCCGGGCGCGGGTGCCGGAGCTGGTACCGGACGTGGAGGTGGTCGGCGACGCGGTGCGCCGGCTGCCCGGGATCGTCACGTTCTCCTGCCTCTACGTCGACGGCGAGGCGCTGCTGCACGAGCTGGACCGGGCCGGCTTCTCGGTGTCCTCCGGCTCCTCCTGCACGAGCAGCACGCTGACTCCCAGCCATGTGCTGAAGGCGATGGGGGTGCTGAGCGAGGGGAACGTGCGGGTGTCCCTGCCGCCCGGCACGGCGGAGGCGGACGTGGAGCGGTTCCTGGAGGTGCTGCCGGAGGCGGTGGCGGGCGTCCGGGAGAAGCTGGGGGCGCCCGCCCCGGTCACCGGGGGCAGTGCCGAGGAACTGCTCGTCGACTCCCTCGGCAAGCGCTGCCCGATCCCGGTCATCGAACTGGCGAAGGTGTTCGGCCGGGTGCCGGTGGGCGGGACCGTCCGGGTCCTCTCCGACGACGAGGCGGCCCGCCTGGACATCCCGGCGTGGTGCGAGATGCGGGGGCAGGAGTACGTCGGGGAGGAGCCGGCGGCCAGGGGAACGGCGTACCTGGTACGCCGGGTGAGCTGAGCGGTCCCGGAGGGGTCCGGGGCCGTGTCAGCTGAGGTGGGCCCGCACTTCCTGCCCGGCCTCGTCGCCGTACGCCTTCACGAACCGCTCCATGAAGTGGCCCCGGCGCAGCTGGTACTCCTGCGTCCCCACGGTCTCGATGACCAGCGTGGCCAGCATGCACCCCACCTGGGCGGCGCGCTCCAGGGAGACGCCCCAGGCCAGTCCCGACAGGAACCCCGCGCGGAAGGCGTCGCCGACGCCCGTGGGGTCGGCCTTGCGCTCCTCCTCCGGGCAGCCGACCTCGATCGGGTCCTCGCCGGCCCGCTCGATGCGCACGCCCCGGGAGCCGAGCGTGGTGACCCGGTGGCCTACCTTGCCCAGGATCTCCGCGTCGCTCCAGCCGGTCTTGGACTCGATGAGCCCCTTCTCGTACTCGTTGGAGAAGAGGTAGGTCGCCCCGTCCAGCAGGATCCGGATCTCCTCGCCCTCCATCCGGGCGATCTGCTGGGAGAAGTCGGCGGCGAACGGGATGTTCCGGGAGCGGCACTCCTCGGTGTGGCGGAGCATCGCCTCGGGGTCGTCGGCGCCGATGAGGACCAGGTCGAGACCGCCGACGCGGTCGGCGACCGTCTTCAGCTCGATCAGCCGGGCCTCGCTCATCGCGCCGGTGTAGAAGGAGCCGATCTGGTTGTGGTCGGAGTCGGTGGTGCACACGAAGCGGGCGGTGTGCAGGGTCTCGGAGATGCGGACCGATTCGGTGTCGACGCCGTGCCGGTCGAGCCAGTCCCGGTACTCCTCGAAGTCGAAGCCGGCGGCGCCGACCAGGAGGGGCGCGGTGCCGAGCTGGCCCATGCCGAAGGCGATGTTGGCGCCGACGCCGCCGCGGCGCACGTCGAGGTTGTCGACCAGGAAGGAGAGCGAAACCGTGTGCAGCTGGTCCGCGACGAACTGGTCGGCGAAGCGGCCGGGGAAGGTCATGAGATGGTCGGTGGCGATGGAGCCGGTGACTGCGATACGCACGACGGTGTTCTCCTGCGGGAGGCTGCGTTGACAGTTCACGCTACCCGGTCCGGAGCTGCCACTGAAGCTGACGAAACTACCCGATAGTAGCCCTTTTGCCGCAGGCCGGGCCGTGCCTACGGTGCGGGCATGACGAACCTCAAGGTCACCCCTTCCGCCCCGGCCGATCCCGACGGCGACCTCGCCGCGCTGCGCGGCGACTGCGCCCGGATGGCGCCGCACTGGGCGGTCCCGGAGCACCCCGAGTCCCGGCCGGTGCCGCCGTCCCTCATCCACGGGGTGCGCGTGCCGGCGCGGTCCGCACGGCTGCTGGACGCGATGTCGGACTACGGCGACTGAGCGCGGGGCGCGAGCGGCGGGAACCGCGCGCTCCCCTCCCGCGTCCCATCGCCGTCCCCCGCGCAGGGGACGCGGGACACGACGCAGCGAGGAGCGATGCGGTGAACACCGAGCGGTCTGAGAACTCCGGCGCCCCCGAGGGACGCGACCGGTCCCCCGCGGCCCCGCAGAAGACGACGGAACCGGGGCGGACGGGTGGCCGGCGCCCCACCGCCGTCATCGTCGCCGTCGCCACCGCGGCCGTCCTGCTGGTCGGCGGCGGTGGCGCCTACCTCGCCGCGGGCAACGGCACGGACGGCCGTACGGGTGGTCCGGCCGCCCCCGGCGCAGCCCACGGCACTCCCCCGCCGCTCGCCCTGGACGGCTGGGCGCACTCCGGCACCGGCGGAATCGCGCCCGGGGAGCCGGACCCGTACGGCGCCCGGTACGTGGCGCGGGGCGAGCTGCCCGACGGGCCCGGCTCGGCGCCGGTGTACGAGCCGGGGGCCGAGGTCGGCCGGGAGCGGGTGGTCCGGCTGGCGAAGGCGCTCGGGGTCGACGGGGCGCCGGTGGCCGAGGGGCGGATCTGGCGGGTGGGCGGTCAGGACGGCTCCGGGCCGAGGCTGACGGTGAACCGGGACGCGCCGGGCGGCTGGACCTTCGACCGGTACGCGCCCGGGACCGACAACTGCCGGAAGGTGACCGTCTGCGCGCAGGACCCGGGCGCTCCGGCCGGCGACCCGGTGAGCGCGGCCGAGGCGGAGAAGGCGGCGGCACCGGTGCTGAGGGCGGCGGGGCTGGACGGCGCGAGGACCGACGCGAGCCGGGTCATGGGCGCCAGGCGGGTGGTCGACGCGGAGCCGGTGGTCGGCGGGCTGCCCACGTACGGCTGGACGACCGGCCTGACCGTCGACCGCGACGGCGAACTGGTCGGCGGGCACGGGCTGCTGGCGACGCCGGTGAAGGGTGACACGTACCCCGTGGTGGGCGCGGCGAAGACGCTGGAGCTGATGAACGGGGCGGCGCGGGACGGCCACCGGATGGGGATCGGGGGGTGCGCGAGCCCGGAGCCGCTGAAGGACCGGCTGGAGCAGCCGTGCGGCGCGTCCACGGGGGCGCCGAAGGCGGCCGGGGACACGGTGACGGTCGAGAAGGCGGTGTTCGGGCTGGCCGCGCACTCCGTCGGCGGGCGGCAGACGCTGGTGCCGTCCTGGCTGTTCCGGGTGCGGGGGTCCACGGCGGGCGGCGCGTTCACGGTGACGTATCCGGCGGTCGACCCGGCGTACCTGACCTCGGCGTCCGCGTCCCCGGCGCCGAAGCCGTCCCAGGCGCCCGGCAAGAGCCGGAGCGTGAGGGTGAACGCCTATACGGCCGACGGGCGGAGGCTGAACCTGAGCTTCTACGGCGGGGTGTGCGCCGACTACCGGACGTCGGCGCGCGAGAGCGGCGGCCGGGTGACGGTGACGGTCACCGAGCGGCCCTGGCAGGGCCGGGTGTGCGTCCTGATCGCCAAGGAGTACGTGAAGACGGTGACCCTGGACGCGCCGCTGGACGGGCGGACGGTGGTCGGCGCGGACGGCAAGGCGGTCCCGGAGGCGAAGCCGGGCTCGCTGCGGCCGGACGCGTCGGCGCAGCCGCGCTGACCGGGCGGGAAAGGCGAAGGCGGCGGCCCCCGGAAGGGGACCGCCGCCTTTCCCAGCCGTCAGACCGTGCGGCTCTGCCGGCCGTCGGCTCAGCTGAAGGAGTCGCCGCAGGCGCAGGAGCCGGTCGCGTTCGGGTTGTCGATCGTGAAGCCCTGCTTCTCGATCGTGTCGACGAAGTCGATGGTGGCACCGCCGAGGTACGGAGCGCTCATCCGGTCCGTGACGACCTTGACCCCGCCGAAGTCCTTCACGACGTCGCCGTCGAGCGAGCGCTCGTCGAAGAAGAGCTGGTAGCGCAGGCCGGAGCAGCCGCCGGGCTGGACGGCGACGCGCAGCGCGAGGTCGTCGCGGCCTTCCTGGTCGAGCAGGGCCTTGACCTTGGCCGCGGCGGCGTCGGTCAGGATGATGCCGTCGGTGACGGTGGTGGTCTCGTCCGATACGGACATCTACATCTCTCCCGGGTTGTACGGAGACTGCTTGCCGACGAGTGCAACCGGCGCTTCCGCGGATTCATTCCGGGCCGGGCATTCGCGTTGTCGCTTCCGACTTCATGCTCGCACATGGTCCCGGGCGCGGACAGCGGCCCGCACGGCCCGCGGAGGGACCGGAGCGGGATTCACGTCACATGGACGCTATGGGCATCGTCAAAGTGACGTGAACCGGTTATGATAGATAGCGTCAGTTAGACGAAAAGTAGAAAGGGTGCGTGTCGTGACCACCGCCCAGACCCCGGAGCTCGACGTGCAGCCGACTCCGCTCGCCCTGCTGCTGCTCGGCCGCGAGGCCGACCCGAAGAGCGAACGGGGCGTCGAGTGTCCCGGAGACCTGCCGTCGCCCTCGGACCCCGACCTGGTCGAGCGCGCCCGCGCCGCCAAGGCCCGGCTCGGCGACAAGGTCTTCGTCCTCGGCCACCACTACCAGCGCGACGAGGTCATCCAGTTCGCGGACGTCACGGGCGACTCCTTCAAGCTGGCCCGGGACGCGGCCGCGCGCCCGGAGGCCGAGTACATCGTCTTCTGCGGTGTGCACTTCATGGCCGAGTCGGCGGACATCCTGACCTCCGACGACCAGAAGGTCGTGCTGCCCGACCTCGCCGCCGGCTGCTCCATGGCCGACATGGCGACGGCCGAGCAGGTCGCGGAGTGCTGGGACGTGCTGACCGAGGCGGGCATCGCCGAGCAGGTGGTCCCGGTGTCGTACATGAACTCCTCCGCCGACATCAAGGCGTTCACCGGCAAGCACGGCGGCACGATCTGCACCTCCTCCAACGCCAAGCGGGCCCTGGACTGGGCCTTCGAGCAGGGGGAGAAGGTCCTCTTCCTGCCGGACCAGCACCTGGGCCGCAACACCGCCGTCCGCGACATGGGGATGTCCCTGGACGACTGCGTGGTCTACAACCCGCACAAGCCGAACGGCGGGCTGACGGCCGAGGAGCTGCGGGCCGCGAAGATGATCCTGTGGCGGGGGCACTGCTCGGTCCACGGCCGCTTCAGCCTGGACTCGGTCAACGACGTGCGCGCGCGCATCCCCGACGTGAACGTGCTGGTCCACCCCGAGTGCAAGCACGAGGTCGTGGCGGCGGCGGACTACGTCGGCTCGACCGAGTACATCATCAAGGCCCTGGAGGCGGCCCCGGCCGGTTCCAAGTGGGCGATCGGTACGGAGCTGAACCTGGTGCGCCGGCTGGCGAACCGTTTCGCCCCGGAGGGCAAGGAGATCGTCTTCCTCGACAAGACGGTCTGCTTCTGCTCGACGATGAACCGCATCGACCTCCCCCACCTGGTCTGGGCGCTGGAGTCCCTGGCCGACGGCAACCTGGTCAACCGCATCGAGGTCGACAAGGAGACGGAGGCGTTCGCCAAGCTGGCGCTGGAGCGGATGCTCGCGCTTCCCTAGTAGGGCTCGCGCTTGCCCAGTACGGCAGGAAGGGCCGGGTCTCCGCCGGGACCCGGCCCTTCGTCATGCCGTCACACTCCGGCCGGCTCCGGCGCGTTCTCCGGTGCCGGCTGCTTCTTCGCCGCCCGCTTCCTCGCCCGGCGCTCCTTGCGGAGCTCCAGCATCGCGTAGAGCGTCGGGACCAGCAGGAGCGTCAGCAGGGTCGACGTGATCAGGCCGCCGATGACGACCACGGCGAGGGGCTGGGCGATGAAGCCGCCCTCGCCGGTGACGCCCAGCGCCATGGGGAGCAGGGCGAAGATCGTCGCCAGCGCCGTCATGAGGATGGGGCGGAGCCGGTGCCGGCCGCCCTCGATCACGGCTTCCACCACGCCGTGACCCTGCGCCCGGTACTGGTTGATCAGGTCGATCAGCACGATCGCGTTGGTCACCACGATGCCGATGAGCATCAGCATGCCGATCATCGCGGGCACGCCCATCGGGGTGCCGGTGACGAGCAGCAGACCGATCGCGCCCGTCGCCGCGAACGGGATGGAGACCAGCAGGATCAGCGGCTGGGCGAGCGAGCGGAACGTCGCGACCAGGACCATGAAGACGATCGCGATGGCGGCCAGCATGGCCAGCCCCAGGTTCTTGAACGCGTCGTCCTGGTCGGAGGAGACCCCGCCGATCTCGGCCGTGGCACCCGCCGGCAGCTTCAGGTCCTTGATCTTCGACTGGAGCTTGGTGCTGATCGCACCCGTGTTGTCACCCGTCGGCCTGGCCGTGATCGTGGCGGCGCGCTGCCCGTCGATGCGGGTCATGGACACCGGCCCGTCCACCAGCTTCACCGTGGCGATGTCACCGAGCTTCACCGGGCCGAGGCGCAGCGCCTTGAGCTGGGCGAGCGTGGTCGCGGGCTTCGCCGACCTCACCACGACGTCCCGCTCGGTGTCGTCGAGGACCGCCTTGGCCACCGTCGTACCGCGCACGGCCTGCGCCACCGCGGCGCCCAGCTTCTGGTCGTCGAACCCGGCCGCCGCCGCCCCGGCCTTCGCCTTGACCGAGATCCGCGGCACGCTCTGCGCGAGGTCGCTGGTGACGTCCGTGACGTGGTCGAGGCCGGCGACCGTGGAGCGGACCTGCTCCGCCGCCGTCCGCAGCGCCCCGGCGTCGGACGCCTTGACGACCACGCTGAGGTCCTGGGCGCCGAAGCCGTCGCCGGCCGACACGGTGGTCGTACCGATGCCCTTGAGCTTCTTCAGGCCGTCCTCAAGGTGCTTCTGCACGTCGTCGTAGGACGCGGAGTCCTTCAGCATCACCTGGTACGACGCCTGGTTGGTGTCGGTGCCGCCGCCGAAGGCCGCCATGAAGCCGGACGAGCCGACGGTGACCTGGTAGTCCTTCACGCCCTCGGTGGCGGCGAGCAGCTTCTCCACCCGCTTGGCCTGCGCGTTCGTGGCGGCGAGGCTGGTGCCGGGCTTCAGCTCCTGCTTGACGGTGAGGACTTCCTGGTCGCCCTGGTCGAAGAAGTTCGTCTTCAGCAGGCCGGACATGCCGAACGTGACGACCAGGACGACGAGCGCGATGAGCACGCTGGTGAGCCGGCGGCGCGTCGCGAACCGCAGGACGGGCACGTACGCCCGCTGGAGGCGGCTGCCGGCCTCCTTCTCCTCGGCCACGCGGCGGGCCTGCGCCGCGTCCTCGGGGGTGCCCTTGGGGGCGCGCAGGAACCAGTACGACAGGACCGGCACGACCGTCAGCGACACGAGCAGGGAGGCCAGCAGGGCCGCCGTCACCGTGAGGCTGAACGAGCCGAACAGGGCGCCCACCATGCCGCCGACCAGGCCGATCGGCAGGAACACGGCGACCGTGGTGAGGGTGGAGGAGGTGACCGCGCCGGCCACCTCGCGCACCGCCGCGAGGATCGCCTCCTTGCGCTCCTCGCCGTAGCCGAGGTGCCGCTTGATGTTCTCCAGGACCACGATCGAGTCGTCGACGACCCGGCCGATGGCGATGGTCAGCGCGCCGAGCGTGAGCATGTTCAGGGACAGCCCGCGCGTCCACAGCACGATCAGGGCCAGCACCACCGACAGCGGGATGGAGACCGCCGTCACCAGCGTCGAGCGGACCGACGCGAGGAAGACCAGGATCACCAGGACCGCGAAGAGCAGGCCGAGCGCGCCCTCCGTGGTCAGGCCCTTGATGGACTTGGACACGGCCGGGCCCTGGTCGCTGACGACCGTGAGCCGCGCGCCCGCGCCGAGGTCCGCGCGCAGGCCGGGCAGCTTGTCCTCGACCGCGTTCGAGATGGAGACCGCGCTGCCGTCGTGGTCCATCGTGACGTTGACGGCAAGGCTGGGCCGGCCGTCGGTGCGGGTGAGGGAGTCGGCCGGGGCGGGCCGCTCCTCGACGGTGGCCACGGCGCCGAGGCGCACCGGCCGCTTCACGCCCTCGCCGGTGACCATCAGGTCCTTGATCTGCTTCAGCGAGGTGAAGCCGCCGCCGACCTGGACGGTGCGGTTGGCGCCGTCCTCGTCGAAGGAGCCGGCCGGTACGGTCGCGCCGCCCGCCTGGAGGGCCTGGCCGAGCGCGGCCGGGGTGAGGCCGGCCCGCGCCAGCTTCGCGTCGTCGGGGGTGACGGCGACCTGGAGGTCGCGCACGCCGGTGACCTGGACGCGGCCGACGCCGTCGATGTCCTTCAGGGCCGGCACGACCGTCGTGTCGAGCTGGTCGGCGAGTGCCTGCTGGTCCTTGTCGGAGGTGACGGCGAGGACCACGGTCGGCATGTCGTCCGTGGAACCGGAGACGACCTGCGGGTCGACGTCGTCCGGGAGCTGGTTGCGGGCCCGGTTCACGGCCTGCTGGACGTCGGAGACGATCCGCTTGGTGTCGTTGCCGTAGTCGAAGGACGCCATGATCACGGCGTTGCCCTCGCTGGCGGTGGAGGTGACACCGGTGACGCCGTCGACGCCTTGCAGGTTGTCCTCGATGGGTTCGACGACCTGCTTCTCGACCACGTCGGGCGAGGCGCCCTGGTACGGCGCGATCACCGACACCATGGGCAGTTCGATGGTGGGCAGCAGCTGCTGTTTGATCTGGGGTATCGCGATCAGCCCGAAGGCGAGCGCGATGAGGGACACGAGCCCGACGAGGGCGCGCTGGGCGAGGCTGAATCTGGACAGCCAGGACATGGGTCAGGGTCTCTCTTCTGTGAGCGGCAGAAGTCTCCACCACCCTGAGCCATCCGCAAGGGCCCTTCCGTAGGCCCCAGGTCCCGTTCCTCCGCCGCCCCCTACTCCGCGCGCAGTAGACGCGGGTGGAGATCAGTCCATCCTCGGACGTACCAGCCCCGACTCGTACGCGATGACGACGAGCTGCGCCCGGTCCCGCGCGCCCAGCTTGGCCATGGCCCGGTTGACGTGCGTCTTCACCGTCAGCGGGCTGACCGCCAGCCGCTCGGCGATCTCGTCGTTGGAGTGGCCGCCGGCGACCAGGACGAGGACCTCCCGCTCCCGGCCGGTGAGGGTGCCGAGCCGCTCGGAGCGGGCGGGGTCGGGGCCGTCGCCGTCGTCGCCCCCGGCGAGGAAACGGGCGATCAGGCCCTTGGTGGCGGCGGGGGACAGCAGGGCCTCGCCACCGGCCGCGACCCGGATGGCGTTCAGCAGTTCGTCCGGCTCGCTGCCCTTGCCGAGGAAGCCGGAGGCGCCGGCGCGCAGCGCCCGCACGACGTAGTCGTCGACCTCGAAGGTGGTCAGGATGACCACGCGGACCTGCGCGAGGGACGGGTCGGCGCCGATCTGCCGGGTGGCGGCCAGGCCGTCGGTGCCGGGCATCCGGATGTCCATGAGGACGACGTCGGGGCCGTGCTCCTTCGCCAGCCGGACCGCTTCCGCACCGTCCGAGGCCTCCCCGACCACCTCCATGTCGGGCTCGGAGTCGACCAGCACCCGGAACGCGCTGCGCAGCAGTGCCTGGTCGTCGGCGAGCAGGACGCGGATGGTCATACGGGCTCCCCCTGGGCCGTCGTCGTCTTGACGGGCAGGATCGCATGGACGCGGAACCCGCCGCCGTAGCGGGGTCCGGTGGTCAGGGTGCCGCCCAGCGCGGTGACCCGCTCGCGCATGCCGAGCAGCCCGTGCCCGCCGCCGTCCCCAAAGGCGCGGCCGGCCTCGGGGCCGTCGGGCGTGCCCGGGCCGTCGTCCAGGACGGTGACCTCGACGTTCGGCCCGACGCGTACGACGCTCACCTCTGCCCCGGCCTCGGGGCCCGCGTGCTTGCGCACGTTGGTCAGGGCCTCCTGGACGATCCGGTAGGCGGCCAGGTCGACGGCGGCGGGCAGTTCGGTGCCCTGGTCGGCGCGGGCCACGGACACCGGCAGGCCGGCGCTGCGGAAGGTGTCGGCCAGCTCCTCCAGGCGGCTCAGGCCCGGAGCGGGTTCGGTGGGGGCCTCGGGGTCACCGCTCTGGCGGAGCAGGCCGACGGTGGCGCGCAGTTCGTCGAGCGCGCTGCGGCTGGCCTCACGGACGTGCGCGAGGGCCTCCTTGGCCTGGTCGGGCCGCTTGTCCATGACGTGCGCGGCGACCCCGGCCTGCACGTTCACCAGGGCGATGTGATGGGCGACGACGTCGTGCAGATCGCGGGCGATGCGCAGCCGCTCCTCGGCGACCCGGCGGCGGGCCTCCTCCTCCCGGGTGCGTTCGGCGCGCTCGGCGCGGTCCCGGATGGCCTGGACGACCGCGCGGCGGCTGCGTACGGCGTCGCCGGCGGTGGCGCCGATGCCCGTCCAGGCGAGGACGCCGAGGTTCTCCTGGGCGTACCAGGGCAGCGGGCCGGCCAGCATGGCGGCGGCCGTCAGCACGGTCATGGTGAGCAGGCCGAGGCGCCAGGTGGTGGAGCGGTCGGTGGTCGCGGCGACGGTGAACAGGGCGATGACGGCGGACATCGCGACCGGGGCGCGGGGGTCGCCGGTGACGCACTCGACCAGGGAGACGGTGCCGGTGACGGCGAGGACCGTCCTGGGCGCCCGGCGCCGGAAGACGAGCGCCGCCGCGCCGGCCAGCATGAGGACGAGGCTGAGGACGGCCGGGGTGCGGATGCTCCAGGTCAGACCGTGGTGGCCCTGGGGCGCGGCGAAGGAACCGGCGGCCATGCAGGCCAGCACGCCGGCGGCGAGCGCCGCGTCCGCCGCCAGGGGGTGCGCCCTGAGGCCGCACCGGGCGCGTTCGAGAGTGCTCACGGTGTGCACAGTACGGTCCCGGCACCGGCCGACGGCAGGGCGCCTGGTGCGGGGGGGCCGACCGGGGCGGGGCCGGGCAGGCGGGCCGACGGCAGGGCGCCCGGTGCGGGGGGCGGCCGGGGCGGGGCCGGACAGGCGGGCCGACGGCAGGGCGCCCAGTACGGAGGGCCGACCGGAGCGGAGCCGGACAGACCGGCCGACGGCAGGGCGCCCAGTACGGGGGACCGGCCGGAGCGGAGCCGGACAGACCGGCCGACGGCAGGGCGCCCGGTACGGGGGGCCGGCCGGGGCGGGGCCGGGCAGGCGTCCCGTCCCGCGCGTTCCGCCCGAACCGGCCGGGGCCTCAGCCCGGGATCAGCCCGTCGTCGCTGAGCATCTCCCGGACCTCGTCCAGCGTCGCGTCCGGCGCCGGGAGGATCAGCTCGGAGGGTTCCAGCGCGTCGTCCGGCAACGGGGTGCCGAGCCGGCGGACGGAGTCGAGGAGGGCGCCGAGCGTGCGGCGGAAGCCCTCCTCGTCGCCGCTCTCCATCTCCTCCAGCAGCTCGTCGTCCAGCTTGTTCAGCTCGACGACGTGGGAGTCGTCCAGCGTCACCTGGCCCTCCCCCATGATCCGTACGATCACGTCGGCCTCCTCGGCTCGGGCCCCGGCGCCGGGCTACTGCTTGTCGAAGCGCGGGGTGTCCTGCGGCTGCTGCTGGGACTGCCCCTGACCGGTGCCGCCCTCGATGGCCTGCTGCGGGGAGCCCCCGGCCAGCTCGGCCTTCATGCGCTGCAGTTCCAGCTCTACATCCGTACCACCGGAGAGCCGGTCCAGCTCGGCCTGGATGTCGTCCTTGTGCATGCCGGACTGGTCGTCGAGGGCGCCGGAGGCGAGCAGTTCGTCGATGGCGCCGGCCCGGGCCTGGAGCTGGGCGGTCTTGTCCTCGGCGCGCTGGATGGCGAGGCCGACGTCGCCCATCTCCTCGGAGATGCCGGAGAAGGCCTCGCCGATGCGGGTCTGGGCCTGGGCGGCGGTGTAGGTGGCCTTGATGGTCTCCTTCTTCGTACGGAAGGCGTCCACCTTGGCCTGGAGGCGCTGGGCCGCGAGGGTGAGCTTCTCCTCCTCGCCCTGGAGGGTCGCGTGCTGGGTTTCGAGGTCGGTGACCTGCTGCTGGAGGGCGGCGCGGCGGGACAGCGCCTCGCGGGCCAGGTCCTCACGGCCGAGCGCGAGCGCCTTGCGGCCCTGGTCCTCCAGCTTGGAGGACTGCTGCTGCAACTGGTTGAGCTGGAGTTCCAGGCGCTTGCGGGACGTGGCCACGTCGGCGACGCCGCGGCGGACCTTCTGGAGCAGCTCCAGCTGCTTCTGGTACGAGTAATCGAGGGTCTCGCGCGGGTCCTCGGCCCGGTCAAGGGCCTTGTTCGCCTTCGCGCGGAAGATCATCCCCATACGCTTCATGACACCGCTCATGGGCTTCGCGCGCCCCCTTCTGACGGACTCCAGCTCACAGATCCTGCGACAGGACCCACAGTACGGGCCCTGCTTCCATTACCGCACTGTTCGCGGGGTGATGCGCTCATCCCCGAGGACGACTGCGGACCGTTCCGCTCCGGCGCAGGGAGTAGGTGATCCACCCTGATGCCGCCGGAAGCCCTCTGTGCGTCCCCTCTGTCCCCCTGAAGACGTCCGGTGTTGCCGGATCGTTCCCCACCGGGCTGGGGTCCATGCCGGTGCAGCCCTTACCCTTGGGTTTTGTGTTCCGTAGCCGTGCCAAGGAAGAGAAGGCCCCGACCGCCGACAAGGCGCCGGTGACCCTCTCCAAGCAGCCCCGCGACCCGCAGGCCCCGAAGGGCAGGCCCACTCCCAAGCGCAGTGAGGCCCAGTCCCAGCGCCGCAGCGTCGCCCGTACTCCGACGAACCGCAAGGAGGCCGCGAAGCGCCAGCGCGAGGAGCGGCGCCAGGCCCTGGAGCGGCAGCGCCAGGCGCTGGCCAGCGGCGACGAGCGCTACCTGCCGGCCCGGGACAAGGGCCCGGTGCGCAAGTTCGCCCGGAACTGGGTGGACTCGCGGTTCAACGTGGCGGAGTTCTTCCTGCCGCTCGCGGTGGTCATCCTGGTGCTGAGCGTGGTGCGGGTGCCCGCGATCCAGAGCATCGCGCTGCTGCTGTGGCTGATCGTGATCGTGCTGATCGTGCTGGACGGGGCGGTCAGCGGCTTCCGGCTCAGGAAGCGGCTCCAGGAGCGCTTCCCTGAGGAGAACACGCGTGGCGCGGTCGCCTACGCCCTGATGCGGTCCTTGCAGATCCGTCGGCTCCGGCTGCCGAAGCCGCAGGTCAAGCGCGGAGAGCGGCCCTGAGCGCTGACGCTTTCACCGGGGGCGCGGCCGATGCCCGGCTGGACGGGCCGGGCGGCCTGCGGGATGTCGTGTGCCAGGAGCTGGTGACCCGGCAGCTCGACGAGCAGATGGCCGGGCGGTTCCCGGTCGGGCAGCGGCTGCGGGTGCTCGACGTGGGGATGGGCCGGGGCACGCAGGCGCTGCGGCTGGCCCGGCTCGGCCACCATGTGACCGGGGTCGAGCAGGACGCGGCGATGGTCGCCGCCGCGCGGGACGCCGTGGCCCGGGAGCCGGAGGGCATCCGGGCGCGGGTGCGGCTGGTGCAGGGCGACGGGCGGGACACCGGGGTGCACTTCCTGCCGGGCAGCTTCGACGTGGTGCTGTGCCACGGCGTGCTGATGTACGTGGAGGAGCCGGACCCGCTGGTGGCGGGGCTGGCCCGGGTGCTGGCGCCCGGCGGTCTCCTCTCCCTCCTGGTGCGCAACGGCGACGCGCTCGCCATGCGTCCGGGCCTGTCCGGGGACTGGTCCTCGGCCCTGGCCGCCTTCGACACCACCTCCTACCTCCCCCATCCTCGAACGGACTCGGACGGGGCGACCCCCCTCCGCCCCGGCCCGGACGTGCGGGCCGACCGGCTGGCGGCTCTCACCGCCACGCTCGACGGCATCGCCGCTCCGCTGCACGCCTGGTACGGCGTCCGGGTCTTCACGGACACGGCGGCGGACGGCGCGGCGCTCCCGGACGACCTGGAGACCCTGCTCGCGGTCGAGGAGCGGGCCGGGCGCACGGACCCCTACCGCGGGGTGGCGGCGCTGCTGCACCTGTGCGGGGTACGGGGCTGAGCACGTTCGGGGGAACAGCGCGGGACGGGTGATCACCACGCGGTGAGACTCGGGACATGGACGCTTCCCGTACCCGCGCGCGGGTCCTCGCAAGAGCCGTCCCGGCCGCCGTGCTGGTGTGCTGCGCGGCCCTCGCCGCCGGCTGCACCGCCCCCGCCGCCCAGGCCGGGCGGGACACCGCGGCGGCCACCCGGGCGGCCGTGCCGATGGCCGCGAACGACTTGCAGAGCCAGTACCAGAAGGTGATCCGGGAGGTCCTGCCGTCGGTCGTGCAGATCCAGGCGAGCCGGGACCTGGGCTCCGGGGTGGTGTACGACGACAAGGGGCACATCGTCACCAACGCGCACGTGGTCGGGTCGGAGAAGACCTTCCAGGTGACCACGGCCAACAGCGAGGAACCGCTCACCGCGAGCCTGGTCTACTCCTACCCCGAGCAGGATCTCGCCGTGGTCCGGCTGGACAGGGTGCCGGACGGGCTGAAGCCGGCGGTGTTCGGGGACTCCGAGAAGGTGCAGGTCGGCCAGATCGTGCTGGCCATGGGGTCGCCGCTCGGGCTGTCGTCCAGCGTGACCGAGGGCATCGTCTCGGCGACCGGACGGACCGTCAGCGAGGGTGACTCGGGCGGCGGCACGGGCGCGACGATCGCGAACATGGTGCAGACCTCGGCGGCGATCAATCCCGGCAACAGCGGCGGCGCCCTGGTCGGTCTCCAGGGGCAGGTGATCGGCATTCCGACGCTCGCGGCGGCCGACCCGACCTTCGGGAACAGCGCGGCGCCCGGCATCGGGTTCGCGATCCCGTCGTCGATGGTGCGGACGGTCGCCGACCAGATCGTCCGGACGGGCAAGGTCGTCGAGTCCGGGCGGGCGGCCCTCGACATCACCGCGCGGACGGTCGTGGACGACCGCTACCAGCCGAGCGGGGTCGCGGTGGTCACCGTCCGCCCCGGCGGCGCGGCCGACCGGGCGGGCCTGCGCGCCGGCGACATCATCACCGCGGTGGGCGACCGGCCCGTCACCACGATCACCTCACTCGCCGAGGCGCTGGCGGGCGACAAGCCGGGCCGGCGCACCACGGTCACCTACCAGCGGGACGGCACCGAGAACACGGTCGAGGTGACTCTGGGCGAGCAGTGAGGAGGGTGGCCCCTCCTCACCCCGTTCACGGCCGGGTCACGCCTCGGCGTGCAGGCTCATCGGCCCGTAGATCTCGGCCGTCTCCTCGAACAGCCGCACCTGGTCGGCCCCGCCCTCCAGCAGCGCCTTCCAGTGCTCCCCGATCCAGGACTCGGCATCCCCCTGCGTGGTGAACTCCTCGGGCTGCACCGCCGGCTGGACCTCCGTCCCGTCGGCCTTCTCGAACCGCCACGTCCATGCCGTCATCTGGGCCTCCTTTGATCCAACACCTGCCCCCGCAGCGTAAGCGCTCCGCCGGGTCGGCCGTTAGAGGCGGTGGATCATCCGGGTGGCCGGTCGCGCGGGACGTCGGGGGGCAGGCGAAAATCGGTCCGTGGAAGTAACTCTGCTCGGTACCGGCGCCCCGGCGGGACTGCCCCGCCCCGACTGTTCCTGTGCCGTGTGCGCGACCGCGCTCGGGCCGGACGCGCGGGCCGCGACCGCGGCGCTCGTGGACGGGACGCTGCTGCTGGACCTGACGCCGGGCGCGGCGTTCGCGGCGGCCCGCGCCGGGCAGTCACTGGGCGGGGTACGGCAGGTGCTGCTGTCGCATCCGCACGACGGCCCGGCGGTGGAGGTCCCGGCCGGGCTGCCGCAGCCCGGCCGGGTGCCGGACGGGCGGGAGTTGGCGCTGCTGACGGGGCACCGGGTGCGGGCCGTGGCGATGGACGCGGGCGGCACCGGGTACGCGGTGACCGGGCCGGACGGGCAGCGGCTGCTGTACCTGCCGCCGGGCGGGGCGCCGGCGGGGCTGGAGGGGGCGACGGCGGAGTCGTACGACATGCTCCTCGCGGACGTCGTGGGCCGTCCCGACGCGCTCGCCCGGCTCCGCGCGGTCGGCTCGGTCGGCCCCACGACGGATGTGCTCGCCGTCCACCTGGACCACGATGTGCCGCCCGGCCCGGAGTTGCGGCGCCGGCTCGCGGCGGCGGGGGCGCGGGCGGTGCCGGACGGTACGACGCTGGTGGTGGGGGCGTACGAGGAGGTGCCGGACGTGCCGCGGCGGACGCTGGTGCTGGGCGGGGCGCGCTCGGGCAAGTCGGTGGAGGCGGAGCGGCGGCTGGAGGCGTTCCCGGAGGTGCTGTACGTGGCGACGGGCGGCACGCGGGGCGGGGACACCGAGTGGGCGGCCCGGGTGGCCGCGCACCGGGAGCGGCGGCCGGGGTCGTGGCGTACGGCGGAGACGACGGACCTGGTGCCGGTGCTCGCGCAGGACGGGCCGCCGGTGCTGGTCGACTGTCTGTCGCTGTGGCTGACGGACGTGATGGATTCCGTGGGGGCGTGGGACGACGCGGAGTGGGCGGGCGGGGGTGAGAAGGCGTTGCGGGAGCGGGTGCGGGAGCTGACGGCCGCGGTGCGGGGCACTCGGCGGACCGTGGTGGCGGTCTCCAACGAGGTCGGCTCCGGCATCGTCCCCGCGACGGCTTCCGGCCGCCGCTACCGGGACGAACTGGGCCGCCTGAACGCGGCGTTCGCGAACGAGTGCGAACAGGTCCTGCTGGTCGTGGCGGGCCAGGCACTGGTGCTCCGGGGCTGACGGGGCGCCCGGTGGCCCGGAGGTGCGCGGGGTGTCCGCGGTCACCCCCCGTCCTTGCGCGCCACCACCCGGTACGCGTTGGAGAAGCGCGTGCGCCGCAGCAGCGGAGCGCACCCGTGGTCCAGGGCCGAGGCCAGGGCCTGGACGGGGATCGCGGCGAGTTGGACGACCGGGTGGGCCTGGGCCACGGCGAGGGCGACGGCCGCCGAGAGGTCGTACGGCACATGCGGGCTCGTGCGGTCCGTGACCAGGATGGTGCAGCCCAGGGAGCGCAGTTCGGCACGGAGGTTGGCGAGCGGCACCAGGTGCAGATGGCGCGGCTGGCCGTAGGGCAGCCACCACCTGCCCAGCAGCGCGGCGAACAGGCAGCGGGGGTCGGGGACTTCGACGACCAGGTGGCCGCCGCGCCGCAGCACGGTCAGCGCGGCGCGCAGTTCGGCGCGCGGGTCGGGCGCGTGCTGAAGGTGGTGGAACATGGTGACGACGTCGTAGCGGGCGCGCAGGCGGGCCGCCGTGCCGGGGGTCGTGAGGTAACCGCGGTGCGCCTCCTCCACGCGGCCCTCCAGCAGCGCCTGCTCCACCCGGGCCGTCGGGTCCAGCCCGTCGAAGCTGGTGTAGGGGAAGAACTCCTTCGCCGCCTCGGGGAAGCGGGCGTGGCCGGTGCCGACGTCCAGCCAGCTCTCCGGTTCCCGCAGCGCGGACAGCCGCCAGGCGGTGGCGCGGTGCCGGCGGCGCACGGCCCGGGCGGGCAGGATCCGCGCGGCGAACTCCTCCAGGTGTCTTTCGTAGAAGTCGCGGTGGAAGAAGGCGAGCCCCTCCGCGCTGAGCCGGGGGTTCTGGAAGGCGTGGCCGCAGTCCCGGCACGCGTCGAGGACGAACCTGCCCGACCGGTGCCGCAGCGGGTCGGGCGCGCGCAGCCGGGTGCGCAGGCGGGGGGAGCCACACCAGGGGCAGTCCTCGCGGCGGGGCTCCTGGAAGGGGTCGTGGGGGGTGGTGATCTGCGGGGTGAGGGGCGAGGTCGGCATGGGCGTGCTCCCTGTGCGACATTCCGCGGCAAACCGGAACGTATGGGATCACGCCCTGAGGTGCAAAGACGTCGTGGGGGTGTGGTGGCGATGTGGCGCGGGCGTGTTCGTCCGCTGGCGGTACTGTTCGGCGAATGAGCAGCCTTAATCTGGACGACTTCACCGATCTGATCGAGCGCCCGGACGGGGGCGTACGCCGTGACGCCGAGGCCCGGCGGGAGCGCCAGATCGTGCCGCCGGGAGCGCTGGGCCGCCTGGACGAGCTGGGCGAGTGGCTGGCCGCCGCGCGCGGCACCGTGCCGGTGCGGCCGGTCGAGCGCCCCCGGGTGGTGCTGTTCGCCGGCGACCACGGCGTCGCGGAGCTGGGCGTGTCGGCGCGGCCCGCGGGCGGTGCGGAGCACCTGGTGCGGGCGGTGCTGGAGGGCGCGAGCCCGGTGGCCGTGCTCGCGCGCCGGCTGGAGGTGCCCGTACGGGTCGTGGACATGGCCCTGGACTGCGACCCGGACGCCTTCCCCAAGGACGTGGTGCGGCACCGGGTGCGGCGGGGCAGCGGCCGTATCGACGTGGAGGACGCGCTCACCCCGGAGGAGACCGAGGCCGCGCTGCGGGCGGGTGTCGCGGTCGCCGACGAGGAGGCCGACTCCGGGACCGATCTGGTGGTGCTCGGCGATGTCAGCGTGGGCGGGACCACGGCGGCGGCGGTGCTGGTCGCGGCGCTGTGCGGGACCGACGCGTCCGTGGTGACCGGGCGCGGCGGGGAGGCGATCGACGACCTGGCGTGGATGCGCAAGTGCGCGGCGATCCGGGACGCGCTGCGGCGGGCCCGGCCGGTGCTCGGGGACCAGTTGCAGCTGCTGGCGACCGTGGGCGGGGCGGACCTGGCGGCGATGACCGGGTTCCTGTTGCAGTGCGCGGTGCGGAAGCTGCCGGTGATCCTCGACGGGGTCGTGGCCGCCGCGTGCGCCCTGGTCGCGCAGCGGGTCGCGTTCCGGGCGCCGGACTGGTGGCTGGCCGGGCACGACAGCGGGGAGCCGGGCCAGGCGAAGGCGCTGGACCGGATGGCCCTGGAGCCGCTGCTGGAGCAGGGGGTGAGGGTCGGCGAGGGCGTCGGCGCGCTGCTGGCGCTGCCGCTGGTGCTGAGCGCCGCCGCGCTGGCGGCGGAGCTTCCCGAGCGCCCGGCGGCCGAGGAGGAGTCGGAGGAAGAGCAGGGCGTGTGAGGCCGAGGCCGCCGACGGGCTGAAAAGTGCGGTTCGCCGGAGCCGCGCCCATATGATCCTGCACCATGGGAGATGTCCGAATTGCCGTGGAGCAGCGAGCCGAGGCGGCGCGGACGGGTGGCCGGGCGCGGCGGTCCACCGGGGCTTCCCGGCGGGCCGCCGCGTTCGCCGTCTGGTACCTGCGGACCGTCGCCTTCGTCAACTTCCTCAGCGCGGTGTGGGTCTCGCTCGGCCAGGACGTGCGCCGGCACAACCAGGACGACTTCTTCACGCCGTACCTGCTGACGGCCGGCTTCGCCTCCGGTGTGTTCACCGCCTTCCTCGCGATCACCATGCGGCGCCGCAAGCGGGCCGCGTGGATCCTCAACCTCGTGATGAGCGGGCTGTTCCTGGCGCTGTTCGCGTTCGCCATGGCGTTCCCGGAGATCCGGCGGTACCCGCAGAACTGGATCTCCCTCGCCCTGACCGCCGCCTTCGTCGGGGCGCTGCTCGCCGGCCGCCGGGAGTTCTACGCCAAGGGCGACCGGTCCAACCCCCGGCTCGCGGCCACCGTGGCCGTCGGCGGCGGGCTGGTGGCGAGCCTGCTGGCCGGGCTGCTGGTGACGGTGACGAACCAGGCACCGGACGCGGCCCGGTCCACGTTCCCGGAGCGCTGGCACTACGGCGCCCTGCGCCTGGTGTCGGTGGCGGCCGAGGAGTCCCACTTCCCCGGGATCGACCCGCCCAACTGGGCCAACGTGGCGATCAATGTGCTCAGTACGGCCCTCGTGCTCGCCGTGTTCTACGCCGCCTTCCGGTCCCGGCGGGCCGTCGACCCGCTCACCGGGGACGACGAGAAGCGGCTGCGCGAACTGCTGGAGCGGCACGGCGACCGCGACTCGCTCGGCTACTTCGCGCTGCGCCGGGAGAAGAGCGTGGTGTGGTCGCCGACCGGGAAGGCCGCCGTCGCCTACCGGGTGGTCGGCGGGGTGAGCCTCGCGTCCGGGGACCCGATCGGGGACCCCGAGGCCTGGCCGGGGGCGATCGCCCCGTGGCTCGCCCAGGCGCGGGCGCACGGCTGGATCCCGGCGGTCATGGGGGCGGGCGAGGAGGCCGGGACGGTCTACTCCCGGCACGGTCTGGACGCCCTGGAGCTCGGGGACGAGGCGGTCGTGGAGGTCGCCGACTTCACGCTGGAGGGCCGGGCGATGCGCACCGTCCGGCAGGCCTACAACCGGGTGAAGCGGGCCGGGTACCGGGTGCGCGTCCGGCGGCACGAGGACATCCCGGCCCAGGAGATGGCGCGTCTGGTCGAGCGTGCCGACGACTGGCGCGACGGCGCCACCGAGCGCGGCTTCAGCATGGCGCTCGGCCGGCTCGGGGACCCCGGGGACGGCCGGTGCGTGATGCTGGAGTGCACGGACGCCGAGGGGCGGCTGCGGGCGCTGCTGTCCTTCGTGCCGTGGGGGCCGCACGGGCTGTCCCTGGACCTGATGCGGCGGGACCGGGACTCCGACAACGGGCTGATGGAGTTCATGGTCATCGAGCTGCTGCGGCGGGCCGACGAGATCGGGATCACGCAGGTCTCACTCAACTTCGCGATGTTCAGATCGGTCTTCGAACGTGGCGCGCGCCTCGGCGCCGGACCGGTGCTGAGGCTGTGGCGGTCGCTGCTCAGCTTCTTCTCGCGCTGGTGGCAGATCGAGTCGCTGTACCGCGCCAACGCCAAGTACCGGCCCATCTGGGAGCCGCGGTTCCTGCTCTTCGAGAAGAGCGCGGACCTCCCGCGCATCGGCCTCGCGTCGGCGCGGGCGGAGGGGTTCCTGGAGGCGCCGGGGCTGCCCAGGTGGCTGTATCGCAGGCACCTGGGCACGCACCGATGAGACACGCACGACGGGGGAACGCTCGATGGCCACGACGCTCGGCGGGGGAACGTTCGAGGAGGGGCGTCCGATGAGGACGCCGGCCCGCTGGGCCCGTGCCGAGTGGGGGCCGCTGTACGCCGCCGTGCGCGGGCCCCTGCGCCGACAGGGCCCGGCGGCGGCCCCGTTGACGGCCGCGGCGGTGGGCCTGACGGCGTTCCTCCAGTACGTGCAGAACCAGCCGTGGGGGTACCGACTGGTGCAGGACCTGGGTGCCGTACGGGCCGACGACCCGCTGTGGCTCGCCCTGCTGCGCACCCCCCTGTCGCTGTTCGTGCCCGCGCTGGACCTGCCGGTGTGGGGGGCGCTGGCGCAGGTCCTGCTGGTGTTCGGGATCGCCGAGCTGTGCCTGGGCTGGTGGCGGACGCTGACCATCGCCTACGTCGCCACGCTCGCCGGAACCCTGTACGCGCGCCTCGGCATCACCCTGGGCGCGCACGCCCCGTTCGGGCTGCCGTGGACCGACGGGCAGGTGGTGGACACCGGCCCCTCGGCGGCCGTGGTGGGGCTCGCGGTGTTCGTGAGCTGGCGGTACGGCGCCTACGCGACGGCGGGCGCGGTGACGCTGGCGATGGTCGTCGAGGTGCTGCTCAAGGAGAACCTGGCGGGCAAGGAGCATCTGGCCGCGCTGATGGCCGTGGGGCTGCTGTGCCTGCTGGCGGCGGCGCGGCACCGCGGGACGCCCCTGGCGAGTGGCGCCCGTGGTCAGCGGTGGCCGGGCAGGCGCACCGGGCGGGGGTCGGGCTTGCCGCCGATCCAGTCCTGAACGGCGCGGCTCGGCCGCGCCCAGCGGCGGTCGTGCCGGTAGACGCGCAGGGCGGCCCTGGCACGGGCGCGGGGACGGCGGCCGTAGAAGCGGCGGGCCCACGGGGAGCCGGGGCGGGCGAGCCGGACCGCGCCGACGAGCGCGACCAGCGGCACGATCACCCCGAAGAGCGCGGTGCGGGCCTTGCCCTTGTGCAGGGCGACGAGGGAGAGGAGGAAGTTCGCGACGATGTTGGAGATGACCGTGCCGCGGTCGGCCAGCTCCTGCCGGGAGAGGTCGTTGACGCCGAACGGGACGAAGCCGGCGAGCAGCAGGCCGACCAGCGCGGCGGTGAGCACGACGACCTCGACGCTCTTGCGGCCCTCCTCGGTCCAGTAGACGTCGTCCAGGTGCAGGATCAGCGCGAACTCGTCCAGGACCAGGCCCGCGCCCATGCCGAACAGCACGGCCGAGACGACCCCGCCGGCACCGTGGCGGTCACTGGCCACCGCGCCGAAGCCGCCGACGACGGTGAGGACGACCCCGGGGACGACGTGGTGGATGTGCAGCCCGCCCGCCCTGACGTTGCCGAACGGGCCCCTGCCCGCCCGGATCAGCCGGGTGATGACCCGGGTCACGACGAAGGTCAGCACGAAGGAGGCGAGGGCCAGCAACAGCGGGAGCTTCCCCGGCTCGACGATGTTCCGCACCCACCAGTGCCCCATGTGCGCACTTTATCCCCCCGGGGCCCGGGGAAGGGGCGCGCGGGGGGCCGGGGGCCGGCGGCCGGGTGGAGCTCGGGAGGCCGCTGGTGGCCGGGGTGAGGCCAGGGAGGTCCGGCCGCCGGACACAACCCGGGGCGGCCGGGGTGGGGCCCCGGGAAGCGGTTGGCAGCCGGGGTGAGGTCCGGCCGCTGGACGGGCCTGCCAGGGCCGGGCGCCGGACGCGACCCCAGGGTCCGGGCGCCGGGTGGGCGGGCGCGCGGTGGGAAGCGGGGCAGGCGGCGGATACCCTGCGCCGGTGGTCACGTCCTCGCCCTCCTCCCCGTCCCCCGCGTCCGCTCCGTCCTCCCTCCGGGACGGACTCCGGTTCGCCTTCGGCACGCTCACCGTGCTGCCCGTCCGGGTGCACCGCTGGGACCGGGGGGCCGCGCGCGGGGGCATGGTGTGCGCGCCGGTGGCCGGGCTGGTCGTCGGCGGGTGCGCGGCCGGGCTCGGCCTGCTGCTGCTCCTCCTCGGCGCCGGCCCGCTGCTCGCCGCCGTCGCCTCGGCCGCCGTACCGGCCGCACTGACCCGCGGGCTGCACCTCGACGGGCTCGCCGACACCGCCGACGGGCTGGGCAGCGGCAAGCCGGCCGAGGACGCGCTGCGGATCATGAAGCAGTCGGACATCGGGCCGTTCGGGGTGCTCACCCTCGTCCTGGTGCTGCTCGCCCAGGTCGCCGTACTGGCACAGCTCTACGGCGACTCCTGGGCCCGGGGCGCCGTGGCGGCCGTGGTGTCGGCGGTCGCGGCCCGGCTGGCGCTCACCCTGGCCGCCCGCGCCGGAGTGCCGGCGGCCCGCCCGGAGGGGCTGGGGGCGGCGGTGGCCGGGGTGGTCCCGAAGGGCACGGCACTGGCCGTGGCGTTCGCCGTCGTGGCGGCGGCCGGGGCGGCGGGCGCCGGCCTCGGCGGGTACGACGGCTTGCGCACCGCCCTCGCCGTGGCCGCCGCCGTCGCCGTCGCCGACCTGCTGCTGCGCAGGTGCGTCCGCAGGTTCGGCGGGGTCACCGGCGATGTGTTCGGCGCGGTCGCGGAGACGGCCGCGGTCACGGCACTGGTGGTGCTGGCCCTCGGCCGTTAGCGCCCTCCGGTCCGGGACCGTACGTCCCGCGGCGGCCCCGGGTCCGTCGTGGCAGGTCGTGCCCGCGGCGGTGGCGCGCACCGGCCACGGCCCGCGCCCCTTCGGGGCGGGTCGGCAACGGGCGTAGTCTCGTCACGGGTGTTCGCCGACAGGGTGAAGGCCCCGGTGGTCACCAGTGCCCAGCCCTGGGCCTAGGGTCGGCTCCCGGGCCCGGTCGACCCACCCCACATCGGCCACAGCGAACTTCACATCGGAAGCGAGATTTCACCACCGTGACTGCTCTGACTCTCAGCACCGCCGCGGCGCCCGGCCTGCGGGCCGACGCGATCGTGATCGGTGTCGCCAAGGGCGCCCAGGGGCCCGTCGTCGCGCCGGGCGCCGAGGCCGTGGACAAGGCGTACGACGGCAAGCTGGCCGGCGTCCTGGAGACCCTCGGCGCCTCGGGTGCCGAGGGCGAGCTGACGAAGCTGCCCGCGCCGGCCGGCTTCAAGGCCCCGCTCGTGGTGGCGGTGGGCCTCGGCGCGCAGCCCGCCGACAAGGACGGCGAGGACGGCGAGGACGGCGAGGACGGCGGCCCCGGCTACGACGCCGAGGCACTGCGCAAGGCCGCCGGCGTGGCCGCCCGCGCGCTCACCGGATCGAAGAAGGCCGCGTTCGCGCTGCCCGTCGACAGCCCCGGCGCGATCGGCGCGATCAGCGAGGGCATCCTGCTCGGCGCCTACTCCTTCGACACGTACAAGGGCGACGCCCAGAACGCCGGCAACGGCAAGGCCAGGAACGGCAAGGCGCCGCTGGCCGAGGCCGCGCTGCTCGGCGGCAAGCCGCGCGACGCCGCCCACAAGGGCGCGGTCGCCCGCGCGGTCGCGGTCTGCGAGGAGCTGAACCGCGCCCGCGACCTGATCAACACCCCGCCGAACGACCTCACCCCCGCCTCCTTCGCCGCCATCGCGCAGGCCGCGGCCAAGGAGCACGGCATCAAGGTGCAGGTGCTCGACGACAAGGCCCTCGTCAAGGGCGGCTACGGCGGCATCCTCGGCGTCGGCGGCGGCTCCGCGGCCACCCCCCGTCTGGTGAAGCTGTCGTACACGCACCCGAAGGCGGAGAAGCACCTGGCCTTCGTCGGCAAGGGCATCACCTACGACTCGGGCGGCATCTCGCTGAAGCCGGCCGGGCACAACGAGACGATGAAGTGCGACATGAGCGGTGCCGCCGCCGTGTTCGCCGCGGTCGTCGCCGCCGCGCGCCTCGGCCTCCAGGTCAATGTCACCGGCTGGCTGGCGCTGGCCGAGAACATGCCGTCCGGCTCCGCCGTGCGCCCGGGTGACGTGCTGCGCATGTACAGCGGCAAGACGGTCGAGGTGCTCAACACCGACGCCGAGGGCCGGCTGGTGCTCGGCGACGCGCTGTGGGCGGCCTCCCAGGAGAACCCGGACGCGATCGTGGACGTGGCCACGCTGACCGGCGCGATGATGCTGGCGCTGGGCAGCCGGACGTTCGGTGTGATGGCCAACGACGACGCGTTCCGCTCCGCGGTGCACGAGGCGGCGGAGGAGGTCGGCGAGCCGGCCTGGCCGATGCCGCTGCCGGAGCACCTGCGCAAGGGCATGGAGTCGTCCGTGGCCGACATCGCGAACATGGGCGAGCGGATGGGCGGCGGCCTCGTCGCCGGGCTCTTCCTGCGCGAGTTCGTCGGCGAGGGGATCACGTGGGCGCACCTCGACATCGCCGGCCCGGCGTTCAACGAGGGCGGCCCCTTCGGGTACACGCCGAAGGGCGGCACCGGGTCGGCGGTGCGCACGCTGGTCCGTCTCGCGGAGCTGACCGCCGCGGGTGACCTGGGCTAGGGTCTTTCGTTCGGATCAGGCCGGATCAGGGAGCGGGGTCCGGTGCCGTGCATCGCAAGGCGGAGGAGGGCGCCATGGCGGAGCCATGGCAACCGACGACAACGCGGCGAGGCGCGGTGCCAGACCCCGCGAGCCCGGCATGATCCGAACGAGAGGCCCTGGCGGTCGCCCACCGGCCGGTCCCGTCCGTAGGACGGCGGGGGCGGGGCGTGGGGGCTGGTCGCGCCCGCGGCGGAGCCGCACATCGGCACAGCCCCGCGCCCCTCGGGCCGGCCGCCGCGCGCCCCCCTGCCCCGGCGCGCCCTCGTTCCCCGGTGAACGTGGGACGTCTCACACACCGGCCCCGCGTCTCGATCGCCTCCGACAAGTGCGAAGATGGAGCCCGGCAGGACAGGGCCCCCACCGAAGGGCCGAAGCATCAAGCGGCCGGACACCAGCCGCCAGCCGGTCATCGGAGACCGGCGTACGGCGCACATGCATGGAGGACGTGACGTGGCGAACGACGCCAGCACCGTTTTCGACCTAGTGATCCTCGGCGGTGGTAGCGGTGGTTACGCCGCGGCCCTGCGCGGGGCGCAGCTGGGCCTGGACGTCGCCCTGATCGAGAAGGACAAGGTCGGCGGCACCTGCCTGCACCGGGGCTGCATCCCCACCAAGGCCCTGCTGCACGCGGGCGAGGTCGCCGACCAGGCCCGCGAGAGCGAGCAGTTCGGCGTGAAGGCCACCTTCGAGGGCATCGACGTCCCGGCCGTCCACAAGTACAAGGACGACGTCGTCTCGGGTCTGTACAAGGGTCTCCAGGGGCTCATCGCCTCCCGCAAGGTGACCTACATCGAGGGTGAGGGCTACCTGTCCTCCCCGACCTCCGTCGATGTCAACGGCCAGCGCATCCAGGGCCGTCACGTCCTGCTGGCGACCGGCTCCGTGCCGAAGTCGCTGCCGGGCCTGGAGATCGACGGCAACCGCATCATCTCCTCCGACCACGCCCTCGTCCTGGACCGCGTGCCGAAGTCCGCGATCATCCTGGGCGGCGGTGTCATCGGCGTCGAGTTCGCCTCGGCGTGGAAGTCCTTCGGTGCCGACGTCACGATCATCGAGGGCCTGAAGCACCTCGTCCCGGTCGAGGACGAGAACAGCTCGAAGCTTCTTGAGCGCGCGTTCCGCAAGCGCGGCATCAAGTTCAACCTGGGCACCTTCTTCCAGAAGGCCGAGTACACCCAGGACGGTGTGAAGGTCACCCTGGCCGACGGCAAGGAGTTCGAGGCCGAGGTCCTGCTGGTGGCCGTCGGCCGCGGCCCGGTCTCGCAGGGCCTGGGCTACGAGGAGGCCGGGGTCGCCATGGACCGCGGCTACGTCCTCGTCGACGAGTACATGCGCACCAACGTCCCGACCATCTCCGCCGTCGGTGACCTCGTCCCGACGCTCCAGCTCGCGCACGTCGGTTTCGCCGAGGGCATCCTGGTGGCGGAGCGCCTGGCCGGTCTGAAGGTCGTCCCGGTCGACTACGACGGTGTTCCCCGGGTGACCTACTGCCAGCCGGAGGTCGCCTCCGTCGGTATCACCGAGGCCAAGGCCAAGGAGATCTACGGCGCGGACAAGGTCGTCGCTCTGAAGTACAACCTGGCGGGCAACGGAAAGAGCAAGATCCTGAAGACCGCGGGCGAGATCAAGCTCGTCCAGGTCAAGGACGGTGCCGTCGTCGGCGTCCACATGGTCGGCGACCGCATGGGCGAGCAGGTCGGCGAGGCCCAGCTGATCTACAACTGGGAGGCGCTGCCGGCCGAGGTCGCCCAGCTCATCCACGCCCACCCGACGCAGAACGAGGCGCTCGGCGAGGCCCACCTGGCCCTGGCCGGCAAGCCGCTGCACTCCCACGACTGAGCCTTCGGTCAACGGGCGCGACGACACAGACTTCCGCAATTCGTTAGGAGCAACCGAAACCATGGCGGTTTCCGTAACCCTTCCGGCGCTCGGTGAGAGCGTCACCGAGGGCACTGTCACCCGCTGGCTGAAGGCCGAGGGCGAACGCGTCGAGGCCGACGAGCCGCTGCTCGAAGTCTCGACCGACAAGGTCGACACCGAGATCCCGGCCCCGGCCTCCGGCGTGCTGGCCTCCATCAAGGTCGCCGAGGACGAGACGGTCGAGGTCGGCGCCGAGCTGGCCCTGATCGACGACGGCACGGGTGCCCCGGCCGCCGCCCCGGCCCCCGCCGCCGCCGAGGCCCCCGCCCCGGCTCCGGCCGCCGAGCCGGCCCCGGCCCCGGTCGCCGAGCCGGCCCCGGTCGCCGAGGCCCCGGCCGCCCCGGCTCCCGCCCCCGCCGCCGAGGCCGCCCCCGCCGGTGGCGCCGAGGGCACGGACGTGGTCCTGCCCGCGCTCGGCGAGTCCGTCACCGAGGGCACCGTCACCCGCTGGCTGAAGTCGGTCGGCGACAGCGTCGAGGCCGACGAGCCGCTGCTCGAAGTCTCCACGGACAAGGTCGACACCGAGATCCCGGCGCCCACCTCGGGCGTGCTGCTGGAGATCGTGGTCGGCGAGGACGAGACCGCCGAGGTCGGCGCCAAGCTCGCCGTCATCGGCGCTCCGGGTGCCGCCCCGGCCGCCGCTCCGGCGCCTGCCGCCCCGGCCCCGGCCGCCGCCCCGGCCCCGGCCCCGGCTGCCGCCCCGGCGCCCGCGCCCGCCCCGGCTGCCGCCCCGGCTCCGGCCCCCGCCGCTCCGGCCCCGGCCCCCGCCGCTCCGGCCCCGGCGCCCGTCGCCGCTGCCCCGGCCCCCGCACCGGCGCCCGCCCCGGCTCCGGTCACCCCGGCCACCGCCCCGACCTCCCCGACCGCCACCCAGGCGACGGACGAGGGCGCGTACGTCACCCCGCTGGTGCGCAAGCTCGCCGCCGAGAACGGCGTCGACCTGGCCACCGTCAAGGGCACCGGCGTCGGCGGCCGTATCCGCAAGCAGGACGTCATCGCCGCCGCCGAGGCCGCGAAGGCCGCCGCCGCTGCCCCGGCTCCGGCTCCGGCCGCTGCCGCCGCCCCGGCCGCCGCCAGGAAGGCCCCGGCGCTGGAGGTCTCCCCGCTGCGCGGCCAGACCGTCAAGATGCCGCGCATCCGCAAGGTCATCGGCGACAACATGGTCAAGGCGCTGCACGAGCAGGCCCAGCTGTCGTCGGTCGTCGAGGTCGACGTCACCCGCCTGATGAAGCTGCGTGCCAAGGCGAAGGACTCCTTCGCGGCCCGCGAGGGCGTCAAGCTCTCCCCGATGCCGTTCTTCGTCAAGGCCGCCGCCCAGGCGCTGAAGGCCCACCCGGTCATCAACGCCAAGATCAACGAGGCCGAGGGGACCATCACCTACTTCGACACCGAGAACATCGGTATCGCGGTGGACTCCGAGAAGGGCCTGATGACCCCGGTCATCAAGCACGCCGGCGACCTCAACATCGCGGGCATCGCCAAGGCCACGGCCGAGCTGGCGGGCAAGGTCCGGGCCAGCAAGATCACCCCGGACGAGCTGTCCGGCGCGACCTTCACCATCTCCAACACCGGTTCGCGCGGCGCGCTGTTCGACACGATCATCGTGCCGCCGGGCCAGGTCGCGATCCTCGGCATCGGTGCCACGGTCAAGCGTCCGGCCGTCATCGAGACCGAGGAGGGCACGGTCATCGGCGTCCGCGACATGACCTACCTGACCCTCTCCTACGACCACCGCCTGGTCGACGGCGCCGACGCGGCCCGTTACCTGACGGCGGTCAAGGCGATCCTGGAGGCGGGCGAGTTCGAGGTCGAGCTCGGCCTGTAAGGCTTGTCCTGCTCGAACACCCCGTCCGGAACCTCTCCGGGCGGGGTGTTCGTGTTTGTCGTCATACGCAGCGTGTAAGCCTCGTCTCACCTGCACCACAGCACCCCGACGCGACTACCCGCGGAGCGAACCGGCCGTATTGTCTAAACGTCAGCCCTCCCTAAGGAGCCCTCATGACCGCGCCCGTCGTCCACTCGCTGCGCGAGCAGATCCGCGAGCACATCGTGGAGGGGATCGTCAGCGGGCGCTGGCAGCCGGGCGAGCGCATCGTGGAGCGCCGGATCGCCACCGAGCTGGAAGTCAGCCAGACCCCGGTCCGCGAGGCCCTGCGCGAGCTGGAGTCCCTGCGCCTGATCGAGTCGGCCCCCAACAAGGGCGTCCGGGTGCGGAACCTGACGGCGGCGGACCTGGAAGAGAGCTACCCGGTCCGGGCCGGTCTGGAGGCCATCGCGGCCGAGCTGGCGGCCGACCGCCTCGCGGAGGACTGCTCGGCGCTGGAGCCGCACGTCCTGGCGCTGTACGAGGCCGACCGGGAGGCGGACGGCACGGCGCAGGTACGGCACACGGTCGGCTTCCACCGGGAGCTGGTCCGCGCGGCCTGCAACTCGGTGCTGCTGCACACCTGGGAGGGCCTCGGCATCGAGGTGTTCACGGCACTGTCCATCCGCTGGCTGGGCACCGTGCAGCAGTCGTACGCGGAGGAGCACGAGGAGCTGGTCCAAGCGTTCAAGCGCCGGGACCCCCGGATCGCCGAGCTGGTGAAGGCCCATGTGCTGGGGTGCGCCCCGCGCGCGTGACCCAGTCGAGCACCCCCACGCTCACCTGCGAAAACTCGGCATTTCCACGTCACCGGGTGCCATCGCCCAAGGCACCGCGTGCCGACTTTCTCCAAATCAAGAGGTTTTGGCCCTCAACCCTTTGATCGATCATCGATCAGGGAGTTACAGTCACCGACGGACGCGCGACGGAGTCGCACAACGACGCCGCCACCGAGGTCCGCCCGCCCTGTCCTGCCAAAGACCAAGGGCACCCCCGAACCCTTACCTGTGAGGGAACCCCCTTCGACTGAGGAAGGCGGCGACATGACCGACCCCAACGCCATCCAGCCGAGCGCGCTCGACCAGCTCCCGGACCGCGACCCGGAGGAGACCGCCGAGTGGCAGGCCTCCCTCGACGCCGTCGCCAGGGAGGCCGGACCGCACCGCGCCGCGTACCTGATGCGCCGCACGCTGGAGCGCGCCGAGGCGGGCGGCATCGCGCTGCCGAAGCTCCTCGAAACGGACTACGTCAACACCATCCCCACCTCCGCGGAGCCGGCGCTGCCCGGCGACCCGGAGATGGAGGCCCGGATCACCGCGTGGAACCGCTGGAACGCCGCGGCCATGGTGACCCGCGGCTCGAAGCACGGCGTCGGCGGCCACATCGCCACCTTCGCCTCCGCGGCCTGGCTGTACGAGACCGGCTTCAACCACTTCTTCAAGGGCAAGGAGGGTGACGGCTCCGGCGACCAGCTCTACATCCAGGGCCACGCCTCCCCCGGCATCTACGCCCGCGCCTTCCTCGACGGCCGGCTCAACGAGCACCACCTGGACAACTTCCGCCAGGAGGCCGGCGGCAACGGCCTGCCGTCGTACCCGCACCCGCGCCGGCTGCCCTGGCTGTGGGAGTTCCCGACGGTGTCGATGGGCCTCGGCCCGCTCTCCGCCATCTACCAGGCGCGCTTCAACCGCTACCTCACCAACCGCGGCATCAAGGACGTCTCCGCCTCCCACGTCTGGGCCTTCCTCGGCGACGGCGAGATGGACGAGCCCGAGTCGACGGCGGCCCTCGCGCTGGCCGCGCGTGAGGAGCTGGACAACCTCACCTTCGTCATCAACTGCAACCTCCAGCGCCTGGACGGCCCGGTCCGCGCCAACTTCAAGATCGTGCAGGAGCTGGAGGCCCAGTTCCGCGGCGCCGGCTGGAACGTGATCAAGACGCTGTGGGGCTCGGCCTGGGACGAGCTGTTCCAGCTCGACACCACGGGCGCGCTGGTACGCCGGCTGCGCGAGGTACCGGACGCGCAGGTCCAGACGTACCAGACCCGCGGCGCCGCCTACATCCGCGAGGACTTCTTCGGCAAGGACCCGGCGCTCGCCGAGATGGCGAAGCTGCTGAGCGACGACAAGATCCTCGACTGCTTCCACTTCTCCCGCGGCGGTCACGAGCCGCGCAAGGTCTACGCCGCGTACAAGGCCGCCGTCGAGCACAAGGGCGCGCCGACCGTGATCCTGGCCCAGACGGTCAAGGGCCACACCCTCGGCGAGGGCTTCGCGTCGAAGAACGCCAACCACCAGATGAAGAAGCTGACGGTGGACGAGTTCAAGGCGATGCGCGACCTGCTCGGCCTGCCGATCAAGGACAGCGACTTCACCGACGGCGTGGTGCCCTACGGCCACCCGGGCGCCGACTCCCCCGAGGTCCGCTACCTCCAGGAGCGCCGCGCGGCCCTCGGCGGCCCGGCCCCGGCCCGCCGCACGCACGCGCTGGCCCCGCTGCCGGCCCCCGCCGAGAAGGCGTTCGCCTCCTTCGACAAGGGCTCCGGCTCCCAGAACGTGGCCACCACCATGGCCTTCGTCCGCCTGGTCAAGGACCTGGTCCGCGACAAGGAGACGGGCAAGCGCTGGGTGCCGATCGTCCCCGACGAGGCGCGCACCTTCGGCATGGAGAGCCTGTTCCCGTCCCTGGGCATCTACTCCCCCAAGGGCCAGACGTACGAGCCGGTCGACCGCGACCAGCTGATGTACTACAAGGAGGCCAAGAACGGCCAGATCCTCAACGAGGGGATCACCGAGGCCGGTTCTATGGCCGACTTCATCGCCGCGTCCACCGCGTACGCGACGCACGGCGAGGCGATGATCCCGTTCTACATCTTCTACTCGATGTTCGGCTGGCAGCGCACCGCCGACCAGATGTGGCAGCTCGGCGACCAGCTCGGCCGCGGCTTCCTCGTCGGCGCGACGGCCGGCCGTACGACCCTCACCGGTGAGGGCCTCCAGCACGCCGACGGCCACTCCCCGGTCATCGCCGCGACCAACCCGGCCGCGCTGACGTACGACCCCGCGTTCGCCTACGAGATCGCGGTGATCGTCCGTGAGGGTCTGCGCCGGATGTACGGCGAGGCCAAGCCGGGCGAGGACCAGAACGTCTTCTACTACCTGACGGTCTACAACGAGCCGCTGCCGCAGCCGGCCAAGCCGCAGGGCCTCGGCATCGACGAGGGCATCGTCAAGGGCCTGTACCGCTTCAACACGGCCGAGTCCGCGGGCGTGTCCGTGCCCGCCAACGCCCCGCGCATCCAGCTGCTGGGCTCGGGCACGGCGATCCACTGGACCCTCCAGGCGCAGAAGCTGCTGGCCGAGGAGTGGGGTGTGGCCGCGGACGTGTGGTCGGCGACCTCCTGGTCGGAGCTGCGCCGGGACGCCATGGAGGCCGACGCGGCGCTGCTGCGGGGCGAGGAGCGGGTGCCGTACGTCCGCCAGGCGCTCCAGGGCGCCGAGGGTCCGGTGCTGGCGGTCTCCGACTACATGCGCCAGGTCCCGGACCAGATCGCGCAGTGGGTCGAGCAGGACTGGTCCTCGCTGGGCGCCGACGGCTTCGGTCTGTCGGACACCCGTGAGGCCGCCCGCCGCCACTTCGGTGTCGACGCCCAGTCGATCGTCGTCGCGGCCCTGGCCCAGCTCGCCCGGCGCGGCGAGGTGAAGGCCACGGCGGTCAAGGAGGCCCGGGAGAAGTACGGGCTGTAAGGGAACGCGCACCAGATGAGGAGGCCCCCGCTGCGGCGGGGGCCTCCTGCATGATGTGGGGATGCGCGCCGCACGTCTGATCAAGATGGTCCTCCTCCTCCAGTCCCGGCCCGCCATGACCGCCGCCGAGCTCGCGCGCGAGCTGGAGGTGTCGGAGCGGACCGTGACGCGGGACGCACAGGCGCTGTCGGAGGCGGGGGTGCCGGTGTACGCCGACCGGGGCCGGGCCGGCGGGTACCGGCTGGTCGGCGGGTACCGGACGCGGCTGACCGGGCTGGCCCGCAGCGAGGCGGAGGCGCTGTTCCTGAGCGGGGTGCCGGGGGCGCTGCGCGAGATGGGGCTTCAGGACGCGGCCTCGGCGGCCCGGCTGAAGGTGTCGGCGGCGCTGCTCCCCTCGCTGCGGGACGCGCCGGACACCGCCGCGCAGCGGTTCCACCTGGACGCCCCGGCCTGGTTCCGCGAGCCCGAGGCGCCCGCGTGGCTGCCGCTGATCGCCGAGGCGGTGTGGGAGGACCGGCGGATCGACACCGGCTACCGGCGCGGGGACGGGACCGTCGAGCGGCGGCTGGAGCCGTACGGGCTCGTGCTGAAGGCGGGCGTCTGGTACCTGTGCGCGCGGGTGGCCGGGACCGGTGCCTTCCGGACGTACCGGATCGACCGGTTCGCCGCGGTGGCCGCGCTCGACGAGCGGTTCGACCGCGATCCCGGGTTCGACCTGCCCGGCTTCTGGGCGGAGCAGGCCGAGCGGTTCGCCCGGTCGCTCCTGCGCGCGGAGGTGGTCGTGCGGCTGTCTCCGGAGGGCGTGCGCCGGCTCCCGCACGCCGTCGATCCGCTGGGCGCGCGGGAGGCGCTGGCGGGCGCGGGCGACCCGGACGCCGAGGGCTGGGTGACGGTGACGCTGCCGGTGGAGTCGGAGGAGGTCGCGCACGGCCAGCTGACCGCGCTGGGGCCGGAGGCGGAGGTGCTGGCACCGGGGAGCCTGCGGGAGCGCTGCGCGGCGGACGCGGCCCGGCTCGCCGCGCTGTACCGCCGTGACGACGGCTGACGACGGCTGACGACGACCCGCCGTGCTCCGCGTGCGCCCCACCGGCCGAGGCCCGATGCTGGTGGCGTGATGGACGAGACGGAGTTCTGGGAGCTGATCGACGCCACCCGCGAGGCCGCCGGGGGCGATCCCGAGGAGCAGGCCGACGCGCTCGTGGAGCGGCTGCTCGGGCTGGAGCCCGATCTCGTCCTGGACTTCGCCCGTCACTTCGAGGCCCGGTACAACCGCGCCTACCGCTGGGACCTGTGGGGCGCCGCCTGGCTGCTGCTGGACGGGTGCAGCGACGACGCGTTCGACTTCTTCCGGTGCTGGCTGATCGGCCAGGGCCGGGAGGTCTTCGAGGGCGCCGTGCACGAGCCGGACGCGCTGGCCGAGCTGCTGGGCGACTTCGACGAGGAGATCGACGGCGACGGCGAGGAGCTGGGGTACGCGGCGGACGAGGCGTACGAGCAGCTGACCGGAACCGTCGCGCCGGACCTGGGCATCGCCCCGGCGCCGGCCGAGCCGGAGGGCACGCCCCTGGACCTGGAGGACGACCGGGTGCTCGCGCAGCGGTTTCCCCGCCTGTGGCAGCGGTTCAGGGGGTGAGGGCGGTGCCGGGGCCCGTCGTCACCCTCCCGTCCGTCCCGCGGTCCCGGGGGCCCGTGGCCGGCCGCCCTCGGCCGCGTGGTGCGGCGGGGCCGCGTCGGCCTGGTCGAGGGCGGACGCGGTGACGGCGGCCGGGCCGAGGACGACGGTCACGACCGCGCAGACCACCGCCCAGGGCCGGCGGGCGGACCGGGCCCGTCCCATCCGTCCCCGCGCGGACTCGCCACGGCCGTCGGTACGGACGCTCCTCATGGGCCTCACCTGTTCCCGCCTGCGATCGACGACCCCGGCTCCCGGGACACGCTGGTGGCGGGGCTCGCGGCCTGCGGCACGGCGGCCGGGGAGGTCCACGGCGTCGTCATCACCCACCGCCACCCCGACCACCACGGTCTGTCGGCGCGGGTCCGCGAGGCCTCCGGCGCCTGGGTGGCGCTGCACGCGGCCGACGCGGCGATCGTGCGCCGGACGCGGGAGACCCGGCCGGAGCGGTGGTTCTCGTACATGGCGGCCAAGCTCACGGCGGCCGGGGCGCCCGAGGAGCACGTGGCGCCGCTGCGGACGCCCCGCGCCCGCGCCCTGCCCGGCCTCTCCCCCGCCCTGCCGGACCGGGAGATCGTCCCCGGTTTCCGTCGTGCACGACCGTGGGGCGGGCGGCTCGGTGCGGGCTGTGTGCCGCCTGTGGCCTGCCCGTGCCCCGGCGGGGCGGCGCTCCCGGACCGCCGGGCGTGCCCGCGATGTGCCCTGTGCCACCTGGTGGAACCATCGTCCAGGTCCGGGACGTTTCCGGAGGTACAGGCGTACGTGGCAGGTTCCGCCGCCCGGTGGCGGCCCCGCGTGCGCGGGGCCGGGCGGCGGACCGGTCCCGTCCGTGGTGAGAGGTTGAGAGAGAGGCGGCTCGGTGGACCTGCTCGACCTGGTGCTCGTACTGGTGATCGTCGTCTACGCGGTGTCCGGATATCGCCGCGGACTGGTGGCCGGATGTGTCTCGCTGACCGGGTTCGTGGGCGGCGCGGCCGTCGGTGTGTGGGTGCTGCCGTGGGTGACGGGCCAGGTGGAGCGGGGCACGGCGACGGCGACGGTGCTCGCGGTGCTGACGGTGCTGGTGCCGGCGGTGGTGGGGCACGAGCTCGCCGGCCGGCTGGCGCTGCGGCTGCGCGGGGAGCTGGACCGGGGGCCGCTGCGGGTGGCGGACGGGTTGGGGGGCGCGGCGGCGAACTCGGTCGCGGTGCTGATCGTGGCCTGGGTGGCGGCGAGCGTGCTGAGCGCGGCCCCGTCGCAGACCCTGACGACGGCGATACGGAACTCGACGGTGCTGGGCGCGGTGCAGGAGGCGATGCCGCAGACCACGCCCGCCTGGTTCTCGCGGGCCACGTCCGCGCTGACCGAGGCGGGCTTCCCGCAGGTGTTCAACCCGTTCGAGAACGAGTCGACGGCCCGGGTGGCCCGGCCGACCGGTGACAGCGTGACGCCTGCCGCGACGAGCGCCGCCCGGCTGAGCACGGTGAAGATCGAGGGCGCCGTGGGCACCGAGGGCCGCGAGGGCAGCGGGTTCGTGTACGCGCCCCGGCGGGTGATGACCAACGCGCACGTGGTGGCCGGCATCGAGCGGCCGAGCGTGCGGATCGGCGGGGTCGGGCCGTCGTACGCGGCGCGGGTGGTGCTGTTCGACCCGGACCGGGACGTGGCGGTGCTGTACGTGCCGGATCTCAGCGCCCCGGTGCTGCGGTTCGACGGGGGTGCCGTGCGCGGGGACTCGGCGGTGGTGGCGGGCTATCCGCAGGACGGGAGCCTGAACCTCCAGGCGGCGACGGTCGGGAACCGGGTGCGGGCGACCGGCCAGAACATCTACAGCGACCGCACGGTCACCCGGGAGATCTACGCGATCCGCTCCACGGTCCGGCCGGGCAACTCCGGCGGTCCGCTGCTGACCACGGACGGCCGGGTGTTCGGGGTGGTCTTCGCCCGTTCCACCTCGGACGCCGAGACGGGGTACGCGCTGACGGCGGACGAGGTGGCGGACGACGCCCGGCGCGCGGCCACGGCGACGGCGCCGGTGGACACGGGCGAGCTGGTCAGTTCCTAGGCCCTGTCGTCAAACTCCCGTCTGCCGCGCGACGCCATGCACGCACTCTCGCCGCACCGGGCCCCGACCCAAGTACATCCAGTACGAGGGCCAGGGCCCGGCACGCCGAGAGCACGCACCTGACGCCGCGCGGCCCGCCCTCCGGGCGGACGACAGGAGTTTGACGACAGGACCTAGGCACCGCGCGGCTCACAGGGCCAGGCCCATGCAGACGTCGTCGACGTACGCGCCGTCGATGAGGAACTCCCCGGGCAGCACGCCCTCGACGGTGAAGCCCTCGGACTCGTACAGCCTCCGGGCCGGGGTGTTGTGTCCGAGCACGCGCAGGGTGAGGCGCCGTGCGCCGCGCCGCCGCGCCTCCTCGACGGCGGCCCGGACCAGCGCGCGTCCGACGCCCCGCCCGCGCGCCTCGTCGGCGACGGCGAAGCCCTGGATGGCCAGGACGTGCGCGTTGGAGGCGAGCGGGGTCGGGTGGGTGAGCCGGATGTAGCCCAGGACGCGCCCGCCGGCCTCGGCGACGAGGTACTGCTGCGGCGGGTGCCGCTCGTCGAAGAAGGGCGGGTACGGCGGCTGCGGCGCGGGCATCACCGCGTGCAGCGGGGACCAGGTGGCCCGGTCCAGGACGGCCAGCGGCTCCTCGTCGGCGGCACGGGCGTTGCGTATGTACGGCTCGGGCATGGTGATCACCCTACGGCGGGCGTCCGGGCGGCCCCAACGGGTTTCCGGGCGGCGGTGCGGTCATGCTGGGGCCATGGAACGTTCACGTATCGCGGTGGCCGGCGCGTCCGGTCTCATCGGCAGCGCTCTGGTGCGGTCCCTGACCGCGGACGGGCATGAGGTGGTCCGGCTGGTGCGCCGGGAGCCCCGGGGCGCGGACGAGGTCCGCTGGGACCCCGAGCGAGGTCGCGTCGACGCGGCCGGGCTGACCGGGTGTGACGTGGTGGTCAACCTGGCGGGGGCCGGGGTGGGCGAGCGGCGCTGGACGCCGGAGTACAAGCGGCTGCTGCGGGACAGCAGGGTGCTGGGCACGGCCGCGCTGGCAAAGGCGGCGGCCTCGCTGCCGCGACCGCTGCGGGTGTTCGTGAACGGCAGCGCGATCGGCTTCTACGGCGACACCGGCGACCGGGTGGTGGACGAGGACGCGCCGCCGGGCGACGGTTTCCTGTCCGCGCTGTGCGTGGAGTGGGAGGAGGCGGCGGCGCCCGTGACGGAGGCGGGGGTGCGGACGGTGTTCCTGCGCACGGGTCTCGTGGTGGCCCGGGGCGGCGGGGCCTGGGGGCGGCTGTTCCCGCTGTTCCGGGCGGGGCTCGGGGGGCGGCTGGGCGACGGGCGGCAGTACTGGTCGTACATCGCGCTGCACGACGAGGTCGCCGCGATCCGGCATCTCATCGACGGCGAGGGCCTGTCCGGGCCGTTCAACCTGACGGCGCCCCAGCCGCTGACGAACGGTGAGATCACGGAGGCGATGGCGCGGGTGCTGCACCGGCCGACGGTGTTCGCGGTGCCGGCCCCGGTGCTGCGGGCGGCGCTCGGGGAGATGGCCGGGGATGTGCTGGGCAGTCAGCGGGTGGTGCCGAGGCGGTTGCTGGAGTCGGGGTTCCGGTTCGCGTTCCCGGGCATCGACGAGGCGATCCGCGCGGCGGAGTGAGCGGAGGGCGTGAGCGGGTGGGACGGTCGCGGCGGGATGAGCCGGCTGGCAACACCGGCGAACGAAAGTGACCATATGCGACCTCTATGCGACCGTGCCCTGTTGATGCGCGACTGTCTCTGACCGATCACGCCCCTACCCTCGACCCGAACTCGGGTATCCCTTGCGCCTGTTGGGGGCATGACGTCTCCACCGGTCGCGCAACCACAGGAGGGGCCTCGTGCTTGAGCCCGCGTACCAGGTGGACGTCGTCATCGTGGGAGCCGGAATCGCCGGTCTCTCGGCGGCTCATCGGCTGACCAGCGCAGGAATCACGACCGCGGTCCTGGAGGCCGCCCCGTACGTCGGCGGTCGCATGTCGACCGAGAAGGTCGACGGCTTCCGGCTCGACCGCATCGGACAGCTGCTGTCCACGTCCTACCCCGAACTCCGCCTGAGTCCGGGCCTGGACGCCCTGACCGTGCGCTGTTTCGCACCGGGCGTGCTGCTGCACCGGGACGGCCGCACCCAGCGCGCGGGCGCGCCGGCGGGCGGTGGGAGCGCGCGGGGCGCACGGGGCGCACTCCATGTGGTGCGCGCCCTCGCCAACGCCCCCCGGGGTACGGCGGCCACGCCCGGCGCGCCGGTGGGCGGCGCGGTGGACCAGGCCCGGCTGGGCGCGGCGCTCGGCCGGATCGCCACGACCCCCGTCGACCGCGTCCTGGCCCGCCCCGAGATGCCGGCCGCCCTCGCCCTGGCCCAGCGCGGGGTCCCGGCGCGCACCATCGACGGCTTCCTGCGCCCGCTGCTGGCCACGCTGCTGTGCGACCCGGAGCTGACCACCTCCAGCCGGTGCGCCGACCTGGCGCTGCGCGCCTTCGCGAGCGGACGGCTGTGCGTGCCGGAGGGCGGCGCCGAGGTGCTGCCGGAGCTGCTGGCCGGGGGGCTGCCGCCGGGCACCGTGCACACCGGGGTGCGGGTCACCTCGGTGTCCACCACCTCGGTGGCGACCGCCGAGCACGGGGAGATCCGCTGCCGGGCGGTGCTGCTGGCGACGGACGCGCGCGCCGCGGCCGGACTGCTGCCGGGGCTCAGGGTGCCGGACTTTCACCCGGTGACGGTCGTCCACCACACCACGGACGAGCCGGCGGCGGCGTTCGCGACGGGCACCTCGCTGCTGCTGGACGCCGACCGGGGCGGGCCGGTGGCGCACACGGCGGTCCTCAGCAACGTGGACCCGAGCCGGGCACCGGCCGGCCGCGTCCTGATCTCCTCGACGGTGCTGGGCACGCCACCGGAAGGGGTGGACACCGCCGTCCGCATGCACCTCTCCCGCCTCTACGGCACCTCCACGCGCCGCTGGGAGACGCTGGCCGTGCACCACACCCCGGAGGCGGTCCCCGCGATGCGCCCGCCCCACGACCTGCGCCGCCCGGTACGCCTCCTGGCGGGCCTCTACGTCTGCGGCGACCACCGGGACACCAGCACGGTCCAGGGCGCCCTGCACTCGGCCCACCGCGCCGCGGCAGCCGTCCTGGCGGACCTGGGCGCGCGGGGCTCGATGCACAACGCCGACCCGGTCCCCACCCTGCCGAGGGCGGCGTAGGCGCCCCGAAAGGGGCGCGGGGCTGTATCGATGTGCGGCTCCGCCGCGCGGGCGCGCTCCATCTGCGCGGCACCCGGCGAACCACCGGAACTACCCCAGCGCCGCCACCTTCTCCCGGTACACCCGCACCGGCGCCGCGTCCCGGTAGGGCTCCAGCCGCCGCTCGAACTCCTTCACGTACTCCACGGCACGAGCCGACCGCATCTCCGCGGCCTGCCCCGCCGCCTCCGCGGCGATCGCGCACGCCTGGTCCAGTTCGCCGAGGCCGAGGCGGGCGGTGGCGAGGACGACCCGGCAGAACAGGCGGCTGCGGGCATAGGCGGGCGCCCGGAGCTGGAGGGACCGCTCGGCGTGCTGCGCGGCGGCCCGGAACTGCTGGAGGTCCCGGTGGCAGTGGCCGAACTCGTCGGCGAGCTGCGCCTCGTCGAAGAACGCGGCCCAGTACGGCGCCTCGTCCCCGGGCCGGGCCGCCTCCAGGGCGCGTTCGGCCCGCACGAGCGCGGCGGTGCACGCTCGCACCTCCCCCAGTACGCCGTGCGCCCGCGCCTCGGAGGCGTGCAGCAGCGCCTGGACGACCGGCGGGGCGCCCGTGCCGACCCCCTGCTGGGCGACCCGGGCCAGCTGCACGGCCTCCCGGCCGTGGCCGAGGTAGACGGCCTGGCGGCTCATGGTGACCAGGACGTAGGAGCCGTAGGCCCGGTCGCCGGCCGCCTGGGCGAGCCGCAGGGCCTGCACGAAGTACCGCTGGGCGAGCCCGTGCGCGGCGATGTCGTACGACGTCCAGCCCGCGAGCCGGGTCAGATCGGCGGCGGCGGCGAACAGGCGGCGACCGGTCTGCTCGTCGTAACTGCCGCGCAGCATCGGCTCGCACTCGTGCTCCAGGTAGCGCACCAGCGCCTGCCGGGCGTGGCCGCCGCCGAACCGGTCGTCGAGGGTGCGGAACAGCTCGCCCACCGAGTGCAGCGCGGCGATGTCACCGCCGGTGACCCTGTGGCCGGGGGCGCGCTCGGCGGGCGTCCGCAGCCGCGGCGGGACCAGCGGCCCCGGCTGCGGCGCCCTGGCCGCGCCGGGCCGGCCCTGCGGCGGCACCCGGGGGGCCGGCTCGCGGGCCACCCGGTCGTCGGCCTTGCCGATCAGCCAGTCCCGGCTGGGCACCACGAGCCCCGCCGGGGTGAAGGCGATCTTGCGCAGTTCGGCGTGGCTGCCGGAGTCCTTGCGCCACAGCCCGCTGACGATGTCGACGGCCTCCTCGGGGGTGGCCGCGAACTCCAGCCCGGCGTACACCGGCGCACACGCGTCCAGGCCGAGATCCTGGGCGGTGAGCCGGCGCCCGAGCCGGCGTGTGAAGACCTCGGCGATCAGGGCGGGGGTCGTACCGCGTGGCTGCTGTCCGCGCAGCCAGCGGGTGACCGAGGTCTTGTCGTATCTGAGGTCCAGCCCGTGTTCCAGGCCGAGCTGGTCGACGCGACGGGCCAGACCCGCGTTGGAGAACCCCGCTTCTGCGATGAGCGCGGCGAGCTGGCGGTTGGGGGTGCGCTGCGCGGATCGGTCCGTCATCTGCGGTGCGGTCTCCTGCCTTCCGGGCGGTCGATGTGCCCGGATTGCCGTTGAGCAGCCCTTATGGCCTCACGAACGGCGCGAATGTAGCGGAGAGTGAGCAGACGGTCGCACACTTCACCGTGCATTCATCCGATCGTGTGAGGAACGCCCTCAGGGCTGACGTACTCCGGTCGGACGTACAGTGGCGAGGGCGCGTTACGCGCCTGACACACCGGTCGCTGAGGGAGGCGTTTGCCGTGAGTGAGTTGCGGTTCGTCCGCATGGGGTTCGGTGCGGATGCCGTCGATTACCAGGAGGCCTGGGACGAGCAGCGCCGGGTGCACGCGGCCCGGTTCGCCGACGAGGTCCCGGACACCGTGCTCCTCCTGGAACACCCCCCGGTGTACACGGCCGGCCGGCGCACGGAGGACAGCGAGCGCCCGCTGGACGGCACCCCGGTCATCGACGTGGACCGCGGCGGCAAGATCACCTGGCACGGACCGGGCCAGCTGGTGGGCTACCCGATCCAGAAGCTGCCCCGCCCGGTGGACGTGGTCGCGCACGTGCGGCGGCTGGAGGAGGCGATCATCCGGGCCTGCGCCGAGTTCGGCCTGGAGACCACCCGGGTGGAGGGCCGCAGCGGCGTCTGGGTGCTCGGCGACCCGGTCGAGCAGCGGCCGGCACTCGGAGGGCTGTCCCTGGACTTCGACCCGCGGCTCACCGACGAGGAGTTCGACCCGCGGCTCAACGGCCCCGAGTACGCCCCCTCCAACGCGGGCCAGCGCCGTGAGGACCGGAAGATCGCCGCGATCGGCATCCGGGTCGCCAAGGGCGTCACGATGCACGGCTTCTCCTTCAACGTGAACCCGGACAACGCCTGGTTCGACCGGATCATCCCGTGCGGCATCCGGGACGCCGGGGTCACCTCCCTCGCGAACGAGCTGGGCCGGGACATCACGATCGACGAGGTGCTGCCGGTGGTCGAGAAGCACCTGCGGGACGTCCTGGAGAACGCGGAGCTGAAGCCGCGGGTGATCGAGAAGGCGTCCGCCTGACCGTCCGCCGGGGGAATGCGCCCTGCGACAGCGGGGTTGGCCCGAGCGGCAGGGCGCACACAGTACGGGCGTACCCTGGGGTACGCCGAAGAATCGAAGTCACAGGGAGCCGGTCGTGTCCGCAGTCGCACCCGACGGACGCAAGATGCTGCGCCTGGAGGTCCGCAACAGCCAGACCCCCATCGAGCGCAAGCCCGAGTGGATCAAGACCCGGGCGAAAATGGGCCCCGAATACACGAAGATGCAGAACCTCGTGAAGAGCGAGGGGCTGCACACGGTGTGCCAGGAAGCCGGCTGTCCGAACATCTACGAGTGCTGGGAGGACCGCGAGGCGACCTTCCTCATCGGCGGCGACCAGTGCACCCGGCGCTGTGACTTCTGCCAGATCGACACCGGCAAGCCCGAGGCGCTGGACCGCGACGAGCCGCGCCGCGTGGGCGAGTCCGTGGTCACCATGGACCTGAACTACGCCACCATCACCGGCGTCGCCCGCGACGACCTGGAGGACGGCGGCGCCTGGCTGTACGCGGAGACCGTGCGCCAGATCCACCAGCAGACGGCGGACCGCGAGGGCGGCCGGACGAAGGTGGAGCTGCTGGCCCCGGACTTCAACGCGGTCCCCGAGCAGCTCGCCGAGGTCTTCGCCGCCCGCCCCGAGGTCTTCGCGCACAACGTCGAGACGGTCCCGAGGATCTTCAAGCGGATCCGCCCGGGCTTCCGCTACGAGCGCTCCCTGAAGGTCATCACCGAGGCCCGCGACTACGGCCTGGTGACCAAGTCGAACCTGATCCTCGGCATGGGCGAGACCCGCGAGGAGGTCAGCGAGGCGCTGAAGCAGCTGCACGACGCGGGCTGCGAGCTGGTCACCATCACCCAGTACCTGCGCCCGTCGGTGCGCCACCACCCGGTGGAGCGCTGGGTGAAGCCGCAGGAGTTCGTGGAGCTGAAGGAGGAGGCCGAGCAGATCGGCTTCTCCGGTGTGATGTCCGGCCCGCTGGTGCGCTCCTCCTACCGCGCCGGGCGGCTGTACCAGATGGCCGTGGAGAAGCGTGGCACGTACGTCGCCGCCCAGGCGGTGTGAGCCGCGCGTGTGAATTCGCGCACAAGTTCCTACCGGTCAGTAATGGCCAAGACGTCGCGGCCCCGACCGTCCTCGCTGATGAGGGCGCCGTCGGGGCCGCGTCGGCGTTCCAGCCCCTCGCACCAAGGCTTCATGCGTGTTTGACCGGTCGGTCACGCCCTGGTAACACCAATCAGTGACTCTCTTATCACGCCCCGTATCTCCATCGCTCAGAGGGGGGACCTCGATCATGCAGGCCGCACCCGTACGCGCCACCGCCATCCCGTCCTTCACCGGCGCCCTGCGCGCCGTGGAGTCGCTGCTCCTGAGCGGCGGTCAGCGCACCGCCCGCCGCAACGCCTGGACCTCCGTCCTGGAGGACCGCCGCCGCGCCAAGGACCGCGTCGAGGCCCAGCGGTTCCTGGACCAGGCCGCCGGCCAGTCCTGACGCCGCCCCCGGCGGCCCCGTCCCGCCCGCCGGGCACTGCCGTCGTCCGCGCTCCCGGGGGCACGTAGACTTCGTGGCATGGCGAGGAAGGAAACCGCGGCGGACGCCGCGAACGCAGGGCGACTGAAGCAGATCGCCCTCACGTACAAGATGACCCGCAAGGCCGACACGAAGATCGGTCTTGTACTCGCGGCCGTCGGCATCGGCACCCTCGGTGTCTTCCTCGCGATCGGCTTCCTGATCGGGCACCCGGTCTACCTGGGCATCTTCGGCCTGCTGATCGCCCTGCTGGCGACCGCGATCGTGTTCGGCCGCCGCGCCGAGCGGGCCGCGTTCGGCCAGATGGAGGGCCAGCCGGGCGCCGCCGCGGCGGTGCTGGACAACATCGGCCGGGGCTGGACGACGACGCCGGCGGTGGCGATGAACCGCAGCCAGGACGTGGTGCACCGGGCCGTCGGCAAGGCCGGCATCGTGCTGGTCGCCGAGGGCAACCCGAACCGGGTGAAGACCCTGCTGGCCGCCGAGAAGAAGAAGATGAACCGCATCGTCGCCGACGTGCCGGTGCACGACCTGATCGTCGGCAACGGCGAGGGCCAGGTCGAGCTGAAGAAGCTCCGCACGACGATGCTGAAGCTCCCGCGCGTGCTGACCGGCCCCCAGGTGACGGCCACCAACGACCGGCTCCGGGCGCTGGGCGACCTGATGAGCAACATGCCGCTGCCCAAGGGGCCCATGCCGAAGGGCATGAAGCTGCCCAAGGGCGGGCCCCGGGGGCGCTGACCCGGCCCCTGCCGTGGACACGCCGCCGAACGGAGTATCCGGCCGGTAATCGGCTCATACGCTCCTAGCCTTCGGAATGTGACAAAACGACACATTGCGTACCTGGCATGCGCCACGACCCTCGTCGGCACGGTCATCGGTGCCACTCCGGCGTCCGCTGCCCACAAGACCCTCGTGGTGCATCCGGGTCAGTCGATCCAGAAGGCGGTCAACGCCGCCAAGGCCGGCGACACCGTGTTCGTGCTCGCCGGCACCTACCGTGAGAGCGTCACGGTGAAGACGGCGGGCCTCACCCTGCGGGGCGCGGGCCCCGGCACCGTGATCCAGCCCCCCAAGAAGAAGACCAAGCCCGCGCCGCACGGCAAGAAGGCCGCGGTCACCTGCCTCTCGGACGGCAACGGCATCTGCGTGGTCGGCGGCAAGAACAAGCCCCTCAAGGACGTCACCGTCTCCGACCTCAAGGTGACCGGCTTCGCCAAGTCCGGCGTCTTCACCATGGGCACCGACCATCTGACCGTGAAGCGTGTGATCGCCGAGCACAACGGCCAGTGGGGCATCGCCCAGGAGCACTCCACCCGCGGCGTCTTCCGCAACAACACCGCCCGCAGCAACGGGGACGCGGGCATCTTCCTCGCCAACAACGTCAAGGCCGAGCAGGGGGCCAAGGACAGCAAGGGCGCGGTGGTCGACCACAACCGGCTGGAGGGCAACCGGATCGGCCTCACCGTCCGCCGGCTGCGCAACCTCGCCGTCACGCGCAACTACGTCCTCGGCAACTGCGCGGGCGTGTTCGTCGTCGGCGACGAGAACAAGCCGCGGGCCGGCGCCCTCGCCGTCAGCGACAACCTGGTCGTGCAGAACAACAAGTACTGCCCGAAGACCGCCCGGCTGCCCTATCTTCAGGGCTCCGGCATCGTCCTGACCGGCACCGAGAAGTCCCTGGTGACGCGGAACAGGATCACCGGCCACTCGGGCAAGTCCCCGCTGTCGGGCGGCATCGTCCTGTTCAAGAGCTTCGTGGGCGCCACGAGCGAGAAGAACCGGATCACCGCCAACCTGCTGGCGAACAACTCCCCGGCGGACCTCGTCAGCCAGGAAGCCACCAAGACCGGCAACGCCTTCACCGGAAACGCCTGCCGGGTCTCCAAGCCCGCGGGCCTGTGCTGACCGGACGGCCGTACCCGATCCACGCAAGGAAGGAAGGCGGCACATGACCGCACCATCCCGCGCGCCCTCTGCTCCCCCCGAGCCGGGGGCACCCCCCTCCCCTCCCCCGCCGATGCGGCTGCGCGAGCTCGTGTTCGGGGCGGCCTGCGCCGCCGCGGTCCGCGCCGCCGCCCGGCTCGGTGTCGCCGACGCGCTCGGGGACGCCCCCATGACCGTGGAGACCCTGGCGAGCGCGGTGCGCGCCGAGCCGAAGCCGCTGCGCCGGCTGCTGCGCGCCCTGTCCTGCTACGGCGTCTTCGCCGAGCGGCCGGACGGCACGTTCGCCCACACCGAGATGTCCCGGCTGCTGCGCGAGGACGACCCGAACAGCCTGCGGGCCATCGCCATGTGGTGCACCGAGCCGTGGACCTGGGACGCCTGGCCGCTGCTGGACCAGGCCGTGCGCACCGGCCGGAACGTCGTGGAGGACCTCTACGGCAAGGAGTTCTTCGCCTACCTCAACGAGGACGCCCCCGAGTCCGCGGACGTCTTCAACCGCGCGATGACCCGCTCCAGCGAGCAGTCGGCGCGTGAGGTGGCGGCCCTGCTGGACCTGTCCGGCAGCAGCTCGGTCGCGGACCTCGGCGGCGGCCAGGGGCACGTGGTGGCGTGCCTGCTGGACAAGTACCCGGCGATGCGCGGCAGCCTGCTCGACCTGCCCCGGGTGGTGGAGAACGCCCTGCCGCGGCTGCGCGAGGGCGGCGACCTCGCCGACCGCGCGCGGATCGTGCCCGGCGACGTCCGGGAGGCGGTGCCGGTCGAGGCCGACGTCTACATCATCAAGAACATCCTGGAGTGGGACGACGAGTCCACGGCCCGGCTGCTGGGCAACGTGGTCGAGGCGGGCGGTCCCGGCACCCGGGTGGTGGTGATCGAGAACCTCGTCGACGACACCCCGTCGATGCGGTTCAGCACGGCCATGGACCTGCTGCTTCTCCTGAACGTCGGCGGGGCCAAGCACACCACCGACAGCATGGTCGGACGGCTGGAGGCGGCGGGCCTGGCGGTCCGCGACATCCGGCCGGTCAACCCGTATCTGCACGCGTTCGACTGCGTCGTCCCCGCATGACCGGCTCCCCGCGCCCCGAAGGGGCGCGGGGAACTGCCCTCACCGCTGTTCCGGCGGAGCGCTCAGCCGGCGTCGCGCTCCCAGAGGTAGAAGCGCTCTGCCATGGCGTCCTTCGGGGACCGCCAGGTTTGCGGGTCGTACGCGCTGACGTACGCCGACAGCCGCTCGCTGACCTCCTTGAACTCGGGGTGGGAGGTGACCTTGGCGATGGCCGGTCCCGGCTCCCGCTCGGACTCGATCAGGTGCATGTACACGTCGCCGAACTGGAAGAGGCTGCGCCGGACGACTCCGACGAGGTGCGGCAGCTCTCCGCGGTCGGACTCCGCGAACACCTTGGCGATGTCGGTGGCGGAGCCCGGGGCCATGCGGGCGACGATCAGGGCCTGGTGCACGGTGGTCTCCTGTCGTCCGGCTCAGTCGGCCAGGGCCGGGGCGGGCCGCTCGCCGGCCGCCGCCTTCTCGATCTTCTGCCGGATCAGGTCCAGCTGGATCTTCGAGTTCTTGTTGATGTTGTCGGTCATCCAGTCGTCGTCGACCGGTGCGTCCGGCTTCATCGCGAAGTCCTGGGTCCAGACCATCCGGGTGCCGGCGGGGACCTCCTCGTACCGCCAGTGGATGTCCATGTGGGCGAAGGGCCCGGTCTCCACCCGGCGGGCCCTGACGGTGCGGGTGGCGCGGTCCGGCTCGCGCTCGGAGACCCAGCTCCAGACGGTGCCGTTCTCGTCCGGGTGCATGGTGAGCCGGAACGTCGTCTTGTCGCCCTCCTTCTTGAGGACCTCCACCGACGCGTACTCGCTGAACAGCTGGGGCCAGCGCTCCAGGTCGTTGGTCATGTCCCAGACCAGGTCCAGCGGGGCGGCGATGGTGATCTCGTTCTGGGTGTGTCCTGCCATGTCAGGCTCCTGCCATCAGGGTGCTGTTGACGAGGTTGAGGAACTGCTGGGGCGTCTTGCAGCGCTCGGCGTCGACCGGCATCGGGGTGCCGTGCGTGTTCTCCAGCTCGCCGACGATGCCGAGCAGGCCGAGCGAGTCGACACCGAGGACGTCGAAGCCGGTGTCCGGCTTCTCCTTCAGCTGCTGCGGGCTGACGGTCACACCGGCGGCCTTCTTCATCAGTGCGGCGAGTTCTTCCACGGTGATCTGGGGCATGTGCTCTCCTCCTTCTCTGTACTCACTGCGCGGTGCCGCGTCGCAGCACCAGCGCCGAGTTCGACCCCATGAGTCCACGGCTGAGGATCAGCGCCGTCCGCAGTTCGGCGGCGCGGGCGCTGCCGGTCACGAGGTCGAGGTCGTGGCAGACGTCGAAGACGTTCGGCGTCGGCGGGATCAGGCCGTGCTCCATCGCGAGCACGGCCGCCGCGGTGTCCAGGACGGGGGCAGCGCCGTACCCCCGGCCGATCCCGGTCTTGGGTGCGGTGACCGGTACCCGGGTGCCGTGCTCGCCGAGGGCGTCGGCGATCGCCAGCGCCTCGGCCCGGTCGGCCTCCGGTACCCCGAGGGCGTCGGCGAAGACGACGTCGACCTCCTCGGGGGCGCACTCGGCCTCCGCCAGGGCCTGCCGGACGGCCTGGGCGAGCCCCTCCCGGGACCGGTCCCAGCGGGAGGCGCCGGTGAAGGTGGCCCCGTGGCCGGCCACGACGGCCTTGATGTCGGCGCCGCGGGCCCGGGCGGCTCCGGCCGCCTCGACCACGAGCATCCCGCCGCCCTCGGCGGGCACGAACCCGCAGGCCCCGTCCGTGAACGGGCGGTAGGCCCGGGACGGGTCCGTCTCCCTGCTCAGTTCCTCGTAGCCGAGCTGGCAGACCATCGAGTACGGCGCGAGCGGCGCCTCGGTGGAGCCGGCCACGATCACGTCGGTGCCGCGCCGCACGGCCCGGGCCGCGTGGGCGAGGGCGTCCAGACCGCCGGCCTCGTCGGAGGCGACGACCGAGCAGGGTCCCTTGAAGCCGCGGCGGATGGACACCTGGCCGGTGCTCGCGGCGTAGAACCAGGCGATGGACTGGTACGGTCCGACGAACCGGCTCCCCTTGCCCCACAGTCGCTGGAGTTCGCGCTGGCCGAACTCGCCGCCGCCGGACCCGGCGGCGGTGACCACGCCGATGGAGTACGGCGCGTCGGGGATGTCGGCCAGCGCGAGCCGGGCGTCGTCCAGTGCGAAGTCGGCCGCGGCCATGGCGTAGTGCGTGAACCGGTCGGTCTGGACGAGGAAGCGCTCCTCGATCGTGGCGGCCGGTTCGAAGGCGCGGACCTCACCGGCCACCTTGAGGGGAAGGTGCTCACAGCCCTCGCGGGTGACCCGGTCGAGGACGCTGAGGCCCTCCTGGGTGGCCTTCCAGAAGGTGCCGGTGGTGGTGCCGTTGGGCGCGACCACGCCGATGCCGGTGATGGCCGCGTGCCGGTCCTGCGGTTCGCTCATCGTGTCCTCACTCCCTCGGCCGGGTCAGGATCACCGCGGACTGGAAGCCGCCGAACCCGCTGCCCACGGACAGCACGCTGGTCAGCTTCCGTTCGCGGGCGACGCGCGGGACGTAGTCCAGGTCGCACTCGGGGTCGGGGATCTCGTAGTTCGCGGTCGGCGGGACGACCTGCTTGGCGAGGGCCAGGACGCAGGCGACGAGTTCGATGGCGCCGATCGCCCCGAGGGAGTGCCCCACCATGGATTTGATGGAGCTCATCGGGGTGTCGTAGGCGTGGTGGCCGAGCGCCCGCTTCACGGCCGCCGTCTCGTGGCGGTCGTTCTGCCGGGTGCCGGAACCGTGCGCGTTGACGTAGTCGATCGCCGTGGGGTCGAGACGCGCCTGGTCGAGGGCGTTGTCGATGGCCCGCGCCATCTCCAGGCCCTCCTTGGTCAGGCCGGTCATGTGGTAGGCGTTGCCGAAGGTGGCGTAGCCGCCGAACTCGCAGTACACGTGGGCACCGCGGGCCCGGGCGTGCTCCAGTTCCTCCAGGACGAGCACCGCGCCGCCCTCGCCCATGACGAAGCCGTCACGGTTGTTGTCGAAGGGCCGGGAGGCGTGCGCGGGGTCGTCGTTGTTCGGTGAGGTGGCCTTGATCGCGTCGAAGCAGGCCATGGTGATCGGGGAGATCGGAGAGTCCGAGGCTCCCGCGATGCATATGTCGGCGCGGCCTTCCTGGACGGTGTGGAAGGCGTACCCGACCGCGTCGAGTCCCGAGGTGCAGCCGGTGGACACGGTCTGCACGGGACCCTGGGCGCCGAAACGTTCCGCCACCGCGGAGGCCGCGGTGCTCGGCGCGAACGCCCGGTGCAGCTGCGGCTCCGCCTCGGTGTGGTCGACGTCCCAGCGCTGCCCGCGATGGCTGACCAGGACGTAGTCGTGCTCCAGCCGGGTGGTGCCGCCGACGGCGGTGCCCACGGAGACGCCGACCCGCCAGGGGTCCTCAAGCCCGAGGTCGAGACCGGAGTCCCGGACCGCTTCCTCGCCGGCGACCAGGGCGAACTGTATGTACCGGTCCGCCCGTTCGACCTGCTCGGCGTCCAGGCCGTACGCGGCGGGGTCGAAGTCGCACTCGGCGGCGATCCGGGACCTGAGCCCGGTCGGGTCGAAGAACGTGATGCCCCGCGTCGCGGTACGGCCGTCGGCGAGCAGATCCCAGAACGCCGGTACGCCGATCCCTCCCGGGGCGACGACGCCTATGCCGGTGACCGCCACGCGCCGGTTCATGAGCGGACCCGTGCCCGGTCGGCCGGATCGGCGGCGACGGCGACGGCCTCCGTCTCCTCGGTGTCGACGTGGCCGAGGGCCGGCCGGGGGGCCAGCGGGCCCAGGTGGAAGACGATCCGCGCCTCCACGTTGCCGACGTTGCGGAAGCGGTGCCGCATGTTGATGGGGATCATCAGCCCCTGCTCGGGCTTCAGCGGGTGCGGCTCACCGTCCAGGTCCACCTCCAGCTGTCCGCACAGGACGTACACGAACTCCTCGGAGTAGGGGTGGTAGTGCTCACCGATGCGGTCGCCGGGCTGCACGATGGCCACGCCCATGAAGCCGCTGGTGGAGCCCACCGTGGCCGGGGTGAGCATGGCGCGCAGATCGCCGCCGCGCCGGGTGTTGGGCTCGATCTCGCTGAGGTCCACGATCTTCGGAAGGGATTTGATCACGACGTTCCTCCGTTTGGTGTGCTGGCCTGCCGGGCTCAGGCGTCCGGCGAGCGGCGGTCGGTGACGAGGTCCATGCCGACGGGCTCGCCGTCCAGCAGGGTGCTCAGCGCGGCCTGACGACCGGGCTCCGGCAGCGGAGCGCGGGCGCCCGCGCCGGGACGTACGTCGACCAGCCGGACGACGACGTCGTCGCGCTGGAAGATCGTGCTGCGCAGCACCGGGCTGTCCGGGTCCCCCGCAGCCGCCTCGTCCTGCTGGGCGAGCAGCTCCGCCAGCCGCATCCCGCAGTCCGGCCGGGCCGGGTAGTACAGCGCCTGCCGCTCGCCCTCGGCGAGTTCGTCCGCGGTGACGTGGTGCACGGCCGGCAGCGCCGCCCGGGTGAAGAACACCCGCGCGGACTCCTGGTCGCCCAGGTCCCGCTCCTGCTCCAGGTAGGGGTTGATGGCCTCCTCGACGGCCCGCACCTCGGGCTGCCGGGCGACGTGCCGCAGCGCCGCGAGCAGGTCGCCGCGCACCTCGATGGCCCGCACGACCCGGTTGCCGTGCATGAACAGGGAGGTGCGGCACAGCCGGGTGGTCTCGTCGACGCGCGCCTGGGGCGAGGCGTAGCCCGCGAGGATTTTCGCGACCTTCTCCTCGCTCCCCGGCCTGACCGTGAAGGTCAGCGCGTGCCGGATCACGCCGTCCCCGATCCGCGGGGACGCCTGGAGCCGGCGCCGTGACGCGGCCCCGGCCGACTCGCCGCCGGTCTCGCGCACGATGTGGAACCGCAGCGACCGGGTGTCCCGGACGCAGCTGTGCAGCGGTTCCACCATGTGCACGTGCTCCTCGCTGTTCACCCAGGTGAGGAACGGCGGGGCACTCTCCCACTCACTGGTGATGAGCCATTGGGAGGGGTTCTCGATCGACTGGCACAGCTGGTCGCTGACGTGGCCGGGCACCTGCGCCACCTGGTTGCACAGCTGCTCGTAGGCCTCCAGGAACTGCTGCTGGGCGCCGTCGTTGACGTCCACGAGCAGGACGACCCGGAGAGGGGAGCCGTCGAACACGGACTGGGAGACCCTCTTCGACACCTGGCGCGTCGACTGGTCCGACATCTTTTCCGACAAGGTGGTCATGCTGCGCATCTCCTTCACGGGGGCAGAGGCGAACGCCGGCCGCCGATGACGCGACGTCAGTGCTCCTTGATCCTGTGCCGCTTCCCGCACAACGCGCGACTCGCGTGAACCACGTGGGTGATTGAGCACGCGAAAGCCGTCCCACAGGGCACAGAAACAGCAACGCGCCTCACATCCCGACCCCTGCCTCTGGAGCTTTGATGCAGCACAAAGCCGATCACCAGGTGCCCGTCCTCGTCGTGGGCGGTTCGCTGGTGGGCCTGTCCCTCTCCCTGTTCCTGGGCCGTCTCGGCGTACCCCACATGCTCGTCGAGCGGCACTCCGGGACCTCGATCCACCCGCGTGGCCGCGGCAACAACCTGCGGACGATGGAGCTGTACCGGGTGGCCGGCATCGAGCCGGACATCAAGGCGGCGGCCTCGCTGCTCGCGGCCAACCACGGCATCCTCCAGACCCCGACCCTGGTCGGCGGCGCCGGCGAATGGCTGTTCAAGCACATCGACCCGGGCGGCGGACTGGCGAGGTTCAGCCCCACGGCCTGGTGCCTGTGCAGCCAGAACGACCTGGAGCCGGTGCTGCTGAAGGGGGCCCGCGCGCTCGGCGGGGACCTGCGGTACTTCCACGAGTTGGAGGGCTTCGAACAGGACCCCGAAGGAGTGACGGCGTTCGTCCGGGACCGGGACAGCGACGAGCTGTACACGGTCCGCGCGGACTACCTGGTCGCGTGCGACGGCCCGCGCAGCCCCGTCCGGCGCCGGCTCGGCATCGGGCAGAGCGGCCCCGGCGACCTCTTCGCGAACGTGAGCGTCACCTTCCGGTCCAAGCTGCTCGCCGAGACGGTCGGCGACCGGCACTTCATCTGCTGCTACCTCACCAACCCGGAGGCCGACGGCGCCCTGCTGCCGGTCGACAACAAGGAGCACTGGGTCTTCCACGCGCCCTGGCACCCGGAGCAGGGCGAGACGCTGGAGGAGTTCACCGAGGAGCGGCTCCAGCGGCACATCCGGCTGGCCGTCGGCGTCCCCGACCTGGACGTCGAGATCACCGGCAAGGCGTCCTGGCGCGCCGCCGAACGCGTCGCCGAGCGGTACACGGCGGGCCGGGTGCTGCTGGCCGGCGACTCCGCCCACGAGATGTCCCCGACCGGCGCCTTCGGCTCCAACACCGGCATCCAGGACGCCCACAACCTGGCCTGGAAACTCTCCGCCGTCCTCGACGGCTGGGCCGGGCCCGACCTGCTGGAGACCTACGACAGCGAGCGCCGGCCCGTCGCGCTGGCGACCAGCGCCCGCGCCTCCGCCCGCTCGGTGGAGCACAGCCACCCGGGCTTCGCGCCCACGCCCGGCGTCGGCGGCGGCCCGCGCAGCGGCATCCTCCCCGTCGTCCTCGCCTACCGCTATCTGGAGGGGGCCCTCATCGGCGCCGACCCCGCCCAGCCGGTCGTACCCGACGAGGTGCGGCTGACCGCGGACCCGGGCAGCCGGGCGCCGCACCTGTGGCTGCGCCGCGCGGGCGACCGGCTCTCCACGATCGACCTCTACGAGCGGTCACTGGTGCTGCTCTGCGACGCCGGGTCGGCCGCGGGCGGGGCCTGGCACGCCGCCGCCCGGGGGATCGCCCGCACGGACGGCGTACGCCTGGAGGCGTACCGGATCGGTACGGGCGCGAACGCCGACCTCGCCTACGACGGGGACGGCCCCGGAGCCGGCACCGACTGGGCGGCGCTCCACGGCACGACGGCGGACGGCGCGGTGCTGGTACGGCCGGACGGCTTCGTGGCCTGGCGCGCGACGGCCGCCGCGACCGACCCGGAGACGGAGCTGCGGGCGGTACTGAGGGCGGTGCTGCGGAAGGGGTGACGGCGGTGCCGCGGCGGGGGTGAGCCGGTGGGTGGTCCCGGTGGCCGGTGGCCGCCGGGAGCACGCGGTCGGACGCGTACCCCGGCCGTCCCCGGCGGTCACCGGGGTCGCTCGGTCAGATCCTGACCTCGACCGTCTTCGCGAGCCGGTCGTGCAGGCCGCGGCCGTCGCGGTCCCAGATCAGGGCGGGGATCGCGAGGCAGAGCAGGACGGTGCGCAGCAGGGCGCGCCCCGGGTTGACCGTGCCCGTCCGCAGGGCCACGACCCGGATGCCGAAGAGGCGCTTGCCGGGGGTGAAGCCGACCGTGCCGACGGTCAGGACGCTCAGGACGAAGAAGACACCGAGCGCCCAGTTGCTCGTCGCGGGGGCGCGGTAGCCGTCCGTGATCAGGCCGTATGCGATCAGGACGCACAGCGCCCAGTCCACGGCGAGTGCGCCGAGGCGCCGTCCCGGCCGTGCGATCGAGTTCGGCCCGTGCTCCGGGAGACCGAGCTGTTCGCCCCGGTACCCGAAGTCGGCGCCCGCCTCTTCCATGGCCGCGCGCGGTCCGGAGAGCCACGATCCGATTGCCTGCCTGTTGTCCACGCCTCCACGGTACTGTGCCCGGTTTCGGGCACTACGCACAGGGGTGTGTCGGGGCTACGGTGGACACGTGGCCGGTTAACTTCTGCGAAACAAACGGGTCACGCCCGAGAAATCACCCGTCCCTAGGGTCGAGACCAGCGTGTGCCACCGCACTGGCCGCACGAACGATCTACCACCCCGGCGAGGACGGTCGGGAGTAGGAGGAGCTGGATGTTCCAGAACGCCGACGAGGCCAAGAAGTTCATCGCGGACGAGGACGTCAAGTTCGTCGACGTCCGCTTCTGCGACCTGCCGGGCGTCATGCAGCACTTCACGGTGCCCGTTGAGGCGTTCGACCCGGACGAGGAGCTGGCCTTCGACGGATCGTCGATCCGTGGTTTCCAGGCCATCCACGAGTCCGACATGGCTCTGCGTGCCGACCTGTCCACGGCCCGTGTGGACCCGTTCCGCCGCGACAAGACCCTCAACATCAACTTCTTCATCCACGACCCGATCACGGGCGAGCAGTACTCCCGTGACCCGCGCAACGTGGCGAAGAAGGCGGAGGCGTACCTGGCGTCGACCGGGATCGCGGACACCGCGTACTTCGGCCCCGAGGCCGAGTTCTACGTCTTCGACAGCGTGCGTTTCGCCACCTCCGCGAACGAGTCCTTCTACCACATCGACTCCGAGGCGGGCGCCTGGAACACCGGCGCGCTGGAGAACAACCGCGGGTACAAGGTCCGCTACAAGGGCGGCTACTTCCCGGTGGCCCCGGTCGACCACTTCGCCGACCTGCGCGCCGAGATCTCCCTGGAGCTGGAGCGGTCCGGCCTGAAGGTCGAGCGCCAGCACCACGAGGTGGGCACGGCCGGCCAGGCGGAGATCAACTACAAGTTCAACACCCTGCTCGCCGCCGCCGACGACCTCCAGCTCTTCAAGTACATCGTGAAGAACGTCGCCTGGCGCAACGGCAAGACCGCGACCTTCATGCCGAAGCCGATCTTCGGTGACAACGGCTCGGGCATGCACGTGCACCAGTCGCTGTGGAGCAACGGCGACCCGCTGTTCTACGACGAGGCCGGTTACGCGGGTCTGTCGGACACCGCCCGCTACTACATCGGCGGCATCCTCCGGCACGCCCCGTCGCTGCTGGCCTTCACCAACCCGACGGTGAACTCGTACCACCGTCTGGTGCCGGGCTTCGAGGCGCCGATCAACCTGGTGTACTCGCAGCGCAACCGCTCCGCCGCGATGCGCATCCCGATCACGGGTTCCAACCCGAAGGCCAAGCGCGTCGAGTTCCGCGCGCCCGACTCCTCCGGCAACCCGTACCTGGCCTTCTCGGCCCTGCTCCTCGCGGGCCTGGACGGCATCAAGAACAAGATCGAGCCGGCCGAGCCGATCGACAAGGACCTGTACGAGCTGGCTCCCGAGGAGCACGCGAACGTCGCCCAGGTCCCGACCTCGCTGAACGCCGTCCTCGACGCGCTGGAGGCCGACCACGAGTTCCTCCTCCAGGGCGACGTGTTCACGTCCGACCTGATCGAGACGTGGATCGACTTCAAGCGCACCAACGAGATCGCCCCGCTCCAGCTGCGCCCGCACCCGCACGAGTTCGAGCTGTACTTCGACGTGTGATCGACGCGCTGAGGCGCCGACCGAGGCCCCGCCGCTCCCCCGGGAACGGCGGGGCCTCGGCGTTCCCGGCTCAGGTCAGCGCGGACGCCGACGGTACGACCACGCCGTAGAGATCGGCGACGGTCGCGAGGGCGCTGTGGTGGAGCTGGTCCGCGGTCACCTCGGCCTGCGGGGTGCGCAGGGGGCGGGTCGCGCAGGCGTCGGCCACCACGGTGGGGCGGTTGCCGCGCAGGAACGCGCCCTGGGCGGTGAACAGGACGCACATGTGGGTCATGAAGCCGGCGATCACCACGTCCTGGTGGCCGGCGGCGTCCACGTGCTCGCCCAGGCCGGTGCCGTGGAACGCGTCGGGGGCGCCCTTGACGACGACGGGCTCGCCGTCGGCGGGGGCGACCCGGGGGTGGATCCGGCCGATCTCGGCGCGGATGTCGTACGGGGTGCCCGGGCCGCCGTCGTGGACGACGTGGATCACCCGGGCGCCCGCGGTCCGCGCCGTCGCCAGCAGTCCGGCCGCGGCGTCGAGCGCGGCGTCCCAGCCCGTCAGCTCCAGCACGCCCCGCGTGTAGGTGTTCTGGTAGTCGACCAGGATCAGCGTGGAGCCGGCCGGTGTGGCCGGGGTCTGGTCGAGGCCGTTCAGTTCGCGCAGCGTGGTGGTGGGCATGACGGCCCTCTCCTCGGTGGTGTGGTGGGTACGTGATCACGCTAGGAGCCGCCCCCGCATGGCAGCAATGTCGGGTAACTTGCAGATCCGGACATCCGGAGGGGGAGGGCGTGGGCGGGAGCCGGCGGTTCGTCGTGATCATGCTGTTCGACGGCGTCGACCTGCTGGACGTCACCGGACCGCCGGAGGTGTTCGCGCTGCTCCGGCGGGAGACCGGCCAGGAGACCGGTTACGAGGTGGTCCTGGCCGCCGCGGCCATGGAGCCCGTCACGACCGCCGCCGGGGTGCGGGTACTGCCCGACCTCACCTTCGCGGAGGTGTCCGGGCGGGCCATCGACACGCTGCTGGTGCCGGGCTCGGTCGAGGTCGACGAGGAGCGGCGGGTGCAGGCCCTGGCCGATCCCGCCGTCGTCGCCCAGGTGCGGACGCTCGCCGCGCGCAGCCGGCGCGTGGCGTCCGTCTGCGTGGGCGCCCATCTGCTCGCCGCCGCCGGCCTGCTGGACGGAAGGCGCGCCACCACCCACTGGTCGACCGCCGGGCAGCTCGCCGCCGAGCATCCCGCCGTCCAGGTCGACGCCGACCCGATCTTCATCCGGGACGGCGGGGTGTGGACCGGCGCGGGCATCACCGCCTGCCTGGACCTGTCCCTCGCGCTGGTCGCCGAGGACTTCGGGGAGGCCGTCGCCCTGCGGGTCGCCCGGCAGCTGGTCATGTACCTGAAGCGGCCGGGCGGGCAGAGCCAGTTCAGCGTGCCCGTCGAGCCCGTCTCCAGCACCCCGCGCATGGCCGATCTGCGCCACTTCGTCGCCGAGCACCTCACCGGGCCGCTGACCCTCGCCGACCTCGCCCGGCACGCCCACGTCAGCGAACGCCAGCTCGCCCGGATCTTCAAGGCGGAGCTCGGCATGACCCCGGCCGCCTACATCGAGGCGGCCCGTGTCGAGGCGGCGCGGAACCGGCTCGAAACCACGGACGACACCCTGGACCGCGTCGCCACCGCGTGCGGCTTCGGTACGGCCGACACGCTGATCCGGGCGTTCCGCCGCAAGCTCGACACGACGCCCACGGAGTACCGGAGCCGTTTCCGCCGCTCCGGCTGACCGGCTTCCGCCGCCGTGCAACCTTTCCCGCTTCTCAAACTTCCTACTGTCGGGAGATCATCCCTCCGGATCGTGTCGGACGAGAGAGGTTGAACGGGGATGCCGGAACAGAACGACTGGGAGCGCGAGTTCGATCACACCTGGGCGAACTCCGCCGAGCACAAGGAGCCCTCCGCCCGGGCCCGGATGCTCGCCGCCCGCTGGAAGGAGAACCCGCCGAACCCGGCGCCCTTCCGCGCCGACCCGGACCCGGTGCCGCGCCGGTCCTCCTGGGTCTCGACGGCCGTGGTCCTCGGCTGCGTGGCGGTGGTCATCGTGCTGCTGGGGTACGCCCAGATGCGCTCGCCGTACTAGGAGCCGGGCCGGAAGCAGCGGGCGGACGACACGGGCAGGAGACGTTCATGCGGGCAGGCGTCGCGGCGGCACTCCGCCTCGCCGAGGGCGTGGCGCTGCCGGACGCGCTCGACACCGGTGACCCGGCGGCCTGGCTGGAGTTGGACGAGGGTGTGCGGGCGGCGGGGTGGAGCGGGCCGTCGGCCGGCGAGCGCGCCCTGCTCACCGCGCCGGCCGCCGACGGTCCGCTGAGCGACGCCCGGCTCGCCGTCGCCCTGTGCCACCGTGACGGCAGGGTCCGGCACCGTGCGCTGGGCCGGGTCGCCGGCCGTCCGGCGCTGCTCCCCCTGGTGGTCGTGCGGTGCACCGACTGGGCGGAGCCGGTGCGGGCACGGGCCCGTGACCGGCTCGCCGAGGCGCTGGACTCCGTGACGGCCGCACCGCTCGCCCCGCTGATCCTGCGCCTGGGCGACCGCCACCGCGGTGACTTCGCCATGGGCCTGCTCGGCGACGTCCTGCGGCGGTGCGCCCCGGGACCATCTGGCCCCGCTGCTCGCGTCCGGTGACCGTGCGGTACGCCGGTTCGCGTACGGCCTCGCCGTGGAGGAGGGCTTCCTCTCCCCCGCCGAACTGGCCCGTGCCGCCGCCCGCGACGACGACGCCGTCGTCCAGACGCTGTGCGCGGACGCGGCGCTCACCGCCGTCACGCACGACACCGCGGCAAAGGTGCTGGACGCTCTGCTCGGCGCCCGCAGCCCGCGGGCCCGGTCGGCCGGCGTGACCGCGCTGCGGCGGCTGGCCCGGCCGGACCGGGCGGTGGACTTCCTCGCGGACCGGTCGGCGCTGGTGCGGGCCTGCGCCCGCTACGTCCTGCGGCAGCACGGAACCGATCCGCTGCCCTGGTACCGGGCCCGCTGCGCCGAGCCCGCCGACCCGTCACTGCCGCCCGGTGCCGCGATCGGGCTCGCGGAGTGCGGGACGCGCGCGGACGCCCCCCTGCTGTGGCCGCTGCTGGATCATCCGGCACCGGGGGTGCGGGCACGGGCCGTGGCCGGGCTGCGGACGCTGGACGTGACGGACGTACGGCGGATGTGGCGGATGCTCGACGACCCGGCACCCGGCGTGGTGCGCGAGGCCACGCTCGCTCTGCTGCCGTCGGCCGCCGGGCTGCCGGAGCGGGAACTGGTGCGGCGGCTGGACCCGGCGCTCCCCCGCTGGGTGCGGGTGTCGGCGTGGCGGCTACTGCACGCGCACGGCGAGGTCGTACGCCTGCGGGCGGCCGTGGCGCTGCTCGGCGGTCCCGACGAGCGACTGCGGACGCGGGCGGCAGCGGTGGTGCGGCGCGCACTGCGGTGGGGAGCGGGGAGCCGGTCGGAGCCGGAGGCCGCCCGGCTGCTGGCCCGGGGTCGCGCCCTGCTGGGCTGACCCACGGCACCGCACCGGTGACACACAGGGACATTTTGCTGCTCCTGGGGACGTTCGGGACCAGCTCATGGCAATCCACAGGTGCACACTGGACAGCGGGACGAGTGCCTGACTGCGGGGTGATGCAAGATGCGGAGCCGGTTCCGGAGCGATCGAGGGCTGACCGTGCGTATGGGTCTCACGCTGTTCCTGCTCGGGCTGCTGTACGTGGGCTTCGTCGCTGCACTGATCGTGCTGCTGAAGTCCTGGGTGCTGGTCGCCGTCCTGATCGGGGCGCTGTTCGTGGCGCAGTTCTGGTTCTCCGACCGGATCGCGATGTTCGCCATGCGCGGGCGGGTCGTGGAGCGGGAGGAGTATCCCGAGCTGCACGCCGTGGTGGACCGGCTGTGCGCGATCGCGGACCTGCCCAAGCCGGCGGTCGCCGTGTCCGCGATGGACATGCCGAACGCGTTCGCGACCGGGCGCAGCCCCGAGCACGCGGTCGTCTGTGTGACCACCGGGCTGCTGCGCCGGCTGGAGCCGGCGGAGCTGGAGGGCGTGCTCGCGCACGAGTTGTCGCACGTGCGGCACAAGGACGTCGCCGTGATCACGGTCGCGTCGTTCCTCGGGGTGCTCGCGGGCCTGGTCGTGCGGTTCGCCTTCTACTCCCAGGTCTTCGGCTCGGGCCGCCGGGACCAGAACACGGCCGCGGTCTTCGCGGCGGTCCTGGGCGTCTCGGCGGCCGTGTACGCGATCAGCTTCCTGCTGATCCGGTCGCTGTCCCGGTACCGGGAACTGGCGGCCGACCGCGCCGCGGCGCAGCTGACCGGCCGGCCGTCGGCGCTGGCGGCGGCGCTCACCAAGGTCTCCGGGGACATCGCCCGGATCCCGACCAAGGACCTGCGCACGGCCCAGGCGTTCAACGCGTTCTACTTCACCCCGGCGGCCGGCCGGGAGCCCGGCATCGAGCGGTTCTTCTCCACGCACCCGACCCTGGAGCAGCGGCTGGAGCAGCTGGGCCGGATCTCGGCGGAGCTGGGCGAGGCCGCCACCCCGGGAAAGGCGGGCTGACCGGTGGGGCTGCTGGACATCCTGCTGGGCCGTACGAAACCCGTCGCGCCCGATCTCGACCAGCTCTTCGCGCTGCCGTCGGCGGCCGTGACGCTGGAGGCGGCGGCGGGTTTCACGCCGACCGGGGTCGGGGCGGTGTGCTTCGCCACGGTGGAGGGCGCGGCCTTCGAGCAGATGCACCGTGAGGTGCAGGCGCTGCTGGACGCGGACACCGACCGGACCGGCCCGCCGGTGGAGCTGCGCCGGGACGGCTACGGCTACTCCTGGCTGGTGTCCCGGCGCTCCCCCGACCAGCTGCCCGAACTGGTCAACGATCTGCACGCCGTGAACAGTTCGCTGGAGGTCAACGGCTTCGGCCCGCAGTTGCTGTGCTCGCTGGCCGGGTTCACGGACGGCACCGCCCGGAAGCTGGCGCTCGTCTACCTCTACAAGCGCGGCACGTTCTACCCGTTCGCCCCGCTGCCCGGCGCCGCCGAGCGGCGGGACACCGCGCTGGAGCTCCAGCTCCGGGCCACGCTCGGCGACGACCTGCGGATCGAGCAGGACCTCGGCCGCTGGTTCCCGGTGTGGGGCGCCCCCGGCCTGTGACGGCCGGCGACGCCCCCGCTCACCTCCCGCTCTTCTCCCGCGCCTGCCGCCGGGCCTCGACGGGCCGCTCACGGCGGTAGCGGCGCTCCCACTCGGCCTGCCGGTCCCGGCGGTCCCGGTACGCCCGGTAGCTGTCGGGCGGGGCGCCGGGGCCGGCCGGCGGGATGGTGCCGGGCGAGCCGCGGCCGTGCGTCGCGTACAGATACAGCAGGGCGACGGCGGCGAGCCACCAGAGGTGGTTTCCGGTTCCGAGGATCACCAGGACGACGGTCCCGGTCGCGAGAACGCCACGCATGACGGGCCTCCTGGGGTGCGTCGGGGGATGCGGTTGCCTTCGCTCAGCGTAGGGATGCCGTGACTTTCGGTGCACCCCGTTTTTCCTTGGCGCGAGCGGCCGTGAGTGAATGGCCCGCATGAACGAACTCACCGACTTCAGCCACCCGTTCGACGGCGAACGGCTCAGCGGGGTGAGCGCCGGACGGCCCGGCCGCACCACGGCACTCCTGCTGCACGGCGCGGGCAACGGCAGCAAGCAACGGCTGCTGCCCCTCCTGGCCGACTTCGCCGCCCACGGCTGCCGCGCCCTGGCGTTCGACTTCTCCGGCCACGGCGAAAGCACGGGCGCGCTCGCGGAGTTGAGCCTGCGGCGGCGGTACGAGCAGGCGGTGGCGGTGCTCGACTCGCACGTCCCGGGGGACGACCCGCTGGTCCTGGTCGGCTTCAGTATGAGCGGGCAGACGGTGGCGGACCTGGTACGGCACTACGGGCGCCGGGTGGCGGCGGTGGGCCTGGGCGCGCCCGCCGTCTACACGCCCGAGGCCTGGGACGTGCCGTTCGGCACCGGCGAGGGCCGCTTCTCGGAGCTGATCCGCACGCCCGGGAGCTGGCGCGACTCCCCCGCCCTGGAGGCGTTCCGCTCGTACGAGGGCCGGGCGGTGCTCGCGGTCCCCGGCACGGACGCGATCATCCCCCCGGCGGTGACCCGAGCCGTCCAGGACGCGCTCTCCACCCGCGCCCGCTGCACCCGCTTCGACCTCCCCGACGCCGACCACATGGTGGGCCTGTGGCTCCACGACCACCCCGAGGACCGCCGGGAGTTCGTGAAGACCCTGCTGTAGCCCGGCCCGCGGGGGCCGCGGGGCCGCCATCGGCGCGCGGCTCCGCCGCCTCGCCCCGCGCGGTGTCAGTGGCACCGGCGACCATGGCGGCAACGCATCGCGAGCCGAAGGGGAGGACGGTATGGCGGAGGGACGGCGGTACGTCGACGTGGTGGAGCGGCGGGCCCGGCTGGCCGTGCGGCACCGGCTGGCCGGGGCGGCACGGGCGGTGACGCCCGAGGAGGTCGCGGCCTCCCTGGTCGCCCTGCACGGCTCGGACCCGGCGACCGTGCACCTGGCGGTGGCCGCCCGGCTGACCGACCCCGCGCGGGCGGTACCGGAGACGGAGCGGGCGCTGTACGAGGACCGCACGCTGGTGCGGATGCACGGCATGCGGCACACGGTGTTCGTGTTCCCGGCGGACCTGACGGCCGTCGTCCACGCCTCGACGGGCCTCGCGGTGGCCGCCCGTGAGCGCGCGAGCCTGCTGCGGGACATGGCACTGGCCGGCGCCCCGGACGCGGCGTGGCTGGCGGAGGTGGAGGAGGCCACGCTCGCCGCGCTGGCCCGGCGCGGCCAGGCGACGGCGGCGGAGCTGGCGGCGGACGAGCCCCGCCTGCGCGAGCGGTTCGTCCACGCGGCCGGGAAGAGCTACGAGGGCGTCCACACGGTCTCGACCCGCCTGCTGCGCGTGCTCGGCGTGGAGGGCAAGGTGGTTCGGGGCCGTCCGCTCGGCTCCTGGACGTCGAGCCAGTTCCGCTGGGCGCCGGCGCCGCCCCACCCCGAGCTGGACGTGGCCGGGGCCCAGGCGACGCTGCTGCGCCACTGGCTGCGGGCGTGCGGCCCGGCGACCGAGGCGGACCTGAAGTGGTGGACGGGCTGGACGCTCCGGGAGGTCCGCCGCGCGCTGGCGGCGATCGGCGCCGAGGAGGTCCTGCTGGACGAGGGCACGGGATACGTCGGTGCCGGGGACGCGGAGCCGGTGACGGGCCCGGGCGCGCCCTGGGCGGCACTGCTGCCCGCCCTGGATCCCACGGCCATGGCGTGGCAGCGGCGCGACTGGTACCTGGACCCGGTGCTGCGCCCCCTGCTCTTCGACCGCAGCGGCAACGTGGGTCCGACGGTGTGGTGGAACGGCCGCGTGGTGGGCGGCTGGGCCCAGCGCGCGGACGGCGAGATCGTCTGGCGGATCCCCGAGGAGGGCGTCCGCCGGGAGGCCGCGGCCGAGGTCGCGGCGGAGGCGGAGCGCCTGCGCGGCCGGCTGGGCGCGACCCGGATCACCCCGCGCTTCCGGACCCCGCTGGAGCGGGAACTGACGGCGTGACGGTGCCGGGTGCCCCGCGCCGGTGACGCGGGGCACCCGGCACCGCGGCCGGCTCAGCGCGAGTAACGCATCAGTGCCCGCACCATGTGGCACGTGGTGTCGGACGGCGGGCGCATCCCGATCCGCTCCGCCGTGCCGCGGATCGTCTCGTTCCGGGCCTGGTCCGGCAGGTACACCCCGGAGTCGAGCAGGGCTATGGCCAGGCGCATGGCCTTCAGGCGCCGGTTGTGCGTGACGTACCACTCGCGCGGCCGTCCGGCCGGCAGCGGTCGCTTCGCCACGGGCTCGTAGGGCGAGTCGAACAGCACGGAACGCTGGGCGGTGGACTGGGTCGGCAACGGCTTCGGCTTCAGGGCGGCAGCGGGCACAGGCATCCTCCTGTCGCGGTCAGGGCACCCACCGAAGTCCGGCGCGCACCCTCGAACACTGCTTCTATTCTACGGGCCACCACTGACAAAAGCCCCTGGCCACAAGGGCTTTCGGGGCTCCAGTGACGGGGGTGCAGAACGGGTTTCGCGTACCGTGTGCGGCATGGAGATCTGGATCAATCCGGCCTGTTCCAAGTGCCGCAGCGCGATCAGCCTGCTCGACGCCGAGGGGGCCGAGTACACCGTCCGCCGCTACCTGGAGGACGTGCCGAGCGCCGACGAGATCAGGGCCGTACTCGACCGGCTGCACCTCGAACCGTGGGACATCACCCGCACCCAGGAGCCGGTCGCCAAGGAGCTGGGGCTCAAGGAGTGGCCGCGGGACGAGAGCGCGCGGGACCGCTGGATCACCGCGCTCAGCGAGCACCCGAAGCTGATCCAGCGCCCGATCATCACCGCGGACGACGGTACGGCGCTGGTGGCCCGCAGCGAGGAGGCCGTACGGGAGGCCCTCTCCCACAGCGGCAACGGCTGAGAGCGGATCAACTCCTGGGTGATGCAGGTCACTTCACCGACTCCCGCGACCGCTGAGCAGCCTCGTTCGGTATCTCGTACATAGCGGCGTACGCTCCCCTACCTCTTCAGGAGGCGCGCATGTCGCGCAGGAGAACTCTCGGTACGAAGAAGAAGCTCGCGCTGCTCGTCGGCGCCGCGGCGGTGGCGGGCGGCGGGGCGTTCGCCCTGGCGTCCACCTCCAACGCCGCGCAGGGCCCGCAGGACGCCAGGACGCTGTCCGCCGGGGACTCGACCGTCTGCCAGGGGCTGGCCACGGCCCTCGGCAACAACGAGAGGTTCATCGCGGACCAGAAGGCGAAACCGGACGCGCAGTCGGCGGCCCGGATCGCCAACCGGCAGGCGGTCGTCGAGCAGATCAAGGTCCAGCAGAAGGCGTCCGGTTGCACCGTTGGGGAGTCGGCTCAGGGCTCCCAGGCGGCGCAGGGCGGCGACGCCGGGCAGAGCGCGGCCCCGCAGGGCGGCGGTCAGCAGGCCGGGGGCGCCCAGCAGGGCGGCGGCCGGCAGGTGTGCAAGGGCTCCACCGTGACGCTCTCCGGCGAGGGCGGCGCCCCGGCCGCGTCCAGCGACCAGTTCCCGGCGGGGACGACCCTGAAGGTCACCAACCTGGACAACGACAAGTCCACCACGGTGAAGGTGACGTCCGTCTCCGGCAGTTGCGTCCTGCTCAACAACGCCGCCTTCGAACAGGTCCGGGAACCGGGCAAGTTCCTCATCCGGCGCGCGGTGATCGAGAAGGTGGGGTGAGGCTCAGGGAGCCGACAGGAAACCGGTGAGGTGGCGGATCAGGGCCGGCGGTGCCGTCTGCGGCAGCGCGTGGTGGGAGACGTCCGGCAGTATGGCCGTCTCCGCGTGCGGCAGCAGCGCACCGGCCCGCGCCACCACCTCGTGAGGGTCATGGGTCCTGCTGTTCGCGGCCACGAGCAGCAGGACCGGCACCCGCAGGGCGCGCAGCGCGTCCGGCGCCGGGCGGGGCCTGGTCACCGGCTTCGCGGCCGGGAAGCCGGCGGCGGCCTCCTGGAGCGCCAGCCAGTCGGGGTCGAGCGCCGCTCCCCCGGTCTCCCACTCCAGGAAGGCGCGGACCCGGCGGGGTGCGGGCCGCAGCAGCATCGGCAGCGCGTGCAGCAGGTACGCCGTCTTGAACCCGGCGAAGCACTGGGTCGGGTCCAGGAGGAACAGACGGCGCACCCGGGCGGGCGCGCGCAGCGCGTGGTGCAGGGCGATCCAGCCGCCGTAGGAGTGGCCGCCGAGGTCGGTCGCACCGACACCGAGGCCGTCCAGGACGGCGTCCAGCCACTCGGCCAGGTCGGCGACCGTACGGGGGTGGCGGTCGCCTGCCCGGCTCAGCCCGGGTGCGCCGGGCAGGTCCACGGCGTGCACCCGGCGGATCCGGGCGAGGCCGGCGGCCTGCGCGTACCAGGAGGCGGAGGTCGCTCCGCCGCCGCCCGGCAGCAGGAGCAGCGGCGGCGCGTCCCGCGGGCCGCAGACGTTGACGTGGGCCTCGCCGAAGGGCGTGGCGACCGTCAGCGCCTCACGGTCGGCGGGCCACTTCGCCATCACCTTGTCGTACGCAACCCGGTACGCCTCCCGGTCGTGTCCGGCCACGGTACCGCCCCCTATCATCTCGCTCAGCAAGATATTCGCCGAGCGAGATGATAGCCGGGAGGCTGCCCGTGTCCACCCCGTCCGGCCCCGCCCCGGGGCCCGAGCTGGAGATCGTCCACCTGCTGCGCGCCACCACCGTGGAACTCGGCCTGCACAGCGGCCGGTTCGCACAGCGAAACGGCATGCACCCCACGGACGTGCGCGCACTGATCGCGCTCATGGACGCGCGGCGCGCGGGCGAGGAGATGAGCGCCGGGCGGCTCGGCGGCGTGCTCGGGCTCAATTCGGCGGGTACGACCGCGCTCGTCGACCGGCTGGAGGGGGCCGGGCTGGTGCGCCGGGTGCGCGGCGAGCGGGACCGGCGCAGGGTGGTGATCGAGGTGGAGGACCGCGCGGTGGAGCTCGGCCAGGACTTCTTCGGGCCGCTGATCGAGCGGTCGGTGGAGCTGCTGCGCGGCTACGACGACCACCAGCTCGCGGCGATCCGGGGCTTCCTCACCGGCGTGCGCGAGGCCGCCGCCGGCGGACGGTGAGCGGCCGGTACCTCACCCGGCGCGGCCTCACCGGGTGAGCCCGGACACAGAAAGACCAGGTAACACGGGGTTCACAGACGAGCAATGGACGGGAAACGGCCTGTTGACAGGCTGCCCGGCAGATCGAGCGGCGCACCGGTGCCGCAGCGCCGCAGCACCCACGAGTGCACCCGACCCACCCCCGAAGGATGTGGCCCCCGTGACCTTCAAGGCTGAGTACATCTGGATCGACGGCACCGAGCCGACGGCCAAGCTGCGTTCCAAGACGAAGGTCATCACGGGTGCCCCGGCCGGTCTCGACGCGCTGCCGGTGTGGGGCTTCGACGGCTCCTCCACCAACCAGGCCGAGGGCCGCTCCTCGGACTGTGTGCTCAAGCCGGTCTTCACCTGCCCGGACCCGGTGCGCGGCGGCGACGACATCCTGGTGCTGTGCGAGGTGCTCGACACCGACATGCGCCCGCACCCGTCCAACACCCGCGCCGCGCTGGTCGAGGTCGCCGAGCGGTTCGCCGCGCAGGAGCCGGTCTTCGGCATCGAGCAGGAGTACACCTTCTTCGACGGCTCCCGCCCGCTGGGCTTTCCCGAGGGCGGCTTCCCGGCCCCGCAGGGCGGCTACTACTGCGGTGTGGGCGCCGACGAGATCTTCGGCCGGGAGATCGTCGAGGCCCACCTGGAGAACTGCCTGAAGGCCGGTCTCGGCATCTCCGGCATCAACGCCGAGGTCATGCCGGGCCAGTGGGAGTTCCAGGTCGGCCCGCTCGCCCCGCTGGAGGTCTCCGACCAGCTGTGGGTGGCCCGCTGGCTGCTGTACCGCACCGCCGAGGACTTCGGCGTCTCCGCGACCCTGGACCCGAAGCCGGTCAAGGGCGACTGGAACGGCGCGGGCGCGCACACCAACTTCTCCACCAAGGCCATGCGCGAGGGCTACGACGCCATCATCACCGCGTGCGAGTCGCTCGGCGAGGGTTCGAAGCCGCTGGACCACGTGAAGAGCTACGGCGCCGGCATCGACGAGCGGTTGACGGGCCTGCACGAGACCGCCCCCTGGGACAAGTTCTCCTACGGCGTCTCCGACCGCGGTGCCTCGGTCCGCATCCCGTGGCAGGTCGAGAAGGACGGCAAGGGCTACATCGAGGACCGCCGCCCGAACGCCAACGTGGACCCGTACGTGGTGACCCGCCTGCTGGTGGACACCTGCTGCACCGCGCTGGAGAAGGCCGGCCAGGTCTGATCCGTACCGCCGCGTCCGAGGGGCGCCCGCCATGACGGCGGGCGCCCTTCGCGCGTGTCAGGGCCCCGTCCTCACCTCGCCGCTGTCCGAGGAATGAGACGGCGATCCGGTCACCGGCGCACTGCGGCAGGCCGCTGACCAGGGCGGAAATCCGGGGTTCCGGGTGAACGCAACGTCAATTTCACGCCAAGGACGCGTCCAAGCAGTGAGAGGAGGCTCCTGCCCGGCGCACGCCTCTGCTTCAATGGGCGCATGGACGGCTTCCAGCAGATCACCGCGACGGGTCGCCACGACCTTGAGCCGTTCTGGCCTTCCCGTCAGCACCACGACTTCGACCGTGTGTGTCGCCCCGCGAGGAACGCGCGGGCCCTCTAAAGCCGTACACCCCGGCCTTCGGCCAGCGCGGAACGACGTACGTCCTCCGGCGCGCCCGACCACGAATCGCGGCCGCCGCACCTTCCGACGAACTCCTCGCGCGAAAGAGCTGACCTCTCATGGCGACCTCCCGTTCCCTCTCCACCGCCACCCTGACCGCCCCCGCCGCGAACGGCACCCGGCACCGGCTGCGAGCCGTCGACCGGGACGAGGTGGTGGACGTCGCGGACTTCCTGCCGCCCGGCGCCACCTGGCTGCCCGCGCCGCAGCACGCCCTGCCCACCCTGCCGGGCCAGCCGCCGATGGTCGGCTACCTGGTGCTGGTCCCCGCCGACCAGCGGCCCCCGTTCCTGCCGGTCGCGGTCCCGGACCAGCCGGAGAGCGAGGCGGACCCCGGCACCGAACCGCCGGTGCGGATCGACCCCGTGCGGCGCACCGCCAGCGTCGACGGCCGTGAACTCGACCTGACGTACCTGGAGTTCGAGCTGCTGGCGCACCTGGTGGCGCACCCGCACCGGGTGCACACCCGCGACCAGCTGGTCACCACGGTGTGGGGCTACGGCCACGTCGGCGACGGCCGCACCGTCGACGTCCACATCGCCCGGCTGCGCCGCAAGCTGGGCGCCGAGCACCGCCAGGCGATCCAGACGGTACGCCGGGTCGGCTACAAGTACACCCCGCCGACCGCCCGCTGACGGTTCCCCCTGCGGCCGGTCCGCCGACCCCCACGGACCTGGGCTCCGCCGACCGCACGGTACCGGCGGGGCCCGGGGCAGGCCGCCGGAACCGGTACGGCCACCCGAGTACCGCCCCGACCGGTGCCGGCGAAGGCGCGCTCGGCCGGGGTGGGGGCGTCGGCGGTCGCCGGGGTCGGCGGGCGGGCGGCACCGGTGGAGGCCGGGTGGCAGGGGCACGGCAGCCGCGTCCCACCGGACGTTCTGCCCTCGGCAGAGCCCCGCGTCGCCACGGTCCCGGACCGGGCACGATCCCGGCATGAGACTTCTCGTGCTGGGCGGAACGGAGTTCGTGGGACGGGCCGTGGTGGAGGGCGCGCTCGGACGCGGCTGGGAGGTGACCGTCTTCCACCGGGGACGGCACCAACCGCCGGCCGGGGTGCGGTCGTTGCACGGTGACCGCACCGCGCCCGACGGCCTCGCCGCCCTCGCGGCGGACGGCGGCGACGGCTGGGACGCCGTGGTGGACACCTGGTCGGCCGCCCCGCGTGCCGTGCACGAGGCGGCCCGGCTGCTGCGCGGCCGGGCCGGGCGGTACGCGTACGTCTCCAGCCGGTCGGTGTACGCCTGGCCCTGGCCGCGCGGCGGCGCGGAGGACGCCCCGCTGGTCGAGGGCGCCGCCGCGGACGCCGGGGCCACGGACTACGCGCGGGACAAGCGCGGCGGGGAACTGGCCGCCGTCGGGGCCTTCGGCGCGGCGGACTCGCTGCTGGTACGGGCCGGGCTGATCCTCGGCCCGTACGAGAACGTCGGCCGGCTGCCCTGGTGGCTGACCCGGATCGCCCGCGGCGGCCCGGTCCTGGCCCCCGGCCCGCGCGAACTGCCCGTGCAGTACGTCGACGTGCGCGACCTCGCCGAGTGGCTGCTCGGCGCCCTGGAGCGCGGGCTGTCCGGGCCGTACAACCTGGTGAGCCCGCCCGGCCACACCACCATGGGCGAGCTGCTCCAGGCGTGCCTGCGGGTCACCGGCGCGGACGCGGAGCTGCGCTGGACCGACCCGGAGCCGATCCTGGAGGCCGGGATCGAGCCGTGGACCGAGCTGCCGGTGTGGGTGCCGCCAGGCGGCGAGATGTACGACGCCGTGCACGGCGCGGACGTCTCGCGGGCGGTGGCCACGGGGCTGGTGTGCCGGCCGGTGGGCGAGACCGTCGCGGACACCTGGCGGTGGCTGACGCGGATCGGCGGCAGCGCGCCCCAGCGCCCGGACCGGACCCGCAAGGGCCTGGACCCGGAGGTGGAGGCGAAGCTGCTGGCACGGACCGGGAACGACCCGACATGACCACCGATGTCCGTGAACTTCCGCTGCGCAGGCGGAGGTTGGGGCCGCTGTCACACGGTGGTTCCGTGAGGAATTCGTGAGACCGCTGAACACCTGAGGGGCGGCGTCCGTATGGAAGGGCGCCGCTTCACTCCTGTCGGGCGCCTCGATGCTGCCCCGCAAGGAAGTCAGAGGAGTTCCATGGGACGCAACACACGAAAACGCCGTACGCCGCTGGCCACCAAGGCCATAGCCGCATCGGCGGCCCTAGCGCTCGGTGGGGGCGGGCTGATCTGGGCGAACTTCTACGCCTCGGCTCACGAGTCGGACAACCAGTCGTGGGGAGGCAACCAGACGAAGGCCGCGACGGCGCAGGTCGCGACCCTCTCCTGCCCGGACGTGGGCCAGAAGCTCACCAACGTGCCGGCGCAGGCCCGTACCGAGGTCGCCGGGGAACTGGCCAACCTCGACCGCCAGATCACCGACGCCTACCAGCGTCTGGCGACCACGCGGGACGCGCAGGCCAGGGACGCGAGCTTCGTGCAGAACTCCATCCTCCAGCCGCTCCAGGACCGGCGGAAGGTGATCCTCGACCGGATCAAGCTGGAGATCACCCGCGTCGGCGGCACCGCTCCCGCCAGCCTGGACACCCTGGCCACCTGCACGGCGCAGAACGCCAACCAGACCACCGCCGGCGGCCAGCAGCAGAACGGCGGCCAGCAACAGGGCGGTCAACAGCAGAACGGCGGTCAGCAACAGGGCGGCCAGCAGCAGAACGGCGGTCAGCAGCAAGGCCAGAACGGCCAGCAGGGTCAGAACGGCCAGCAGGGCAACATCGGCGGGCAGGCCGGCAACGGCCCGGTCGCGGCCGACTTCGTGGACATCACCAAGGTCCAGGCGAACGTCAAGGCCAAGCCGCGCGCCGGCCGCAACGCCTCGACCGGCACCTTCACCACGCGCTGCGGTGTGAACGCCAACAAGAACCACAACACCGACAACGTGATCGTGGCGCCCGGTGTGGCCAACGGCGCGCACCACCTGCACGACTACGTCGGCAACCAGAAGGTCAACGCCTTCTCCAGCAACCAGACGTTCCTCCAGGCCGCCACGAGCTGCCAGAACCAGAACGACCTGTCGTCGTACTACTGGCCGGTGGTCCGCGTCCAGGACGGCACCCAGGACTTCGACCAGAACGCCGACGGCGGTGGCAAGGAAGGCAACGTCGGCCGCATCCTGACCCCGGTGCAGGCGCAGATCAAGTACGTGGGCAGCCCGCGGAGCAAGGTCGTGGCGATGCCGCAGTTCCTGCGGATCATCACCGGTGACGCCAAGACCACCACCAACGGCCTGGCCAACGCCAACGCGCACTGGAGCTGCACCGGCTTCGAGAACAAGGTCCAGCTGACCACGCAGTACCCGATCTGCCCGCAGGGCAGCAAGGTGGTGCGCACGTTCGCCTTCCAGAGCTGCTGGGACGGCCAGAACGTCGACAGCGCCAACCACCGCACGCACGTCGCGTTCGCCGACGCGAACGGCAACTGCCAGAACGGCTTCAAGGCGATCCCGCAGCTGACGATGCGGCTGGTGTACGACATCAAGCCGCCGACCGTCCAGAACGGCCAGGTGAAGAACGCCTACGCGGTGGACGGGTTCCCGGAGCAGCTGCACAAGGCGGCCACGGACCACGACGACTTCATCAGCGTCACGAAGAACGGTCTGGCCAACAAGATCGCCAACTGCGTGAACCGCGGTCAGAACTGCTCGTGATCCCGTAACGGGCGCAGGACAGAAGGCCGGTGACGATCCCCCCCCCCCCCGTCACCGGCCTTCGCCGTGCCCGAAGGCGCTCGTCAGCCGCTGTGCGCGTGGTGGTCGGCGCCGTCCTCCAGGTCGCCGCCGAGCGTGCCGCGCAGCGCCTTGACCACCCCGTCGTCGCCGACGGCGACCCATTTGCGGCCGACCAGGTAGTGACCGCCGTAGTCCTTCGCGTCGTTGATCCACTCACGCTGGCCGCGGTCGGTGGCGAAGGTGGCGAGGATGAATTTCCCCTCGCCGGTACGGCAGATGGCCTGGCGGATCTCGTCCGCGTCGGTCTGCATGTTCGGCGCGCACTTCACCTCGGCGGCCAGGTGCTCCAGGCTGCCGGTCGCGGTGGGCGGCACGGACTCCGTCGTGCCGCCCGAGCCGCAGCCCGCCAGCGTCAGTACGGCCGCGGCGCCGAGCAGCAGTCCTGTCAACCTCATCTGTTTCCTCCGGTCCGGTGGGCCGAGCATGCCCCAGCGCCCTCGGATACGGCTCCCGCGCGCGCTGCGCTCAAATCCGGTGACCGGGCGCGCACGGGTGTGCGAGGGTGACGCGGTGAACCAGAACTGGGAAGACCGCGTGGCCGCCGCCTGGGCCGCCTTCGACACGTATCCGGAGGAGCGCGCGCACGAGTTCCGCGCCCTGATCGACACGCTCGTCGCCGAACTGCCGGACGACAGCCCGCTCGGGCCCTTCGAGCAGGCCTGCGCCTGGGACTCCACCGGGCACTCCGACAAGGCGGTGCCGCTGTACCGGGAGGCGCTGGCCCGCGGACTCGACGGGTACAAGGGCCGCCGGGCGAAGATCCAGTTGTCGAGCTCGCTGCGGAACACCGGCCGGGCGGAGGAGGGCGTCGAGCTGCTCACCCCCGAACTTGACGCGCCCTCGGACGAGTTGGACGACGCGGTACGGGCCACGCTCGCCCTGTGCCTGTCCAGCCTCGGCCGCGACCGCGAGGGCCTGTCCCTGGTGCTCGGCGCGCTCGCCCCCCATCTGCCGCGCTACCAGCGGTCGATGGCGAACTACGCCCGCGCGCTGGTCGAGCCCGGGGTGTGAACCACTCGTCCGGCGGTGACCAACCGCCGGCTCGCTCGTTCTCCCCGACGTGCAGTCACAGGATGTATCCCAGCGTCACGCACCCTTCCCCGCCGGGAGCGCGGGCCCGGTCGACGTCGAGCAGGCCGAGGCCGCGCTCGTCGAGCACTACCCCCGGCTGGTCCGGCTCGCCTACCTGGTGCTGCCGCCGGGCCTCGGCCGCAGCCGCCGGGTCCTGACCGCACACGCCCTCGCCCAGCGCGCCCTGCCCCGCGGCCGCAGACAGCCGTCCGTGATCCCGGCCCAGGCCGTCGGCCGGGAGGGCGACCCCGGGTACACCTACCTGCGCGAGCGGGTCCTGCGCACGGCCCTGGAGGCGGCCCGCCCCCGCAAGGGCCTGCCCCGGCTCACCCAGCTCCCCGCGCCGCTGCCCCAGGTGTGGGGCCTGAAGCTGTTCCCGCGCTCCGGCGGCGCCGACGAACTCGCCCTGGACCAGCGGCTGTCCGCCCTGTCCGGCCCGGCCCGCGCCGCCTACGTCCTGCGTGGCCTGGAGAAGCTGCCCGACCCGGACATCCGCGATCTGCTCGACGCCGCCGGGGTCGCCGACCCGGGCGGCGCGCTGGCCTCCGCGAACAGTGTGCCCATGCAGCCGGGGCTGCTCTCCTCCCCGGAGTTCGACCCGTGCTCGCTCCAGGCCCGGCCCACCGATCTGATGCGCCGCCGGCAGCACACCAAGGCCGCCCTCGCCGCCGCGGCGGCGCTCGCGGTGTGCGGCACGCTGGTCGCCCTGCCGGGCGGCGGCTGGGGCCCCGACGGCGCCGCCGCGCCCGCCTACGCCGGGAACCCGGCCGCCGAGGCCGCCCTCGACCCCGGCAAGGTGGTCCGGGTCTCCCCCACCGCCTGGCGGACCTCGGCCCGTACCGACTTCTCCGTGTGGCCCGCGCGCGGCCCGCTCACCGGCGACAAGGCCCTGCTGCGCCGCGCCCTCGCCGTCTGGGCCCGCCCCGGGGAGGCGGTCCGCGTCTCGGCGACCCCGGGCACGCAGACCGGCGGCCCGGCCGGCCCGCCCCAGTTGCTGTACGCGGGCGAGGTCGACGCCGCCCGGGTGGTGATCCTCTACGACGGCCTGCGCATCGTCCGCTACGCCGAGCCGAAGAACGGCACGCGGGGCGCGGCACTGGACTTCGCCCGGGTCGACGGCGCGACGGGCGCCGGGGCGAGCGCGCTGGTGCTGGGCCGCTCCGACGGCAACGTCCGCTACCTGACCGCCCCGTGGGTGACGAAGGCGGCGCAGCGGGACCTGACGAAGCCGGACGCGGGCGCGACGCCGCTCACTCTCGCCGACGGCGTCACCGCGCCGCTGGCCAGCCCCGCCGTGCGGACCGGCGGCTGCACCTCGTGGACCGTGCTCCAGCTGACCGACGCCTCCGGCACCCGGCTCGCCACCGACCTCGGCGAGCTGGTCCCGGCCCACCTCACGGCCGGCCGGCCCGGCGCGCCCGGGGAGGCGTCCGGCGCGCGGGGCCTGCGCACCTGGGCGCCGTTCGCCTGCTCCCTGGCGGCCGAGCGCTCGTCGGGCATCCGGAGCGTCAACGCCTGGGCGTACGCCGAGCAGCCGCTGCCCGGAGGCGCCGGGCCAGGGGCGTGGGTGTGCACCCGGGCGGAGACCTGGCGCGGCGACGGCACGGCCGCGCTGGCCCAGTTCCGCACGCCGGGCGGGGCGGCCGGGGCGGTCGTCGCCAAGGGCACGGACGTGCCGGCCTGCGGGCCGCGTGATCCTCATGTGCTGGCCGGGGTGCTGTGGAAGTCGGCGGCGGGGAGCTGGTACCTGCTGGCGGCGGGCAGCGAGGGGACATCGTCGGTCTCCGCGACGGGCGGGGTCACGGCGTCCGCGCGGGGACCGCTGCTCGCCGTCAAGGCCGAGCAGGGCGCGCGGGCGGACCTGAAGGGGACCCTGACGGACGGCCGGGAGATCAGCGGGCTGGGCTAGCCGGCAGGAGTGGTCCGTACCGGTCTGTGCCTCCCGGGCACAAAGTGATCGCCCGGTGCTCGACATGTGATCACGAGCGGCCGGAACCGATCGGTAAAGTGTTCGTATGAGTACCGGGGTTCGCCGCAGGATGGGTGTCGAGGAACGTCGGCAGCAGCTGATCGGCGTCGCCCTCGACCTGTTCAGCCGACGCTCGCCCGACGAGGTCTCCATCGACGAGATAGCCTCGGCGGCGGGCATCTCGCGGCCTCTCGTCTACCACTACTTCCCGGGCAAACTCAGCCTGTACGAGGCCGCGTTGCAGCGTGCGTCGGAGGATCTCGCGAGCCGTTTCACCGAGCCGCACGAGGGCCCGCTGGGTGCCCGGCTGCTGCGCGTGATGGGCCGCTTCTTCGACTTCGTGGACGAGCACGGCCCCGGCTTCTCGGCCCTGATGCGCGGCGGCCCGGCGGTCGGCTCCACGACGACCAACGCGCTCGTCGACTCCGTCCGGCAGGCCGCGTACGACCAGATCCTGTCCCACCTGGGCGTGACCGAGGCCTCCCCGCGCCTGGAGCTGGTCGTCCGCTCCTGGATCTCGCTCGCCGAGTCCACGGCGCTGATCTGGCTGGACGGCCGGCGCATCCCGCGCGCCGAGCTGGAACGGCAGCTCGTCCACGACTTCGCGGCGCTCGCCGCCGTCAGCGCCGCCTACGACGAGGAGATGGCGGCGGTCCTGCGCGGCATCCTCAGGGAGGAGCCGGCCGAGAGCCCGCTCGGCGAACTGGTCGGCCGGCTGGTAGCGCTCGCCTCCTAGGGCTTGATGCCCACCCCCGTCCACAGGCTGACCTCGGCGTCCGTGGGGGTGTCGGAACCGGGCCGGGTGGTGTCGGGGCGCCAGCGGTGGCCCACGGTGACGCCCGGGTCGAGGAGTTCGAGCCCGTCGAAGAAGCGGGCGACCTGCGCACGGGAGCGGAACTGCACCGGGGTGCCCGCGGAGGTGTAGATGTCGGTGACCTTCTGCCAGGTGGCCGGGTCGAAGTCGGGTGTGCAGTGGCTGAGCGCCAGGGCGCTGCCGGAGGGCAGGATGCCGAGCAGGCGGCGGACGATGCCGTACGGGTCCTGGGCGTCGGTGACGAAGTGCATGAGGGCGTTCAGGGACAGCGCCACGGGCCGGCTCAGGTCCAGTACCGCGCTGAGCTCGGCGGAGTCCAGCAGCGTGTCGATGTTGTTGACGTCCGCCTCGATGTACGTCGTACGGCCCTCGCGGGTGCTGCGCATGAGGCGCTCGGCGTACTTGAGGACGAGCGGGTCGTTGTCGGCGTAGACCACCCGGGCGTCGGGGACCACGGACTGGGCCACCTGGTGCAGGTTGGGCTCGGTGGGGATGCCGGTGCCGATGTCCAGCCACTGGCGGATGCCGTGTTCCCGGGCGAGGACGCGGGTGGCCCGGTGCATGAAGGCCCGGTTCTCACGGGCGCACACGAAGATGGCGGGATACGCCTCGGCCACGCGTTCGGCGGCCTGCTTGTCGACCTCGAAGTGGTCCTTGCCGCCGAGGTAGTAGTCGTACATGCGGGCGGAGTGCGGCCTGCTGGTGTCGATACTCCGGGTGGGCTGCGAGCTGGTCATCCTGTCCCTTTCGGTGGGGGGTGCGTCGGCTGTCCGGGTCAGTGGGCCGTCAGGTGGTCGGCCAGGCCTCTCTTGACCCCCGTGACGAACGCCGTGATCTCTTCCGGCGTGTAGATCAGCGCGGGTCCGTCGGGATCCGTCGACTGCCGTACGGCCACGCGTCCGTCGGCGAGTCGCTTCGTCTCCACGCACTGGCCCCCGTTGGGGCCGCTCCACGGGCACTCCCAGCCCTGGTCCCCCAGGTCCGAGGCGGGCATCCCGTTGTAGACACTGCCCTCGGCGATGGTCATGAGTACTCCTTGCGCATGCGGTCCAAGAGCGCCCTGCTGTCCGCGGACGAGGTCAGCAGCGACATGCGGTTGTGTGCCTCCAGATGCGCCACGACGTCGGAGCGCTGGTCGAGGTACACGGCGGCGGAGAGGAGCTCGCTGTAGACGATGTCGGGCAGTTCCGGCTCCTCGAACCGGAAGTAGGTGAAGGGGGCGCACGCCCCGACGTGCGCGCGGGCCGAGAAGGGCACGATGTCGACGCTGACGTGCTCCAGCTCCGAGACTTCGAGCAGCCGGTCGATCTGCTCCCGCATCACCTCGGGCCCGCCCACGACCCGGTGCAGCACGGTCTCCTCCATCACCACCCAGAGGGTGGGCGCGTCGGGCTTCTCCAGCAGGCTCTGGCGGCGCAGCCGCAGGTCGACGCGCCGGTCGAGGTCCTCGGCGGTGTCGTTCGGGAAGCCGCCGCCCAGGGTCGCCCTAGCGTAGGCGGGCGTTTGCAGCAGCCCGGTGACGTAGTGCGGCTCATAGGTGCGCAGCACCTTCGCACCGGTCTCCAGGCTCACGTAGGCGGTGAACCAGGCGGGTACCACATCGCGGTACGGGTGCCACCAGCCCGGCTCGTTGGCCCGTTCGGCGAGGGCGACGAACTCCTCGATCTCCTGCTGGTCGGCGCCGTAGGTCTGGAGCAGCTTCTCGACGTAGAGGATCTTCAGGCCGACCTCGGCCTTCTCCAGCCGGCGGATGGTCAGGGGCTTCACCCGCAGGGCCCTGGCCGCGTCGTCCAGGGAGACGCCCGCGCCGAGGCGCATGTCCTGCAACCGTCGGCCGAGGATCATGCGGAGAACGGTGGGTGCACTGCTGCCGGCGCCCGCGCGTACCTCGTTCATGCTGCCCTGCCTCCTGAGAGATCGTCACCAGGACCGAGGATATGGCGATGTGATGCGTCGATCGGACCGGATCCCTTCCGGCTGAAATTATCAGGGAGGCGGTTGCAGTGTGAACTAGTCCGCGAGCATAGTTACTTGTGTGACGAAGCCCCCGTCACACAAGACGCAGACGCGCCAACGGCCATACCGGTAGGGCTAGTTGGCGAACGCGTCGTTTATCGCGCCCCTCCATGGAAGGCGACCGCCGTGTCCCCCCACACGACTTCTTCACTCCGGCACCTGGGCGGAGCGAACACCGACCGCGCGCACTGGCTCGAACTGCCGGGTCACCGCACGAGCGTCAGAACGGCGCGGCGTTTCGTCAGCGCACGGCTCTCCTCCTGGCGGGTGCCCGAAGAGGCCTGCGCGAACGCCGTGCTCCTGGTGTCCGAGCTGGCCACCAACGCGGTACTGCACACCCTCAGCCTGCGCATCCTGTGCGGTATCCGTCTGCTGTCGGACGCCGGCCTGCGCCTGGAGGTGCACGACCGGGACGCCTCCGGCCGCCGCCTGCCCTGCCGCGTGCCGGGTCCCGACGACGAGGGCGGCCGAGGACTGCTGCTCGTGCAGGAGATCGCGGACAGCTGGGGAGTCGTCCCTTCGCCGCTCACCGGGGGCAACGCGGTCTGGGCGAACCTGGCCACCGGCTTGTGAGCAGCGGCGGGCGGCGAATCTAGCGCTCGAACTTGCGGTAGGAGGGCGCGAGGTCGCGTACCTCGGCGGAGGCGTGCAGGACGAACCCGTCGTCCCGCACGTGCTCGCGCAGCAGTTCGAGGACGGCCTCGGTCAGGCGGGTCTTGGTCTCCTCCGTACGGCCGGCGAGCAGGCCGATCGTGACGTGGACGACGGCGTGCCGCTGCTCCTCGGGGTCCTCGTAACCGAACGCCGTGAGCGCGCTGGGCCGGAACTGCGTCTTGCACGCTTCCGGCTTCGCGTCCGCGATCTCGACGGTCGCCGTGTGCAGGGCGCGGGCGAAGCCGGCGCGGTCGAAGGCCGGATCCATCACGGCGGAGTAGTCGACGGTGATCTGCGGCATGGGGCTCACTCCTGTTCCCGGGCAACGGTGTCACCCTAGCCCGGGTGCCGCCGCCCCGGTCCGGGCGCCTCTCCGCGGTGAGGTGGGGCGGCCCCCGCCCGGGTGCCGCCCCACCTCACCGGTGCCCGGGCGTCACCGCCGGGTGAAGACCGCCACGGTACGGCCGGGAACGGCGAACGTCCCCGAGTCCGGGGCGAACGCCGCGGTCTTCACGACCGGGTCCGCCCCCGACGCCTGCACGGGATGCAGCCGGTAGTGCTCCCCGGCCAGCGCCGGGATGCGCTGGTCCTGCCGGTCGGGGGTGGCGTTGAAGACGACGACCAGGTCACCGAGGCGCATGGTGATCACGCCCGGTGTCTCGTCCTTCCCGGACAGCGGGAACGACAGCTGTTCCTGCACCCGCGAGGCCGTCCCGAGGGAGAACGCCTCCTCGGTCGTACGGATCTTCAGCAGGTCCCGGTAGGCGGCCGAGGCGCCGGTGATCTGCTCACAGCCGACCTTGACCGTGCTCAGCAGCGGCCGGGCGTAGTCCCACTTGGAGGCGTTGTCGGAGGCCGGGGGCAGCCCGCGGCCGAAGCCGTTGCCGTCGGCGCAGTTCCAGTGGATGGCGTTGAACCAGTCCCCGCTGTCGAAGGAGTTGCGGTCCAGGGACTTCGAGCGCAGCAGGTCGGTGCCCGCCTGGGAGAGCGCGGGGCCCTGGGAGAGGCCGGCCGTGGCCATCGCCAGGACCTGCATCCGGGCCCGGTCGCCGGCCGGGGTGTCCTTCGGCAGCTTGTAGGTCAGCGCGTCGAAGAGGGACTCGTTGTCGTGGGCGTCCACGTAGGCGAGGGCGTCGCCGGGCGCGTCCGCGTATCCGGCGGGTGCTCCGTTGTAGTCGATCCCGGCGCCGGTGACCTCCTTGCCGTCGGTGTCCGTGAACCGGTACCCGGCCAGGTTGCCGGTCAGGCCGATCTTGATCAGGTCCTGGTAGTGCAGCAGCCGGGCCTTCTGCTCCTCCGTGCTGCCGTTGGCCGTGGAGGAGTTCGGGTCGGTGTAGAGGCCGGAGGCGAAGCCCTGGACGCCGGGGTCGGAGTCGAAGGGGCTCCCGCCGCGCACCGCGTCCCGGGCGCGGTCGGAGAAGGTGGCGATGCCGGTGCCGGCCATGTTGGCCTGCGTGGCCTGCACGAACCGGGCGTCGTTCGCGACCTCGCCGAAGTTCCAGCCCTCCCCGTACAGGATGATCTTCTTGCCGTCGACGCCGTCCTTCTCGGGGGTCAGCGCGTCCAGGGCCTGGCGGACGGCCAGGATGTTGGCCTTCGGGTGGTGGCCCATGAGGTCGAAGCGGAACCCGTCGACTTTGTACTGCCTGGCCCAGGTGACGATCGAGTCCACCACCAGCTTGCCCATCATCGCGTTCTCCGGCGCGGTGTTGGCGCAGCAGGTGCTGGTGGCCACCGAGCCGTCGGCGAGGAGCCGCTGGTAGTAGCCGGGCACGATCCGGTCCAGCACGCTGGTCTCCGCCTGCCCGCTGGCGGCGGTGTGGTTGTAGACGACGTCCATCACGACCCGCAGCCCGTCCTGGTTGAGCGCCTGCACCATCTCGCGGAACTGGACGGTACGGGCCGTGCCGTCCGGGTCACTGGCGTACGAGCCCTCCGGGACCGTGTAGTGGTACGGGTCGTAGCCCCAGTTGTAGGCGTCCTTCGCGGCGGTCTTCGCCACGCACTCCTGCTGCTTGTCGGAGTCGGCCGGGTAGGAGGCCAGGTCGCAGTCCGGACTCGCCTGGTCGGCCTTCTTCTCGGGGATGGTGGCGATGTCGAAGGCGGGCAGCAGGTGCACGTAGGAGGTGCCGGCCTTGGCCAGCGCCCGCAGGTGCTTCGAGCCGTCGCTGTTCTTGTCCGTGAAGGCCAGGTAGGTGCCCGGGTGCTTCGCCGTGCGGTCCTCTACGGAGAAGTCCCGGATGTGCAGCTCCTGGATCTGCGCGTCCTTCAGCGGCACGGCCTTGGGCTTGCTCAGGGCCGCCCAGCCGCTCGGGGCGAGCGACTTGTCGTTCAGGTCGACGACGAGGCTGCGCGCCGAGTTCGCGGTCAGGGCGACCGAGTAGGGGTCGGTGACCTTGTTGGTGACCACCTTGCGGACGCTGGGCGCCCAGACCTTCACGACGTACCGGTAGGGCTTGCCCTTCCAGGAGGCCGGGCCGGTGACGGACCAGACGCCGGTGGTGTCGTTCCGGCGCATCTTCACGGACGTGCCGTTGAGGTCGAGGTGGACGCTCTGCGCGGTCGGCGCCCAGACCGCGAGGGTCGGCCTGCCGTCGTGGAAGGTCGGCCCGAGGGCGGCCTTCGTCGCGCCGGGGTACAGGTCGTCCAGCACGCCGGCGATCTGCACGCCGGTCGCGGCCAGCACGGCGCCGTTCGCGGCCCGCTGGGTGGCGACGAGCTGTCCGGCGAGGGCGCCGCGCACCCGGTCCCGGTCGCGGGGGTCGACGGACCAGGCGGTGTAGTCCTTCAGGTGCGGGAACCTCGCCTTCTGGGCGTCGGTCAGGGTGGTCTTGGTCAGTCGCAGCCAGCGCTCGTCGTCGCTGGTCAGCGCACCGTCCTTGACGGTGATCGAGCCGTCGTGGGAGGAGAGGAGCTGGGTGGAGGCGGCGCCGTCGACGCCGTTCCAGGCGACGGTGTCGCGGTCGATCCAGACCGCCTTGGAGGTGGTCAGGTCCAGCGCGGCGGCGCTGCCCGCGGGCTGCGGCAGCAGGTACTTCTCCTGGCCGTTCAACAGCCACACCTCGTGGCCGTTCGACTTGAGGTCGAGCGACTGGTCGGTGGGCAGGTCCTTGTCGTCGCCCTTGTGGATGATGTAGCCGAGACTGGTGGCACCCGCGCTGAGCGGCACCTCGAAGACCGCGCCATAGGCATCAGTCTTCACCGGCTTCATCGGGTCCGACCAGTCGGTGGGGTGCGCGGCGCCGGTCCAGACGTGCAGGCCCCAGCCGTCGTAGTTCCCGTCGGCGCGGTGGTAGTGCAGGACCGCCTTGGACTCGTCCTGGGCGGGATAGCCGGGCCGTTCGGTGCGTACCTCGGCCTTGCCCTGCTCGATCCACACCTCGCCCGTCCTGGTGACGTCGATGCTCCGGTCGGCGGAGACGTCCTTGTTGCCGTCCTTGTCGACGACCAGGAAGCCGACGTCGGAGGCGCCGGGCTTGAGCCTGACGTAGGCGAAGGCGCCGTAGGCGTCCCGGCCCGTGAAGGGGTGGCCGGCCGGCCAGTTCGTGGCCTCGCCGTCGGCGAGGTCGCCCCAGGCGTACAGGCCCCAGTCGGCGTAGTCGCCGTCCGTGCGCTTGTAGTGGACGACCGCGTAGTCGCGGGAGGAGGCCGTGGGGACCTCGGGCGCGGGCGGGGTGCCGGTGGTGCTGCTCGCCGTGGCGCTCGCGGTGCGTCCGGCCGAGTCGACGACGACGGCCTTGTAGCGCAGGGCGGTGCCGGCGGGTACGTCCTTGCCGAGGGTCTGGGTGACCTGGTAGGGGGCGTGGTCGGCGGAGCCGAGCGTCTTCCACGCGCCGTTTCCGACCTGGGCGGCGAAGACGACCCGGTTGAGCTGTCCGCCGTCGACGCCGGCCCCCAGGACGACCGTCCCGGTGGCGCCGGCGGCCGGGGCGGTCAGGGTGATCGCCGGCTTGGTGGCGGGCTTGTCGAGGGTGCCGGCGGCCTTGTAGACGACGGCGGAACCGGCCGGGACGGTGACGGTGACCTTCCTGTCGCCGTCGGACGTCACCGAGCCGGTGGCCCCGTGGACGCCCCGGTACGGCATGTCCGCGGATCCGGTCGCGAAGGTCGCCGTCTTCTCGGAGTCGGCGTTGTTGAACGCGACGACGTACTCCTGGCCCGTCCGGGCGTCGGTGCGCGTGAAGGCGTAGACACCGGGCCCGTCGGCCGCGTACCGCTCGGTCTGCACTCCGTCGGTCAGGGCGGGGTTGGCCGTGCGGAGCTTCGCGAGCGCGGCGATCTGCCGGTACAGCGGGGCCTCGGTGTCGTAGGCGGCGCTCGCGTGGGTGCGGTCGGTGCCGATCTCGTCGTCGTCGAGGTAGTCGGCGACCCGGGAGGCGAACAGGGGCTGGCGGGCGTCCTTGTCGCCGCCGGAGCCGGTGAAGCCCTGTTCGTCGCCGTAGTAGACGACCGGGTTGCCCCGGCTGAGGAACATCAGCTCGTTGGCGAGCCTGTCCTTCTTCAGGATCTCGGCGTCGGTGGCCTTCGGGTTGTCCTGCTTCAGGAAGTACCCGATGCGGCCCATGTCGTGGTTGCCGAGGAAGGTGACCTGCTCGTAGGCGTTGGCCTTGTCGGTCGTGTACGTGTAGTCGTCACCGAAGACGCTCGCCAGCTTGCGCGCGCTGCCGCCCTGGGAGGCGTAGGCGCGGGCCGCGTCCTGGAAGGGGAAGTCCAGGGTGGCGTCCAGGCGGCCCTGGGTGACGTACGGGGAGGTGACGGCGGTGTCGGCGGAGTAGACCTCGCCGAACATGAAGAAGTTCTTCCGCCCGCGCTCGGCCGCGTACCGGTCCAGCGCGGTCGCCCACTGGGTCCAGAACTCCATGTCCACGTGCTTGACGGTGTCGATCCGGAAGCCGTCGACGGCGAAGTCCCGCACCCACCGCTCGTAGATCTTCTCCATGCCGTGGACGACCTCGGGCCGCTCGGTCCACAGGTCGTCCAGGCCGGAGAAGTCGCCGTAGGTGGTGGACTCGCCGGCGTACGTCGAGTCGCCCCGGTTGTGGTACATCGCCGGGTCGTTGAGCCAGGCCGGGACCTTGCTCCCGCTCGTGGCCCTCGGGGTGTACGGGAAGGAGGCGCCGGAGACGGCCGGGAACTTCCGGCTGCCGTCGGCGTAGTCGGCGTCGTCGAAGGGCTTGCCGTCCTCGGTGAGGTAGGGGAAGGCGCCCTTGGACAGGTAGCCGTAGGACTTCTCGTCGTAGTCCACGACGTCGGCGGTGTGGTTGGTGATGACGTCGAAGAAGACCTTCATGCCCTTGGCATGGGCCTTGGAGATGAGGGACTTGAGGTCGTCGTTGGTGCCGAAGTGCGGGTCGACCTGGGTGAAGTCGGTGATCCAGTAGCCGTGGTAGCCGGCCGAGGCGTTGCTGCCCGTCCCCTGCACCGGGCGGTTCTTGAAGATCGGCGCCAGCCAGATGGCCGTGGTGCCGAGCCCCTTGATGTAGTCCAGCCGCTTCGTCAGGCCCTTGAGGTCGCCGCCCTGGTAGAAGCCCTTGTCGGTGGGGTCGTACCCGGTGGACAGGCGGGAGCCGGTCAGACCGCCCCTGTCGTTGGAGGTGTCCCCGTTGGCGAAGCGGTCCGGCAGGACGAAGTAGAACTGCTCGCGGGTGGCGTCGTGCCGGACGGGTACGGCGGCGAGCTTCGCGTCCGAGGGGGGCGCGGGCGGGCCGGCCGCGTGGGCGGCCAGCGGCTGGAGCAGCGCGGCGGCGAGGGCGGCGGCGGTGACGGCCGCGGCCCGTCGACGGTGCGGGGTACGGCGCCTGCGCGGCGCCGGCCATCTCGGTATCACAGGTGATGACTCCTTGCGGGAGTTGCTGGGGTTTTGCGGCAAGGGGCGTGAAACCTCCCGCAAGAGGTTTCACGCTCCGTCAGACGTGGGCTCAGCAGCTCGACTTGCCGGCGTAGAGCGCGAGGGCCGTGTTCGAGCCGAGGGTGGCGGTGAACTGCCCGCTGGAGTTGACCGTCACCGGGGTGTTGTTCTGGACGTTGCAGTACGTCCCGGCCGGGAGGGACGTCTGGTAGGTGCGGGTCAGGGACGAGGACTCGTGGTTGATCGCCACGTAGCCCTTGGTGCCCCGGCCGAACGCGATCGCGTTGTTGCCGTTGTCCCACCAGTTGGTGACCGCCTGTCCGCGGGTCGCGTTGCGGAAGGCGACCATGGACTTGATCTCCGGCCAGGCGTGCTGGCACTTCCAGCCGTCCTGCCAGCAGGCGTTCACCTGGCCGCCGTTGGGCGGGCCGGCGTCGGCGTCCGACCACTCGTAGCCGGAGTTGACGTCGGGGGCGCCGTAGGGCCAGGCGAGCATGAAGACGTTGGCCAGGGTGTAGTCGGCGCCGCTCTTGTAGTTCAGCGTGCTGCCGTTGCGCTCGGTGTCGTGGTTGTCGACGAAGACGCCCGCGACCGAGCTGTTCAGATAGCCCCAGCCCTCGCCGTAGTTGGTGAGGTAGGCGAGCTTCTCGCTGGTGAAGACGCGCTTGAGGTCGTAGGCGTAGCGGAACTCCTGGACGTCTCCGTTACCGGTGTACTCGGAGGGCTGGACGGCCTCTCCCGCGCCGTAGATGACCTCCTGCTTCCAGTAGGCGGACGGGTTGGTCAGGCGGCTCTTGATGTTCGCCAGGTCACCGGCCGGGATGTGCTTGGCCGCGTCGATGCGGAAGCCGTCGACGCCGAGGGTGAGGAGGTCGTTCATGTACCCGGCGATGGTCTTGCGGACGTACTCCTCGCCGGTGTCGAGGTCGGCGAGGCCGACGAGTTCGCAGTGCTGCACGTTCCAGCGGTCGGAGTAGTTCGACACCTGGGAGGTGCAGTCGTCGAAGTCGTAGACCGAGTACAGGCCCGGGTAGTCGTACTTCGTGTACGACGAACCGCCGGTGCCGGTGCCGCTGCCCGCCGACATGTGGTTGATCACGGTGTCCACGACGACCTTCACACCGGCCGCGTGACAGGTGTTCACCATGTTCCGGAAGGCCGTGCGGTCGCCGAGGCGGCCCGCGATCTTGTAGGACACGGGCTGGTACGACGTCCACCACTGCGCCCCCTGTATGTGCTCGGCGGGCGGGGAGACCTGGACGTATCCGTAGCCGGCGGGGCCGAGGGCGGTGGTGCACTCCTTGGCCACCGAGGCGTAGTTCCACTCGAAGAGGACGGCGGTGACGTCCTTGGTGCCGGGCGGGGAGGCCTCGGCGGCCGTCGGGGTCATGCCAACCAGAGCGGCGGCTGTGAGGGCGACCGCCGCGGGGAGGGTTCTGCGTGCCATGTGGGGTTCCTTCGACGTTGAAGGCGACGGGACCGCTGAAGGCTTGCTGAAATATTTCAGCAAGCTTGCGGTGACGCAGATGTTAAAGGCCCGCTGGCCGAAGCGCAGCGGGCCGGTGTGAACTTGATGCAAGAACTTTCAGACGGGACCTCAGGACCGGCCCCGCCTCCGGCGGTCAGTCCGTCGTCGTCCACCAGACCGTGGTGTCGGCGGGCACCTTGGTCTCGCCGTCCGCCTCGGTCACCTCACCGCTGGTGAGCAGGACGCGGCCGTACGACGGGGTCGTCACCGACTCGCCCGTGGTGTTCGCGACGCACACGAAGTCACCGCGCCGGAAGGCCAGGACGCCCTCGGGCGCCCGCAGCCACTCCACCGCCTCCCCCGCGCCGAGGTCCGGGTGGGCGCGGCGCGCGCGCAGCGCGGCCCGGTACAGCTCCAGCGTGGAGCCGGGGGCGCCGGTCTGCGCCGCCACGCTCAGCCCGGCCCAGTCGGCGGGCTGCGGGAGCCAGCTTCCGCCGCTGCCGAAGCCGTAGGAGGAGCCCTCGCGGGTCCACGGGATCGGGACCCGGCAGCCGTCGCGGAAGCCGTCCTGGCCGGCGCCCCGGAAGTACGCCGGGTCCTGGCGCACCTCGTCGGGCAGGTCCACCACGTCCGGGAGGCCCAGTTCCTCGCCCTGGTAGATGTACGCCGAGCCGGGCAGGGCGAGCATCAGGAGGGTGGCCGCGCGGGCGCGGCGCAGGCCCAGCTCCCGGTCCCCGGCGGTGCGGATCTGGGTGCCGAGGCCGGGCGGGTTGGCGAAGCGGGTGGCGTGCCGGGTGACGTCGTGGTTGGACAGCACCCAGGTGGCGGGGGCGCCGACCGGGCGCATGGCCTCCAGGGTGCGGTCGATGACCGTCCGCAGTTCCTCCGCGTCCCACTCCGTGCTCAGGTACTGGAAGTTGAAGGCCTGGTGGAGTTCGTCCGGGCGGACGTAGTTCGCGGTGCGCTCGACGGTCGGGGTCCACGCCTCGGCGACGAAGATCCTCTCCCCCGCGTACTCGTCGAGGATCTTGCGCCACTGGCGGTAGATCTCGTGCACGCCGTCCTGGTCGAAGAACGGCATGACATCGTTGCCCAGCAGCTTGAGCTGGTCGTGGGCGCCGAGGTCGGGCAGGCCGTCGGCCTTGACCAGGCCGTGGGCGACGTCGATGCGGAAGCCGTCCACGCCCATGTCCAGCCAGAAGCGGAGGACGGAGCGGAACTCGTCGCCGACGGCCGGGTGGTTCCAGTTGAAGTCGGGCTGCTCGGGGGCGAAGAGGTGCAGGTACCACTCCCCGTCGGCCACCCGCGTCCAGGCCGGGCCGCCGAAGATGGACTCCCAGTCGTTGGGCGGGAGTTCGCCGTCCTTCCCCTTGCCGGGGCGGAAGTGGTAGCGCTCGCGGAGCGGGGAGCCGGGGCCCTCGGCGAGGGCGCGCTTGAACCACTCGTGCTGGTCGGAGGAGTGGTTCGGGACCAGGTCCACGATGATGCGCAGGCCGTGCGCGTGGGCGTCGCGGATGAGCGCGTCGGCGTCCAGCAGCGAGCCGAACATCGGGTCGACGGCGCGGTAGTCGGCGACGTCGTAGCCGGCGTCGGCCTGCGGGGAGGCGTAGAAGGGGCTGAGCCACACGGCGTCGACGCCGAGGTCGCGCAGGTAGGGCAGGCGGGAGCGTACGCCCTCCAGGTCGCCCATGCCGTCGCCGTTGCTGTCGGCGAAGCTGCGCGGGTAGACCTGGTAGATGACCGCGTCCCGCCACCAGTCGCGGCGGTCGGCGACGGTGACGGCGGAGTGGCGGGCCGGTGCGGCAGGGTGCTGCTGGCTCATGGCGTCCTTGATACGTAACGGGGGCATGGTGGGCGGTCGGTGGGTGCGGCGGTGAGGCGGGGCGGGCGTCAGCCCTTGGTGCCGCCGGCCGTGAGACCGGTGACGAGGTTCTTCTGCACGAGGTAGAAGAACACGGTCACGGGTATCGCGATCAGCACCGCGGTGGCCGCCATGTAGTTCCACTGGGCGTCGTGCTCGCTGACGAAGGTCTGGAGGCCGACGGCGAAGGTGTACTTGGAGTCGTCCAGCAGGAAGGTGGTCGCGAAGGCGACCTCGCCGACGGCGGTGATGAAGTTGTAGAACGCGGCCACGGCCAGGCCCGGCCGGGCCAGCGGCAGGATGAGCCGGAAGAAGGTGCCGAAGGGGCTGAGCCCGTCCACGCGTCCGGCCTCGTCGATCTCGAAGGGGATGGTGTCGAAGTACCCCTTGAGCAGCCAGGCGCTGTACGGCACGGCGGTGGAGCAGTTGATGATGATCAGCGCCCAGTAGGTGTCGATGAGACCCAGCTCGCTGAAGATCTCGTACATCGGCACGATCAGGATGGCGATCGGGAAGGCCTGCGTGAGCAGCAGGACCCACATCAGCTGCTTGTAGCCGGGAAAGCGCATGCGGGAGACCGCGTAGCCGGTGGTGGCGGCGACGAAGACACCGATGAACGTCGTGCCGAGGGCCACGATCATCGTCGACTTGAACCAGTCGAGGAACCCGGTGTGCTCCAGCACGAAGCTGTAGTTGGAGAAGCTGAACTTGCCCGCGATGTCGGCCGGGTGCAGGTAGTCCTCCTTGTCCGGGCCGAGGGACAGGTAGAACAGCCAGGCCACCGGGGCCAGGGCGATCAGGCTCGCCACGGCGAGGCCGCCGTGCAGCAGGGCGGCGCCGGCCGGGCCGCGCTCGCCGCGCCGGCGCACGCGGCTCCGGGGCGCGGCGGCGGGGGCCGGGGCGGTCTCGGTCTTGTCCAGGGTCGTGGTGCTCATGGCGGCGGCTCCTGCGGCGTCAGACGGCGAGCTGGTCATTGCGCTTCAGCCAGCGGAAGTAGAAGGAGGTGAAGACGGTCAGGATCGACAGCAGCAGCACGCCGTACGCGGCGGACTGGGCGAAGTCGCGCGGCTGCTGGCCGAAGCCGAGCTGGTAGGCCCAGGTGACGAGGATCTGGGCGTCCGGGGCGGAGTTCTTGCCGAACAGCAGGAAGATGATGACGAACTGGTTGAAGGTCCAGATGATGCCGAGCAGCACGACGGTGGAGCTGACCGAGCGCAGGCCGGGCAGGGTGACGTGCCGGAAGCGCTGCCAGGCGCTGGCGCCGTCCATCTCGGCGGCCTCGTAGAGCGAGGAGTCGATGGACTGGAGTCCGCCGAGCAGGGACAGCATCATGAACGGCACACCGCACCAGGTGTTGACCATGATCGCGGAGAACCGCTGCCAGAAGGTGTCCTCCAGCCACTCCGGCTGCGGCAGGTGGAGCGAGCCGAGGATCTGGTTGAGCACGCCGGAGTCGGCGAGCATGATCCGCCAGGAGAAGACGGTGACGAAGGTCGGCACGGCCCACGGCAGGACGAGCAGCAGCCGGTAGACGGTACGGCCGCGCAGCTTCTGGTTGAGCATGAGCGCGAGACCGAGACCGATGCCGTAGTGCAGGGCGACGCAGGCGGCCGTCCAGAACACGGTCCACAGGAAGTGCGACCAGAACCGGTCGTACGCCGTCGGGCCGAACAGGATGTCCCGGTAGTTGTCCAGGCCGATGAACTTGTAGGTGGCGTCGATGTGGTTGACGCCGATCGTGCGCGCCGAGTTCAGGCTGTTGGCGTCGGTGAGGGTGAGGTAGAAGCCCCGCACCAGCGGGTAGCCCACGAGGACGCCGAGGACGACGACCACCGGGGCGATCATCGCGTAGGCGTACCAGTACTTCTGGAAACCGTTTCGGACGCGCTGCCCCAGCCCGGGCCGAGGCGCGCGGTCACCGCGGCGCTTGCCGGTCGCGCGGTCGATGGCGACTGTCATGGTTCGACACCTTCAAGAGATCAAGGGGTTGGGCCGGGCACAGGGCGGTGGCCGTCGGATCCTTCCCCCCGTTCTCCCAGGAAGGATCCGACGGCCACGCGGGCTCACTTGCTGAAGCCGCTCACCAGCTTGGAGATGGCCAGCTCGGCGTTGCCCAGGCCCTTGTCCAGCGACTCCTTGCCGCTGGCGACCTTGGGCAGCTCGGTGTCGAGCGGACCCCACAGGGAGCTGTACTCGGGCAGCGCCGGGCGGGGCTGGGCGGCGGCGAGGACGCCCTGGTAGCCGGCGATGCCCGGGTCGGCCTTGACCTTGTCGGTGTAGGCGTCGGAGCGGGTGGGCAGGGTGGAGTTCTTCAGGGCGATGGTCTCCTGGGACTGCGCCGAGGTCATGAACTTGACGAACTTCAGCGCCGCCGCCTGGTGGGCCTTGTCCGAGCCGGCGTAGACCGAGAGGTTGTGGCCGCCGGTCGGGGCGCCCGCCTTGCCGGTGGAGCCGGCCGGGACGGTGGCGATGCCGAGGTTGGACTTGTCCTGGAAGGCGCTGCCCTTGTAGAAGTTCGTGATCTCCCAGGGGCCCTGGATGATCGCGGCGACCTTGCCGTTGACGAACGCGTCCTGGATGTGGGCGTAGGCGTCGGCGGTGGCGTCGGCCTTGTGCAGGCCCTTGCCGGAGAACAGGCTCAGCCAGGTGCCGTAGCCCTTCTGGGCGGCGGGCGAGTTCACGGTGATCTTCTTGGCGGCGGCGTCGACGGTGTCGGTGCCCTCGCCGTAGAGGAAGGGCTGGGCGTAGTAGGCCTGGGTGGAGCCCCAGTAGCCGTCGACCTTGGCCTTGTCCTTGATCTTGGCGGCGTCGGCCTTCAGCTCGTCCCAGGTCTTGGGGGCCTCGGTGATGCCGGCCTTCTTGAACAGGGCCTTGTTGTAGACCAGCGCGAGGGTGTCGGTGACCAGCGGCACGCCGTAGGTCTTGCCCTCGTACTGGGCCTGCTTGATGAGGTTCGGCTCGAACTTGCCCTGGTCGGCGAGGGCCTCGGTGCCGTCGAGGGGCAGGAAGAAGCCCTTCTTGGCGAAGGCGGGGGTCCAGCCGACCTCCGAGCGCAGCACGTCCGGGGCGCCCTTGGCGCCGGCCGCGGTGTCGAACTTGTTCTGCGCCTGGTCGAAGGGGACGTTGACGTACTTGACCTTGACGTCCTTGTTCGCAGCCTCGAACTGCTGGATCAGGGCCTTGTACGTCGGCGCCTCATTGGTGGCGTTGGAGGTGTCCCACCAGGTGATGGTGACCGGGCCGTCCGACTTTCCGCTGTCGCTGTCGCTCCCGCCGCACGCCGTCGCCGTCAGGGCGAGGGACGCCACCAGCGCGGAGGCCGCTATGCCACGCCGCATGAGTTCTCCTTGAGGGTTAAGCCCGAGTGGTACAGGGGACGGTCCCGTCCGCCCCTGCGACTTGCCGACTGCGCCGTTGCCGCGGCCGGGCGACTGGGAACGTAACAGCCATGTAAGCGTTGCGAAAGACCTTGCAGAAAAAAAGTGCAAGGCGACACGATGGTTACCCCGTCGTGACCAGTCGTCGACCGTGGCGCGACCCCGTGGTGCGGGCGTTGAGCGGCGATGACGGCACCTGTGCAAGACTTGCAAGCTCTTGCCACCAAGAACCCCGAGGGAGCGCGATGACGCAGCAACCCACGGCAGGCCGTACGCCCGCCCGCGCCCGGCGTCCGGCCGGTGTGCAAGGAGAGATACGACCGGTACAGTCCGGTGCCGTGACCACACGGCTTGCCGACATCGCTGCGCAGGCGGGGGTGAGCGAAGCGACCGTCAGCCGGGTCCTCAACGGGAAGCCGGGAGTCGCCGCCACCACCCGCCAGTCCGTGCTCGCCGCGCTGGACGTGCTGGGCTACGAGCGCCCGGTACGGCTGCGGCAGCGCAGCGAGGGCCTGGTGGGCCTGATCACGCCGGAGCTGGAGAACCCGATATTCCCGGCCCTGGCCCAGGTCATCGGCCAGGCGCTGACCCGCCAGGGCTACACGCCGGTGCTCGCCACGCAGACCCCGGGCGGGTCGACCGAGGACGAGCTGACCGAGATGCTGGTGGACCGCGGGGTCGCCGGGATCATCTACGTCTCCGGGCTGCACGCGGACACCACCGCCGACATGCAGCGCTACGAGCGGCTGCGCGCCCAGGGCGTGCCGTACGTGCTGGTGGACGGGTTCTCGCCGAAGGTGCAGGCGCCGTTCATCTCCCCCGACGACCGGGCGGCGATGTCGCTGGCGGTCACGCACCTGGTGTCGCTGGGGCACACCCGGATCGGGCTGGCGCTCGGACCGAAGCGGTTCGTGCCCGTGCAGCGCAAGATCGAGGGCTTCGTCCGCGCGGTGCAGGACCAGCTGGGGCTGCCCGCCCAGACCGTCGAGACGGAGCTGGTCCAGCACTCGCTGTACACCCTGGAGGGCGGTCAGGCGGCGGCGACGGCACTGATCGAGCGGAACTGCACGGCGGTGGTCTGCGCCAGCGACATGATGGCGCTGGGCGCGATACGGGCGGCCCGGCAGCGGGGCCTGGAGGTGCCCCGGGACGTGTCCGTGGTCGGGTTCGACGACTCCCCGCTGATCGCCTTCACCGACCCGCCGCTGACCACGATCCGCAAGCCCGTCCCGGCCATGGGGCAGGCGGCGGTGCGCACGCTGCTGGAGGAGATCGGCGGGACACCGGCACCGCACAGCGAGTTCGTGTTCATGCCGGAACTGGTGGTGCGCGGTTCCACCGCTTCGGCGCCGAATGTCCTCCGTACGTCGTAGAAGGTGCGCCGCGGACCCGACCTTGGGATGATCGGCCGAGGAAGCCTTGTCTGGCAGACTCTGTGCCTATGAGTGACTCGACCGTGACAGAGCCGGAAGGTCGCGAGGAGGTGGCCGTTCCGCGGGCCGTCACGGGCGAGGTCCCACGCGGTCCGCTGGGCCGGCTGCGGCGGCCGAGGCGGCCCCGGCTGTGGTTCGAGATCCTTTTGATCGCGGTGAGTTACTGGACGTACTCACTGATCCGCAACGCCGTACCGGAGCAGCGGTCCGCGGCGCTGCGCAACGCGGACTGGATCTGGCGCACCGAGCACGCGCTGGGCATCGCCGTCGAGCAGTCGGTCAACCACGCCGTCAACTCGGTGACTTGGCTCATCATCGGGATGAACTACTACTACGCCACACTGCACTTCGTCGTCACCATCGGGGTGCTGGTGTGGCTCTACCGATGGCATCCCGGCCGCTACGCGGCGGCCCGGCTGGTGCTGTTCGCGACCACGGGCGTGGCCCTGGTCGGTTACTACCTGTTCCCGCTCGCGCCGCCCCGGCTGATGCGCGGCGGGCGCTTCGTGGACACCGTGATGGCGCACCACACCTGGGGCTCGATGGCCTCCGGCGACCTGAAGCACATGTCGAACCAGTACGCGGCGATGCCGTCGATGCACATCGGCTGGTCGCTGTGGTGCGGCCTGACGGTCTTCGCGCTGGCGTCGGTGCCGTGGGTGCGCGTGCTGGGGCTGCTGTACCCGACGGCCACCCTGCTGGTGATCGTCGCCACCGCCAACCACTTCTGGCTGGACGCGGTGGGCGGTGTGCTCTGCCTGACCTTCGGGTTCACGGTGGCCCGGGTGTGGTACGGCAGCCTGCCGCACGCGCTGCCCCGGCTGGTCCCGGCCCGGACCCCCGCGCCCGCTCAGGCCCTGTCGCCGTAGAACAGCTCCTCCACCACCGTGCGCGCCCGGCGCGTGGTACGGCGGTACGCGTCCAGCATGTCCCCGGCGTGCCCGGCGCCGTACCCCAGGTAGCGGCCCACGGCGGCCAGCTCGCGCGGCTCGGTCGGGAAGGTGTCCCCGGCCCGGCCGCGGACCAGCATGACCGCGTTGCGCACCCGGGTGGCCAGCACCCACGCCTCGTCCAGGATCTCCGCGTCCTCGGCGGACAGCAGCCCGGCCTCGCGGGCGGCGGCCAGGGCCTGGCGGGTGCGGGTGGTGCGCAGGCCCGCCTCCTGGTGGCCGTGGCGCATCTGGAGGAGCTGGACCGTCCACTCCACGTCGGACAGCCCGCCGGGGCCGAGCTTGGTGTGCAGCTTGGGGTCGGCGCCGCGCGGCAGCCGCTCGGACTCCATGCGGGCCTTCAGCCGGCGGATCTCGCGGACCCCGTCCTCGGTGAGGCCCTTGGCGGGGTAGCGCAGCGGGTCGATCAGCTCCACGAACCGGCGGCCCAGGTCCGCGTCGCCGGCGACCGGCTCGGCCCGCAGCAGCGCCTGTGACTCCCAGACCAGGGACCAGCGGCGGTAGTACGCCTCGTACGACTTCAGGGTGCGCACCAGCGGGCCCGACTTGCCCTCCGGGCGCAGATCGGCGTCGATGAGCAGCGGCGGGTCGGCGCTGGGCAGCTGGAGCAGGCGGCGCATCTCGGCGACGACCCTGTTCGCGGCGGCCGACGCCTCGTGCTCGTCCACGCCGTCCTGCGGCTCGTGCACGAACAGCACGTCCGCGTCGGAGCCGTAGCCCAGCTCGTGCCCGCCGAAGCGGCCCATCCCGATGATCGCGAACCGGGTGGGCAGGGTGTCGCCCCAGCCCTCCCGGACCACCGCGCGCAGGGTGCCCGCCAGGGTCGCCTTGGTGAGGTCCGAGACGGCCGCGCCGACCCGGTCCACCAGGGCGCCCTGGTCGGCCTCGGCGGGGCTGGTCTCGGTGCCGTAGGAGCCGACGATGTCGGCGGCGGCGGTGCGGAACAGCTCGCGGCGGCGGACGCCACGGGCCGCGGTGACACCCTGCGCGGCGTTCTCCGCGCGGCCCACGGCCGCCAGGATCTCCTGCTCCAGCGCGGCCCGCTGCCGCGGCGCGAGGCCACCGCCGAGCGCCGTTGGGCCCGCTCCGCTGCCGTCGCCCAGCAGGGCCACCGCCTCGGGTGCCCGCATCAGCAGGTCGGGGGCGAGGCGGCCCGCCGACAGGACGCGGGCCAGGTTCTCGGCCGCCGCGCCCTCGTCCCGCAGCAGGCGCAGGTACCAGGGGGTCTTGCCGAGCGCGTCGGAGACCTTGCGGAAGTTCAGCAGGCCGGCGTCCGGGTCGGCGGAGTCCGCGAACCAGCCGAGGAGGACCGGCAGCAGGGTCCGCTGGATCGCCGCCTTGCGGGTCACGCCGGAGGCCAGGGCCTCCAGGTGGCGCAGGGCGGCGGCCGGGTCGGCGTAGCCGAGCGCCACCAGGCGTTCACGGGCCGCCTCCGGGCGCAGCCGGGCCTCGCCGGGGGCCAGTTGGGCGACCGCGTCGAGCAGCGGGCGGTAGAAGAGCTTCTCGTGCAGCCGGCGTACGACGCCGGTGTGCCGCTTCCACTCGCGGTTCAGCTCGGCCACCGGGTCGGCGCGCAGGCCCAGGGAACGCCCCAGGCGGCGCAGGTCCGGCTCCGCCTCGGGCACGAGGTGGGTGCGGCGCAGGCGGTAGAGCTGGATGCGGTGCTCCATGGAGCGCAGGAAGCGGTACGCCTCGTCCAGGCGGGCGGCGTCCTCGCGGCCGACGTAGCCGCCCGCGGCGAGGGCCGTCAGGGCGTCCAGGGTGGTGCCGCTGCGCAGGGCGGGGTCGGTGCGGCCGTGCACCAGCTGGAGGAGCTGGACGGCGAATTCGACGTCCCTGAGGCCGCCGGGGCCCAGCTTGAGTTCGCGGTCGATCTCGGCCGCGGGGATGTTCTCCACCACCCGGCGGCGCATCTTCTGCACGTCCGCCACGAAGTTCTCGCGGTCCGCCGCCTTCCAGACGAGGGGTTCGAGGGCGTCGACGTACGCCTGGCCGAGCGCCGCGTCCCCGGCCACCGGGCGGGCCTTGAGCAGGGCCTGGAACTCCCAGGTCTTCGCCCAGCGTTGGTAGTAGGCGAGGTGGCTGCTGAGGGTGCGCACGAGGGGGCCGTTGCGGCCCTCGGGGCGCAGGTTGGCGTCCACCGGCCAGATGGAGCCCTCGACGGTGGTCTCCGAACAGATCCGCATCAGGTGCGAGGCGAGTTTCGTCGCGGCCTTCAGTGCCTGGGGTTCGGGGACGCCCTCGGCCGGCTCCGCCACGAAGATCACGTCCACGTCGGAGACGTAGTTCAGCTCGTGGCCGCCGCACTTGCCCATCGCGATCACCGCGAGGCGGCAGGCGGCGGCGTCTTCCGGGGCCGCGCGTTCGGCGAGGGACAGGGCCGCGCGGAGCGTGGCGGTGGCCAGGTCGGCGAGCTCCGCTGCCGCCTCGGCGACGTCCGTGGTGCCGCAGACGTCGCGGGCGGCGATGGAGAGCAGGCAGCGGCGGTAGGCGACGCGGAGCGAGACCGGGTCGGCGGCCTCCGCCAGGCCGCGCTCGAACTCCGCGACACCCGGGTGGAGGTCGTGCGGCTCGTAGGTGACCAGGGCCTGCCAGTCGCCGGGGTGGCGGGCGAGGTGGTCGGCGAGGGCGGCGGAGGCGCCGAGGATGCCGAGCAGGCGGTCGCGCAGGGGCTTGGCCGCGATGAGGGTGTCCAGCAGTTCCCGGTGGGCGGTGGGGGTGGGCTGGGCCTCCAGGAGGCGGACCAGGCCGTGCAGGGCGAGGTCGGGGTCGGCGGTGGCGCCGAGGGCTTCGAGGAGGACGGGGTCGTCGCGGACGGGGGCCAGTTCGGGGCCGTCCAGGAGGCGTTCGGCGGCGGAGGGGTCGGTGAAGCCGTGCCGCAGCAGACGGGTGAAAGTGCTGCTCCTGCGCCCCGGCGTCATGTCCGTGGTCTCCCCTCGGATCCGCTGTCGTCCTGGCCAGAGCCTAACCGGAGGGGGCGGGGGGTGGCGGGTCGCGGTACGGGGACTTCCGGGGGCGGGGCTTCGGGGGGGGCGGGTGGGGGGTGGCGGGTGGCGGGTGCCGGGTGCCGTGCGGCGGCTTGGGCGGGTGCGGGTGGGGAGGAGCGCCGGGGCGGGGCCCGTGCCGGGTCCCGTGCCGGGTGGCGGGTCCCGTGCCGGTGGCGGGTCCCGTGTCGGGTGGCGGGCCCCGTGCCTGCGGCGGCCCGTGCGGGTGGGGCGTGGCTCGGGTCGCGCCTGCCGTGGGGTGAGGGTCGGGGCCGCGCCGGGTGGTGTCCGTCCTCGGTCCGGCGGACTGTTACTCCTGTGGTGCCGGGGTTTTCGCCGGCCGCTGCGGGCGGACACCACCCGACACGTCCCCTTCCCGCCGTGGGCGGCTGCGGGTCGTCGCGCGAGCCCCGGACTCCGCCGATCCTGCCCCGCCAGCCGCGGGTCGCGTTTCCTGTCACGCCGGGCGCGGGTACCGGGCGTCGTGGACTTCCGCACGAGCCCCGGCCTCCGCCGGTCCTGCCTCGTCAGGCCCCGCCGTGTGCGGGTGGGGGGTGGAACGGCGCTGCTGGTGGGGGAGGTTCGTCGTCAGGAGGTCGTGCAGGGTCTGGGCCGCGCTCGGGGCCGCGTCTCCGCAGCAGTTGTTGAAGAGGACGTGCACCTCTTCGGCCTGGGCGGCTGCCTGGCGGATGGGGGGCAGCCAGGCGGAGAGTTCCTGCTCGGTGTAGGTGTGGCGGAAGCGGTCCTCCTTCGTGCCCGTTCCCCAGTGAGGGCTGCGGCCGTGGAAGCGGATCAGGTGCAGGTGGGGGGTGGTGACGGGGGCGGGGGGCGGGGCGTCGGGGGTGTCCGTGGCCACCGCCGTCGCGTTCAGGTCGCCGAGGAACGCCGCCGTACGGGCCGCCTGGGCGGGGTGCCACCAGGCGGGGTCGCGGAACTCGACGGCGAACGGCCAGTCGTGGGCGCGTTCGCGGGCCGTGCGGATGAAGGCCTCGGCCTCCGGGCCGGGGGTGAGGGAGGGCGGGTACTGGAAGAGGAGGGTGCCCAGGCGGCCGGCGTCGCGGAGGGGGGCCAGCGCTTCGGCGTAGCGGGTCCAGACCTCCGTGCGCAGGGCCTCGTCGCGGGGGTGGTCGCGTAGGTCGGGCGGCAGGGTGGCGGGGCGGGTACGGTGGCCGGTGAGCAGGGAGAACGCCTTGACGTCGAAACGGAAGCCGGGAGGCGTGCGTTCGGCCCAGAGGGCGGTCGTGCGCGGGGCCGGGAGGGCGTAGTACGGGGAGTCCGCCTCGACGAGGGGGAAGCGCGTGGCGTAGTGGCGTAACCGCTTCTCGGCGTCCCGGTGGCCGGGTGGGTACCAGCCGCTCCGGAGCAGCGCCGGGTCGGTCCAGCCGCATGTGCCGATGAGGATGTCCGCCATGCGGGCGTGGGTACCCGCCGTTCACCGGGTTTTCACCCGTGGGGTTGGCCGACGTGGGCCGCGGGCACATTGGCGTGAGCATGCTCTGTCCGCACCGCCAGCCGCCCATCCCTACCCGGAGGTTGATGTGTCCGGCAGTTCCGTGTACCGCCGTGCCCGCGCCGTCGTGGCGTCCGCGGCCGCCCTCGCCGCAGCCGCGGTCGGACTGTGGACCGGACTCGGCGAGGGGTCCGCGCACGCCGCGGGCGCCGTGCCCAGCCCGGACCACGTGGTCGTCGTGGTCTTCGAGAACCATGCCTACAGCCAGGTCATCGGCTCCTCCAGCGCGCCGTACATCAACTCGCTGAAGGCGGGGGGTGCCAACCTGACCCAGTCGTACGCCGAGACCCACCCCAGCCAGCCGAACTACTTCGCGCTGTTCTCCGGGTCGACGCAGGGGATCACCGACGACAGCTGCTACACCCCGGGGTTCTCCTCGGCGCCCAACCTCGCGTCCGAGCTGATCGCCGCCGGCCGCACCTGGGCCAGCTACAACGAGACGCTGCCGAGCCAGGGCTCCACGACGTGCAGCAGCGGCACCTACGCCCGCAAGCACAACCCCTGGTTCGGGTTCAGCAACGTACCGACGTCGACCGCCAAGACGTTCGCCCAGTTCCCGACGGACTACTCGACGCTGCCGCAGGTGTCGTTCGTGGTGCCGAACCTGTGCAGCGACATGCACGACTGCTCGGTGTCCACCGGTGACACCTGGCTGAAGAACAACCTGGGCGCCTACGCGACCTGGGCCAAGACCCACAACAGCCTGCTCGTCGTCACCTTCGACGAGGACAACCGGCTGAGCGGGAACAAGATCCCGACCGTGTTCTACGGGCAGCCCGTCGCCGCCGGGTCCAGTTCCTCGACCACGTACAACCACTACGACCTGCTGCGCACCCTGGAGGACACCCAGGGCCTGACCACGCACGCGGGCAACGCGGCCTCCGCCAAGGACATCACCGGGATCTGGGCGTCCTGACGTGTACGTAGCGGACAGCCGTACGAGTACGTCCGCTCAGGGTGCCGTCCGGCCTTCGGCCGGGCGGCGCCGTGCGGCCCTCGCGCCGACCGTGCTCGCGCTGGGGACGGTGAGCCTGGTCACCGACGTCTCGTCGGAGATGGTGACGGCGGTGCTGCCGTTGTACCTGGTGACCGGTCTGGGTCTGTCGCCGTTGGGGTTCGGGCTGCTGGACGGCGTCTACAACGGGTTCTCGGCGCTCGTGCGCCTGGTGGGCGGGCACTTCGCCGACCGGGGCGGCGGGCGGCACAAGTGGGTCGCCGGGCTGGGGTACGGCATCTCGGCCGTGTGCAAGCCGCTGCTGCTGGTGGCGCACGCGCTGACCCCGATCGGGCTCGTGCTCGCCGCCGACCGGACCGGCAAGGGGCTGCGCACGGCGCCCCGGGACGCGCTGATCTCGCTCGCCAGTACGCCGGAGACGCGCGGGCGGGCCTTCGGGGTGCACCGGGCGATGGACACGGCCGGGGCCCTGCTCGGGCCGCTGGTGGCGTTCCTGATCCTGCGGGCCACCGTCGACGGGTACGACGCGGTGTTCACCGTGAGCTTCTGCGTCGCCGTGCTGGGCGTCCTGGTGCTGGTGCTCTTCGTGCCGGGCGGGCGGGGTGACGCGGGCCCGGTCGAACGGCCGACTCTCCGCGCGGCCCTCGCCCTGCTGCGCGGCCGTGATCTGCGCCGGATCACCGTGTGCGCGCTGCTGCTGGGCCTCGCCACGGTCAGCGACTCCTTCGTCTACCTGCTGCTCCAGCGCCGCCTCGGCGTCCCCGACCGCTGGTTCGCGCTGCTGCCGCTCGGCACGGCCGCCGCCTTCCTGCTGCTCGCGGTGCCGCTCGGCCGGCTCGCGGACCGGGTGGGCCGCTGGGCGGTGTTCCTGGCCGGCCACGGCGCCCTGCTCGCCGTGTACGCGCTGCTGCTCACCTCCTGGCACGGCACGGGCCTGCCGTACCTCGTGCTCGCCCTGCACGGCGCCTTCTACGCCGCCACCGACGGGGTGCTGATGGCCGCGGCCTCGGACAGTGTGCCGGAACGGCTGCGCTCCTCCGGGCTGGCCGTCGTACAGACCGGGCAGGCGCTGACCCGGTTCGCCTGCTCGCTGCTGTTCGGCGCGGCCTGGACGGTGTGGGGCGACCGGGCGGCGCTGGCGGGCGCGGCGGTGGCGCTGGCCGCGTGCGCCGCGTTCTCCCTCACCCTGCGCCCGAAGGGAACGGTGCCCGCATGACCGTACGCACCCGCATCCTGATCCTGGTCTCCACCGCCTGTGTGCTGGCGGCGGTCGGGCTGGCGTCGGTGCTGCACGCCTCCGCGCGGGCGGACCGCCGGGACCACGCGCAGGCGGGCGGGCCGAGTGTCACGCCGGGGACGGTGACGCTGCGCGAGCCGGGGCGGCTGGTGTTCCGGAACATGGCGTGGGGGCCGCACCGCGACGAGCTGACCAGCGTCCCGGCGTCCGCGCCGGACGCGCCGCGCACCGCGTCCGGCCTCAAGTGCCTGCGGTTCTACGCCGCCTCGGGCACCGGCGTGTGCCTCCAGGCCGTGCACGGGCCCGTCTCGGACACCTACCGCGCGCTGATCCTGGACGCGCGCCTGCGGACCGTGGACCGCTACGACGTGCCGGGCGTCCCCTCCCGCGCCCGGGTCTCCCCCACCGGGCACTTCGCCGCCTGGACGGCGTTCGTGGGCGGCGACTCGTACGCCGGGACGGACTTCTCCACGCGCGCGGCCATCGTGGACACCCGCGACGGGAAGCTGATCCCGTCCCTGGAGTCCTTCCGGATCGTCAAGGACGGGCGTCCGTACCGGGCGGCGGACGTCAACTTCTGGGGGGTGACGTTCGCGGCCGACGACCGCACGTTCTACGCGACGCTGGCGACCAAGGGGCGGACGTACCTGGTCCGCGGCGACCTGCGCCGCCGTACGGTCACCACGCTGCACGCCAACGTGGAGTGCCCGTCCCTGTCGCCGGACGGCACCCGGGTCGCGTACAAGAAGCGGGTCGCGGGGCTGCCGAAGGACGCGCCCTGGCGGCTGTACGTCCTGGACCTGCGCACGATGCGCGAGACCCCGCTCGCCGAGCCGCGCAGCGTGGACGACCAGGCGGTGTGGAAGGACGCCCGCACCCTCGTGTACGCGCTGCCCGGGGACTACGGCGCCGACCTGTACGAGGTCCCGGCGGACGGCTCGGGACGGCCGCACCGGATCAGCTCGGCGGCGGTGTCACCGGCGTACCTCGGCTAGGCCGTTTCCTGTGTCGTCGGCTGACGCCCAGACGCGGCGCACCGGGTGGCGGCGGCGATGGCCACAACGCGGTCACGGGGCGGCGGCCCGGACCGCCCTGGCCGGCACGCACCGCCACGCGAGGCCCGCCGCCAGCAGGTAGGCGAGGGCGCCGACGGCCATGGCGAGGCGCACCCCGGAGCCGTAGTCGGCGCTGGTCGCCAGCAGGCTGCCGCCGAGTGCGACGCCGGTGGCGCTGCCGATCTGGCGGGTGGTGTTGAACAGGGCGGAGGCGGCTCCCGCGTACGCCCGGGGCGCGGCGCCCATCACCGTGGTGGTCGAGCCGGTCAGGGCGAAGGACGTGCCGAAGCCGGCGGCCGTCATCGGGGCCACCAGCAGCGCGTAGGCCGGGTCGTTCCCCGCCGCGGCCCAGCCGGCCAGCCCGAGGGCGCCCAGGAGCATGCCGGCGACCACCAGCGGGCGGTCCCCGGTACGGCGGGTCAGGCGCCCGGACAGGACGGAGGCGAACATGGTCACCGCCACGGCCGGGAACAGCGCCAGCCCGGTCCGCAGGGCGCTGTAGCCGCGCTCGTGCTGGAAGTACAGGCTGGCGGTGAACACCATGCCGTAGAAGCCGAGGTTGAACAGGAGCCCGACGACGGCCGCTCCGCCCATCGCCGGTGAGCGCAGCAGTTGCGGCGGGAGGGCCGGAGCGCGGGCGAGCCGCTCACGCAGCGCGAACCCGGCCACGGCCAGGGCCGCCAGCCCCAGCCCGGCGAGGACGGCCGGGTCGGACCAGCCGCGCCGTCCGGCCTCGTTCAGGGCGGCGGTCAGCAGGGTGACGGACGCCACCACGGCGGCCTGGGCCGGCCAGTCCACGGCACGGTCCGGGTTCCGCGGCGAGGGCGCGACGTACCGCGCCGTCAGGGCCAGGCAGGCCGCGCCGACGGGCACGTTGACGAGGAACACCCACCGCCAGCCCGCGGTGGACACCAGCAGCCCGCCCAGCAGGGGCCCGGCGGAGGCGGCGATCCCCGCCATCGATCCCCACAGCCCGAAGGCGCGCGAGCGGGCCGCCGACTCCGGGTAGGCCTCCTGGAGCAGGGCGAGCGAGCCGGGAACGATCAGCGCCGCGCCGAGCCCTTCGACCAGCCGGGCGGCGACGAGGGCCGGGGCACTGGGCGCGCCCGCGCACGCGGCCGACGCCACGGTGAACAGCGCCACGCCCGCGCAGAAGACCCGCCGGTTGCCCAGCCGGTCACCGAGCGCACCGCCCGTCATCAGGAACCCGGCGAGAACGAGGGTGTAGCCGTCGGTGATCCACTGGATGCCGGTGAGCGAGGCCCCCAGCTCACGGCCCACCGCGGGCACGGCGACATTGATGATCGTGACGTCCAGGATGACCATGAAGTACCCGGCGCACACGGCGAGCAGCGGTGCCACAGGCGCATGCTAGGGCCGGGCGGACGCCGGATCGACGACCTCGGGTGCGTGTTCACGACCGCGGGGGCCGACGGTCCGCGACCGTCGGCCCCGTCCGCCGCATCAACGGCAAGTCTCTGACCTGCCCCTACAGCACCGGCAGGTTCTTGCGCAGCTCGAACGCGGTGACCTCGGAGCGGTACTCCTCCCACTCCTGCTTCTTGTTCCGCAGGAAGAAGTCGAAGACGTGCTCGCCGAGGGTCTCGGCGACCAGGTCGCTGCCCTCCATGAGGGTCAGGGCCTCGCCGAGGTTCTGCGGGAGGGGCTCGATGCCCATGGCGCGGCGTTCGGCGTTGGAGAGGGCCCAGACGTCGTCCTCGGCGCCCGGCGGGAGCTCGTAGCCCTCCTCGATGCCCTTCAGGCCGGCGGCGAGGAGGACGGCGTAGGTCAGGTACGGGTTGGCGCCGGAGTCGATGGAGCGGACCTCGACGCGGGCCGAGCCGGTCTTGCCGGGCTTGTACATCGGGACGCGGACCAGGGCGCTGCGGTTGTTGTGGCCCCAGCAGATGTAGGACGGGGCCTCGCCGCCGGCGCCGGCGGTGCGCTCGGAGCCGCCCCAGATGCGCTTGTAGGAGTTCACCCACTGGTTGGTGACCGCGGAGATCTCCGCCGCGTGCCGCAGCAGGCCCGCGATGAAGGAGCGGCCGACCTTGGAGAGCTGGTACTCGGCGCCGGACTCGTAGAAGGCGTTGCGGTCGCCCTCGAAGAGGGACAGGTGGGTGTGCATGCCGGAGCCGGGGTGCTCGGAGAACGGCTTCGGCATGAACGTCGCCTGCACGCCCTGCTCCAGCGCCACCTGCTTCATGACCAGCCGGAACGTCATGATGTTGTCGGCCGTGGAGAGCGCGTCGGCGTAGCGCAGGTCGATCTCCTGCTGGCCCGGCGCGCCCTCGTGGTGCGAGAACTCCACCGAGATGCCCATCGACTCCAGCATGGTGATCGCCTGGCGGCGGAAGTCCATGCCGACGTTGGTCGGGGTGTGGTCGAAGTAGCCGGAGTTGTCGGCGGGGGTCGGGCGGGAGCCGTCCAGCGGGCGGTCCTTCAGCAGGAAGAACTCGATCTCCGGGTGGGTGTAGAAGGTGAAGCCCAGGTCGGAGGTGCGGGCGAGGGCACGCTTCAGGACGTACCGCGGGTCGGCGAAGGACGGCGAGCCGTCGGGCATGAGGATGTCGCAGAACATGCGGGCCGTGCCGGGGGTCTCCGCGCGCCACGGCAGGACCTGGAAGGTGGACGGGTCCGGCTTGGCGATCATGTCGGACTCGTAGACCCGGGCGAAGCCCTCGATGGCGGAGCCGTCGAAGCCGATGCCCTCGTCGAAGGCCTGTTCCAGCTCGGCGGGGGCCACGGCGACGGACTTGAGGAAGCCCAGCACGTCCGTGAACCACAGGCGTACGAACCGGATGTCACGCTCCTCCAAGGTCCGGAGCACGAACTCCTGCTGCTTGTCCATCTTCCGCTTCCCCATCCTTGCTGGTCAGGCCGCCTGTCCCCCGTACCACGGGAGGCGGTCGGGCACCTGAGCATCCCACCACAACACCATTTCACGCGCGTTGCGGACCTTGATCGCCCGAGCATCCTCGCCCTGAACGCCTCCCGTACGGCAGGTGTACTGCGCTCTCGCCCCATCTTGCCTGCTCGGACCGGCATCCGTAATGGCCGGTCCGCTTCCCCGCGTGACCGACACCACGCCCGTTAAATTTGCATCCCAGATGCAAGTTTTCATAGCGTGTTGATCAGCCGAGTTCTCCGAGGAGTCCCGATGCTGACCGAGCAGTCCGCAGCCACCGTCCGCGCCACCCTGCCCGCCGTCGGCGCGGCGATCGGCGAGATCACCGAGCGCTTCTACGCCCGCCTCTTCGACGCCCACCCCGAACTGCTGCGCAACCTCTTCAACCGGGGCAACCAGGCCGCCGGCACCCAGAAGCAGGCCCTCGCCGGGTCGATCGCCGCCTTCGCCACGCACCTGCTGGACCACCCGGACCAGCGGCCGGACGCGATGCTCGGCCGCATCGCGCACAAGCACGCCTCCCTGGGCGTGGCCCCCGAGCAGTACGACGTCGTCCACGAGCACCTCTTCGCCGCCATCGCCGAGGTCCTCGGCGAGGCCGTCACCCCCGAGGTGGCCGCCGCCTGGGACGAGGTGTACTGGCTGATGGCGAACGCCCTCATCGCGATCGAGAAGCGGCTGTACGAGGAGAGCGGCGGCCCCGGCCTGCGTGCCTGGGAGGTCGTCGAGCGCGTCGAGGAGACCGCGGATGTCGTCACCTTCCGACTGCGTCCGGCCGACGGCGGCCCGGTGGCCGGCTTCCGCGCCGGGCAGTACGTCTCCGTCGGCGTCACCCTGCCCGACGGCGCCCGGCAGATACGGCAGTACAGCCTGACCGGGGCACCGGGCGAGGCGGTGCGCCAGATCAGCGTCAAGCGCGTACGGGGCGGGGCGACGCCGGACGGCGAGGTCTCCCACCACCTCCATGCGCGCGTGCGGCCCGGTGACGTCCTGGAGCTGTCCGAGCCGTACGGCGACCTCGTGCTGGCCGGCACCCCGGACACGCCCCTGCTGCTCGCCTCGGCGGGCATCGGCGTGACCCCGATGATCGCGATGCTGGCCGACCTCGCGGCCGGCGGCCACCGCGCCCCGGTCACCGTCGTGCACGGCGACCGCTCCCCCGCCGACCACGCCCTGCGCGCCGCCCACACGGCGTACGCGGAGAAGCTGCCCGACGCCACCGCGCACTTCTTCTACGAGCGCGACGCCGAGCCCGGCACCCGGACCGGCCTGGTCGACCTGACCGGCATCGCCGTACACCCCGGCACGCGCGCGTACCTGTGCGGCCCCCTCCCCTTCATGCGCGCGATCCGCACCCAGCTGATCGAGAAGGGCGTCGCCCCGGCCGACATCCACTACGAGGTCTTCGGCCCGGACCTCTGGCTGGCCCAGGGCTGAACGCGCCGAGGGGGCGCGGGGAACGGCGCGACCGGCCACAACGACGCGGCACACGCCCGACGACCTCACACGGCCGGTCACACCGCGTTCGGCCCCGACCTGGCGGCCGACACAGACCTGAGCGCCCCAAAGGGGCGCGGGGAACTGCGCGACCGGCCACAACGACGCGGCACACGCCCGACGACCTCACGCGGCCGGTCGCGACGCGTTCAGTCCAGCCCCGGCCGCCGGGAGATCCCCAGCAGCAGCGGCCCCGTCGGCTCGGCGACGAGGTCCCCGATCGTGACGGAGTCCAACGCGGCGAAGAACGCCTCCTGGGCCCCGCGCAGAGCGCCCCGCAGGCGGCAGCCGGAGCGCAGGGGGCAGGCCGGCGTCCCCTGCGTCCCCTCGCAGTCCACCACGTCACCGTCGCCCTCGAAGGTCCGCACGACCGCGCCCACCGACGCGGCGCGGCCCCGCTCCGTGAGCGCCAGCCCGCCGCCCCGCCCGCGCCGGGCGTCGACCAGGCCCAGGTGCTGGAGTTCGGCGACGACCTTCGCGGCGTGCGTGTAGGGCACGTCCATGTCGGCGGCGACCTGACGGGTGGTCGGGGTGGAGTCGGCGACGACCGCGAGTCGCATCAGGACGCGCAGGGCCAGGTCGGTGGAGCGCAGCAGCCGCATACCGCGAGCGTAAATAATGCGCATCCCGGCTTCAAAATATCCGTTCCCGTGCCCTCCCTACGTCAAGGGCGACCCCCCGGCATTACGATCAGCGGGCCCCACCGTCCACGTCCCCCTTCCCCAGAAGGACACGCCTCATGGGTTCCGGCAAGAACAGCAGCACCGCGGCGCGCAAGGCGCGCATCGAGGAGATGCGGCGCGCGGAGCGTGCCCGCGAGCGCCGCAACCGGGTGCTCACCATCACCGCCAGCGCGGTGGTCGTCGTCGGTCTCGTCGTCGGCGGTGTGGTCCTGGTGAAGACGCAGGGCGACTCCGGCAAGGACCAGGCGACGCCGAGCGGTGACGCCAAGGGCTCCGGGGACTCCGGGAAGTTCACCACCGGCGCGGACGGGGTGAAGACCTGGTCGGGCAAGCTGTCCCGGACGCATGTGACGACCAAGGTGTCGTACCCGATGCACCCGCCGGTCGGCGGCAACCACAACCCGGTCTGGCTGAACTGCAACGGCGACGTCTACACCAAGGCGGTGCCGGAGGAGAACGCCGTGCACTCGCTGGAGCACGGCGCGGTCTGGGTGACGTACACGGACAAGGCGGCCAAGGCCGACGTCGACGCGCTCGCGGCGAAGGTGAAGAAGACGCCGTACTCGCTGATGAGCCCGTACGAGAACCAGGACGCCCCGCTGATCCTGTCGGCGTGGGGCCACCAGGTGGCGGTGAAGAGCGCGAAGGACCCGGAAGTGGACAAGTTCTTCGCCACGTACGTGCAGGGTCAGCAGACGCCCGAGCCGGGCGCCTCGTGCACCGGCGGGGTCATGAAGTGAGGCGGCAGCACATCGGCTGGGTCGCCGGGGCCGCGGCGGCGGTGCTCGTCGCGGCCGGTGCGATCACCTACGCGGTCGCCGAGGAGACCGGCGGATCGGACCCGAAGACGCCGAGCGCACAGTCGGCGGACGCCGGGTTCGCCCGGGACATGGCCGTCCACCACCAGCAGGCCGTCGAGATGTCGTACATCGTGCGGGACCGCACGAAGGACGAGGAGGTGCGGCGGCTCGCCTACGACATCGCGCAGACGCAGGCCAACCAGCGCGGCATGCTGCTGGGCTGGCTGGACCTGTGGAACCTGCCGAAGGTGTCGGCCGACCCGCCGATGACCTGGATGGGCATGGGCGGCATGGCCTCCGGCAAGGACGGCGCGCTGATGCCGGGGATGGCCACGAACACCGAGCTGAAGAAGCTCCAGTCGCTCAACGGCAAGCAGGCCGAGATCCTCTACCTCCAGCTGATGACGGCCCATCACAAGGGCGGCATCCACATGGCCGAGGGCTGTGTCGCCAAGTGCACGGTCGGCGTGGAGAAGCGGCTCGCGCAGGGCATGGTCGACGCGCAGCAGTCGGAGATCGAGCTGATGGCCGGAATGCTCAAGGAGCGGGGCGCGCAAGCCCGTTCGTAACACCGCCGTAAGGATGAAACGGTCAAACCGCCCTCCGTGGTGGTTACTTGAGCTTCTCTTGACTTTCACGTTCCCCTCGCATGAACGGTTCATCGCAAGAGTGGCCCCCATCGTGTGATCCACTCGCCGGCCGACACCGCCGCGGGCCGGTGCGCGCCTCCACGACGTGCCAACCACTACATGCATGCGAACCGCATCGCAGGGGGTTCTATGAGATCCAACCGCGCCACCGTGCGCGCCGGTGTGAGCATGGCAGCGACGCTGCCCATGATCGCCGGTGCGCTGGCGCTGGGCATACCCGCGGCACACGCCGCGGACAGCCCCGCTCGTGACGTACTGAAGGGCACCAAGCCGCTCTGGGCCACGGCCAAGGCGGACAAGGGCGCGACCTCGGACAAGGCCCAGGTCAAGGCCCGCGTCTACCTGGCCGGCCGGGACGCGGCCGGACTCGCCGCCTACGCCAAGGCGGTGTCCGACCCCAGCTCGCCCCTGTACGGCAAGTACCTCAGCGCCAAGAAGGCGCAGGCCCGCTTCGGGGCCACCAAGGCCCAGGTGACCGCCGTCACGTCCTGGCTGAAGGCGGCCGGTCTGACGGTCACCGCGGTCACCCCGCACTACGTCGCCGTCTCCGGTGACGTGGCCGCCGCCGAGAAGGCGTTCGGCACCCAGCTCCACAACTACGCCAAGGGCTCCAAGACCTACCGCGCCCCGGCGCGCACGGCCTCCGCCCCGGCCACCCTCAAGGGTGCCGTGCTGACCGTCACCGGCCTGGACAACGCCCCGCACAAGGCGAACCACGACGACCAGCTGCCGCCCCCGGACGCGGTCTTCAAGAACGCGGGCCCGTTCTCCTCGTACTACGGCTCGAACGTCGCGACGACGCTCCCCGACGCCTACGGCCAGAAGATCCCGTACGCCGTCAAGGGCTACACCGGCAAGCAGCTGCGCGCCGCGTACGGCGCCGGCACGTACACCGGCCACGGGGTGCGCATCGCGATCACCGACGCGTACGCGTCCCCGACGATCGCCTACGACGCCGGCACGTACGCCGTGAAGAACGGTGACGCGGCCTGGAAGACCGGCCAGCTGCACCAGGTGCTGCCGAAGAACTACACCAAGACCGAGGAGTGCGGGGCCGCCGGCTGGTACGGCGAGGAGACCCTGGACGTCGAGGCGGTCCACGCGGTCGCCCCGAACGCCGACGTCACCTACGTGGGCGCGGCCTCCTGCTACGACGACGACCTGCTGGACTCCCTCAGCAAGATCGTCGACAGCCACCTGGCCGACATCGTCTCCAACTCCTGGGGCGACATCGAGGCCAACCAGACGCCGGACCTCGCGGCGGCCTACGACCAGGTCTTCCAGCTGGGCGCGGTCCAGGGCATCGGCTTCTACTTCTCCTCCGGTGACAACGGCGACGAGGTCGCCAACACCGGTGTGAAGCAGGTCGACACCCCGGCCAACTCCGCCTGGGTCACCGCGGTCGGCGGCACCTCGCTGGCCGTCGGCAAGGGCGACAAGTACCAGTGGGAGACCGGCTGGGGCACCGAGAAGGCCACGCTGGCACCCGACGGCAAGAGCTGGGTCGGCTTCCCCGGCGCGTTCACCTCGGGCGCGGGCGGCGGCACCAGCAAGACGGTCGCCGAGCCGTACTACCAGAAGGGCGTCGTGCCGAACGCGCTGGCCACGGCCAACAGCGCCTCCGGCAACCGCGTCGTCCCGGACATCGCGGCCATCGCCGACCCGAACACCGGCTTCCTGGTCGGCCAGACCCAGACCTTCCCCGACGGCACCGAGCAGTACAGCGAGTACCGCATCGGCGGCACCTCGCTGGCCGCGCCGGTCATCGCGGCGGTCCAGGCCCTGGCCCAGGAGGCCCGCGGCGGCAAGCCCCTCGGCTTCGCCAACCCGGTGATCTACGCCAAGTACGGCAAGAAGGGCGTCTTCCACGACGTCACGGACAACCCGACGGGGTCGGGCCTGGCCGTGGCCCGCGTCGACTACGCCAACGGCTTGGACGCCGCCGACGGCCTGCTGACCTCGGTCCGCAGCCTGGGCAAGGACAGCTCGCTGACCGCGGTGAAGGGCTACGACGACGTGACCGGGGTCGGCTCACCGGCCAACGGGTACGTGGAGTCGTTCCGGCGGTAAGTGTCTGAGGTTCGCTCAGTTGAAGGGGCGTGGGGTGCCGGGCACCTCACGCCCCTTCGGCTTCAGGGTGCCTTGAGCGCGGTGATGAAGGGGGTCCAGGCGGTGGGGGGGAGGAGGAGGACGGGGCCGTGGGGGGACTTGGAGTCGCGTACGGGGATGAGGTTGGGGATGTTGTGGGCTACTTCGACGCAGTCGCCGCCGCCCGCGTTGCTGTAGCTGCTCTTCACCCAGAGCGCGTCACTCAAGTCGATCCGCTTGCTTGCCATTTCGGTAATCCTCTGCCGCTGATTTGATCATGGCCAGGGACGCCTTCGGCGATAGTGCGACGGCCCTGAGCTGATCGTACGACCAGCGGTACTGCGCCACGAGGGCCGGATCATCGATGGTGTCACCGCTGTGCAGCGCCTCCGTATAGAACAGCGGCGGGGCATCAGCAAAGGTCATGATCTTCGCCGGACCAGTCATGAGCGGATGCGCACCGATCCTCCGCAGGATGAGCTGAGGAGTGATACGGCGCCGCTCAGCCAACTCCACGATGCGGTCGAGCTGCTCCGCCATCTCGGGCGGCGGCAGGATCGGGTCGGTGATCAGTGACTCGTGCAGGATTGCCCAGTACTGCGGGGTCCGGTGGTCCAGATCGAAGAGCTCGGCACGGGCCATTCGGCCGCTGACCTTCTCCTCGACCTCCTCGTCAAGGGACAACGGGAAGCCCGCCAAGATCACGGCTCGGGCGTAGGCCGCAGTTTGGAGCAGCCCAGGAATGAGGATCGGGCACCACTCCTCGATGGTCAGGGCATACTTCTCGGCCTCCAAGACCTTCTCGAAGTACGCGGCATGCCCACCCCTCTTGGCCTTCCGCACATCCTCGCAACGGCGCTCGAAGAAGCCGTCGGTGTCCAGCACTCGATCCGCATGCCGGGCAAGGTCGAGCGGCATCCGTCGCTCCCCATGCTCGATATCGCTGAGGTACGTCTTGCCGTAGAAGCTGCCCTCAAGGAACGCCTCCAACGACAGGCCGGCCGCCTCCCGCTTCCACCGCAACTCCTTGCCGTAGAAGGTCGGGACGCTCATCGAGCCGTCAATGTCCTTGCCCCGAGCCACCGCTCACTCTCCTCCGCTGCCCTGGTCGCGAACGCGAAACCTCTTCCACGGTAGCGAGCGCGGCGACAGTCTGTGAGGCGTTCGTCACACACAGCACAGAAGGTTGCCGCCCCTCATGTCCGACCGCTCCCCCACCGCCTACGACGTCACGCTCTGCGTCGAGGACCTCCGTGCCGCGCTCGCCCTGCACGGCATCACGCTCCCCTCGCTCCGGGTCGACCTGCCGAGCTTCGCGGGTACGTACGCCCCGCCCGCCGGACTCGTCACGCTCGGGAACTGCAACACGGCCACGGCGCGGGCTCTCGCCGCCGTGCTGAGGAAGGCGGCGGCGGAGTGATGACGCTGCTGGAACTGCACCTGCTGGCCACGCCGAAGGCCGCGCCGGAACTGCGCCACCACCTCCGCGCGCACGGCTTCGACGTCCGCCTGTGTGCGACGGAGCTGCTGACGAACGTCATCGACCACCTCGGCGAGGGAACACCGGTGACGGTCCGGGTCGGGGGTACGGCGGTGGGGAACCGTACCCGGATCGAGGTGACCGATCCCGACCCGCGCGCGTTGCCCGTCCTGCTGTCGGCTGGGGAGACGGCGGAGTCGGGGCGGGGGTTGGCTCTCGTGGACGCGCTGGCCGAGCGGTGGGGGGTGGAACAGGGGCCGGACCGGAAGACGGTGTGGTGCGAGCTGAGGAACTGACCGTCGGGCCGCCCGCTTCTCGGCCAGTGTCGGGCTTCCGCGAGGTGAGTCAAGGGCGCGTTCCGCGTCGCCTTCGGCGATGGGCCTCCGGCCCACCCTTGACACACCTCGCTCCAGCCCGGGGAAGAAGCGAGCGGGCGGCCGGGGGAAAGTGGCCCCCTCACCGGCACCGGTCCCTGACGCCAACTGCGTCCACACCGTCGGAAGGGGACGCGACCGCGCCTCGCCAGCACGCCGGGTGGGCTCGGCGGCGAACGGTGGGTGGGGGGTGGGCTCAGGGCTGTTGTACCGCGAGTCCGGGGCAGTGACGCCGCATCGCGTCCAGGACCGCCTCGGGCCGCACCGGCAAGGTGTTCACGGCCATGCTGGCCGGACCGAAGCCGAGCCGTGCGTTCATGGAGGCGGTCCTGCGGACGAGCTCGGGCGCGCGGGCCAGGTAGGCGTCCGGATCGTGCAGCACCAGCTCGATGAACCGCTGCGAGGTGTTGCGTACCCGCTGCTCGCGTATCCGCACGACGGCTATCTCGTCCCAGCCGAACCGGCCCAGCCGCACGTGGTCCACTCCCGCGTCGTCCAGCACCAGTTCCGGTCGGTCGCGGAGCAGGCGCTGGATGAAGAGCACCGAGCAGAACCCGAAGAAGAGGACGGCCAGCGCCCCCGTCACGGTCATCTTCACGGTGCTGTGGGCGACCAGGAAGACGATGCCCAGCGCGACGAAGACCAGGGACCCGGCCAGCATGGCCCACGCGCGTCCCTTGGCGAGCGGGAAGACCGTCGGGGGCAGTGGAGCCGCTTCGTCGATCACGGGCAGACCATAGGACCAGAGCCCTAGCCAATGGAACCGGGTGATTGGCGGATTTGGGCCACGTGACCGCGTACCCGCCCTTCTGACCTGCACTTCGGCTGCGCCCCTTGGCACAATTCCGCCAATCACAGCCTGCGGGGACCCAACCGCCCGCCCACCCCAAGCCGCTAAGCCCACCCGGCGTCCATGCGAGGCGCGGACGCGCCCCACCCGCCACCCGCAGCCGCTGAACCCACCCGGCGTGCAGGCGAGGCGCGACCGCGTGACCCTCCCGACGGCACGCACCCAGTCGGCCTGGGGGCCTGTTGCCGCTGGGGCCACCGCTGTTTCGGGCCGCTCGCTCGCTTCTTCCCCGGGCTGGAGCGAGGTGTGTCAAGGGTGGGCCGGAGGCCCATCGCCGAAGGCGACGCGCAGCGCCCTTGACTCACCTCGCGGAAGCCCGACACTGGCCGGGAAGCGAGCGGACCAACGGTCACCTTCCCAGCTCAGGCGGGTGCAGCAAGCCGTACTGGGGTGTCGGTGGGCCCCCTCAGCGGTACACCGCCCCCGAGCGCTCCGCCTCCGCCTCCGGCACGTGGGCCGTGATCACCCGTCCCGCCGACGGAGTCTCCCGGCGGCGGTCCACCGCGTACGCCACGCCTGCCACGCCCAGGCCCAGGACGGCCAGGGCCGCTCCCGCGAGTGCCGGGGACGTCGTGCCGAGGCCGGCCGCCAGGGCGAGGCCGCCGATCCAGGCGCCGCCCGCGTTGGCCAGGTTGAACGCCGCCTGGTTGGCCGAGGAGGCGAGGGAGGGGGCCGCCGACGCCTTCTCCATCACCATGAGCTGGAGCGGGGAGCCGGTGACGAACGCCGCCATGCCCAGCAGGGTGACCGCCAGGGCCGCGCTCCACTCCGCCCGCATCAGCAGGGGGAAGAGCACCAGCACCGCGCCCAGGGACGCCAGGCCGCCGAAGAGCGTGCCGCGCAGGGAGTGGTCGGCGAGCCGGCCGCCCAGCAGGTTGCCCGCCGTGGCGCCGACGCCGAAGAGGGCCAGGAGCAAGGTCACGCTGGAGTCGGCGTAGCCCGCCGCGTCCGTCAGCATCGGGGTGACGTAGCTGTAGGCCGCGAAGAGCGCGCCGAAGCCCGCGACCGTCGTACCGAGGGCCAGCCAGACCGGCACCGACTTCAGGGCGGCCAGTTCGCCGCGCAGGCCCGTCGACGTGGCCGCGTGGTTCCGGTCGTGCGGGATGAGGAGGGCCAGGGAGGCGATCGCCGCCAGGCCGATCACGCTCACTCCGAGGAACGTCGCCCGCCAGCCCAGGTGCTGGCCCATCAGCGTGGCGACGGGGACGCCCGCGATGTTGGCGACGGTCAGGCCGAGGAACATCAGGGACACCGAGCGGGCCTTGCGCTCCGGGGGAACCATCGCCGTGGCGACGACCGCGCCGACGCCGAAGAAGGCGCCGTGCGGCAGGCCGCTGAGGAAGCGGGCGGCCAGCAGGGAGCCGTTGCCGGGGGCGAACGCCGACAGGGCGTTGCCCGCCACGAACAGGGCCATGAGGGAGATCAGGACCGTGCGGCGGGACATCCGCGCGGTCAGGGCGGCCAGCAGCGGGGCGCCGATGACGACGCCCAGCGCGTACGCCGAGACCAGGTGGCCGGCGGCGGGGATCGAGATGTGCAGGTCGTCCGCGACGTCGGGCAGGAGGCCCATCATCACGAACTCGGTCGTACCGATGCCGAAGGCGCCCACGGCGAGGGCGAGCAGGGCCAGGGGCATGAGGGACCTTTCAGAGAGCGGAGTGCCGTACAGAGTCGAGTCTCGCAGTATGTTCCTGGACGGAACAAACGCTCTCAGGTCCAGTATTCCGGCAGGTTAAGACCCTGTGTCGAGCTTCACACGGGCCGCTACGGGCAGGTGATCGCTGTTCGTGCGCGGCAGCGTCCAGCTCTTCTCCGGTTCCACGCCCTTCACCAGGATCTGGTCGATGCGGGCCATCGGGAACGACGCCGGCCAGCTGAACCCGAAGCCGCTGCCCGCCGCGCCCTGCGTGGAGCGCATCTGGGAGGTGACGCCGTTGAGCGCGCGGTCGTTCATGGTGCCGTTCAGGTCGCCGAGCAGCACGACCTGCTTCAGGGGCTCGTCGGAGATGGCCTCGCCGAGCGCGTCGGCGCTCTTGTCCCGCTGCCGGGCGGTGAACCCGGCCTCCATCTTCACCCGCACCGAGGGCAGGTGGGCGACGTAGACCGCGACCGGGCCCTTGGGCGTCGCGACGGTGGCGCGCATCGCCCGCTTCCAGCCGAGCTTGATGTCGACAGCGTGGACACCGGTCATCGGGTACTTGCTCCACAGCCCGACCGTGCCGACGACCGCGTGGTACTTGTACGTCGACGCCAGCGCCTTCTCGTAGACGGGTACGGCGGAGGCGGGCAGCTCCTCCAGGGCCAGGACGTCGGCGCCGGACGCGGCCACGCCGGTGGCGGTCGCGGCCGGGTCGGGGTTGTCGGCATTGACGTTGTGGGTGGCCACCGTGAGGTCTCCGCCACCGCCGGACTTGTCGGTCAGCAGCCCGCCGAAGAGGTTCAGCCAGACGATCGCCGGGAGCAGGAGCGCGATCAGCGCGATCACCGACCGGCGGATCAGGGCGAGGACCAGCAGCACCGGGACGGCCAGGCCCAGCCAGGGCAGAAACGTCTCGGTGAGCGAGCCGAGGTTGCCCACCACGTTCGGCATGTGCGCGTGCAGCAGCATCACCAGGGCGAGCAGCAGGGCCAGCACGGCGAGGACGGCGCCGCGCCGCCACACGCGCTTGTCGTTCCGCCACCCGGCGAACAGGCGGTGCTTCAGGCGCCGGAGCCGGGATCCCGGCCGCTCGGGCTCCGAGCCGTCGCCCGCCGTCTCCGTCATGTACGCCTGCTGCGCCATACCGTCTGCCTCACTGCCTGCCGTGCACACCGTTCGCCCCCGTTGCTCTTCCGACCCTAGGGGATGATCGGCTCCGTTCCGCCGTCCCATGACGGCCGTACGGAAGACGAGGACGAACGAGCCGGGGCCGCGAGTTCCGGTGACCCCCGGGGTGCGTGGGGTCTGTGACGAAACACGCACATTAGCGCTACGGCGCCGTGGACCTGACGGGACGTAGGCCGTCCAGGACCGCGTCGACGATCTGCTCCGCCAGTCCCTCGGGCAGTTCGGCGTCGGGGCGCATGACGGAGCGGACGAGCATGGGGCCGACGAACATGTCGTTGGCCAGGTCCAGGTCGATGTCCGCGCGGATCTCGCCGTTCTCCTGCGCGCGGCGCAGCAGGTCCAGGGCGAGGTCGCGGCGGGGCGCTATGACGCCGGCGTGGTACGCCGCCCAGATCCGCGGGCTGCTCTTCATCTGCGCGTACACGTTGTGCAGGATCGCCGAGGAGCGGCTGACCAGGCCGCGCCGGCGCAGGGACTCCAGCAGCACGACGAGGTCGTCGCGCAGGGAGGTGCCGGGAAGCTCGGGGTCGGGGGGTTCGGCGGCGCGTACGACGTCGACGAACAGTTCCTCCTTGCCGCTCCAGCGGCGGTAGATGGTGGCCTTGCCGACCCCGGCGGTGCGGGCGACCCGCTCGATGGACAGCTCGGCGAGGGGCACGCCCTCCTCCAGGAGCTTCATCACGCCCTCCAGGATGGCGCGTTCCACCGCTTCGCTGCGCGGCCGGCCCCGTGCGGGTCCGTCCGGGCGCGGCCGGCTCTCGGCAAGGCTCACGACGATCCGTCCTCTCACTGTGCTGCGGGGATTGTCCCGCAGCCGCCTCCTTCCCCCGTGGAACCGCGCGCGGAGCTCACTCCCCGGCGGCGACCAACTCCGGTTCCGTCTCGCGCCGCTGACCGGCGGGCGGCTTGCCCGGCAGGAACAGGAAGGTCACCACGGCGCCGATCAGCGCGACGCCCGTACCGCACAGGGCGGTGACGTGCATGGCGTGCAGGAACGCGTCGTGGGCGGGGGTGACCAGGGCCTCGCCCCGCGGACCGAGCTTCTCGGCGACGCCGAGGGTGGCCTCGATGGACTCGCCGGCGGTCGCACGCAGGTTGGGCGGCAGCAGGCCGAGCTTGTCCTCGATGCCGTTGCGGTACGCGGTGGCGAGCACCGAGCCGAGCACGGCGATGCCGAGGGCGCCGCCGACCTGGCGGAAGGTGTTGCTGAGCGCCGAGGCGGAGCCGGCCTTCTCGCGGGGCAGGGCCTGCATGATGACGACCGAGGTCGGGGTCATGATGTGCGCCATGCCGGTGCCCATGAGGAAGAAGACGACCTCCAGCAGCCAGATCGGCGTGTCGGCCTCGAACGTGGCGAACGCGGCCAGCGTCGCCGCGATCAGCACCAGACCGCCGGTGGTGGTGGCCTTGTTGCCGAACCGGTCGACCAGCAGCCGGGCGCGGGGCGCGAAGATCAGCTGGGCCGCGGCGAGGGGCAGCATCAGCACACCCGACTCCAGCGGGGAGTAGCCGCGCACGCTCTGGGTGTAGAAGACGCCGAAGAACGTGACGCCCATCAGCGCGAAGAAGACCAGCGCGATGGCGCTCATGGCGGCCGAGAAGACCTTGTTGCGGAAGTAGGTGACGTCCAGCGACGGGTGGTCGCTGCGCTTCTCGAAGACGACGAAGGCGGTCAGCACGACGAGCCCGGCGGCGATGGCGCCCAGCGCCTTGGCATCGGTGAAGTCGGCCAGCTCACCGCCCTTGATGATGCCGTAGACGAGCAGCACGAGGCCGACGACGGACAGGACCACGCCGATGGGGTCGAGGCGGCCGGGCCGCGGGTCGCGGGAGTCGGGCACCAGCCAGGCCATCAGGACGAGCGCGACGATGACGATGGGCACGTTGACGAGGAAGACCGAGCCCCACCAGAAGTGGTCGAGGAGCGCGCCGCCGGTGATCGGGCCGATGGCGATGGCGAGGCCGACGCCGCCGGCCCAGATGCCGATGGCCTTGGGCTGTTCCTCGCGCTCGAAGACGTTCATGAGCACGGCGAGGGTGGCGGGCATGACGAAGGCGGCACCGAGGGCCATCAGCGCGCGGTAGGCGATCAGCTGGCCGGGCGAGCCGGACTCGGCGGCGAGCGCGGAGCCGATGCCGAACACGAGGATGCCGCCGAGCAGCACCTTCTTGCGGCCGAGCCGGTCGCCGACGAGTCCGGCGGTGAACAGCAGGCCGGCGAAGACGAGGGTGTAGGCGTTGATCGCCCACTCGATCTGGCTCTGCGTGGCGCCGAGGCCGGTGGGCGCCGGGGTGGCGATGGTCTTGATCGCGACGTTCAGGATGGAGTTGTCGAGCACCACGATCAGCAGGCTGAGCATGAGCACGCCGAGGATCGCCCAACGGCGCCGGTGCACCGCTTCCGGTATTCGGGAGGCAGGGACGGGACTTGTCATGTGTTCGAGCCTACGATCATTCCGATACGGAACCGTCTCGTATCTTATTTCTTTACCAAGGCCTTACGCGGCTCGGCTCACAGGGGGGTACCCCTGGCCCCGAATGGCACGAGGTGCCACCATGGAGTCGATCCGGGGACGCCGTCAGGGCGCCTCGAGATGACTGAAGGAGCCGTTGCCATGACGCAGCTTTCGGCTGCCCAGAACAAGCCTTCCGACGGCAGCAAGGCGCTGTACGGGGGGAAGGGCACCCGCCGCATCACCGTCCGCGACATCGCCCTCGCCAAGGAGCGGGGCGAGAAGTGGCCCATGCTCACCGCCTACGACGCCATGACCGCGTCCGTCTTCGACGAGGCCGGGATCCCGGTCATCCTGGTCGGCGACTCGGCGGGCAACTGCCACCTCGGCTACGAGACCACCGTCCCCGTCACCCTCGACGAGATGACCATGCTGTCGGCGGCCGTCGTACGCGGCACGACCCGGTCCCTGATCGTCGGCGACCTGCCCTTCGGCTCCTACCAGGAGGGCCCGGTGCAGGCGCTGCGCTCGGCGACCCGGCTGGTGAAGGAGGCCGGGGTCGGCGCGGTCAAGCTGGAGGGCGGCGAGCGGTCGCACGAGCAGATCCGGCTGCTGGTGGAGTCCGGCATCCCGGTCATGGCCCACATCGGGCTGACCCCGCAGTCCGTCAACGCGATGGGCTACCGCGTGCAGGGGCGCGGCGAGGAGGCGGCACAGCAGTTGCTGCGCGACGCCAAGGCCGTGCAGGACGCGGGGGCGTTCGCGGTGGTGCTGGAGCTGGTTCCGGCGGAACTGGCGGCCGAGGTGACGCGGGTGCTGCACATCCCGACGGTCGGTATCGGCGCCGGCCCGGAGACGGACGCGCAGGTCCTGGTCTGGACGGACATGCTCGGACTGACCTCCGGCCGGGTCCCGAAGTTCGTCAAGAAGTACGCGAACCTGCGTGAGGTCATGGGCGACGCGGCGAAGGCGTTCGCCGAGGACGTCGTCGGCGGGACGTTCCCGCTGGAGGAGCACTCCGTCCACTAGGCCACTGCGGCACCACCGGGCAGCCCGCCGATCGTCCCCCGTCGGCGGGCTGCCCCGCGTCCGTCGGTCTGCTGTCGGCGGGTGTCGGTCGGCTGTCGGTGGTTTGTCGGTGGGGGCTGGCACTGTCGTCGGCATGACACGCATCGACGACAACCCCGTCGGCGGACGCTCCGCCGTGACCGTACGGGGACTGGTCAAGCACTACGGCGAGACCAAGGCACTGGACGGTGTCGACCTGGACGTGCGCGAGGGCACCGTGATGGGTGTGCTCGGGCCGAACGGCGCCGGCAAGACCACCCTCGTACGGATCCTGTCCACCCTCATCTCCCCCGACGCCGGACAGGCCACGGTGGCCGGCTACGACGTCGTACGGCAGCCCCGCCAGCTCCGCCGGGTCATCGGCCTCACCGGCCAGTACGCCTCGGTGGACGAGAAGCTGCCGGGCTGGGAGAACCTGTACCTGATCGGCCGGCTGCTGGACCTGTCCCGCAAGGACGCCCGCGCCCGCGCCGACGAACTGCTGGAGCGGTTCTCGCTGACGGAGGCGGCCAGGCGGCCCGCGGGCACGTACTCCGGCGGTATGCGGCGGCGGCTGGACCTGGCCGCGTCCATGATCGGCCGGCCCGCCGTGCTGTACCTGGACGAGCCGACCACCGGCCTCGACCCCCGCACCCGCAACGAGGTGTGGGACGAGGTGAAGGCGATGGTCGGCGACGGCGTCACCGTGCTGCTCACCACCCAGTACATGGAGGAGGCCGAGCAGCTCGCCTCCGAGCTGACCGTGGTGGACCGGGGCAAGGTCATCGCGAACGGCGGGATCGAGGAGCTGAAGGCCCGCGTCGGCGGGCGCACCCTGCGGGTGCGGCCGGTGGACCCGCTGGAGCTGCGCCCGCTCGCCACGATGCTGGACGAGCTGGGCATCACCGGGCTCGCCACGACCACCGTGGACGCCGAGACCGGGACCCTGCTGGTGCCGATCCTCAGCGACGAGCAGCTGACCGCCGTGGTCGGCGCGGTCACCGCGCGCGGCATCACGGTCTCCTCCATCACCACCGAACTGCCCAGCCTGGACGAGGTGTTCCTGTCGCTCACCGGCCACCGCGCCGGCGCCCCGCAGGACGCCATGCCCGCCGACGACCGTCAGGAGGTCGCCGTATGACCGCCGCCACCCTGTCCCCGACCGTCCCGAAGACCGACACGCCGATCCCGCTGCGGGCCCATCTGCGCCACACCGGCGCGCTGATCCGCCGCAACCTGCTGTGGATCCGCCAGGACCCGGAGTCGATGTTCGACGCGATCCTGTTCCCGGTGGTCTTCACCCTGCTGTTCGTGTACGTCTTCGGCGGCTCCATCGGCAAGTCCCTGGGCGGCGGACAGGACCAGTACGTCCAGTACGTCATCCCCGGCCTCATGGCCATGATGGGCATGAACATGGCCCAGGGCGTGGGCACCGGCTTCAACCAGGACTTCAACTCCGGTGTCATGGACCGCTTCCGGTCCCTGCCGATCGGGCGCGGCTCCGTGCTCTTCGCGAAGATCGCGGTGGAGCTGATGCGGATGCTGTTCGCGACCGCGGTGCTGATGGTGGTGGCCCTCCTCGTGGGCTACGACATCAACAGCTGGAGCGGCCTGCTGGCCTCCGTGGGGCTGTCGGCCGTGTTCGGCTCGGCGCTGATGTGGGTGTTCCTGACCCTCGGCGTGGTGATGAAGAACGCGCAGTCGGTGCAGGCGATGGGCTTCCTGGTGCTGATGCCCTTGCAGTTCGGCTCGTCGATCTTCGCGCCGACCGCCTCGATGCCGGGCTGGCTCCAGGCGTTCACCGACTACAACCCGCTGTCGTCGCTGGCCGACACCGCGCGCGGTCTGATGGAGGGCGGCCCGGTCGCGCACGACCTGTGGGTGACGCTGATCTGGTCGGTCGGCCTGACCGCGGTCATGGCTCCGGTCGCCATCCACAAGTTCCGCACGAAGAGCTGACGTATCCCCGGTACTCAGAACAGGGCGGTGGCCTCCGCGAGGGAGAGGCCACCGCCCTCGGCGTACGCGGCCTCGTACGAGAGCGGGTCGAGCGCCTCCCGGATCCGCGCCTCGGTCAGGGCGTGGCACCGCCGCTCCACGTCGGAGGGGATGTGGCCGGGCGGCAGCAGCGCGTCGGCGGCGCCCAGGCAGCGGGCGGCGTCGGCGGCGCGGTCGCCGCCGTCGGCGCGGGCCAGGGCCATCGCCGCGATGGTGAGGCAGATGGAGCTCAGGTGCGGGTTGAGGGCCTCGGACAGCGGGTTGGCGCCGAGACGGACGGCCCTGCGGACCCGGGTGAGGGCTTCCTCCGTGCGCTCGTCCACGGCGTCCACCCAGGCCTCCTGGGAGGTGATCATCGCGTCGAAGACGACGAAGCGCGCGATGGTGACCTCCTCGCGCGTCCGCCGGAGCTGTTCGCGGGCCTCCGCGGTGCGGCCGGTCAGGCTGAGCCAGCCGGCGAGGAAGAGCCGCGCGAAGGGCACGGCCTCGTTGTGGGCGCCGTGCCGGTCCGCGGTGACGTCGCGGAGCATCCGCTCGCCGCGTTCGCTCTCGCCGGCCTGCACGAGCACGCTGCCGAGCCGGGCGCGGAGTACGGCGACCTGGGCGTGGGCGCCGAGGCGTTCGGCGTGCTCGATGGCGGCCTGGTAGTCGGCGGCGGCCTCGCGGTGGGCGCCCTTGCGTTCGTTGGCCTCGCCGCGGGCGGACAGGGCCTCGGTGATGCCCCAGGCGTCGCCGAGCCGGTGGTAGATCTCCAGGGACTCGTCGGCGTCGCGGGTGGCGTCGCCGGCCCAGGAGGCACGGTTGGCCAGGAGGTTGGCGCGCAGGTGGAGGGCGCCGGCCAGCTCCCACTCGTAGCCCGGTGTCTCCCGGCAGGTCCGCACGTTGGCGTCCACGATGGTGCGCACCACGTCGGCGCCGCCGGTCAGCAGCCCGGCGAAGAACCACAGCATGCCCGGGGGCCGGCAGGTCTGCGGCAGGCCGGGCTCGTAGACCTGGGCGACGACGCGGAGCTTCGCCTGCGCCTCGGGGGTCTGCCAGAGGTCGATCTCGGTGTCCATGCAGGCCAGATGGGCCAGGTGGACCCCGCGCCGGGCCTCGGCGAGGAGTTCGCCGGTGTACGGCGGCGGGGCGTCGGTGCAGCGCTGCCACACCGGTTCGGCGCGGCGGACCGGTTCGGTGAACGGGTCGGGGCCGAGCGCCATGACCTCCCGGCACCAGGTGCGGATCTCGATGCGCTGGTCGCGCATCTGCCAGAACCAGAACAGGGACAGGACCAGGCACAGGCCCTCCTGCTCGTCGCGTTCGGCGATCGCGTGCCGGAACGCGGTGCGCAGGTTCTCGTACTCCAGCTGGAACCGGTCGATGGCGGCGCGCTGCTCGGAACCGCGCAGCAACGGGTCGGTGGTGCGGGCGAGTTCCCGGTAGTGGGTCAGTTGGGCACGCTCGGCCTCCGCGCGGTGGCCGGTCTCCGCGAGGCGTTCGGCGGCGTACTCGGCGACGGTCTCCAGCAGCCGGTAGCGCATGCCGCCGTCGGCCGCGGGGGCGGCCACCACCAGGGACTTGTCGACCAGGGAGCCGAGCGCGTCCAGGGCGGCCGGCCCGCACACCGCCTCGGCGGCGGCCAGGTCGCAGCCGCCGGCGAACACCGACAGCCGGGCGAGGACGTCCCGTTCACCGGCGTCCAGCAGGTCCCAGGACCAGTCGACGACGGCTCTGAGGGTCTGCTGGCGGGGCAGCACGGTGCGGCTGCCGGAGGTGAGCAGCCGGAAGCGGTCGTCCAGCCGGTCCGCTATCTGGCGCGGTGTCAGCATGCGCAGCCGGGCCGCCGCCAGCTCGATCGCGAGGGGCAGCCCGTCCAGGCGGCGGCAGATCTCGGCGCACGCCTCCGGGTCGTCCTCGACCCGGAAGCCGGGGCGGGCCGCCGCGCCCCGGTCGGCGAGCAGCCGCAGCGCGACCGGCTCGGGCAGCGGCTCCACGGGCCGGACCAGCTCCCCCGGCACACCGAGGGGTTCGCGGCTGGTGGCGAGGACGGTCAGCTCCGGGCAGCGGGCCAGCAGGTGCTCGGTGAGCCGGGCGGCGGCGTCCACGACGTGCTCGCAGTTGTCCAGGATGATCAGCATGCGGCGCCGGGCGCAGTGCTCCACGAGCCGTTCGACGGGGTCGCCGTGCCGGTCGGAGACCGCGCGCATGCCGTCCACGCCGGCACCGTGCAGCACGGTCTCGCGGGCGCCGATCGCGGTGAGCACGGCCTGCGGTACGGCGTCCGGGGCGTCCACGGGGGCCAGCTCGGCGAGCCACACCCCGTCCCGGACGGTGTGCCGTACCGCCTCGGCGGCCTCCTGGGACAGCCGGGTCTTGCCGGCGCCGCCGGGCCCCAGCAGGGTGACCAGGCGGGCCGTGGACAGGTCGGCGCCGATGGCCCGGAGGTCGGCTTCCCGGCCGACGAAGGAGGTGAGCCGGGCGGGCAGGTTGCCCAGGCGGGCCACGGCGGGCCGCTCGGCCGGTTCCTCGCACAGCAGCTCGGCGTGCAGGGCGCGCAGTTCGGGGCCGGGGTCGGAGCCGAGCCGGTCCGCGAGGAGGCGTCGTACGTCCTCGTAGGCGGCGAGTGCCTGCGCGGGGCGGCCGGTGTCGCGCAGGGCGCGCAGCCGCAGCGCCTGGAGGGGTTCGTCCAGCGGGTGGCTGTCGCACAGGGCGGTCAGCTCGGGCAGCGCCCGCTCGGCCTCGCCGAGGGCGAGGGCGGCGGTGTGCCGGGCGCGCAGGGCGTCGAGCCGGCGGGTCTCCCAGCGGACCGCCTCGGCGGTGCGGTCGGGCAGATCGGCGAGGGCGGGGCCGCGCCACAGGGCGAGGGCGTCGTCGAGGACGGCGGCGGCCTTGGCCGGGTCGCCGTCGGCGAGGGCGGCGAGGCCGTCACCGGTCAGCCGGTCGAAGCGGCCGAGGTCGACGTCGTCGGGGGCGGCGGTGAGCCGGTAGCCGCCGTCGGCGGAGACGACGGCGCCGGCACCGAGGGCCCGGCGGAGCCGGCCGACGAGCGCCTGGAGGGCGCCGGTGGCGTCGGCGGGCGGGTCGGCGCCCCACACCTCGTCCACCAGCACGCCGGCGGGCACGGTCCGCCCGGCCCTGAGCGCGAGCACGCTCAGCAGGGCACGCAACCGGGCCCCGCCGACCGGAACGGCCGTACCGTCGGGGCGGATCGCCTGGGTGGTGCCGAGCAGCCGATAGCGCACGGGGTCCATTCTCTCCGGAGTGGTCAGCGGAGGTCACCGGGGTGCGGCGGCGTGCCGTCCGGGCTGGTTCCGAGGGTCACCAGCACGCCCACGGCCCGGCGGACACGGTACGGAACCCGCCGTGGCGGCTGTTCCTCCCGCTCGAACGCGCCGAACCACTCGGGGCAGGCGTCGACCGGCTCCAGGGTGAGGGCTCCGGGCACCGGCTCCAGCTCGCGCCCGGCCGCGACGAAGACCACCGCGCCGGGTGCCGCGGCGGGCGGTGCGACGGTGCGCGGGTCGTGACGGGCCAGGAACTCCTGGTGCACCAGGTCGATGCCCCGGACCCGGCCGACGGTCGCCCGGCCGGGTCCGCCGTGGTTCTCCACCCAGGCGGCGGCGCCGTAGCAGTCGTCCTCCTCGGCCGCCGGCACCAGCCGCCACGCGATCTCGTCCCCGACGGCGAACGGTGTGCCGCAGCACTCCATCTGCCAGTCCGCGTAATACACCCTGATCCGTGGCATTCCTTCACCTTCCCGGAACCGGGCGGCCACCGCGAGACGTTTTCCCCATGTGTCCGCGGCCGGTACGGTCGCAGTTCCCGACCGTCCCCGGCCGCAGCACAGGAGCTTGCCCATGACCACCGCCACCACCCGTCACGGCGACCGGCAGGTCAGTCCCGTGTTCGTCGGCATCCTGGCCGTGACGGCGGTGACCGGCTGGGCCACCTGGAGCGGGTTCGCCGCGCAGCCGGGCATCGCGGTGTTCCTGTTCGTGACGGCGGCCTGGATCGTCTCCCTGTGCCTGCACGAGTACGCGCACGCCCGCACCGCCCTGCACAGCGGGGACATCACGGTCGGCGCGAAGGGCTACCTCACGCTGAACCCGCTGAAGTACACGCACGCGCTGCTGAGCATCGTGCTCCCGGTGCTGTTCGTCATCATGGGCGGCATCGGTCTGCCCGGCGGCGCGGTGTTCATCGAGCGGGGCCGCATCCGGGGCCGCTGGCGGCACAGCCTGATCTCGGCGGCGGGCCCGCTGACGAACGTGCTGTTCGCGGCGGTGTGCACGGCCCCGTTCTGGCTGCACGCGCTGGACGGCGTGCCCGCGGACTTCCGGTTCGCGCTGGCGTTCCTTGCGCTGCTCCAGGTGACGGCGGCGCTGCTGAACTTCCTGCCGGTGCCGGGCCTGGACGGCTACGGGGTGATCGAGCCGTGGCTGTCGTACAACGTCAAGCGGCAGGTGGAGCCGTTCGCGCCGTTCGGGCTGCTGTTCGTGTTCGCGCTGCTGTGGCTGCCGTCGGTCAACAGCGCGTTCTTCGACGTGATCGACTCGATCATGCGGGCGCTGAACGTCGACGACTTCTCCCGCTACTGCGGCCAGGACCTGTACCGGTTCTGGCAGGGCGACAACGAGTACTGCGCCGCGGTCAGCTCGTGACGGACCCGTTGCGGGCCGTCTTCCCGCGCTTGGCGTAGTACCAGGTCATGTTGGACGACAGGCCCGCCAGCAGCACCCAGACGATGCCCAGCCAGCTCCCCTGCACGAAGGAGACGACCGCCGCGGCCACGGCGAGGAGGCAGACGATCAGGGTGTAGAGGGCGATGCGGGGCATGGGGGTCGGCTCCGGATCCGGTCGGGGGACACTGCTTGGGGTTCCAGTGTCCCCCATGGCCGGACACGGCCGGACCCGGCTCACACGTCGGTGACGCGGAGCCCGGCGTGTGCCTTGTACCGGCGGTTGACGGAGATCAGGTTCGCGACCAGCGACTCGACCTGGTGGGCGTTGCGCAGCCGGCCCGCGAAGACGCCGCGCATGCCGGGGATGCGCCCGGCCAGCGCCTGCACGATCTCGACGTCGGCGCGCTCCTCGCCGAGCACCATGACGTCGGTGTCGATCTGCTCGATCTCCGGGTCCTGGAGCAGGACGGCCGACAGGTGGTGGAAGGCGGCGGCGACCCGGGAGTCCGGCAGCAGGGCGGCGGCCTGCTCGGCGGCGCTGCCCTCCTCCGGCTTGAGGGCGTAGGCGCCCTTCTTGTCGAAGCCGAGCGGGTTGACGCAGTCCACGACGAGCTTTCCGGCCAGCTCCTCGCGCAGCGACTTCAGGGTGTCGCCGTGGCCCTCCCACGGGACGGCGACGATCACGATGTCGCTGCGGCGCGCGGTCTCGGCGTTGTCGGCGCCCTCGACGCCGTGGCCGAGTTCCCCGGCGGCGGCCCGGGCCCGCTCGGCGGCGCGGGAGCCGATGATCACTTTCTGGCCGGCCCGCGCGAGCCGGTAGGCGAGGCCCTTGCCCTGCGGTCCGGTGCCGCCGAGCACGCCGACGACGTACCCGGAGACGTCGGGCAGGTCCCAGGGGTCCTTGGCGGGGGCCTTGGCAGGGGTCTGTGCGCTGTCGGTAGAGGTCATGGGCCGACTCTACGTCCGCCGCCGGTTCCGTTCCGGCTCAGGTCAGCCGGTGTACGGGCACCCGGCGGAAGGTGATCGTCGCGTAGGCGCCGAAGTCGCCCGTCTCGTACAGCAGCCCGACGGTGTGCGGGTCGACGCGGACCAGGTCGGAGTAGGCGGCGGGCAGCCCGTCGACGGTGAACGCCGGGCGCCAGGTGGTGCCGCCGTCGTCGGAGGCGCGGATCGTCATCAGGGCGCGGGCGGCGGGGTCGGCGGGGGCGGAGAAGAGCAGCAGGTCGGGGTCGCGGAGCTGGAGCACGGAGCCCTGGCAGACCGGCGCGGTCAGCCCGGCCTGCGGGCGGAAGGGCTTGACGAGGCTCTTGCCGCCGTCCTTGGAGTGGGCGTCGGCGCGGTTGCCGGGTGACGGGGAGTCGTTGCGGGTGTTGAGGTAGACGCGGCCGTCGGGGAGTTCGGCGGCGGTGGTCTCGTTGACGTTGACGTAGCCGTCGGTGTTCTCGTCCAGGTAGCCCAGGTACCAGCTCTCGCCGCGGTCGTCGCTGAGCAGGCAGTGCCCGCTGTTGTACCTGGCCTCGGCGCCGGTGTCGGTGCCGGTGGGCGGCAGGGTGTGGTTGGCCGGGACGAGGACGCGGCCGGACGTCAGCTGGAGGGCGTGACCGGGGGTGGTGGCGTACCAGCGCCAGCCGGGCTTCTTCACCTGCTTGGTGATCTCCCTGGGCCTGGACCAGGTCACCCCGTCGTCGTCGCTGTGCTGGACCCACACGCGCCGCCCGTCGGCCTCCCCGACCTGGCCGCGCAGGATGGCTGCCTCGGTGGCGGTGGCGGCGGCGCGCACGTGCACGAGCAGGACGCGGCCGGTGTCCAGGACGACGGGTGCGGGGTTGCCGGCGAGGTTCGCGCCGTTGTCCGCGGCGACCTGGAGCGGGCCCCAGGTACGGCCGCCGTCCGTGGACCGCTTGAGCACGATGTCGATGTGCCCGTGGTCGGCGGCGGAGTCGACGCGGCCCTCGCAGAAGGCGAGCAGGGTGCCGGACCTGGAGGCGACGACGGCCGGTATGCGGAAGCTCGCGTATCCCTCGTGGCCCGCGCGGAAGGGGACGGTCACGTCGGTCATCGGGCGGCTCCTCGGGCCTGCGCGGCGGGCGGGATGGCAGCCACCATCCCCGGGTCGGGCGAATTCGCGGTGAACACCGCGTCACGAGTGCCGCGTTGCGGCAGGATGCGGTCGCATGGACGCCGTACGGGTCGCGTTGCTGCGGGAAGTGCTCGCCGGGACCGAGTGGCTGGGGGCCACCCGGAGGTTCGCGGCGGTGCTGCGCGGGTCGGTGGTGGCGCACGGCGGCGGGCTGCTGCTGGTGGGCACGCCGGAGTACGAGCCGTGGCACCTGGCCGCGCACCTGGTGGACGAGGCCGCGTGGTCGGGCACGCCCGAGCTGGCGCCGACGCTGGTACGGCAGCACGCGCGCCCCTCCGATCCCGCGCACCTGGCGGTGGGGCCGGGGCGGATCGCGGCGGCGCGGCGCGGGGAGACGCTGCTGGTGGTGGCACCCGAGGAGCCGGCGGCGCTGCTGGAGCGGGTGCACGATGCCCGGCGGGCCGGGGTGACGGTGCTGGCACTCGGCGCGGGCGGGGGCGAACTGGCCGCGATGGCGCACGACACGCTGGCGGTGCCTCAGGGGGCGGAGCTGGACCTGGACAGCGTGCAGCACCTGGTCAGCGCGGCGGCGGGCGAGAACGGGGGCTCTCCGAGGGCTCGACGGGGGTTCCGGGACCGCCTGTCACGGCTGACAGAAGCGCTGACGGCTCCGCCGCCTGCCCCTTGGTGACCACCCCGCCCACTCGGCCGAGGGGTGACCGCAGAGCCCTCCCGTGACGGCACCGGCCCGTGCGCGGGGGCGGGGGCGGGGGTGGGGGCGGAGTGAGTCCACGCGGGCACCTTCCGGCCTGCCACCCTCCGGTCCAGCCGCCGGCCCCACCCACCGCGGCCCGCCACTCGCTGGGGCGCGAGCGCGTCCGTGGGGGGTACTTCTCGGTCTGCCGAGTCGGGTGGGTGGGTGGGAAAGGGGCCGAAAAGCAGTTGCCCGGCGGTGCCGGGGCGTCGAGCATGCCTCAGTGAGCCGAGCCCTCCTCCCCGATCTCGCCCCCTGGAAAGCCTCCGCGGACTTCCGGCGCCTGTGGAAGTCCGGTCTGATCAGCAACTTCGGCAGCTTCCTGACGTTCGTCGCGCTGCCGGTCCAGCTCAAGGACCTGACGGGGTCCGCGGCAGCGGTCGGCGCGATCGGCGCCGTGGAGCTGCTGCCGCTCATCGTGTGCGGCCTCTACGGCGGCGCCCTCGCCGACGCCCTGGACAAGCGGAAGCTCATCGTCTGGACGGAGGCCGGCCAGGGCCTGCTCAGCGCCGCCCTGCTGCTGAACGCCCTGCTGCCCCGCCCCGCGGCCTGGCCGCTGTACGTCGTCGCCGCCCTCTCCTCCGCCCTGGTCTCCGTGCAGCGCCCGGCCCTGGACTCCCTGTGGCCCCGGATCGTCGCCCACGCCGACATGCCGGCGGCGGCCTCGCTGAACTCGCTGCGCTGGACCGTCGGCGGGGTCGCGGGCCCGGCGGTCGCGGGCGTGGTCGTCGCCTACGCGGGCCTCGGCTGGGCCTACGCGGCCGATCTGCTGACGTTCGCCGTCTCGTTGGCGTACATCGCGCGGATCGCCCCCTCCCCCGCCGCCGAGGAGGCCGCGAAGCCGGACCTGAAGGCCATCGCGGAGGGCGCGCGGTACGCGTGGAGCCGCAAGGAACTCCTCGGCACCTACGCCGTCGACCTCGCGGCGATGTTCCTGGCCATGCCGCTGGCCGTGCTGCCGTTCCTCGCCGACGACCTGCACGCGCGGTGGGCGCTCGGGCTGATGTACGCGACGATCCCGGCGGGGGCGCTGCTGGTGAGCCTGACCAGCGGCTGGGCCTCGCGGGTGCACCGGCACGGGCTGCTGGTGGCGCTGTCGGCCGCCGGGTGGGGCCTGGCGGTGGCGGCGGCCGGGGTCTGCGGGAACGTCTGGCTGGTGCTGCTGTTCCTCGCCGTCGGCGGCGGCTTCGACATGGTCAGCGGCATCTTCCGGGCGGCCATGTGGAACCAGACGATCCCGGACGAGCTGCGCGGCAGGCTCGCCGGGATCGAACTGCTGTCGTACTCGGTCGGCCCGCAGCTCGGCCAGGTCCGCGCGGGCGGCATGGCCGCGTGGGCGGGCGTGCGGGCCTCGGTCTGGTCCGGTGGTCTGGCGTGCGCGGGCGCGGTCGGACTGCTGGCGCTGTGCCTGCCGGGGCTGATGACGTACGACGCCCGCACGAACGAGCACGCGGTACGGATGCGCGAGCGGCGCGCGGCCGTATCGGCGTGATCAGTCCTCGTCGGTGCCGCCCCCGGCGGGCGCGTCGTGCCAGCGCGGGTCGTTCTCCCACTGGAGGTTGCGCTCGGCGGCGGTCTCCATCGCGCGCCGGGCCTCCTCGGGGGAGGCGTACGGCCCGAAGCGGTCCTTGCCCGGGCAGTCCGGGCCCTCTTCGACCTTCTTGTGTTCCAGGCAGTAGTACCACTCGCCCGGCTTGCCGACGGTGCGCTTCTTGAACAGGGCCATGAACAGCTCCTCTCGCCACCGACATGTTCCCCCATGTCCGCTGGTTAGACTCGCTTGCATGTCTGGCCAGTCGCTGCTCGTACCAGGGGAGCTGTCCCCCACCCGTTCGGTTCCCGGAAACATCCGCCGCCCCGAGTACGTCGGCAAGCCCGCGCCGGCGCCGTACACCGGGCCGGAGGTGCAGACCCCCGAGACCATCGAGGCGATGCGGACCGCCGGCCGTATCGCCGCGCGGGCGATGGCCGAGGCCGCGAAGCACATCGCGCCGGGGGTCACCACGGACCTGCTGGACAAGGTCGCGCACGAGTACATGTGCGACCACGGCGCCTACCCGTCCACGCTCGGCTACCGGGGTTTCCCGAAGTCGCTGTGCACCTCGGTCAACGAGGTCATCTGCCACGGCATCCCCGACTCGACGGTCCTCAACGACGGCGACATCGTCAACCTGGACGTGACGGCGTACATCGGCGGGGTGCACGGCGACAACAACGCCACCTACCTGGTCGGTGACGTGGACGAGGAGTCGCGGCTGCTGGTGGAGCGCACCCGCGAGGCGCTGGACCGGGCGATCAAGGCCGTCAAGCCCGGCCGGCAGATCAACGTCATCGGCCGGGTCATCGAGTCGTACGCCAAGCGGTTCGGCTACGGCGTGGTGCGGGACTTCACCGGGCACGGCATCAGCACGTCGTTCCACTCCGGGCTGATCATCCCGCACTACGACAGCCCGCACGCGACGACCGTGATGCAGCCGGGGATGACGTTCACGATCGAGCCGATGCTCACGCTGGGCACGCACGAGTACGACATGTGGGACGACGGCTGGACGGTCGTCACGAAGGACCGCAAGCGGACCGCGCAGTTCGAGCACACGCTGGTGGTGACGGAGACCGGCGCGGACATCCTGACCCTCCCCTGAGCGCGCTGCGACCGGGCCCCCACCGCGCGGGAGGGGACCCGGGCCGGATCAGCGCAGGTAGTCGCTACAGTGGGCGCCCGACCACGTCAGGTGGTTCTCCAGCGAGGTGAGGGTGCCGGCGTACGGGCTGCACACGGCCTCGTCGTCGGTCTTGGTGTCGTAGTGGGCGGCACTGGCCGTCGTGGCGCCGGACGCGGCGAGGGCGGCGGCGAGGGCCGTCGCGGCCAGGACAGATCTGATGCGCATGGTGCTCCTCTCAGGGAGGCGGAGTGGTCACGCCCAGAGGTCCCCGTTCGCCCCTGTCGGCCTTCGCGGGCACACACGGATCCACCCGAACGGGGGCTCGAAGGATCCCCCGGACGCGCGTGGGCGTCAGCGCTCCAGGTGGACGCGTCCGCCGACCTCGATCCAGCCGTGCGGCTGGGGGGCGGTCAGGAGCTGCGAGCCCTTGCCCTGGGTGATGTTCAGCGCCCGGCCCAGCAGGTCGGTGAGGAGCAGCGCCGCCGCGCCCGTCGCCTCGTCCTCCTCTATTTCGTCGTCGCGGCCGGGGAAGGCGCGGGCCCGGACCCGCCCGGCCGCCTCGTCCTCCCACGCCCACGCGTAGATCCACTCCCCCGGCGGCGGCACGTCGAGGGCGTCCACCTCGGCGGCGCTCGCGTACCGGCGCAGGGTGCGCGGGGGCGCCCACTCCGGGCGGGCCTCGATCCAGGTGAACTCGCCGTCCAGGCGGGTCCCGACGACCCCGGCGGAGGTGACCAGTTCGGGCACGTCGAGCAGCCAGGCCGTGCCCACGCAGGGGTGGCCCGCGAAGGGCAGGCGCAGCGTGGGGGTGTAGATGTCGATCACTCCGCGCTCGGGGTCGTCCACGAACACGGTCTCGCTGAAGCCGAGTTTGGCCGCCAGCGCCTGCCGGTCGCTCCGCTCGGGCAGCACCGAGCCGTCGCGGACGACTCCCAGTTCGTTGCCGTAGCCGCCGTTCGGCCCGCAGAAGACGCGGAGTACGTCGTAGTCAGTCACCGGGGAATTGAAACATCGCGGCGGCGGCGAGCGCCTCCCAGGCGGAGACACCACCGGGCAGGGGCCAGGACCGGGTGCGGGCCTCCCGCCGCCAGTCCTCCTCGTCCGGGAGCCGGGTGAGCACCACGCACGGCGGGGTGCGCCCTTCCGCGAGCGCGGCGACGGCCCTGTCGTGGCCGTCGAGCAGCAGCCAGCCGTCGAGGGCGGTGACCCACCAGAGCAACACCGGCGCCAGGGTGCCGTCGCGGGCGTGTGCGCGGTGGCGCGCACCCGGGGCGCGTCCTCGGCGGAGAGCGGACGCAAGCGCGACGGCGGCGGCTCCGGCCGGTTCCCCACCTCCAGCACCCGGCCGTCCGGTCCCGGCGGCTCCCTGCGCGCACTCCCCATGCCCCACCCTGCCACCGCGTGAGAGCTGAATCACGGGAGGGAGGGGTATGGGTGAGGATAGCCTCATGTAAGTTAGGGCAGCCTCACCAGACCAGATCCGCTTGGAGCCTGCATGCGCGCCGTCCGACTGACCGTCACCGCCGCCGCCACCGCGGCGGCTCTGACCGCCCTCTCGGCCTGCACCGCGAAAAGCGATGCCAAGGACGGTGACGCCATCCAGGTCACGGCCGCCGACTCCACGTGCGAGACCTCCAGCACGTCGGTGCCGGCCGGCCAGGTGACGCTGAAGATCGAGAACACGGGCTCGAAGGCGACCGAGGTCGAGATCCTGTTCCCGGACGACCGGATCGTCTCCGAGAAGGAGAACATCGGTCCGGGCACCAAGTACACGCTCACCGCCGAGGTGAAGGCCGGCTCGTACGAGATCGCCTGCCGGCCCGGCATGAAGGGCCACGGCGTCCGGCAGAAGCTGACCGTGACCGGCGGCGGCAGCGCCGCCAAGCGCGACCCGAAGCTGGACTCGGCCGTCGCCGAGTACCGCCAGTACGCCCAGGACCAGGCCGACGAGACGCTGCCGAAGGCCGAGACCTTCGTGAAGGCGGTCAAGGACGGCGACCTGGAGGCCGCGAAGAAGTCCTACGGCCTCTCCCGTCTCGGCTGGGAGCGCACCGAGCCGGTCGCCGAGTCCTTCGGCGACATCGACCCGAAGGTCGACGTCCGCGAGGACGGCCTGGAGGCCGGCCAGAAGTGGACCGGCTGGCACCGGCTGGAGAAGGCCCTCTGGCACGACAAGAAGATCGGCGCCGAGGAGAAGGCCCTCGCCGACCGGCTGCTGACGGACCTCAAGGACTGGCAGGGCCGGGTCGGCAAGGCCGAGATCACCCCGACCTCCATGGCCAACGGCGCCAAGGAGCTGCTGGACGAGGTCGCCACCGGCAAGGTCACCGGCGAGGAGGACCGCTACGCCCACACCGACCTGGTCGACTTCAAGGGCAACGTCGAGGGCGCGCAGAAGGCGTACGAGCTGCTGAAGCCGGTCGCCTCGAAGAACGACCCGGCGCTCACCAAGGAACTCGACAAGCAGTTCGCGGCGCTGGACGCGCTGCTCGACAAGTACCGGACGGACAAGACGTCGTACGACTTCGTCTCCTACGACAAGGTGACCAAGGACCAGCGCAAGGAGCTGTCGGACGCGGTGAACGCGCTCGCCGAGCCGCTGTCCAAGCTCGCCGCCGCGGTCGTGAAGTAAGCGAGGGGCAGGAGCGATGACCGAGACCCAGGAGACCCGGGCCAATCCGTCGCGCCGCGCGCTGATCGGGTGGGGCGGTGCCGGGCTCGCGCTCGGGGCCGCGGCGGCCGGCGGGGCGGTGGCCATGGCCAGGACGGGCGACGACATGGACCCGGCCGCCGCCGAGACCGGCGGCGCGGTGGAGTTCCACGGCGTCCACCAGGCCGGCATCGCCACCCCCGTGCAGGACCGGCTGCACTTCGCCGCGTTCGACGTGAAGACCGACGACCGCGAAGCGTTCGTCCAGATGCTCAAGGACTGGACGGCGGCGGCCCGCCGGATGACCGCGGGGAAGACCGTCGGCGAGGGCGCCTACGGCGGGCTCGCCGAGGCCCCGCCGGACGACACCGGTGAGGCGCTCGGGCTCAAGCCGTCCCGCCTGACGCTCACCATCGGGTTCGGTCCGTCGCTCTTCGACAAGTTCGATCTGGCGGACCGCCGGCCCGAGGCCCTGGTCGACCTGCCCAAGTTCCCCGGCGACAACCTGGACAGGTCCCGCACCGGCGGCGACCTGTGCGTGCAGGCCTGCTCCGACGACCCCCAGGTCGCCGTGCACGCCATCCGCAACCTCGCCCGGATCGGCTTCGGCAAGGTCGCCATCCGCTGGTCCCAGCTCGGCTTCGGCAAGACCTCCTCGACCACCCCGGACGCGCAGACCCCGCGCAACCTGATGGGCTTCAAGGACGGCACCCGCAACATCGCGGGCACCGAGACCGACCGGCTGGACAAGTTCGTGTGGGTCGGCGAGGAGGACGGGCCGGACTGGATGACCGGCGGGTCGTACCTGGTCGCCCGGCGCATCCGCATGAACATCGAGACCTGGGACCGCGCCTCGCTCCAGGAGCAGGAGGACGTGTTCGGCCGGGACAAGCGCGAGGGCGCCCCGGTCGGCAAGGCCAAGGAGCACGACGAGCCGTTCCTGAAGGCGATGAAGCCCGACGCGCACGTACGGCTCGCGCACCCCGACTCCAACAACGGGATCACCATCCTGCGCCGGGGGTACTCCTTCACCGACGGCACCGACGGCCTCGGGCGGCTGGACGCGGGCCTGTTCTTCCTCGCCTACCAGCGGGACGTGCGCAAGGGGTTCATCCCGCTCCAGCGCCGCCTCGCCGCGCACGACGCGCTCAACGAGTACATCCAGCACGTGGGTTCGGCGGTCTTCGCGGTCCCGCCCGGTGTCCGGGACTCCGGCGACTGGTGGGGCCGCACGCTGTTCTCGAAGGGGGCATAGCCCGTGTTCTCCAACTACCTGATCGGCCTGCGGGAGGGTCTGGAGGCGTCGCTCGTCGTCTGCATCCTGATCGCCTACCTGGTCAAGACCGGCCGCAAGGACGCCCTGAGGCCGATCTGGATCGGCATCGGCATCGCGATCGCCATCGCCATGGGCTTCGGCTGCGCCCTGGAGTTCGGCTCCCAGGAGCTGACGTTCCAGGCGCAGGAGGCGCTCGGCGGCTCCCTGTCGGTCGTCGCCGTGGGCCTGGTGACCTGGATGGTGTTCTGGATGCGGCGCACCGCCCGGCACCTGAAGTCGGAACTGCACGGCAAGCTGGACGCCGCCCTCGCCCTCGGCACGGGCGCGCTGGTCGCCACCGCGTTCCTCGCGGTCGGCCGGGAGGGCCTGGAGACCGCGCTGTTCGTGTGGGCGTCGGTGCACGCGGCGAGCGACGGCACCCCGCGCCCGCTGATCGGCGTCGCCCTCGGCCTCGCCACGGCCGTCCTCCTCGGCTGGCTGTTCTACCGGGGCGCCCTGAAGATCAACCTGGCCAAGTTCTTCACCTGGACCGGCGGGATGCTGGTCGTGGTGGCGGCGGGCGTGCTGGCGTACGGCTTCCACGACCTCCAGGAGGCCGACTGGATCCCCGGCCTGAACGACCTGGCCTTCGACATCTCCGGTGTCATCCCGCCGGACAGCTGGTACGGCACCCTGCTGAAGGGCGTGTTCAACTTCCAGCCGGACCCGACGGTCCTTCAGATCACGGTGTGGGCGCTGTACCTGGTCCCGGTGCTCGCGCTGTTCCTCTCCCCGGTAGGGTTCGCCTCCGGGAAGGGGAAGGTGAAGGAGCCCGATGACCAGGGAACGCAGCCGTCAGCGGCTTCGCAGGCGTGACCGGAACGCACTCATAGCGGCCTCGCTGACCGCTTTGTCGCTGACCGCGAGCGGATGCGTGGTGGTGCACGGGGAGCGGGTGGTGCTTCCCGCGGCCACCCGCGCCGAGGCCGCCAAGGCGGTCACCGCGTTCACGGACGCGTACAACAAGGCCGACAAGGCCTACGACAGCTCCCTGGACGCGCCCTACGTCACCGGCGCCCTTTCCGACATCGACTCCGCCCGGCTGCGGGCCGGGCACGTCAACAGCCCGTCGGGGAACGCGAACCACACCCCGCTGACGCTGACGGACGTGAAGATCACGATCCCGGAGAAGGCCGGCTGGCCCCGCTGGTTCGTCGCCGACGCCCGGGGCAACAAGGGCGGGAACTACCGCTGGGTGCTGGTCTTCACCCGGGGCGACCTCGGCGAGCGCTGGCAGGTGAGCTATCTGACGCTCATGGCCCCCGGCACCGTCCCGGCGTTCAAGACGGACGAGGACGGCTGGGCCGAGGCCGTACCGGCCGGCGCCGGCGGGCTGGCCGTGCGCCCGGACGAGTTGAGCAAGACGTACGCGGACTACTTGAAGAACGGCGGGAAGGCCTTCGCGGACGGGCGCGACACCAGCGGGCTGCGCGCGGACCGCGCGAAGGAGGCCAAGAAGCCCGGCCTGGTCCGGCAGTTCATCGACGAACCGCTCACCCACGGCGACTACGCGCCGCTCGCGCTGCGCACGGCGGACGGCGGGGCGCTGGTGTTCTTCACCACGCACCACTACGAGAAGCAGACCGCCTACACGGGCGCCACCGTGCCGGTCCCGAACAAGGACGTGCGGGCCCTGATCAAGGGCGATGTGAAGCAGTCCCTGACGCTGGAGTCGATCGCCAACCAGGCCGTGCTCGACCCGGCCGGCAGTGGCCCGGTGCGGATGCTGGGGCGGGTGCAGGGGCTGACGTCCGCGCAGGGCGCGTAGGGCGAGCGGGGCCCGGGGGCCCGCCGGGCCGTCAGTGGTGCAGGGGCCAGGACGTGCCGTGGTGGCCGGGCTCGGAGCCCACGTGCCGGGCGCAGGCGTCGGTGAGCGCCTCCAGCAGGCTCAGCGGGTCCGGCAGCGGATGCTCCGGGCCGCGCACCCAGCGCACCCGCTGGTCGGCGTCGCCGGGCAGCCGGGCGGGCGGTACCAGGACGTAGGAGCCCCGGCAGTGCCAGCGCAGCCCGGGGTGCTCGTCCATCGTCTCGGGGTGGCAGTCCAGCTCGCAGGGCCACCACTCGTCCTCGTCCTCGGGGGTGCCGCGGGTGAGGGTGAAGAACAGCATGCGGCCGTCGTCGCTCTCGGCGACCGGGCCGACCTCGACGCCGGAGCCGAGCAGCCGGTCCAGCGCCTCCCGGCCGGCCGCCAGGGGCACGTCCAGCACGTCGTGCACCATGCCGGTGGCGGTGATGAAGTTCGCCGTCGGCTGGTGCCGGGCCCAGCGCTCGATCTGGGCGCGGTCCGTGGTGGACTGCGTCTGCCAGGCGAACGACACCGGGTGCCGGGCGGGGGTGGGACAGCCCACGCGGTCGCAGGAGCAGCGGTAGCCGTCGGCGGGATGCGCGGCGGGGGCGAGGGGCAGGCCCGCGGCGGCGGCTGCGAGCAGCAGGGTCTCACGGCCGCTGTCGTCGTCGGCGGCCTCCTTCGGGCGGCGTCCGAGCAGCCACTGGGAGAGTTTGCCCTGCCGGCCACCCCGGCCGCCGAACGTCGCGCTCATCTATCCCCTCGGTCTGGTGGTCGCCTCGCTGGTGTGCGGACAGCATGCCTTATCGTCCCATCTTCGTGTGCTTCGGGGGGTCGCCGCACAAGAGTGGCCGGCGGTCACCGGTGGACGGGCGGGCGGTTCAGCGCGGGGCGATCCCGTGCAGGGCGTACTCGACGAGGGTGTCCGTGTACGCGTACGAGACCGGCCCGCTCCGTTGCAGCCAGCGCTGGGCGAGCGGGGAGACGAACAGCTCCAGGGCGATCCGGGGGTCGACGTCGGCTCGTACGGCCCCCGCGTCCTGGGCCGAGCGCAACCGGGCGACGTACAGCTGGAGCTGCGGTTCCAGCAGCTTGGCGACGACCTCGCGGCCGAGCTGCTCGTTGACCACCCCCTCCGCGGCCAGCGCCCGTGCCGGCACCTCGAAGCGCGGGTCGAACAGCTCGTCCACCGTGGCCCGCAGCACCGCCTTGAGGTCGGCGGCCAGGTCACCGGTGTCCGGGACGGCGTCCGCCGCCTGCCCCGCCGCCTGCGCCGACTGCCCGGCGAGGTCGAGGAAGGCCTCCAGCAGGACGTCCGCCTTGGACGACCACCAGCGGTAGATGGTCTGCTTGCCGACCCCGGCCCGGGCGGCGATGGCCTCGACGGTGGTCTTCGGGTACCCGACCTCCCCGACCAGGGCGAGGGCGGCGGCGTAGATGGCCCGGCGGGACCTCTCGCTGCGGCGGGTGGCGTCGGGTGCGGGCTTGCTGACCATGGGGTCGAAAGTAACAAGCGGCGGGGGCGGGCTACGACACGCGTCAGGACGCGGGGTCGCACGGCGGCCAGGCGTCGCCCCAGTCCGCGTCCCGGGCCGCCTTGTACAGGTCGCCGTGGCGCTTGGTGACCGTCGTCCGGCGCAGCCGCTCCTCGGTCTCGCACAGGTCGAGCAGCACTTGGCCCTTGCGGAGCTGCGGGCGCCGGACCACCCGGGCGGGGGCGGGCTCGGCGGGCAGCCGGGTGGCGGCGACGTAGGAGAACTTCTCGTCCTCGTACGCCAGTGAGCCGCCCTTGACCTGGCGGTGCAGGGAGGAGCGGCCGACGCGGGCGGAGAAGTGGCACCAGTCCGTGCCGGGCGCGATGGGGCAGGCGGCGCTGTGCGGGCAGGGGGCGGCGATGCGGAAGCCGGCCCGGACCAGCCGGTCGCGGGCCTCGATGACGCGCGCGTAGCCGGCCGGGGTGCCGGCTTCGACGATCACGACGGTCCGCGCGGCGCCGGCGGCGGCGTCGACGAGGGCGGCGCGGTCGGTCTCGGCGAGTTCGTTGAGGACGTACGACACCGTGACCAGGTCGGTGGTGTCCAGGGTGAGGTCGGCGCCGATCCGGGCGCGCTGCCAGCGGGCGTCCTTCAGGGCCGGGTTGGCGGCGGCGATCTCCCGGCCGAGGGCGAGGGCGGGTTCGGCCCAGTCCAGCACGGTGACGCCGCGCTCGCCGGGCCAGGTGGCGGTGACGGCCCAGGTGGCGGCGCCGGTGCCGCCGCCTACGTCCACATGGCTGCCGGGGGTCCAGTCGGGGACGGTCGCCGCGAACGCCTCCAGCGCGCGGTGGACGGCCTCGAAGGTGGCGGGCATGCGGTAGGCGGCGTACGCGGCCACGTCGGCGCGGTCGCGGAGGATCGGCGCGTGGGTCGGGGTGTCGCCGCGGTAGTTGGCGATCAGCCGGTCCACGGCGGCGGTGACCTCCGTGGGGGGCAGGCCGTCGAGCAGCTCGGCCAGGGCTGTGCGCAGGGGGTCGTTCACCTGGCGATTCTATGGCGCCCGGCGCCGGTGCGAGCCCGCCGCCCTCGGTTGTCAGACGACCGCTCTCGCCAGGTGGGTCGCCAGCCTCGCTCGTGGGGCGCTGTCCGGGGCGCGGCGTTTCGGGTGGACCGTGTTGGCCAGGAGGACGAGGAACGTGTCCGTCGCCCGGTCCAGGATCAGGGCCGTGCCGGTGAAGCCCGTGTGGCCCGCCGCGCCGCGGCCCGCCAGTTCGCCCATGAACCACGGCTGGTCCACGCAGAAGCCCAGTCCGGGCGGGGTGAACAGCAGCTCCACGTAGTCGGGGCCGAGGATGCGCGCGGGGCCGTAGGAGCCGCCCGCGAGCAGGGCGCGGCAGAAGACGGCCAGGTCGGGCGCGGTGGAGAAGAGGCCCGCGTGGCCGGCGACCCCGCCGAGCGCCCAGGCGTTCTCGTCGTGGACCACGCCCCGCAGCATCCCCCGGTCGGCCTTGGCCCACGGCCGCCGCTGGTCCTCGGTGGCCGCGGCGCCGGGGCAGGGTCCGAACGCGGTGGCGTTCATGCCGAGCGGCCGGGTGACGCAGTCCCGCACGAGGACGTCGAGGCTCCGGCCGGTGACGCGTTCCAGGACGAACTGGAGCAGGAGCATGTTCAGGTCCGAGTACGCGTACCGGCCCATCTCGCCGGACGGGGCCTCGGCACGCAGCAGGTCGAGACGGGTGGCGTCGTCGGGGCAGTCGTACAGGGGGAGTTCGGGGCGCAGACCGGAGGTGTGGGTGAGCAGCTGCCGCACCGTGATGCCGTGCGCGGCGGCGGCGTGGAAGTCGGGCAGGTAGTCGCCGACGCGGGCGTCCATGCCGAGGGTGCCGCGCTCGATCTGCTGCACGGCGGCGACGGACGTGAACAGCTTGGTCAGGGAGGCCAGGTCGAAGGGGGTGTCGACGGTGGCCGGGACCCGGGCGGCCGGCGGCAGTTCCACGCCGGTGCCGCTCTCGGGGTCGTGGGCGGCGTAGCGCACGGCCCAGCCCGCGGCCTCGGCCACGGCGATCACGGGTCCGCGGCCGGCCAGGACGACGGCGCCGGACGCCCAGGGGCGCTCACCGGCGGTGAGGGCGTGCACCTCGTCGACCAGGTGCCCGAGTTCGACGGGGTCGAGCCCGGCCCGTTCCGCCGTGCCGGCGCGCAGTCTCGGTGCGCTCAGCTCTCGTCTCCCTCCGACCCCGCACGGGTGGTCCCCCGTGTCGCCCAGGGACGGCACATTCCCACGAAGCAGGCCACCGCGACCAGTGCTCCGGCCAGCTGGACGACGGCCATCGGGACGGCGGTGTGCTCCCCGGCGACGCCGACGAGGGGGGAGGCGACCGCGCCGACGAGGAAGGAGGAGGTGCCGAGCAGCGCGGAGGCGGAGCCGGCCGCGTGCTTGGTGCGCAGCAGGGCGAGGGTCTGGGCGTTGGGCAGGGTGACGCCCATCGCGGACATCAGGACGAAGAGGGCGGCGGCGACGGGGACGAGGCCGGTGTCGCCGAAGACGCCCGTGGCCATCAGCAGCAGGGCGGTCGCGGCGAGCACGATCACCGCCAGGCCGCCGGCGAGCACCTTGTCCAGGCTGACCCGCCCGACCAGGACCTTGCCGTTGAACTGGCCGGCGGCCACCAGGCCGACGGAGTTGAGGCCGAACAGCAGGCTGAAGGTCTGCGGGGAGGCGCCGTAGATCTCCTGGACGACGAAGGGGGACGCGCTGACGTAGGCGAACAGCGCGGCGAAGGCGAAGCCGCCGGCGAGCATGTAGCCGGTGAAGGGCAGGTCGGCGAGGAGGCCGCGCATCGCCCGCAGGGTCTCGCGGGTTCCGCCGCTGTGCCGTTCGGTCGGCGGCAGGGTCTCCGGCAGCCGGACCCAGACGAGGGCGGTGAGCGCGGCGCCGACCACCGTGAGCACCACGAAGACGCCCCGCCAGTCCGTCACCCGGAGGATCTGCCCGCCGACGAGCGGCGCGACGATGGGGGCGGCCCCGGAGATCAGCATGAGGGTGGAGAAGAAGCGGGCCATGGCGACGCCGTCGTACAGGTCGCGTACGACGGCGCGGGCGATGACCACTCCGGCCGCGCCGGCGAGGCCCTGGACCAGCCGGAAGGCGATCAGCGTCTCGACGGTGGGCGCGAGGGCGCACAGGGCGGTGGCGAGCAGGTAGACGACGAGTCCGGCGAGCAGCGGGCGGCGCCGGCCCCAGCGGTCGCTGAGGGGGCCGACGACCAGTTGGCCGAGGGCGAGTCCGGCCATGCAGGCGGTGAGGGTGAGCTGGACGGTGACGGCGGGGGCGTCGAGCGAGCGGGTGACCTCCGGCAGTGACGGCAGGTACATGTCCATCGCGAGCGGGGTGGTCGCGGTGAGGCCGCCGAGGAGGAAGGTGACGAGGGGGCCGGTGCGGCGCGGTGCGCGGGCCGGTGACGGTACGGAGGCGGAGGCGGACCGCTGGTCCTGTCGCGGTGTCGGTGCCGCCGCGTGGTCCGGCATGTGCCCCTCCCTGTTCTCTGCGTTCTCTGCGTTCTCTGCGTTCTCTGACATCGGTGTCGCTGACATGACCGGCACCTATGCTCTCAGCTCGTACACACTGCCGGGGAACGGATGAGCGAGGGCGGGGATGGCGGGAGAGAGCGTGCGGTGGGGGATCCTGGCGACGGGCGGGATCGCGGCGGCGTTCGCGGCGGATCTGGTGGATCTGCCGGGCGCGGAGATCGTGGCGGTGGCCTCGCGGCGGCGGGAGCCGGCGGAGGCGTTCGCCGAGCGGTTCGGGGTGGAGCGGGCGTACGGCGACTGGGAGTCGCTGGCGGCGGACCCGGACGTCGACGTCGTGTACGTCGCCACTCCGCACGCGGCGCACCGGGCGGCAGCCGGGCTGTGCCTGGAGGCGGGCCGGAACGTGCTGTGCGAGAAGCCGTTCACGCTGAACCTGCGCGAGGCGGAGGAACTCGTCGCGCTGGCGCGGGAGCACGACCGCTTCCTGATGGAGGCGATGTGGATGTACTGCAACCCGCTGGTCCGGCGGCTGAAGGCGCTGGTGGAGGACGGGGCGATCGGCGAGGTGCGGACCGTGCACGCCGACTTCGGCCTGGCCGGCCCCTTCCCGGCCGCGCACCGGCTGCGGGACCGGGCGCTGGGCGGCGGTGCGCTGCTGGACCTGGGCGTGTACCCGGTGTCGTTCGCGCAGTTGCTGCTGGGCGAGCCGGACGGGGTCGCCGCGAGCGCGGTGCTGTCGCCCGAGGGCGTCGATCTCCAGACGGGCGCGGTGCTGTCCTGGGAGAGCGGCGCGCTGGCCTCGCTGCACTGCTCGATCGTCGGCGGTACGGCGGTCACCGCGTCGGTCACCGGTTCGCGCGGCCGGATCGACATCCCGTCCGGCTTCTTCAACCCCGACCGGTTCGTACTGCACCGGGACGGCCGTGACCCCGAGGAGTTCGCCGCCGACCCGGCCGACGGGCCGCGCACCAGCCTGCGGCACGAGGCGGCGGAGGTCATGCGGGCGCTGCGGGCGGGCGAGAAGGAGTCGCCGCTGGTGCCGCTGGAGGGCACGCTCGCGGTGATGCGGACGCTGGACGCGGTGCGGGAGCGGATCGGGGTGCGCTACCCCGGGGAGGAGACGGCGGGTGACGAGACGGCCGTTCTCGCCGGGTAACCGTATGGCGGACAGTGGATTCCGCATGGCGGACTTCCCGCCTACGCTGCGGAACCATGACTGACAGGCAATCGAACATCGCGGTGGTGACCGGGGCCGGCTCCGGCATCGGCCGGGCCGTCGCCGTGGAACTGCTGCGCGCGGGCTGGTCGGTGGCGCTGGCCGGCCGGCGCGCGGAGCCGCTGGCGGCGACGGCGGCACTGGCGCCGGGGGCGGCCTCGCTCGCCGTCCCCACCGACGTGTCACGGCCCGAGGACGTCGAGGCGCTCTTCACGGCGACCGTGGAGCGGTTCGGCCGGGTGGACCTGCTGTTCAACAACGCGGGGACCTTCGGGCCCGGCGGGGTCCCGGTCGAGGAACTGCCCTACGACGCCTGGCGGCACGTGGTGGACACCAACCTCAACGGCGCGTTCCTGTGCGCCCAGGCGGCCTACCGGCGGATGAAGGAGCAGGACCCGCAGGGCGGCCGGATCATCAACAACGGCTCCGTCTCGGCCCACACGCCCCGCCCGCGGTCGGTCGCCTACACCGCGACCAAGCACGCGCTGACCGGCCTGACCAAGTCGCTCTCCCTGGACGGGCGGCCGTACCGCATCGCGGTCGGGCAGATCGACATCGGCAACGCGGCGACGGACATGACGGCCCGGATGGAGACGGGCGCGCTCCAGGCGAACGGGGAGGTGGTCCCGGAACCGGTGATGGACGTGGCCGATGTGGCGCGCACGGTACGGCACATGGCGGAGCTGCCGCTGGAGGCGAACGTGCAGTTCGCGACGGTACTGGCGACGGCGATGCCGTACATCGGGCGGGGCTGAGGCGCGCCCTTCGCCCGCCCCCGCAAACGGAATTTGAACATCCGTGCTATTGCGGTCCATCGGTGACATGTGCTCAACTTTTCTCCACCAGAGCTTCACAGTTGGGGCACAGAGGTTCCGCGGCCACTGCGAGGGGGGAGGCGGCGGCCGTTCCATCGGACGGGAGTTGGGGGTGGACCTCGCGGCGGGCCGCGGGGTACACACCGGCCGCTGGAACGACCGCCGCCACACACGCCGTACGACGGGATCGGTGGCAGGGCAGGCGGTACGACCGCTCAGCGCGGGTGCGTGTGACCGTCCGCGCCGGCACCCCGGTCAGCGCCGGTGCCCGCCCCCCGTCTCCGCTCCGTCGGCCGCCGGTGCCCCCGCCGTCCGTGCCCGGCGCCTGCGCAGGGTCCAGGCTCCCGCTCCCAGCACCGCGAGCGCCCCGGCGGCGCCCTCCGCGATCCGCCACGCCGAGCCGCCGCCGGACGCCGAGCCGGGAGCGCCGGCCGCCGCCTGCACCGTCTTCGGCGCGGGCACCGGGGTCGCGCTCGCCCCGCCCTCGCTGAGCGGTTCGACCAGCAGGCCCACCGGCTGGGCCGAACGCCCGTGGGTGAAGCCCCAGTCGAGGAGCGCGGCGGTGTGCTCGTAGACGGCGTTGCCGCCCGCGTCGGGATGCATCACGGTGACCAGCAGGGTGCGCCCGCCCCGGGTGGCCGCGCCGGTGAAGGTGTTACCGGCATGGCTGGTGTAGCCGTTCTTGACACCGATCAGGCCGTCGTAGGTCTTCAGGCCCCACGCCCCGGTCAGCAGGCGGTCGGTGTTCTGGATCTGGAAGGTCTTCTTCCCGCCCGCCGGGAAGTCGGCGGTCCGCGTGCCGCAGTAGGCGCGGAAGTCGGGGTCCTTCAGGCCGTGCCGGGCGAAGAGCGTGAGGTCGTACGCCGAGGAGAGCTGCCCCTTGTGGTCGAAGCCGTCCGGGCTGACCACATGGGTGTCCAGGGCCTGGAGGTCCGCGGCCTTGGCCTGCATCTCGGCGACGGTCTTCGCGACGCCGCCGTTCATGTGGGACAGCACGTGCACGGCGTCGTTCCCCGAGCGCAGGAACACGCCCTGCCACAACTGCTCGACGGTGTAGGTGAGGCCGGGCTTGATGCCGACGAGGCTGGAGCCGGCCGGGATGTCGGCGAGATCGGCGTCGGTGACCCGGTACCGCTCGGTGCGCTCGAACTTCTTCAGCACGGTGGCGGCGAACAGCATCTTCAGCGTGGACGCGGGCGCGAGCCGCCGGTGCGCGCCGAAGGAGGCGAGCACCTCCCCGCTCTCGCAGTCGGCGACCAGCCAGGAGCGGGCGGTGAGCTTCTTGGGCAGCCCGGTGGCGCCGCGCACCTGGACGCCGGCGCGGGCCAGCCGCTCGCCGCCGACGACGGTCGCCGCGGCGGCGGAGGTGGCCGTGGACAGGGGAAGGGCGGCGGCCGTCAGTCCGAGGACGGCACGCCGGCTGAGCCGGGAACATTCACGCACCCGGGGACCGTACACCGCGTCGAGCAGGGACTTCACGAACTGGTGGCCGAGACGGCACGGAATTTGCCGCGTTATGAAAATCCGATGAAGTACCCCCGTTCCCCGGCCCTTACACCTCTCTTGCACCCCTCCTGCCGCTCACCTGCCGAGCAGACGGTCGATCTCCGCCGACTGCGCCGCGGTGAGGGGCCCCTTCGCGAGCGCCCCGGCGTTCTCCTCGGCCTGGGCGACTGTCCGGAAACCGGGGATGGGCACGGTGCGCGGGCTGCGGGCCCACAGCCAGGCGAGGGCGCCCTGGGCGAGGCTGCGGCCCTCGCTGGTGAGGAGGGAGCGGACCGCGTCGATCCGGGCCAGCCACTCGGGATCGGCGCCGGAGCCGTCGTCCGCGTACCCCGGGAGCCAGGCCGGCGGCCGGCTCCGGATGTCCCCGGCCTCCAGCGGCCCGCCGCGCCGCCCGGCGAGCAGTCCCATGGCGAGCGGGCTGCGGTTGACGCTCGCCAGCTCCAACCGCTCGCACAAGGCCACGAGTTCGGGTGCGTCCTGGAGGACGTTGAGGGCGTGCTGTACGGCCGTGCAGTGCGGGCCCTCGGCGAAGACGGCGGCCCGCGCGGGGTCGTCGGTGCTCCAGCCGTAGGCGCGGACGAGCCCTTCGCCGACGAACTCCTCGCAGGCGTCGCGCAGTTCGGCGGCCCGCGCCGGGTCGGCGTCGGAGATGTGGAGCTGGTAGAGGTCGACGCGGTCGGTGCCGAGGCGGCGCAGGGAGGCGGTGAGGGCCCGGCGGGCGTACTCCGGGGTGGCGTCGGTGCCGGTGAGGGTGCGGGTGTCCGCGTCGAAGACGTTGCCCCACTTGGTGGCGAGGACGACGTCGTCCCGCCGCTTGCCGAGGGCCTTGCCGAGGATCTCCTCGCTGTGCCCGGTGCCGTAGGAGTCGGCGGTGTCGAAGAAGGTGACGCCGAGGTCCAGCGCCCGGCGGACGGCCCGTACGGACTCGTCGTCGTCCACCTTCCCCCAGCCGACGGGCTGCCCGTCGGCGGTCTGGTGCTCACCCCCGATGGCCCAGCACCCGAAACCGAGCGCGCTCACCTCGATGCCACTGCGTCCCAGCGTTCGTGTCGTCATGGGCGGGACGGTAGGGGTTGGAGCGCAGGCGAACACAAGCCCACGGGGGTGTTGTCACGTTCGCGCGTCTCCGCAAGCCCGGGTCTTCTCACGCCTGCCCGGTCTCGAAGCGCGAGATCCGCCCGTCGTCCTCGACGGTGAAGCTCCACCGGGTGCGCATCTCGCCCCAGGTGTCGTTGCGGTAGCGGGCGAGCAGGGTCCGGCCGCCGGCGGACTCGTTGTCGACCTCCATGTGGCCGTGGGAGGAGAAGATCTCCCGGTCGATCCAGTCGGCGAGGTCCCGGTCGGAGCCGTCGTCGGCCATGGTCGCCCCGGGCGTGAGCAGGGCCATGAAGCCCTCGCGGTCGTGGGCGTTGACGGCGTGGACGAAGGCCCGGACCGCGGGGTCGCTGAGCTTGGCCGGTTGAATCGTCATGGCGTCAGACTCACACCGCGCCGGCGGGCCCGCCACCCGAACGGCAGCCAGGACGGGCCGGGCCGCGTCGGCGGTGCGAGGGTGGGAACGCGGGAGGGGACGTGTCCGCCTGTCTGCTGGGGAGTCACCGTGACCTGTTACAACCGACGTGATCTGGGCCTGCTGCTGCTTCGGCTGAGCACCGGCGGAGTACTGGCGGCGCACGGCGCGCAGAAGCTGTTCGGCTGGTTCGGCGGGCACGGGCTGGAGGGCACCGGCCAGTACATGGAGTCCATCGGCTACGCGCCCGGCAAGCTGAGCGCGACGGCGTCGGGGCTGGCGGAGGCGGGCGGCGGCACCCTGCTGGCCCTGGGCCTCGCGACCCCGGCGGCGGGCGCGGCGGCGGCCGGCGGCATGGCGGGGGCGGCGGCGGTGCACATGCCCCACGGCTTCTTCGCGCAGGAGGGCGGTTACGAGTACGCGGCGACCCTCGGCCTGGCCGCGGCCGGTCTCGCCATCGCCGGTCCGGGCCGCCTCTCCCTCGACCACGCCCTCGGCCACGTCCTCGACCGCGGCTGGATGGTCCCGGTCGCCCTCGGCGTGACCGCCGCGGCGACGGCCGTGATGGTGGGCGCCCGCAACCGCCGGGTACGGCAGCAGGCGGAGGGCGAACAGGAGACGCTGTTCGAGGAGTGAGCCGACGGTCGTCCTGTGGGGCGGCCGGGTGGTGCCCGAGGCGGGCCCTGCCTCTCCGGCCATGCCCAGGGCCTGGCGACCGGCGCCGGGGCCGGCTGCCTCTGGACGGCAGGAGGCATTCATGGTCGGGTCGGGGCCATGACCTCCTTGATCCGCCATGTCACCATCGACTCTGCCGATCCCTACAACCTTGCGCGTTTCTGGGCCGAGGTTCTGAACGGCTCTCTCGCCGAGGACGACTTTCCGGGAGATCCGGAAGCCGTGGTCACATCCGCCACGGCCACCTTGCTGTTCGTCCGGGTCGATGACCGCAAGAGCGTGAAGAACCGCGTGCACGTGGATCTCCAGCCTCAGGACCTCACCCGGGACGAAGAGGTCGAGCGGCTGCTCTCGCTCGGTGCCACGCTGGAGAGCGACCACCGAAGGCCCGACGGAACGGGGTGGGTGACGCTGCACGACCCCGAAGGCAATGAGTTCTGCGTGGAACGCAGCGCAGCGGAGCGGGCGAACGGCTGACGGCCTGTTGTTCGGCTGAGCGGCCTGTTGTTCTGGCGAACGGCCTGTTGTTCGGCACAGCGGCCTGTCGTTCGCTGTTGCGGCCTGTCGTTCGTTGCCTGTCGTTCGTTGTTGCGGCCTGCCGTTCGGTCGTGCGGCACGGCCGCCGAGCGTCGGCGGGCCGCGTCGGCTGTGCCACCTGGACCTGCGCAACAACCGGCTCGGCGAACTCCCGGACGCGGTCGCCGGGTTGACCGAGCCGACCCCTCTCGCCCTGCGCGGCTGCGCCGTGCCGACCTGACACGACATTCCCAGGGGTCTCCCCCGCTTGAAGGGGCCTGCCCGAGGGCGGCGAACGCACTGATGACTTTCAGCCATCTTTGACCTCCTGCCACTTCCGCCCCGTGCGGCACAGCCCGTCTCCCGTCCGGCCACGGCCCGGCCGCGCACCCTCCACGGGCGTCGCGGGAGAGCCCGCGGAGCCCTTGTCGCGCCTGGGCGCAGACCCCCGTTTTCGCTCGCTGTCCGAACAGCTAACACACCCCGGGACACTACATCTGGGGTCCGTTGCGACGCGAGACACAAGATGTATGCTCCCACCTGATTTCGGCGACACCTGAGACGCCCACGGCACAGCGGGCCCCTCAGGCACTGGCGTCTGCCTTTCCCTGCCTTGCCACCCCTGTGTCCCGGGCCCCGTCCTCCACCCAACGAGGGAGCACCACGTGACCATCGCTCCGAGCTTTCCGGCCTCGCGCACCGAGGAGCACTTGCAGCAGGACCTGGAGCCCGCGCTGCTGCGGACGCTGACCGAGCTGACCGCCGACCTGCCCGACGCCGACCCGGGTCGGGTCGCCGCCGCCGCGCTGCGCGGCCGGTCCGCTCGGGCCGACGAGGCGGAGCTGCGGGAGCTGGCCACGGAGGCCGCCGCCGGGCTCATCTCCGAGGACCCCGCCTACTCGAAGCTGGCCGCCCGGCTGCTGACGATCAGCATCCGCCGTGAGGTCGCCGCGCAGGGCGTGTCGACCTTCACCGAGTCGATCGCGCTCGGCCGGCGCGAGGGCCTGATCGCCGACGGCACGGCGGAGTTCGTCCGCACCCACGCCGAACGGCTCGACGCTCTGGTCGAGTCCGCCGTGGCGGAGGGCGCCGACGACCGCTTCGGCTACTTCGGCCTGCGCACCCTCTACAGCCGCTACCTGCTGCGCCACCCGGTCACCCGCAAGGTGATCGAGACGCCCCAGCACTTCCTGCTGCGGGTGGCGAGCGGTCTGGCGGAGGACGACACGAGCCGTTCCGTCGAGGAGGTCGCGGCGCTGTACGGCCTGATGAGCCGCCTGGACTACCTGCCGTCCTCCCCCACGCTCTTCAACTCCGGCACCCCGCACCCGCAGATGTCCGCGTGCTACCTGCTGGACTCCCCGCTGGACGAGTTGGACTCCATCTACGACCGCTACCACCAGGTCGCCCGCCTCTCCAAGCACGCCGGCGGCATCGGCCTGTCCTACTCCCGCATCCGCTCCCGCGGCACCTTCATCCGGGGGACGAACGGGCACTCCAACGGGATCGTGCCGTTCCTGAAGACGCTGGACGCCTCCGTGGCGGCGGTGAACCAGGGCGGCCGGCGCAAGGGCGCGGCAGCGGTCTACCTGGAGACCTGGCACTCCGACATCGAGGAGTTCCTGGAGCTGCGGGACAACACCGGTGAGGACGCCCGCCGCACCCACAACCTCAACCTCGCGCACTGGATCCCGGACGAGTTCATGCGCCGGGTCAACGCCGACGAGCAGTGGTCGCTGTTCTCCCCCGCCGACGTGCCCGAGCTGGTCGACCTGTGGGGCGAGGACTTCGACGCCGCCTACCGCAAGGCCGAAGCGGCGGGCCTGGCGAAGAAGACCATCGCGGCCCGCGAGCTGTACGGGCGGATGATGCGCACCTTGGCCCAGACCGGCAACGGCTGGATGACCTTCAAGGACGCCGCCAACCGTACCGCCAACCAGACCGCCGAACCCGGCAACGTCGTCCACTCCTCCAACCTGTGCACCGAGATCCTGGAGGTCACCAACGACGGCGAAACCGCCGTCTGCAACCTCGGCTCGGTCAACCTTGGCGCGTTCGTGGACGCGGTGAGCGGGGACATCGACTGGGAGCGGCTGGACCAGACGGTCCGCACCGCCGTGACCTTCCTGGACCGCGTGGTCGACATCAACTTCTACCCCACCGAGCAGGCAGGCCGCTCCAACGCCAAATGGCGTCCGGTCGGCCTGGGCGCGATGGGCCTACAGGACGTCTTCTTCAAGCTCCGTCTGCCCTTCGACTCGGCGGAAGCCAAGCAGCTCTCCACCCGGATCGCCGAGCGGATCATGCTCGCCGCCTACGAGACCTCCGCCGACCTCGCCGAGCGCAACGGCCCCCTGCCCGCCTGGGAGCAGACCCGCGCCGCCCGCGGCGTCCTCCACCCCGACCACTACGACGTCCAGTTCACCTGGCCCGAACGCTGGGCGGCGCTGAGGGAACGTGTCGCCGCGGTGGGCATGCGCAACGCCCTCATGCTGGCCATCGCCCCGACCTCGACCATCGCGTCGATCGCGGGGGTGTACGAGTGCATCGAGCCCCAGGTCTCCAACCTGTTCAAACGCGAGACCCTCTCGGGCGAGTTCCTCCAGGTCAACTCCTACCTCGTACAAG